>NZ_WFGV02000048.1 GCF_010095445.2 Pseudomonas sp. TNT3
CCCTGCGCCGACGCCAGCGGCCAAGCCTGCTCCGACTCAGATCGCAACTGCCAAGCCCGCTCCGGCACCTGTTGCCAAGCCTGCTCCAGCGCCAGCCAAACCTGCCGCCACTGCCGCTGCCAAACCTGCCGAAAAGCCGGTGACAGTTGCCAAGGCCGCGGGTGGCACCTGGTACGCCGGTCAGGCTCCGGGTAATTACGTGGTGCAAATCCTCGGTACCAGCTCCGAAGCGTCCGCGCAAAATTTCGTGAAAGAGCAGGGCGGCGAGTACCGTTATTTCAAGAAAGTGCTCAACGGCAAGCCGCTTTACGTCATCACCTACGGTAACTTCGCCAACCGCGATGCAGCCCTTACCGCCATCAAGGCCTTGCCAGCGAAGGTTCAGGCTGGTAAACCTTGGCCTCGTACTGTCGCCAGCGTCCAACAGGAACTGGCAACAACTCGCTGAAGATTCGGCGGCCTTACCCAGGCCGCCTCTCCAAGCACCTCAAAATTCTACGAGTGCGCGCCGTCTCTACAGACCGCGTGCCTTGTGGTGTCTGCGTCACAGTAGTCTTTGAGTCGTAGCGGTCAACATTAAAAATGTTTTGACTAGCACAGCATATCGCTTTAAACCTTTCACAAATGCGACATAGATTTACGACAGTTCGTCGTCAAATTTGTGAGCCCCTGTGTCGGTGTGTACAATGACCTCCCTTTTGCCCCCGCAAAGCTGGCGTACGTTCGGCGCGGATGGTAAGTGGTTGAATTGAAAAGAAATTTGCCTCGTAAAGAGGCAGCCTGGTGAGAAAGTGTCTATGAAAGCAGGTCTGTACCAACCAGATGAATTCAAGGATAACTGCGGTTTCGGCCTGATAGCCCATATGCAGGGCGAGCCCAGTCATACCCTTTTGCAAACGGCCATCGAGGCCCTGACCTGCATGACCCACCGCGGTGGGATCAATGCCGACGGCAAAACCGGTGACGGTTGCGGTCTGCTGATTCAAAAGCCGGATGTATTCCTGCGAGCCATCGCCCAGGAGACGTTCGGCGTCGAAATGCCCAAGCAATATGCCGTGGGCATGGTGTTCTTCAACCAGGACCCGGTGAAAGCCGAGGCCGCTCGCGAAAACATGAACCGCGAGATCCTGGCCGCTGGCCTGCAGCTGATCGGCTGGCGCAAAGTGCCAATCGACACCAGCGTGCTCGGCCGTCTGGCGCTGGAGCGTTTGCCGCAGATCGAACAAGTGTTCATCGGCGGTGAAGGCCTGAGCGATCAGGACATGGCGATCAAGCTGTTCAGTTCCCGTCGTCGTTCGTCGGTGGCCAATGCCGCTGACAGCGATCACTACATCTGCAGCTTTTCCCACAAGACCATCATTTATAAAGGCCTGATGATGCCGGCGGATCTCACCGCCTTCTATCCGGACCTGAGCGACCAGCGCCTGCAAACCGCGATCTGCGTGTTTCACCAGCGCTTCTCCACCAACACCCTGCCGAAATGGCCGCTGGCTCAACCGTTCCGCTTCCTGGCGCACAACGGCGAGATCAACACCATCACCGGCAACCGCAACTGGGCTGTGGCCCGTCGTACCAAGTTCGCCAACGACCTGATGCCTGACCTCGAAGAGCTCGGCCCGCTGGTCAACCGCGTCGGTTCCGACTCCTCGAGCATGGACAACATGCTGGAGCTGATGGTTACCGGTGGCATCGACCTGTTCCGTGGCGTGCGGATGATCATTCCGCCTGCGTGGCAGAACGTCGAAACCATGGACCCGGATCTGCGTGCGTTCTACGAGTACAACTCGATGCACATGGAGCCGTGGGACGGCCCGGCCGGCGTGGTAATGACCGACGGTCGTTACGCGGTGTGCCTGCTCGACCGTAACGGTCTGCGCCCGGCGCGTTGGGTCACCACCAAAAACGGTTTCATCACCCTGGCCTCGGAAATCGGTGTCTGGAACTACCAGCCTGAAGACGTGATCGCCAAGGGTCGCGTGGGCCCGGGTCAGATTTTTGCCGTGGACACCGAAACCGGTCAGATCCTCGACACCGACGCCATCGACAACCGCTTGAAGTCCCGTCACCCGTACAAGCAATGGCTGCGCAAGAACGCCCTGCGCATCCAGGCGACCATGGAAGACAACGACCACGGTTCGGCGTTCTACGATGTTGATCAACTCAAGCAATACATGAAGATGTACCAGGTCACGTTCGAAGAGCGCGATCAGGTGCTGCGTCCGCTCGGCGAGCAAGGCTACGAAGCCGTGGGGTCCATGGGCGACGATACGCCGATGGCCGTGCTGTCCCAGCGCGTGCGCACGCCGTACGACTATTTCCGCCAGCAGTTCGCGCAGGTCACCAACCCGCCGATCGATCCGCTGCGTGAAGCCATCGTCATGTCGCTGGAGATCTGCCTCGGTGCCGAGCGCAACATCTTCCAGGAGTCGCCGGAACACGCCTCGCGCGTGATCCTCAGCTCGCCGGTCATTTCCCCGGCCAAGTGGCGCTCGCTGATGAACCTCGATCGTCCGGGCTTCGAACGCCAGATCATCGACCTCAACTACGACGAAAGCGTCGGCCTCGAAGCGGCGATCCGCAACGTTGCCGATCAGGCTGAAGAAGCTGTTCGCGCCGGTCGTACCCAGGTTGTGCTGAGTGACCGTCACATCGGTCCAGGTAAATTGCCGATCCACGCTTCGCTCGCCACTGGTGCGGTGCACCACCGCCTGACCGAAAAAGGCCTGCGTTGCGACTCCAACATCCTCGTGGAAACCGCGACTGCACGTGATCCGCATCACTTCGCCGTGTTGATCGGTTTCGGCGCCTCTGCCGTTTACCCATTCCTCGCGTATGAAGTCTTGGGCGACCTGATCCGTACCGGTGAAGTCCTGGGCGACCTCTATGAGGTGTTCAAGAACTACCGCAAAGGCATCACCAAAGGCCTGCTCAAGATCCTGTCGAAGATGGGCATCTCGACCATCACTTCGTACCGTGGTGCGCAGTTGTTCGAAGCCATCGGTCTGTCCGAGGAAGTGTGTGACCTGAGCTTCCGTGGCGTGCCGAGCCGCATCAAAGGTGCACGTTTCGTCGACATCGAAGCCGAGCAGAAAGCCCTGGCCGCCGAAGCCTGGAGCCCGCGCAAGCCAATCCAGCAGGGCGGTTTGCTGAAGTTCGTCCACGGTGGCGAATATCACGCGTACAACCCGGACGTGGTCAACACCCTGCAAGCCGCTGTGCAGCAGGGCGACTACAGCAAGTTCAAGGAATACACGTCGCTGGTGGACAACCGACCAGTGTCGATGATCCGCGACATGTTCAAGGTCAAAACCCTGGACACGCCGCTGGACATCAGCGAGATCGAACCGCTGGAATCAGTGCTCAAGCGCTTTGACTCCGCGGGCATCTCCCTGGGCGCCTTGTCGCCGGAAGCTCACGAAGCCCTGGCCGAAGCCATGAACCGCCTTGGTGCGCGTTCCAACTCCGGCGAAGGCGGTGAAGACCCGGCCCGTTACGGCACCATCAAGAGCTCGAAAATCAAGCAAGTGGCAACCGGCCGTTTCGGTGTGACCCCGGAATACCTGGTCAACGCTGAAGTGCTGCAGATCAAAGTCGCTCAGGGTGCCAAGCCCGGCGAAGGTGGTCAGCTGCCAGGCGGTAAAGTGAACGGTCTGATCGCCAAGCTGCGCTACGCAGTACCAGGTGTGACGCTGATTTCGCCGCCGCCGCACCACGACATCTATTCGATCGAAGATTTGTCGCAACTGATTTTCGACCTGAAACAAGTCAACCCGAAGGCCCTGGTCTCGGTGAAGCTGGTAGCAGAAGCGGGCGTCGGCACCATCGCCGCCGGTGTGGCCAAGGCCTACGCGGACTTGATCACCATCTCCGGCTACGACGGCGGCACCGGTGCATCGCCGCTGACCTCGATCAAATACGCGGGCGCACCGTGGGAACTCGGCTTGGCCGAAACCCACCAGACCCTGCGTGGCAACGACCTGCGCGGCAAAGTCCGGGTGCAAACTGACGGCGGCCTGAAAACCGGCCTCGACGTGATCAAAGCGGCCATTCTTGGCGCTGAAAGCTTCGGTTTCGGCACCGCGCCAATGATCGCGCTGGGCTGCAAATACCTGCGTATCTGCCACCTGAACAACTGCGCCACCGGCGTCGCGACCCAGAACGAGAAGCTGCGCAAGGATCACTACATCGGCACCGTCGACATGGTGGTGAACTTCTTCACCTATGTCGCCGAAGAAACCCGTGAGTGGCTGGCCAAGCTGGGCGTGCGTTCCCTCGAAGAGCTGATCGGCCGTACCGATCTGCTGGACATCCTCGAAGGCCAGACCGCCAAGCAGCAGCACCTTGATCTGACTCCGTTGCTCGGCAGCGATCACATCCCGGCAGACAAGCCACAGTTCTGCCAGGTCGACCGCAACCCGCCGTTCGACAAAGGTTTGCTGGCCGAGAAAATGGTCGATATGGCCACTTCGGCTATCAACGACATGAGCGGTGCCGATTTCGCACTGGATATCTGCAACTGCGACCGTTCGATCGGCGCGCGGATCTCCGGTGAAATCGCTCGCAAGCACGGCAACCAAGGCATGGCGAACGCGCCGATCACCTTCCGCTTCAAAGGGACGGCTGGTCAGAGCTTCGGTGTGTGGAACGCCGGCGGCCTGAACATGTACCTGGAAGGCGACGCCAACGACTACGTCGGCAAAGGCATGACCGGCGGCAAACTGGTCATCGTTCCGCCCAAGGGCAGCATCTACAAGACTCAGGACAGTGCCATCATCGGCAACACCTGCCTCTACGGTGCCACGGGCGGCAAGCTGTTCGCCGCCGGTACCGCGGGCGAGCGTTTCGCGGTGCGTAACTCCGGTGCTCACACCGTGGTAGAAGGCACGGGCGATCACTGCTGCGAGTACATGACCGGTGGTTTCGTCTGCGTCCTGGGCAAGACTGGTTACAACTTCGGCTCAGGCATGACCGGCGGTTTCGCCTACGTGCTCGACCAGGACAACACCTTCGTTGACCGGGTCAACCACGAACTGGTGGAAATCCAGCGGATCAGCGGCGAAGCGATGGAAGCCTATCGCAGCCACCTGCAGCGCGTGCTGGACGAATACGTCGCGGAAACCGACAGCGAATGGGGTCGTAACCTCGCTGAAAACCTCGATGACTATCTGCGCCGTTTCTGGCTGGTCAAGCCCAAGGCTGCCAACCTGAAATCGTTGCTTTCCAGCACCCGTGCCAACCCGCAGTGATATGCGCCTGAAGAGTTTGATGAGGTTTTAACAATGGCTGAACGTCTGAATAACGACTTCCAGTTCATCGAGGTCGGGCGCAAAGATCCGAAGAAGAAACTGTTGCGTCAACGCAAGAAAGAGTTCGTGGAGATCTACGAGCCCTTCAAACCCCAGCATTCGGCCGATCAGGCCCACCGCTGCCTGGGTTGCGGTAACCCGTATTGCGAATGGAAGTGCCCGGTGCACAACTTCATTCCAAACTGGCTGAAACTGGTGGCCGAGGGCAACATCCTTCAGGCCGCCGAGCTGTCGCACCAGACCAACACCCTGCCGGAAGTGTGCGGCCGGGTGTGCCCGCAGGATCGTCTGTGCGAGGGTGCCTGCACCCTGAACGACGGTTTTGGCGCGGTGACCATCGGATCGGTCGAGAAGTACATCACCGACACCGCGTTCGCCATGGGCTGGCGCCCGGACATGTCCAAGGTCAAACCGACCGGCAAGCGCGTTGCCATCATCGGCGCGGGCCCGGCTGGTCTGGGCTGTGCCGACGTGCTGGTGCGCGGCGGAGTGACCCCGGTGGTGTTCGACAAGAACCCGGAAATCGGCGGTCTGCTGACCTTCGGCATTCCCGAGTTCAAGCTGGAAAAGACTGTGCTGAGCAATCGTCGCGAAGTCTTCACCGGCATGGGCATCGAGTTTCGCCTGAACACCGAAGTGGGCAAGGATGTGACCGTCGAGCAACTGCTCGAAGAGTACGATGCCGTGTTCATGGGCATGGGCACCTACACCTACATGAAGGGCGGTTTTGCCGGTGAGGACCTTCCGGGTGTGCATGACGCGCTCGATTTCCTGATCGCCAACGTCAATCGAAACCTGGGCTTTGAAAAGTCGCCGGAAGATTTCGTCGACATGAAAGGCAAGAAGGTGGTGGTGCTGGGCGGTGGTGACACGGCGATGGACTGCAACCGTACGTCGATTCGTCAGGGCGCCAAATCGGTGACCTGCGCCTATCGTCGCGATGAAGCCAACATGCCGGGCTCGCGCAAAGAGGTGAAGAACGCCAAGGAAGAAGGCGTGAAATTCCTCTACAACCGCCAGCCAATCGCGATCGTCGGCGAAGACCGCGTCGAAGGCGTGAAAGTGGTCGAGACCCGTCTCGGCGAACCGGATGCCCGTGGCCGTCGCAGCCCCGAGCCGATCCCGGGTTCCGAAGAGATCATCCCGGCCGACGCCGTGGTCATCGCTTTCGGTTTCCGCCCAAGCCCGGCGTCGTGGTTCGAACAGCACAGCATCCAGACCGACAGCCAGGGCCGCGTTGTGGCGCCGGAACAAGGTCAGTACAAGCACCAGACCAGCAACCCGAAAATCTTCGCCGGTGGCGATATGGTTCGCGGGTCTGACCTGGTGGTAACGGCGATCTTCGAAGGCCGCAATGCCGCTGAAGGGATCCTGGATTACCTGGGCGTTTAAATCCGTCCGGCTGACTGCAATGCAATACCTGTGGGAGCTGGCTTGCCAGCGATAGCATCACCTCGGTCAATCTGACCACCGAGGTGTCTGCATCGCTGGCAAGCCAGCTCCCACAGTGTTTTGTGGTGCTGCAATCACTGCATTCCCCCGCGACAAATTGACCCGATAGACAAAAGGCTGACCTGCAACCGTGCCTTTTGCGTCGCGCTCTGAGAAAATGCCCGCACTTTTTTTCCGGATGCCGACATGACTGCCCTGAAGAACGACCGTTTCCTTCGTGCCCTGCTCAAGCAACCCGTAGACGTCACGCCCGTGTGGATGATGCGTCAGGCCGGTCGCTACCTGCCGGAATACCGCGCCAGCCGTGCCAAGGCCGGCGACTTCATGAGCCTGTGCATGAACCCGGAGTTCGCTTGCGAAGTCACCCTGCAACCGCTCGACCGCTATCCGCAACTGGACGCGGCGATTCTCTTCTCCGACATCCTGACCATTCCCGACGCGATGGGCCAAGGCCTGTACTTCGAGACCGGTGAAGGTCCGCGCTTCAAGAAAGTGGTCAGTACCTTGGCCGACATCGAAGCCTTGCCGATTCCTGATCCGCACAAAGACCTCGGCTACGTCATGGATGCTGTCAGCACCATCCGCCGTGAACTGAACGGTCGTGTGCCGTTGATCGGCTTCTCCGGCAGCCCATGGACCCTAGCGACCTACATGGTTGAAGGCGGCTCGTCGAAAGACTACCGCAAGACCAAAACCATGCTCTACGACAACCCGCAAGCCTTGCACCTGTTGCTGGACAAACTCGCGCAGACGGTCACCAGCTACCTCAACGGCCAGATCATGGCCGGTGCGCAAGCCGTGCAGATTTTCGATAGCTGGGGCGGCAGCCTCTCGGCGGCGGCGTACCAGGAATTCTCCCTGGCCTACATGAAAAAGATCGTCAGCGGCCTGATCCGCGAACACGAAGGCCGCAAGGTTCCGGTGATCCTGTTCACCAAGGGCGGCGGTTTGTGGCTGGAAAGTATCGCCGACGCTGGTGCGGATGCGCTGGGGCTGGATTGGACCTGCGACATCGGCAGCGCCCGTGATCGCGTCGGCAGCAAAGTCGCCCTGCAAGGCAACATGGACCCAACCGTGCTCTACGCCAAACCGGAAGTCATTCGTACCGAAGTCGGGCGCATCCTCGCCAGCTACGGCAAGGGCAGCGGTCATGTATTCAACCTCGGCCATGGCATCACACCGGAAGTCAATCCAGAGCACGCCGGCGCGTTCCTGCGCGCAGTGCATGAGTTGTCGGCGCAGTATCACGAGTAACGGCTACTGAAGTATTTGAAGCCTGCCGGGACGCGTTCCCGGCAGGCTTTTTTTATGCCTGTTGAAATGACTGTCGTAAGGCGCGTGCTTGTCCGTAGGAACATTTTTATCGGCTGACAGAGAGATCATTACAGAGACCATTCCTGCTTTTGAAAGCGATTACTCCTACATAGAAATTGCCGCTATCCCCGTAAGGTTCCAGCCCCTCGTCGGGTGCGTTATGCACCCGGTGATATCGCACCCATTGGCGCTTTTCCGAGCGTCTGTATTTCGATAAGCAGTCTGGAATCCATGATGAAAAACAACTTCGAAAAGAGAAGTGCGTTAGCCGCCTGCACTTCTTCAATGATCCTGTTATCGGCAATGTTCGCTTCGCAAACCGTTTCTGCCCACGGCTACCTGGACGTGCCGCCTTCGCGGGCACTGCTGTGCCAAAAAGGCGTGAACACCCACTGCGGGAACGCGCAATACGAACCGCAAAGCGTGGGTGAAACCTTCAAGGGCTTCCCGGCTGGCGTCGGCGGTGCTCCATTGCAAGGACCGGTCGATGGCAAGATCGCCAGTGGCGGCCACTCGTCATTCTCCGCTCTGGACGCTCAGTCCGCGACCCGCTGGCAGCTGACCGAAATCAAAGACCGCAACATCAATTTCGAATGGCAATACACCGCCGTTCACCCTGCGACCAAGCACGAATATTTCATCACCCGCAACGGCTGGAACCCGAATGAGTCGCTCAAACGCGCCACCTTCGAAAGCACGCCGTTCTGCACTATCGATGGCGGCAACCAGAAACCCGTTTCCGGTGCCAAGCACAGCTGCACCCTTCCTGAAGACAAGTCCGGTCAGCATGTCATCCTGGCGATCTGGACAGTCGGCGATACCGATGCGGCCTTCTACAACGTGGCCGATGTGAACATTCTGGCCGAGGCATCGCTGCCCGGTGGCTGGTCCGCCGTGGGTGGCATCGCGCCGTCGACCGCATTGCTGGTCGGTGACAAGGTCAAAGCTCGCGCGTTCTCGGCCAATGGTGAAAGCCCGCAATACAGCGTCGAAATATCCATCGACAACGTCGAGGAAGGTTCGCCGAACAACTGGGCCTTCAAGCTGGCCGAAAAAATCAATGCGACCCACACCCTTGTCCGTGCTGGCGTTCGTGATGAGAACGGCAACGTCGAACCGGTGAAGGGTAACAACCGCCTGTACGCGCAAAAGGAAAGCGGAATCACCCGTTACGAAGTGCAGCTGGACATGAAAGAAGACGCTGCGGCTCGCCTGTCGGTGGCTTCGCAGCAAGCGGAGTACGTACTGGATAAAGGTCGTGCCAAGGTCGACTTCAGCATCATTTCCAATCGCAAAATGAACGTCGAAGCGACCCTGTTCGATCAGAACAACAAGCCGGTCGGCACTACCTCGGGCCAAGTGGATAGCGGACTTGCGTCGCTCTCCATGGATGTTCGCAGCAACCCGGGCGCGCACACGTTGACGCTCGTCGGCACCACACTGGATGGCCGCACGACTCGCCAGGATACGCAGCCAACCAACATGACGGGTGAAGGCGCAGGCGTCGAATATGACTTCGTGTTCCCTGAAGGCGTAAGCGACTACACCGCCGGCACCAAGGTACTGCAGCCCAAAACCGATGAAGTCTTCGAGTGCAAGCCGTTCCCGGAGTCCGGTTACTGCAAGCAGTACAGCCCGACCGCTAACGGCTTCGAGCCGGGTGTCGGTGCTCACTGGCACATGGCGTGGGACAAACTCTAAGCCCCTCAGGTGACGCTTCAGGCGATCGTTGTCCGATCGCCTGAAGACTTGTTCCTCTATTGAATCGAGTTTGAAGATGACGGTTTCGGGTTACTCCAGGCAACGAGTATGGCTGCATTGGTTGTCGGCGGTTGTCATTATCTGGACCCTGGCCTCGGGGTTTTACGTGGCCAGCGTTCAAGTGCCCGCGCAGCTCAAACAGACGGTTGCGTTGTTCAACGTTTCTCTGACCACGGTATTCATTCCTTTTTTCATTTGGCGTCTCTTCGCTTTTATCTCTCACACCAAACTTAGGGGTGTCATCCATCTATCGAGGGTCGAAGGACGTGTGCTGCTTGCCCACCTCTCGATCTACATCACCGTGAGCGTTGTGTTGGTCACCGGCGTTTTGATGATGGATCGCCCGATCGATGTATTTGGGGTCGTCGAGATTGCTCAGCCACTGACCCAACCAGCATTTATCCAGTTGTACTTCACGATCCATATTTGGGCATGTGTCCTGCTGTCTTTGCTTGTCGCACTGCATGTCGGTGCAGTGATCGTCCATGAGGTATGCAACCACCGCGTACTCAGACGGATGTCTTTTTGCAGCAAGCGCCGAAATGAGCACCTCGAGTGAAGTTGCCATGAAGCGTTTCCTGAAACAGCTCACCGGGAGCGCCTTGACCAAGGGGCTGTTGTTGCTGATACCCGTCAGCTACGGGACATTTCTCGCTTGGCAAGAGTGGCTCTGGCGCGAAAACCTCGCTTCTGTGGCGCATTCCGTGGTCGCGCCAATCGCCGCGCCTTCCCGTGAGAATCTTGATACGACGGCAGTTGCTACGGTGTTTGGCCTGGTGGATGAAGCGACGCGGTTGCCAAGTGCTGAATCCTTGAGCTTGCAGGCCAGTTTTGTCGTCGCGTCGGGTGTGTCGAGGGCGCTGCTCGCCGACGCTCAAGGCTCGCGCATGTACCAGGTGGGAGAACAATTACCGGGTGGCAGCGTGCTGCGCCGTGTCGAACCCAACCAGGTCGTGTTGTGGAACAAGGGGCGCGAAGAACTGCTGACCTTGCAGCCATCTGCCGAACGTTTTCTGCGCAGGCTTGAATCGCCCGCCGCCCCAAATGCAGCAGCCGCTTCTTCGCGTTTTCTACGTCCGTTTCTCGGGCCGTCAGAGTGATCATTTCATGAACAGCTTCTTCCGTGCGCGGGCGTTTCGCGTCCTGCTTCTTCTCGTCCTTTTAGTGTCGGCGAACGAGCCCGGCGCGCTTCAAGCCGAAGACGAAAAATGGCAGCTGGCAATGAACAATGCCGAGTTGCGGGACATCGTCGAGGAGATTTCCACCATTCTCGGAACCACCGTCGTGCTTGATCCCAGAGTCACTGGACGCATTACCGTCATGTCCCGTCAGGCCCTTGATCGCGAGGGTGTCCGTCGCTTGTTTTACTCGGTGCTGGATGCGCATAACTTCACGGTGATCGACGAGGGCGACCGGATACTGATCACGCCGGTGACCGAAGCCAAAACCCGTGCCGGCCAAGGCGTGGCGAAGAACGCTACAGCCTCGCAATTTGTCACCCAGGTCATCGAACTGAACACCAGCAACGCCGCCGATATTGCCGGGCTGGTGCGGCCGTTGATTTCGGCCAATGGGTATGTCGGCCCGTCGGTGTCGGCGAATGCACTGGTGGTCACCGACGCGGCTGCCAACGTGCAGCGTGTCGTCCAGCTCATCCGGCAGTTGGACGCTGGCCAGAACACCCAGCATGCCGTCGTGCAGTTACGTCACGCCCAAGCGGCTGACGTGGCGCCGGTGATGGAAGCGACGCTGGGTAAACGCAATGCCGATACCGCCATTCAGGTCATTGCCGACACGCGGACCAACCGTTTGATCCTCGTCGGTCCGCCGACGGTCCGCCAGCGTCTGGTCGACCTGGCGCGCAGCCTGGATACGCCGGCTACCGCGAACCTCGACAATGCCCGAGTCATTCGCCTGCGCTACAGCGATGCCAAACAACTGGCCGAAGTCCTTGAGACGATGGGCCAGGGCAGAAAGCCGACCCAGACAATGGGAGGGGCGAAGGAACTGGCCTCTGGCGCCGGGTTCATCATCAAGGCAGATGAAAGCCAGAATGCATTGGTGCTGATTGCCGAGCCGGCGCAGATCCGCACCATCGAAAACATTGTGCGTCAGTTGGATCAGCCCAGGGCCCAGGTGCTGATTCATGCTGCGATTGTGGAAATTTCTGGCGACATGGCCGAGGCCGTGGGTGTCCAGTGGGGCATCAACACCGGTGACGCGAAGGGTTTCCTGAACTTCCCCGGTACCGACATCCCGATCGTCGGTGGACTGAGATTCGACGAGATAAAGAGCGCACCGGAAGGCGCCATTCTGCAGTTGGGCAGCGACCGCTTCGGTGCGTTGATTTCAGCGCTGGCAAGCAATACCCGCAGCAACTTGCTGTCCACGCCGAGTCTGCTGACGCTGGACAATCAGCAGGCAGAAATCATCGTCGGCCAGAACGTGCCGTTCAAAACCGGTTCCTATGCCACCAACAGCAGCGGTGCGGATAATCCGTTCACCACGGTGGAGCGCAAGGACGTGGGCATCAGCCTGAAGATCAAGCCCTACATCAACGAAGGCTCGACGTTGCGTCTTGAGGTCGAGCAGGAAGTGTCCGACATCGCGCCCTCAGTATCGGGCGTCGATTCCTCTGATCTGATAACCAACAAACGCGCGCTCAAGAGCACCATCCTGGCCGACGATGGCGAGATCATCGTCATCGGTGGCCTGATCAGGGACAGCGTCCGCACTCAGCAGAGCGGCGTGCCATTGCTGCGTGATATCCCTTACCTCGGCGCGCTGTTTCGCTGGAAAAAAGACACTCAGAGCAAAAGCAATCTGATGGTCTTTTTGCGCCCGACCATTGTGCGCAGCAAGGAGGATCTGTCCGAGGTCAGCCAGCAGCGTTACAACGCGCTGCACGACCTGAGCAAGTCTGGCGCGCAGGGCAATAACTCATTGCTGCTGCCGGCGGATTCGCGTCAGTTGTTCGAGCCGGTGAGCGATACGCCGGTGATTGATTTGCGCAAGCAAACGCCGGTGCGTCCTTGAGCGATAAGCCCGTAAAAGAAGGTTACGAGCAATTGCCCTTCGGCTTCGCGCGGCGTTTTGGTGTGCTACTGGAGCGTGAAGGTCCGAAGCCGAGCCTGGCACTGCGGGCCGACACGCCGCTGACGGCGCTGGCAGAAGCTCGCAGGATGTGCGGTCAGGACCTGTCGTTTCGAATTCTCGATGCGGATGTTTTCGCCTTGCGCCTGGCATCGGCCTACCGCGAAGGTCAGAGCGCTGCGGAGCAGGTCGCCCAAGGGCTGGACGACGAACTGGACCTGCTCAGCCTGGTCGATCAAGTCCCGCAAACCGCCGACCTGCTGGAGCAGCAAGGTGATGCGCCGATCATCCGGCTGATCAATGCACTGCTCAGCGAAGCGGTGCGCGAGCAGGCATCTGATGTGCACCTGGAAACCTTCGAGCAGTACCTGTCGGTGCGCATGCGTGTTGATGGGCAACTGCGTGAAATGCTTCGTCCCCGGCGTGAGCTGGCGACCCTGTTGGTGTCGCGAATCAAGGTCATGGCGCGCCTGGACATCGCCGAAAAACGCGTCCCTCAAGATGGCCGTATCGCATTGCGCCTGGCGGGGCATGAAGTCGATGTGCGGGTCTCGACATTGCCCTCGGCCCACGGCGAAAGAGTGGTATTGCGCCTGCTCGACAAACAGGCAGGACGCCTGCAGTTGCAACGCCTGGGAATGCCGGACGATACCCTCGCGACCCTGCGCCAATTGTTGGCCAGGCCCCACGGCATCCTGCTGGTGACCGGCCCCACCGGCTCGGGCAAGACCACTAGTTTGTATGCCGCGCTCAGCAGTCTGAATGACCAGACCCGCAACATTCTCACGGTCGAAGACCCCATCGAGTATCACCTCCCGGGGGTAGGGCAGATGCCGGTCAACCCGAAGGTGGACATGACCTTCGCCCGAGGCTTGAGGGCGATCCTGCGTCAAGACCCGGACGTGGTGATGGTCGGCGAAATTCGCGACCGCGAGACGGCGGAGATTGCCGTTCAGGCCTCACTGACCGGTCACCTGGTGCTCTCGACATTGCACACCAACAGCGCGGTTGGCGCGGTCACCCGGCTGGTGGACATGGGCGTCGACACTTACCTGCTGGCGTCATCGCTGGTGGGGGTTTTGGCCCAGCGCCTGGTGCGTACGTTGTGTTCCCATTGCAAGGTGCCGTACCTCGCTGATGCGGCGACCTGTGTGCGTTTGGGGATCGACCCCGAAACCTCGCAGCAACTCTTCAGGGCCGAAGGCTGTGAACAGTGCCAGCGCGGGTATCGCGGTCGGGTCGGCATTTACGAACTGATCAGCATCACACCCGAAGTGTCCGCACTGATCCATCAAGGCAGCAGTGAACAGGCCTTGACCGAGGCAACCCGCAAGCACTCGCGCAGCCTGTTTCAGGACGGTCGCCAGCGGGTACTGGACGGTTTGACCAGTCTCGATGAGTTGTTGCGTGTGACGCAGGAGGATTAGCACATGCCGACGTTCGATTACCGCGCCCACGATGCCCATGGCCGCAGTTGTAAAGGTCGACTGGAAGCCGATGGCGCGCGTCATGCCCGACAATTGTTGCGTGAGCGTGGGTTGTGGCCACTTGAGTTGACCGAGACCCGTGCCGGCAGCGACGGAGGTGTAAAGCCGCGCGGGGGGCGTTTGAGTGCGGCTGAACTGGCGCTGCTGACCTTGCAGTTGTCGACGCTGGTCCAGGCCGGCTTGCCCCTGGAGGAAGCGCTCGAGGCGGTGGCGAAGCAGAGCGCCAAGCGCAAGGTGGCCGGTCTGCTGTCCGCCGTCAGAAGCCGGGTGATGGAAGGGCATGCCTTGGCGGCAGCGTTGGGGATGTTTCCCCGGGCGTTTCCCGAATTGTTCCGGGCCACCGTGGCAGCCGGTGAACGTTCCGGGCACCTCGGCCACGTGCTGGAGCAACTGGCGGCTTACACCCAGACCCGTCAGGCCTCGCGCCAAAAAATTCAGATGGCCCTGGTCTACCCGCTCATTTTGATGCTGGCCAGTGTGGCGATCGTCGGCTTTCTGCTCGGTTTTGTCGTGCCCGACGTCGTGAAGATTTTCGTCGACTGTGGACAGCCATTGCCCTGGCTGACCCAAGCATTGATCGGCGTGAGCAACGGGCTGCGCAACCACTTTCTGCTGCTGCTGGCGCTGCTGGCAACACTCATCAGCCTGTGGCGCTGGAGCCTGCGTCAGCACTCATGGCGCCTGCGCTGGCATCGGCTGGCCTTGCACCTGCCGGTCATGGGCGAAGTATGGCGTGCGATGGAAGCCGCGAGGTTTGCCAGCACGTTAGCGATCCTCGGCAAGAGCGCGGTGCCCTTGGTGGACGCGTTGGAAATCGCCGCTGCGGTCATCGGCAACCTGACCATTCGCGCCCGCATGGTCGATGTCGCCCGCTCGGTCCGTGAAGGCGGAACCCTGACTCGCGGCCTCGAATTGAGCGGCGATATCCCGCCGATGATGCTGCACATGATTGCCAGCGGTGAACGCGCCGGCGAACTCGATCGCATGCTCGCCCGTGCCGCGGATCAACAGGAAAGCAGCCTGGCGGCGCGTATCGCACTGGTCGTCAGCCTCTTTGAGCCCGCCATGCTGGTGGTGATGGGCGGCGTCGTGCTGCTGATCGTCATGGCCATCCTGCTACCGATTCTCAGCCTCAACCAATTGGTGAATTGAACCATGCAACCCTTACGCAAAAACTCCTCCTCCGCCCAGCGCGGTTTCACCCTGATTGAAATCATGGTGGTGGTCGTCATCATCGGTGTACTGGGGGCGATCGTGGTGCCGCAGTTCATGAGCCGACCCGATCAGGCCAAAGTCACCGCCGCCAAAATCGACATCCAGGCCATCGCCACCGCGCTGGAAATGTATCGCCTGGACAACTTTGCCTACCCCTCGACGCAACAAGGTCTGGAAGCCTTGACCAAGCGCCCTTCCGGGCTCCCGGCCGCACGCAACTGGAACCCTCAGGGTTACCTGAAAAGCCTGCCCGTCGATCCGTGGGGCACGCCGTATCAGTACCTCAATCCCGGGGTGCGATCGATCGACGGGGACTACGACATTGTGTCGCTGGGTTCCGACGGCGTGATCGGGGGTGAAGGGCAGGCGAGCGATATCGGCAACTGGAGTCGCTGACCAATGCGCAAGCGGTGTACAGGCTTCACGTTGCTGGAGCTGATGATCGTCATCGTCTTGATCGGTGTGTTGCTGGGCATGGCGAGTTTTGCCACTGGTCTGAATCCAGCGCGCCAGGCGAGGCAGGAGGCGCACGCGCTTGTGCAGGTCATGCAACAGTTGCGAGAGCGCGCCGTGATCGAGGGGCGCGAATATGGCCTGCGACTGAGCATCGAGGGCTATCGCGTGATGCGGTATGACATTCGCGGCTGGGAATCGGCGGGCAGCTTTTATCGGTGGCCCGATAACGTTCGGGTGCGGCTCAAGCAAGACGGGTATTCGCTGATCCTCGGCGCTGACGCGGGACCGCCTCAATTGCTGTTGCTCAGCAGCGATGAAACCAGCGCGTTCACGCTGACGTTCATGTCCGCCGACAGGACCTGGCTGAGCCTTTCCGGGGACGGCATAGGTGAGGTCGTGATCGATGGGTAGCCGTCATTCCATCACGCACATGCGCGGCTTCACGCTGTTGGAAATCATGGTGGCCCTGGCGATTTTTGCAACGCTGGCGGCCGCTGTACTGTCCGCGAGTCAATACGTGGTGAAGCAGACCGCCGGTATCGAAGCGCGCGTCTTCGCGGCGTGGTTGGCGGATAACCGGCTCAACGAACTGCGTCTGCAACCGCACTTGGCCATCGGTCAACAACACCTGATCGTGCACATGGATCGTCGCGACTGGATGCTGCGCCAGACCATCAGTGCGGCGAGCGATCCGGACCTGCTCAACATCGACATCCAGGTCACGCTGGCGGGTCGCGAGCAGACCTTGTATCGCGCCAACGGCTGGGCACCCAATCGCCATGAATAACCAGCAAGGGTTCACGTTGCTGGAGCTGGTTATCGCGTTGGCGATATTCGCGCTGCTGGGGTTGGCCAGTTGGAGGTTGTTCGATGGTGTGGTGCGCGTGCAGCAAGGTACGACGGCTCATGAACGTGAATTCAGAAGCCTGCAACGCGCCGTGGCCGTGATCGAACGCGACCTGATGCACGTGACCGGGCAGCCTGTCGTGCTGACGCAGGCAGGCCTGCAATTACAGCGCAGCCACTGGCGTAATCCCCTGGACCAGCCCCGCAGTGAACGCCAAACGCTGAGCTATCAGCTGGAGAACGGCGCGCTGTGGCGCGAGAGTCGCGGGGACGGCACGGCGATCGTGCAACGCCAGAAGCTGCTCGACGAGGTCCGTGATTTGAGCTGGAGACTGTTCGATGACGAGGCCGGCTGGCTGAGCGATTGGCCGGCCGGACAACACAAGAACGCGCCAATGGCGCTGGAAGTTCAGGTCTCGGTCGGACGTTTCGACGCGATCCGTCGGGTGCTGCTGATGCCAGGCTCGCGGCCATGAACGGGCGCCAAAAAGGCATCGCATTGATCAGCGTATTGCTGGTCATGAGCCTGGTGCTGTTGATCACCAGCGCCTTGCTGCGCAGTCATCGCCTGATGCTGCAAAGCAGCGCTCAACAGCTGCAGCAGTTACACCTGCGTCAGTTGGTCGTAGGCGCCGAAGCCTGGGCACGGCTGCAGTTACAGGACGCGGAACAAGGCACACCTAAAACCGTTGATCTGACTCAGGACTGGGCTCGCCTGACGCCTGCATTCGACATTGAAGAGGCGCAAATCAGTGTCGACATCGAGGATCTCGCAGGACGCTTCAACCTCAACGCGTTACTGAAGCCGGGACAGATTGATCAGGTCACGCTCAACCGTTGGGCGCGCTTGCAGGCATCGCTCGATCTTGCACCGCTGCAGCTCGGCCAGGTGGGGGAATTGCGGGAGCTGAGCCAGCTCCGATTACTGCCGGGCTTTGACGGTCAGGTGTTGCGACAACTTGAACCCTGGGTGGCGCTTCTACCTCCCGATGCGGCTCTGAACATCAACACAGCACCCGCGCTGATCTTGAGGACCCTCGGTGAAGTCGACGCCGCACTTGGCGATGCATTGGTTCGGCAGGCGTCGACCTCTGCTTGGGGCAGTGTTCAGGCGTTCACCCAGGACCCGATGATTTCCGGTTTGGGCCTGAGCAGCCATGGCCTGGGGATCGCCAGTCGCTGGTTTCGGATCACGGTGCAAGCAACGTCTGGAGAGCGCAGGTTGCGCTTGGTGACCGACGTCGAACGTGACCTTAAAACGCGCCAACTGACTGTCCTGCAAAAACGTTTTCTCCCTTCGATGGCCAACGAGACTTTGCGATGAACACCTGGCTTTACCTGACCGCCGAAGGCCTCGATGCAGGGTCGACTGACTGGCCCTGCTGCGTCTGGTCACCGACCGGCCAACGTCAAACCCTGTCCATAGATCAAGCAGCGCAGGCGTTGAACGGGCAGGCCGTCGACCTGCTGTTGCCAATCGAGTTATGCAGCTGGGTGCGTAGCGATCCCTGGCCTTCGCGACGTGCTCCCGACAAACGAGTCATCGCGTTTGCGGTGGAAGATCAACTCAGCGAGGCGCTCGAGGCGCTGCACCTCTGCATAGGTTTGCGTGACCATGAAGGACGTTACCCGGTGATGGTCATTGCCCGACAACGATTGACCGCCATCCTGACGTTGTTGGCGGCGTCGGGCATTGAGGTTCGTTCGATCTTCGTTGATGCCGACGTCTTGCCCGACGATCACGCGCTAGGCGTCTGGTGGTGGGGTCGATGGATTCTGGGTGGGGGGTTGCCGGCGCGGATGGCGTTGTCGGAAGACGGGCTGACGCAACTGCGGCCCATGTTGCCCGCGGACATTCAGTGGTGCGACGAGCGTCAGGATGGCCCACCCCTTGATCAATGGCTGAAGACGCGCCCAGCGCATGCAATCAATCTGCTGCAAGGTGCTTTCGCCCCGCGTCGCAGGTCTTTGCCTTGGCGCCTCGGCGGGTTTGCGATGGCGATGCTGTTGTTGATGACCTGGGGCGCCAGTGAAATGCGCATTCGTTTTCTGGACAGTGAAACCCGTCGTCTTGTCACGCAAAACGAGCAGCGGTTCAAGGCGATCTACCCTGATCAAAGCCGCATCGTGGATCTGGCCGCGCAACTCAAGGCACTTCAAAGTCGACCGGTGGAGTCGCAGAACACGCGCATTGCGGGCCTGGTGAAACTGATCGATCAAGTCATCGGTGCCAGCGCTGTCGAGGTGCGTCGTATCGAGTTTCGGGTGGGGGACGGATGGAAAATCCAGCTGACCGCCAACAGCTTTGCCGAGCTTGAACAGTTGCGTGAACGGGGGCGGCAGCAAGGCATGTCCGTCAGGCTCGATAGCGCCACCAAAGAGCGCGACAACGTGCACGCGACCCTCACCGTGGAAGACAACGCATGAAGCAGGTATGGCAGCGCATTTCTGTGCGTGAACAACGGTTGCTGCAAGCCCTGGGTGCTTTCTTGCTGATCGTTGTGGGATTCAGTCTGATCTGGCAGCCGACTCGTCAGCGCCTGGAAACCGTCGAGCGTCAACATCGGCATCAGTTGGCACTGGTTGCGCAGCTGCAACACGCGCAACCGCGCAGCAATGCTCCAGCTGATTCCGGTCAGCCCCTGTCGCTGCGCATCAGCGACAACGCCACGGCGGCGGGGCTCGATATCCACCAGATGGAAACAGACGTCGATACAGTGCGCCTGACCCTCAGCGGCAACGCGAACGCCGTGATGCAATGGCTCGACGGCGTCGAGCGTGAGGGGGTTGCGCTGCAATCGTTGACGCTGGAAAAACGGGACGCGCTGCTGGAGGCGCGGGTGGTGTTCAGATAGGGGTGCCGTTGCCGGGCAATAGCGGCAGCTTCGCCAACTTCAACGCCACGAGCAGCGCAATCACCAGCAAGGTGCCAACGAACAGCCCGATCCCGTTCCACCCACCCAGGTGCCAGAACACGCCGCCCGCCGTCCCGGCAATGCTCGACCCGGCGTAATAGCTGAACAGGTACAGCGACGATGCCTGCCCCTTGGCCTTGGTGGCGCGGCGGCCGATCCAGCTACTCGCAACCGAATGCGCGCCGAAGAAGCCGAAGGTGAAAATCAGCATGCCGATGATCACCAGGGGCAGTGGCGTGAACAGGGTCAGGGCAAGACCGGCGATCATCAATACGATGGTCGACCAGAGCACTTTGCGGCGGCCCAGTCTGTCGGCCAACGAACCGATTTTTGCTGAACTGTAGATCCCCGACAGGTACACCACCGACAGCAGTCCGACGAAGGCTTGTTCCATGTGGTAAGGCTCGGCCAGCAGGCGATAGCCGATGTAGTTGAACAGGGTGACGAACGCGCCCATCAACACAAAGGCTTCAAGGAACAGCAGCGGCAGGCCGGCATCGCGAAAGTGCATGGTGAAACCGTCGAGCAGGCTGCGCGGGTGCAGCGAGCGTGGGCGGAAGT
Source organism: Pseudomonas sp. TNT3 (assembly GCF_010095445.2). Classification (GTDB taxonomy): domain Bacteria; phylum Pseudomonadota; class Gammaproteobacteria; order Pseudomonadales; family Pseudomonadaceae; genus Aquipseudomonas. The sequence continues at coordinate 20,407 of NZ_WFGV02000048.1, forward strand.
TGCGCGATTCCGGGAGGATTTTCCAGAACACCGCCGCTGCAATCAGCGCCAGGCCTCCGATGACCAGCATCGCCGTGTGCCAGCTGACGAAGTCGATCAACACGCCGGTGATCAAACGCCCGCTCATCCCGCCGATGGCGTTGCCGCCGATGTACAGGCCCATCGCCAGGCCGATGTGTTGTGGGTGGATCTCCTCGCTCAGGTACGTCATGGCGACCGCCGCCAGACCGCTCAATGACAGGCCGATCAGCGCTCGCATCAGCAACACGCCGTGCCAGCTCGGCATCATCGAACTGGCGATGGTGCACAACGCTGCAGCGAACAACGCAGCAACCATCACCGGTTTACGCCCCACTCGGTCGGAGATCGGGCCGGTGATCAGCAGGCCGATGGCGAGCATGCCGGTGGCAACCGAGAGGATCAGGCTGCTCTGCGCTGCATTGATGGCGTATTCGTGGGACAACAGCGGCATCATCGGTTGCACGCAGTACAGCAGGGCGAAGGTCGCGAAGCCGCCGCAGAACAGCGCCAGCACCGTGCGCATGAACATCGGCGTGCCTTTTTCGATGTAGATCTCCTTCATCTCGGCGACGACATCGTCCAGCGCGGCGGGTGGAACTTCATGGGCGAGTGGAGCGACAACAGTTTTCACTTCGGACCTCGGTAGCAGGCAGCCGGTCAGGCAATGAAAAAAGCATATAGCTGCCTAATGATTCAATCCAATATATTGTTCGACCTGTTTGAGAGGTTTTACGACCTAATGGAGTTTTCATGGAATTACGCCACCTGCGCTACTTCATCGCCGTCGCTGAAGAACTGCACTTTGGCCGCGCCGCACAGGTGCTGGGCATCTCGCAGCCACCGCTGAGCCAGCAGATTCAGGCACTGGAACAGGAAGTCGGGGCGCGCTTGTTCGAGCGTACCAATCGTCGGGTCGAGCTGAGCGAAGCCGGCCGACTGTTTCTGGAAGAGGCGCGACTGGCGCTGGCGCAGGTCGACAAGGCTGCGGACGTCGCACGCCGGGCGCAACTCGGTGAGCTGGGCGAAATGAAGATTGGATTCACCTCGTCGGCGCCCTTCAACTCGACCATTCCCCAAGCGATTTTTTCGTTCCGCCAGCGTTTTCCGGCGGTGCATTTGAACCTGCGGGAAATGAGCAGTACCCAAGTGGCTGAGGCGCTGGTGGATGAGTCGATCGAAGTCGGGATCATGCGACCGCTGGGGCTGCCGGATTCTCTGAGCGTGGTGGAGCTGATGCGTGAGCCGCTGGTGGCGGTGCTCAGCTCCAAGCATCCGCTGGTGAATGGCAGCGAGGGCGGCCTGTTTCTGTCAGCCCTGGCTCTCGAACCGTTCGTCTTTTTCCCACGCAGCTACGGCAGCGGGCTGTACGCGCAACTGCTGAGCCTGGCGCGAGACTCCGGCTTCAGCCCGCACTTCGCCCAGGAAGCCGGCGAGGCGATGACTATCATTGGATTGGTGGCGGCGGGGTTGGGCGTGTCGGTGCTGCCGGCGTCTTATCAGCGGATGCGCATTGATGGGGTCGTGTACCGACCTTTGCTTGATCCGGCAGCGGTGTCGGCGGTTTGGCTGGTGCAACGCAAGGATCAGAAATCGCCGATGGCGCGGGCGTTTGTGGAGTTGTTGACGAGGAAGGTTGAAGGGGAAAATCAAAGCACCGCACCCCGTACATTTGAAGTTACGGATCGACCTTAGAGATTTGTCTGTTCCTTGCGCATTATCGATTTCTTTTGATGAGTGCCACGGATGCCACTTCTGTATCAACCTAAGGAAGGTAGTGTGCTGATTTGCGATTTCAGAGGTTTTGAAGTCCCCGAAATGATTAAAGTCAGGCCTGTTGTCGTTATACGCAAACACAGGACGTACAGCTTGTTGGTAACGGTTGTCCCTTTAAGCACCACTGCGCCGGATCGTCTGCTGGAACACCATTTGGAACTGCAAAGCCATCTCCAGGGTGCCAATGCAGTTTGCTGGGCAAAGTGCGATATGGTTGCAACCGTCAGCTTGTCGAGACTTGACCGGATCAAAAGCCGGGATCGCCAAGGGAAGCGCGTTTATTTAATTTCACAACTTGAAGCAGATGAGTTTCACGCAATCAAAGCCGCAGTTCGCAGCGCGCTTGGCTTGTGATGTCATGAGGTGTGGCATACGGGCCAACTGCCAGCTGTTGTCCCTGGTTCAGTTTCAAGCAATATTACCGGAGTTCCCGAAAGGGGCTTGTGAGACTCTGAGGATCCTGGGTAACCAGTCATCGCAGAGCCAGACAGGTACAGAGCGATGACAAGCCAACCTGTTTGTGAAGGGGCGCCGAAAGGCGCCCTTTGTCGTTTCTGGTGTCGCATAAGCAACTGCTGCGCAGTCAATCGCGGGCAAGACCGCTCTCACAGGTCAAGCGGTGTGAACGCGATGGTCGCCACACTGCAAAAATTTGTGGGAGCGGGCTTGCCCGCGAAAGCGTCCGCCAGCCCACCAGAAACGGTGCGTTCACCTACGCCAAATCGGACGATTCGCTGAAGGGTGTAGGACATTTCCATATTGCCTTGAGCAGGCCACAGCGCCTTGCGGCATTGCCTACAACTAATCCAGAATCCGCCGGCTTGTGCGCCTTGGGGGCGGTCGATAACTTGGTTCGGTCACTGATTCCCAGTGATCGGGTTTAGTCGCCCGGGGTTGTTAGTAGGTGCACAGCGTTCTATTCAGTCAGGTATCCCTCATCCCTGTACTTAATGGTGGTTGTGCGCAGGGCGCTTTCGGGCGCGCCGGTATTGCTAACTCCCCGGTCGACTAACCTGCGCACAGCCGCCACCCATTCGTTTAGTCGCGAGGCAGTTGCGGCTCCATTCAAGGAGTTGGCAAATGTTAAAGGTCACACCGAATCCGCCGGACACCGATCCGACGTCGCCGCACGAAACCCCCAATTCTGAAAAGCCGCTCGAAGCCACCGATCACATGGCCGGTCGCACGCGCCAACCGAGCTCCATCTTCCTCATCGCCCCTGATATCGACAACCAGACCCTGCTGGAATACGCCTGCGAATCCCTGGCCTCAGCGAACGTCATGGCCAGCGACTTTGTGCGGTATCTGGAGGGCTCGCAGTGCAACACTCTGCTGGGGATTCAGCAGTCGATCATGCTGGGAGAGCTGGCGGTGAATCGGGTGCTGGATAACCTTGATCCACCGTAAGCAGCTACACCACTGATCGTTTCCACGCTCCGCGTGGGAATGCCTCAACGGACGCTCCGCATTCGGCTCTGGATGGGACGCTGAGCGTCCCGGGCTGCATTCCCACGCAGAGAGTGGGAACGATCAATAAACCATCAATGTGGGAGCGGACTTGCAGATTAAGACCAACGCCGAAAAATCAGCGACGTATTCACCCCGCCAAACGCAAAATTGTTGTTCATCACGTACTGATTACTCATCTGCCGGAACTCGCCCCGCAGGTATTCCAGCTTGCCGCAATGCGGGTCAACTTCATCGAGGTTGAAGGTATGTGCGTACAAATCGCTGTTCATCATTTCGATGCTGAACCACGACTCCAACGCCCCGCAGGCGCCGAGGGTGTGGCCGAGGAAGCTTTTCTGCGAGCTGATCGGCATGTGTTCACCAAACAGCGCGCTGGTCGCGAGGGTTTCGGCAATGTCGCCTTGTTCGGTCGCGGTGCCGTGACCGTTGACGTAGCCGATGTCAGACGGCTGCAAGCCTGCGTCTTCCAGCGCCAGCTCCATGGCCCGGCGCATGGTGACTTGCTCCGGACGGGTGGTGTGCTGGCCGTCGGCGTTGCTGCCGAAGCCGACGAGTTCGGCATGAATGCGCGCACCGCGAGCCAGGGCGTGTTCGAGTTCTTCGAGCACCAGCATGCCGCCACCTTCACCAATCACCAGGCCGTCGCGGTCCTTGTCATAAGGGCGCGGGGTGGTTTGCGGGGCGTTATTTTTCAGGCTGGTGGCGTAGAGCGCATCGAAGACCATGGCTTCGGTGGGGCACAGTTCTTCGGCACCGCCAGCGAGCATCAGCGGCAGGCGGCCGAACTTGATCGATTCGTAGGCGTAACCGATGCCCTGGCTGCCGCTGGTGCAGGCGCTGGACGTCGGAATCAACCGGCCGGTGAGGCCGAAGAAGATGCTGATATTGGCGGCGGTGGTGTGGGGCATCATGCGCACGTAGGAATTGGCGTTGAGCCCCTCGGCGACCGAGTTGAGCAGCATGTTGCCGAAGGCCTTGATCTCGTCCGTGCTGCCGGTGGAAGACCCGCAAGCGACGCCCATGCGCCCATCCTTGATCGATTCATCGCCCAGCAACCCGGCATCGGCGAGGGCTCGCTCTGACGCTCCAACGGCAAGGCGCGAAACGCGGCCCATGCTGCGCAGTTGTTTGCGAGTCCAGTGGCTGGGCACCTTGAAGTCATCGATGGGCCCGGCCAGGCGGGTGTTGAGTTCGGTAAACCGGTCCCACTCGTCCATTCGGCGAATGCCGCTGCGGTTGGCCGCGAAGTTGCCGGCGATGGTTTCCCAATCGCTGCCCAGAGAAGTGATGCCGGCCATGCCGGTGACGACGACGCGCTTCATCAGCACAGGCCTCCGTTGACGGCCAAAACCTGCCGGGTGATGTACGACGCTTCCGCCGACATCAGGAAATTCACTGCACCGGCCACCTCTTCCGGGGTGCCCATGCGTTGTGCGGGGATCATTTTCATCAGTTCTTCCACCGGCACGTTTTCATCGAGCATCGCCGTATCGATCAGGCCGGGAGCGACGCAGTTGACGGTGATCTTGCGCTTGCCCAGTTCGATCGCCAGGGCTTTCGCCGCACCGATCAAGCCCGCCTTGGAGGCGCTGTAATTGACCTGGCCACGGTTGCCGATCAACCCCGACACCGACGTGATGCAGACGATCCGCCCAGCGGCGCGACGACGAATCATCGGCATCATCACCGGGTGCAGCACGTTGTAGAAACCGTCGAGGTTGGTGCGCATCACCACATCCCAATCATCCTCGCTCAGGGCCGGAAAAGCACCGTCGCGTGTCAGCCCGGCATTCAGTACCACCCCGTAATACGCGCCGTGGGTTTCCACATCGGCCTCAAGAATGGCTTTGCAGCTGGCACGGTCGGACACGTCGAATTGCAGCACGCGGGCATGGCGGCCCAGGGCTTCGATTTCTGCCTTCACCGCCTGCGCGTCGGCGAGACCGCTGCGGCAATGCAACACGATGTCATGCCCGGCCTGGGCCAGCCGCAAGGCGATAGCGCGGCCGATGCCACGGCTGGAACCGGTGACCAGTACGGATTCAGTCATGACTGGACTCCTTCGATTCATGAAGATATTGCGCAGGCTGAGGCGGGCGGAACACGTTCAGACGGGCGGTGGCGTGGATGCCGGGGGCGTTGATGTGGCATTCGAACACGCCCATGCCGTTGTCGTCTTCCAGCGAGCGCAGCCCGTGGATGGTCAGCTCGGTGCCGGCGGGGAAATGTTCGACGTTGCATTCGAATTTACGGGTGCCCAGCAGGAAGCCCAGCGCCACGGCATCACCACGCTGACGTGCATGACAGCCGGCATAGGCGGCAACGCTCTGGGCCATCAGTTCGATGCCGACCCAGGCTGGCAGGCTACCGTCGGGACGGTTGAACAGGCCGTCGGGTTTGACGGTCAGCCGGGTGAGGATCTGCTCGTCATCGAAGGACAAAACCTGCTCGATCAGGATCATGTCGCCAGCGTGAGGCAGCAGTTCGGCGAGCGGCCAGTCGATCATGGTGCGTCTCCGATTATCAGGCTGACGTTGTTGCCACCGAAGGCAAAGGAATTGCTCATCAGGTAGCGAGGTGCAATGGACGTCAGCCGATCGGCCGGGGTCACCCACTTCAGTGCGGGCAGCCCAGGGTCTGGCTGGCCATCCCAGACGTGCGGCGGCAAGGCGTGCTGTTGATTGTCAGTGCTCAGGCTCAACCAGCAGAACGCCGCTTCGAGCGCCCCGGCAGCGCCGAGGGTATGACCGGTCATCGGTTTGGTCGACGAACACGGCACGCCTGAGGGGAACAGCGTAGCCACCGCCAGGCTTTCCATGGCGTCGTTGTGTTGCGTGGCGGTGCCGTGCAGGTTCAGGTAGCCAATCTGCTCGGGTTGCAGGTTCGCGCGGTTCAAGGCTTTGCGCATCGCTTGCAGGGCTCCGCGGCCGGTCGGTTCCGGGGCGGATATGTGATGGGCGTCGGAGCTGGCGCCGCTGCCGAGCAGGGCAATCGATTGATGTTCGCCGGCACGTCTGGTCATCAGAAACAGCACCGCCGCTTCGCCGATGTTGATGCCGTTGCGATTGACCGAAAACGGATTGCAGCGTTGCCCGGATACCGCGTCCAGCGCCGAGAACCCGTTCAATGTCAGCTTGCACAGGGTGTCGACCCCGCCGCACAGCACCGCGTCGCACAGGCCGAGATTCAGCAGGCGCTGGGCACTCATCAACGCCCGTGCGCTGGACGTGCAGGCGGTGGAAATTACATAGGCCGGACCACTCAATTGCAGCCATTGCGCAAGGAAATTCGCCGGCGCGCCGAGTTCCTGTTGCTGATAGTCGTATTGGGCGGGAAATTCATCTTCACGAATGTAGTGAGCGAGCCCGCGACTGGCTTCGTCGATGCCCGACGTGCTGGTGCCCAGGACCACGCCGATACGATCACGACCGTAAGTCTGGATGGCCTGGTCGATGTCGTCACGAATCTGCAGCGCGGCTTCGAGCAGCAATTGATTATTACGGGTGCCTTGGTCCGCGAGTCCAGCGGGAATGGCGGCGAGCTCACCGCGTACGGCGGCCACCGGTAATGAGCGGTCTGCGACCCAGCCGCTTTCATTGCGCATGCCGGAGCAGTCACCGGCAAACAGATGGTGTGCTACTTCCTGCTTGTCCCGACCCAGGGCACAGATCACCCCGAGTGCGTTCAGATAGGCCGTCATGGCGTGTCCCCGCTCAGCGGCGTGACCTGATATTTCGGGCCTTTAGGCAGGGTCAGCTCAAAATTCATCGGCTGCGCGTAACGCACATCCCAGTGCTCGGGCAGGCTCCGTTGTGCGCCATGTTGCCAGGCGAGCGGATAGTGACCCTGGAGTTGATCCTTGGGCGTCAGCGCAAACATCAGTGCCGCGAACAGCTCTCTCGCTTCTGGATTCGGCGGCAGCAGACCGTCGGCGTGCCATTCACCGTCGACCAGTTTCTGCCGTGCCTGTGGGATACCCAGCAAGTCCATCATCGACCAGCGAATCCCAGGGCCTTCGCGCTGGATCACCAACACCCAGTCCAGACGCTGATCGTCTTGCAGGCGCTGGATGTGCAGTTGCAACGGCAATGGCAGGTCCGGGGTCTGCTCGGGCAGCGGCGCGCGGCTGGCACAGGCGCTCAACAGCAAGGCGGCGCCCAGTAGCAAAAACCTCGCTATCCCGGTAGGCGTGAGCCTGCTCGCGATGACGGTATTACATCCAACAGTCAGATTGCCTGAGCCACCGCAATCACGAGCAGGCTCACTCCCACAGAATTTGACGACAGTGAACATCACAGTGCTCTCTCAAGCGGTTTGCGGGCCACCACATTGACCAGGGTTTCTTCCCGCTGGCCAAAGGGCTTTGGCTGACGCAAGCCGAAGCGTTCAAGCAAACCGAAATCCCTGGCGCGGCTCCACCACAGGTACGGGTACGAAACGTTCTGCGGACTGAATTCGAAACCCTGTTGGCGGATCATCTGCAGATACCCGGCAGCGCTTTTCTGCACGTGCATCGGATGACGAAACAACCAGCGAATCACCCACGTATCAATGTAAGCCTCGGTGGACTCGGCGAACAGCAGATAACCGCCCGGCTTGAGCACCCGGTAGAACTCGGCCAGGGCTTCGTCTTGCTCGACCAGATGGTGGAACGTCTGGTGGCAAAACAGCAGGTCAACGCTGGCATCCGGCACGTTGATGCGGGCGCAGTCGCTGCCGATCAACTCAACTTCCATCCCCTGACGGGCCGCTTCTTCACGGCTAAGGAGCAAGCTGTGTGGGTCGGCGTCCAGACCGATCAATCGCTGAGGCGAGAAGCTCTGTTGCAGGTACTGAAACGACTTGCCCTGACCGCAACCGGCATCCAGCAACACGGGATTGCACGGCAGCGCTTCAGTGAACAGGTTGCGCAAATCATTGATGGCGACTCGCAACACATGGTGCTGCCAGGTATGGCTGCGCAGGAACCAGAAGCCGAAGCGGGTTTCCTCGACGTAGTTGTCGCTCAGGTAACTCATGTCGCATCCCTTGCACAGAGCTCCGACAGCATGCGCAGTCGGCGTTTGGGTTCGGCAACGAACGGGTTGCGCACGTCCCAGGCATAGCCCGCTAGGATTGCGCTGATCATGCGGCGGATATCGGGTGAGCTGTCCGGGTGGTAAATCACGTCCTGGAAAGTCCCGGCGTACCAGCCTTCGACGTAGCAGCGGAACGTGTCCACGCCACGCTTGAGCGGTTCGGCAAATTCGGTCTGCCAGTCGACGCTTTCGCCTTGCAGTTGGCGGTGCAGAGCGGCGGCGGCCATGCTCGCCGAACGCATGGCGATGGTCACGCCCGAGGAGAAGACCGGATCAAGGAATTCCGCCGCATTACCCAGCAACGCAAAGCCCGGGCCGTGCAGGGTTTTGACGTTGGCGGAGTAACCGCCGATGGTGCGCGCCGGCGTATCCCACACGGCATTGTTCAGCACGCCGGACAGGCTAGGGGTTTCAGCGATGAATCCGCGCAGGCAGTCGTCGAGATTATCGGCGCGACCTTCGAAATGTTCCGCCGCCGCGACCACGCCTACCGAGCATCGGCCATTGCTGAAGGGGATGGTCCAGAACCAGATGTCGCGTTGGGTCGGGTGGGTGGTGACGAGGATTTTCGTGCGGTCGAAAGACGGGTTGTCGATATGGTCTTCGACGTGGGTGAACACGGCCTGGCGCACCGGAAAATTCGAGGGCGCTTCGAGGTCGAGCAAGCGCGGCAGGACGCGGCCGTAACCACTGGCATCGAGCATGAACCCGGCTTCGATCTGGTACTCGCTGCCGTCTTCTCGCTGCACACCGAGCAGGGGGTTTGGCCGGTCGATATCAACGCTGACAATGGCTTCGCCGTAGCGGACTTCCACGCCTTGCAACGCGGCCTGATCCGCCAGCAGCTTGTCGAAATCGGCGCGCTGTACCTGGAAGGTGGTGGGCTTGCCGTTGCTGAAGGTGTCACCAAAATCAAAGGCGCTGTACTGCTCGCCCCAGGCGAAGGCGGCGCCGGTTTTCAGCTGGAACCCGGCGGCGTTCACTGCCTCGAGCATGCCGGCTTCTTCGACGAAATCCAGGCAGTGGGACAGCAGGCTTTCGCCGATGGAAAACCTCGGGAAATGCTGGCGCTCGATCATCAGCACATCGTGCCCCTTGCGCTTGAGCAGCGCGGCGGCGATTGCGCCCGACGGGCCTGCACCGATGACAACAACCTGGCGACGTTCCATTTCAACTGTTGGCATGGGGATTCCTTGTCGGGGCGGCGATGTTCATGGGGGTTCGGTGCATACCGGCCAGTGCCGGCAGCAGTGTCGCAATCAGGCCCATCAGCATCAGCGCAAAGTACAGCGCCGGGCTGATGAGTTGTTGTTGCAACAGCAGGTTGAGAAAGACGATCTCACTCAAACCGCGAATGTTCAGCAGGATACTTTCGCGCCAGCGGCTGGCGCCTTCGAACGATGCACCGGCCCAGCCCAGGCCGAGCCAGTTGCCCAGCAGTTTACTGGCAATCGGCAACAGCAGCAGTGCACTCAGTTGCAGTCCGCTGAGGCTGTCCATGGCGCTGTGGACGTTGATCTGCACGATACCGAACGTGAGGATCAGCGGGATCGCAATGTACGTCTGCAGGCGACTCATCCACAGGGCCGGCAGCGGCAGAATCAGCGGCACTTTCAATGTGGCCATGCACAACAGATAACCGATGCCGAGAATCAGCGCGTTAAGCCTGTAGTGTTCCGCGAGCACCAGCAGGGCGAAGAAGCAGCCACTGTGCAGCAACGGTTGGCGCAGCCTGAGCAGACGCAGCAGCAACGGCAGGCACGCCCCGGCGAGTGGCAGCAACAGGCTGCTCAGGTGCAGGCTGCCCTGGGCGATGGCGAACAGGGTCCAGCACGTGAGGTCGATCAGGATCGCGGTTTGCACCAGTCGCCGAGTGGCGGCAGTCGGGTAGTTGATGTGCCGCAGGTACAGGTACAACACCGGGATCGCGGTAATGGCGAACAGCAAACCGACCGCCAGTGAACTGATCCACGGTTGCGCCGGCAGCAGCCAAGCGGCCGTCGCCAGTCCGCAGGCGAACGGAATGCAGAAACTCGGCAGAGCGATTTTCAGGCTCTGGCGATCAAGGCGCAGGTCGATCACATCACTGAGGATGTGTCCCAGCAGCAGGGCAAAACTCAGGCTGTAGAGATTTTTCAACCAGGTTGGCGAGATCAGTTGAGCGCCGCTCAACTGCCAGCCCGGCTCGATCCAGAAGTACATCAACAGCGGCAAGCCGAGGGTCGCCAGGAGCAATTGGCTGACGATCGGGATCAGGCCGAAGTGGCGCCCGACACGAGTGGCCACGGCGAACAGCACCAGGGCCATTGCCCAAAACCCGAGGATCATCACGCTGCCCGCTCCGCAACCACAACCGCATGTTTTTGGCGCCCGGCCCACGGCGCCAGCATGAAGCTGAAGGCCAGGCCCAGGCTCACCGAGAGGCCAAAGTTGCTGACGGCAGGGGTGCTCGAAACCGCGAGTAAACCGAACGACAGCCAGGTGGTCAGCGCTGCCAGCAAGGTGCCCAGCAGGCTCACGGCAGCGCCGCCGACCTGCTCGCGCATGAGGATCGCGTAATCGACACTGATCGCCGTCACCAGCAGCAGGCCGAACAGGCTGAACAACGTCAGCGGTTGTCCCAGCCAGCCCAGACTGGCCAGGCTACACAGTGCGGCCAGCAACGGCAGGGCGACGATGCGCAGGGCACCGCCGAGGCCGAACGGCAGGATCAGCACCAGCACGATCAATACGCAGGAGGCGAGTTTCAATTCAGCGGCGCTGATCTGGGTGGCGGCAAACACCGAATTCAGTTCACCGAGGCGATCGACCAGTTCCACTCCCGGCAAGTCCCTCGCCTGAATTTGCAGCAGCGCAGGGTTGTTCAGACCTTGCAGGCTGACCATGGCCGCCACACCGCCGTCATCGGTCGGGCCCAGCCAGAGGGGGCGATAAGGCTCCGCCAAGGGGCCGGCCAGTGCCGCGTCGATGTCCTGAGTGGGCAAAGCCTGCAGCTTCGTCACTTCGGCGTGCAGCGCTTCGGCCGGCACACCGAGGTCGAGCAGTGGCTGCCAGAATTGCGCCAGTTTTTGCAGCGCTTCGCGCACCTGCAACTGCTCGCTTGGCTGACTGACCAATTGATTGAGCGAGAGGTAGCCCTGAAGTTTTTCCAGGTTGACCAGTTGATCCAGGCGGTCGCTCAGCGCGGTTTGCCGTTCGAGCAATTCCTCTTGATTGGTCGCCCGCACCAGGAAGAATTGACTGGTGGGCTGATAGCCGGTGATGCGCGCAATGGCTTGAGCTTCATCGGTCAATTGCTGCGGTGCGCCGACCCATTGGCGAATATCGTTCTTGCTGTCGAGCTTCAACAGACCGCCCACGCAGAAGGCGATCAGCAAGGCCAGCAGCACCGGCGTGCTGGCATGTTTGAGCAATGCCTCGCGCAGCTTCAGCAAGTATTCGGAGACTGTCAGCGGCCATTGCGCTGGTCGCAGATCGACGCCCTTGAGCAGCGCAGGTAACAGGCACACCGCAGACAGGTAAGCGCCAAGCAGCCCGGCGGCAGAGAACACGGCGATCTGGGTCAGGGCCGGAAAGGGCGTCCAGGCCAGGGCGAGATAGCCGATGCAGCTGGTGATCAGGCTCAGCGTCAGGCCGGGCAACGTCAGGCGCAAGGCCGGCCAACTGTGCCAGGGTTTCAGGCTCCAGCTCTTGGACAGGTAATGCAGCGGGTAGTCGACGGCAACGCCGATCAGGCTCGAACCCAGCACCAGCGTCATGACATGCATATGACCGAACAACGCGACGCACGCGACTGCGCCGAACAGCATGCCCACCAGTACCGGGACGAACGCGAGCACAACGCGCCAGCGTCGGAAGGCCAGCAACAGCAACAGCAAAATCCCGACCGTCGCGCCGCCGCCCACCCAGGTCATCTCGCGGGTGGCTTGCTGCTGGCCATTGGCGGCGTACAGCAAGCCACTGGCGGCGAGTAGTTGCACGTCGGCCTGCGCCGCTTCTTCGCGACTGGTCTGGAGCAGCTCGGCCACTTGCAACGGCAGCTTCAAGTCGAAAGCGTTGCCGGTGGTGCGTGCGCGCAGCAACACCCAACTTTTGCCGTCGGCGTCGGCAATCAGCGCGCCGCTGCCGATGTCCAGCTGCACTGCGCCGTGCTGCGGCTGGCTGTTCTGGATGCGTCCGGTCAGGCCGAGCCAGTCATCCTGGCTCGGTACCAGCGTGAAGCCAGTGAAAGGGTCGAACAGCGCTTGTACGCGCTGTTGGATGAACGCGTCAGGATGCTCGATCAGCTGTTGCCGATCCTCTGCGGAAAGCATTGCCAATCGACCTTGCAACAGTTGCGTGCGCAACGCCGGCAGGTCGGCTTGCAGGTTCCACTGGACCTTTTCGAACAGGCCGCTGGCCTGCCACTGCTCCCCGAGTTTCTGCGCCATCGCGACGGCTTGCTGGCGATCGGTATGGCCGACCAGCACCAGCATTTCCCGGTTTAGCGGTTCTTGCATGCGTTGTTCGGCGCGCAGTTCCAATGCGTCCGGGGCGGTGCCCGGCACCAACTCCATGAGGTTGGCCGACAGCGGAGGGCCGTCACGCCATTGCCAACCAGCGAGCGCTAGCACCGCCAGCAGCAGGATCAGAAAGAACGTGGGGAGCCTGCGTTCATTCGGCAAAGTCATGCTGCTCCGCATCGGTTAACGGTTGTGCGCTGGTGCTGTCCTGCATGCGCAGCAGCGTGCTGTCGCCCTGGGTTTCCAGCAGTTCGATGCTGTGCACCAACTCACCCCCGGTGATGTTGATCTGGTTGAACACCTGCTTGAGCAACATCGAGCGGGGGATCAAGGTCAGCTTCCAGTCCTGTGCGTCGCCGCTTAGCGACAGCTCGAAATCCCTGGTCAGTCCGCTGCTGTCACCTTGCAAGACGGCGAGGAACAAACGGTTCTGCTCGGCGCCGGCACTTTTGCCCGGTAGCAGTTGCCAACCGTTGGCATCACGTCGTGAGATGCCTTTGTCGTTGATGCGGTAATCCTGTTGCAGCGGCGTTTTCAGTAACCACAGCAGGCCCTGATTTTTTGCGAGAACGAACGTGCCCTTGCTGGTCAACGGTTGAGGCAGGGCGCGCAGGTGTTTTTCCTGAATGAAACTGCCGTGGATCACATCGGGTTTGGCCAGTTGATTGCTGAGTTGTTGCAGATCAAACGCCTGTGCCGCCGACACACCCAACATTAAAACCAAGCCCGCCACCATCCTGTAGCAGCTGCCGAGCCCGCGAGGCTGCGTTCGGCGGCGAAGCCGTCGTGAAACCTGAGCATGCGGTATCTCGCCGGGCGTCTGCTTAGGTCGAGCGCGACCCCGGAGCCGACGCAGGCTTCGCCAGCTGCTACAGAGGATCGTCAGCAGGTTCATGGAAGCATCCTTTCGACTGCGTCGGTGAAGACCTTGGGCGATGCGAGTTGCATCTCACGGCTGTCCATGTCGACAGCGACTTGCACGGACACGGCGCGGGTCAGGCGTTCGCCGGTGTCCAGGTCGCTGATCAGGTAGTTGATCTTCAGGCGGTTTTCCCATTCCACCAGATTGGCCCGCACGTTCAGCTTCTGGCCGAACACGGCGCCACGCACGTAACGCAGTTGCAGGTCGATGACCGGCCAGGCATAGCCCGACTCGACCATGGCGGTGTAGTTGTGGCCGATCTTGTCCAGCAACGCGCAACGGGCGACTTCGAGGTATTTGACGTAATGGCCGTGCCAGACGACGTGCATGGTGTCGACGTCGAAAAATGGCACCTGGATTTCCGTATCGGTGTGAAGCACGCCCCTGCTACGCATGAAGCCTCCAGTGTTGTTCGGCAATTCGCTTGAGGCACAGACGCAATTCGCCTTCCAGTGCCCTATCTTCGATGACCGGCGGGAAGTCCTTGCCCAGGGCTTCGTGCATGGCCGCCAGGGCCGGTGGCAGAGGACGCGCGTCCTCGGCTTTGCTGCGCAACCAGACGCCTTGATTGGCGGCCAGCAGCGTGGCGGCAGCGACCTGCTCGGTCAGTTCAAGCACGCGAATGGCGTCCCGCGCCGCGATGGTGCCCATGCTCACCTTGTCCTGGTTGTGACACTCGGTGGAGCGCGAAAACACACTGGCGGGCATGGTATTTTTCAGCGCTTCGGCGGTCCAGGCACTGGTACCGATCTGCACCGCCTTGAAGCCATGGTTGAGCATCGCGCGATCAGCTTTGGCGCCGGACAGATTGCTCGGCAGGCCGTGGTTGTAACGCTCGTCCACCAGCAGCGCCAGTTGGCGATCCAGCAGATCGGCGACGTTGGCGACCAAGTTCTTCAGGCTGTCCATCGCGAAGGCAATGTGACCGCCGTAAAAGTGCCCGCCGTGCAGCACACGCTCGGCTTCGGCGTCGATGATCGGGTTGTCATTGGCGCTGTTGAGCTCGATTTCGATGAAGGAGCGCAGCCAGTTCAGGCTGTCAGCCAGCACGCCGAGAACGTGCGGCGCACAACGCAGGGAATAGCGGTCCTGCAGGCGATGCAGCGGTGCAGTCGGCGCGTCGATTGCCAGGTCCTTGCGCAGCCAGGCGGCCACTTGCATCTGCCCGGGATGAGGCTTGGCGGCGAACAGGCGCTCGTCGAAGTGCTCCGGATTGCCTTGCAGCGCAACCACGTTCAGCGCCGTGATGCGCGTGGCGAGTTGCAACAGGTAATCGGCGCGGGCATAGGCCAGGCAAGCGAGGCCGGTCATGACGGCAGTACCGTTCATCAACGCCAGCGCTTCCTTGGGACGCAGCACCAACGGCTCCCAGCCGAGTTCGTCATGCACATCAGCGGCCTGTCGACGTTCGCCACGGAACATCACCTCGCGTTCTCCCGATAACGTCGCGGCAACATAGGACAACGGCGTCAGATCCCCGCTGGCGCCTACCGAACCTTCCTCGGGAATCAGCGGCAGGATGTCGTGTTCGATGAACGCCTGGAGGCGTTCGAGCAGTTCCACGCGAACCCCGGACACTCCTTGGCACAGCGACTGCAAACGTGCGGCGAGTACCGCACGAGTCGCCTGGGCGTCGAGCAATTTGCCCAGGCCGCAGCCGTGGAACGTGTAGAGATGACGGGGCAACGCCTCGACGTGATGCAGCGGCACCGCCACCACGCAAGAGTCGCCATAACCGGTGGTGACACCGTAGATCACACCTTCCTTGTCCAGCAGGGAATCCAGGAACTGCGCGCCCTTGGCGATACGCCGACGGAACTCGGGGTCGCCTTGCAATTGCGTCGACGCCTGACGGTTGGCCAGGGCCAGCACGTCTTCGATGGACAAAGGGAGTTCGCCGAAAGTTACCGGCTCAAGCGTTGGCGTCGTCATCGGTCTTCCAGAAAGGGTAAAAGTTGAACCATTGTTGAGGGGCTTCGAGGCAATAGTGACCCAAGCGTTCGGCGTAGCGGGTCGCCCACTGATGAATGACCTGCTCGCGCTCGCTTCGTTTCCAGACCACGGCGTCGGTGAACGGTTCGAGGGTCAGTCGATAGTCGCCTGTGGGTTTCTTGAGGCACAGCAACAGATTGACCGGGCACTTGAGCAGTCCGGCCAGCAGCCACGGTCCTTGGGGGAATGCCGCTTGATGCCCGAGAAAGTCCACCGTGACGCTACGCCCGCCGTGCAGCGGCACGCGGTCGCCGGCAATCGCCAGCCATTCACCGCGCTCCAGGCGCTCATGCAGTTGCAGCATGATCACCGGGTTCAGCTCGCTGACCTGGATCAGGCGCAGGTTGGTCGCCCCGGCTTCGCCCAGCAAACGATTGAATTGTTCGGCGTGCTTGGTGTGCACCAGCACGTTCATGGTGACCTTTTCGCCGATCTCGGCGAGCGCGCGGCAGACTTCGAGGTTGCCCAAATGTGCGCCCACCAGCATCTGCCCGCGAGTACCGCGTAGCTGACTGCGCAGCAGCGCCGGGTCGATGATTTCGATCTGCTCGATGCTCAGTTTGCCGTTCCACACGTCGAGCTTGTCGAGCATGGAATCGGCAAACGCCATGAACTGACCGAACACCCGCCAATGGGTCGGGCGCAGTTCGCTGCGGCCACTCCAGTCGGCGAGGCGCTGCTGGTATTGCCAGGCGCTTTTACGAGCGCTGCGGCCGAACAGGAAAAAGTACAGGACGATGCCGTACAGCAGCGGGCTGAGCAACCGCCGGCCCAGCACTTTGGCGCAGACGGCGGTGAATTTCATCAGCCAGAAACTGCCGCGTTCCTCGCGGTCGGCCCAGTGCTCGTTGTCGACGCTCATGCTCGCCACCGCCGCCAGAGAATCACCGGCGCCCGCAGCAACATGCCGAAGAACAGGCGTGTGTGCATGCTCGAAATCAG
Organism: Pseudomonas sp. TNT3; assembly: GCF_010095445.2. Lineage (GTDB taxonomy): Bacteria > Pseudomonadota > Gammaproteobacteria > Pseudomonadales > Pseudomonadaceae > Aquipseudomonas. The sequence continues at coordinate 37,107 of NZ_WFGV02000048.1, forward strand.
CACGTTGTCGTGGAACAGGCGGAAATGCGAAACGCCGTCCAGCGGGTAATGAACCTTGGTGGGCAGCCAGTGCATGGGCTGGTTGCGCCAGGCCAGTCGCACGAGGATGTCCGAGTCGAAATCCATGCGTTTGCCAATTTTTGCCGAATTGATCAGCGCCAGGGTCGGTGGCACTGGGTAGACGCGAAAGCCGCACATGGAATCGCGTATCTGCAACGACAGCGTGTTGATCCAGACCATGACGTGAGTCAGGTAGCGGGCATACAAGCGACCTTTTGGCACGCTGTCGTCGTACTGCGGATAACCGCAAATGACTGCTTCGGGATGCGTACGCGATTGCTCGATGAAAACACTCACGTCCAGCAGGTCGTGTTGACCATCGGCGTCCACCTGCAAGGCGTGGCTGAAACCCAGGCGGGAAGCCTCGCGCAGACCGGTCATGACCGCGCCGCCCTTGCCCTGGTTAGCGGTGAGGCGGATCAGGTAGACGTTCTCGCGCTGGGCCAGTTGGTCGAGTACTTTTGCACAGGCTGGATCGCTGGCATCGTCAACCAAAAGGCAGGGCAGGCGACTGCCGAGCACCGCATCGACCACGGTGGTGATGGCGGTTTCGTGGTTGTAGACGGGGATGATGGCGCAGGGGTTATGCATGAAGATTCACACCCCTGTAGCAGCTGGCGAAGCCTGTGTCCGGCCGCGAAGCGGTCGTTGAGGGTTTTTTGGAGTGAATGGGCAGGCCAAGGCGAGTGCTTCGCACTCGGACGCAGCCTTCGGCAGCTGCTACAGGGGATCGTACATTACCCACCATTGGCCTCCAGCAAAATCCGCCCGCTTGAACAGGTCGCGGTCTCGTTGCGATAGGCGAAATACAACTTGCTGCGTACCGGGTCGAAGCGCAGATGCAGTTGCACTTCATCCCCAGGACGCACCAGTTGCTGAAATTTCAGGACCTCCATGCCGGCAAATTTTTCCGGCAGGTTCATCAGTTGCTGGCCAAAGCTTAACGCCCAATCCACCTGCACCACGCCCGGTAACACTGGCGTCTGCGGGAAATGACCGCTGAAAAAGGCGAGGTCCGGTGGCACCGCCAGTTGCAGGCTCCATTCACCCTCGACCTCAACCTGTTCGAGCACCTCCGGTGTTTTTGGACGCGGCGCCAACAGCAATGCTTCGACCTGGGCTTGCGGCAGTTTGCCCTGCGCGTTCAGCGGCAGTTGCCGCAAAAGACGCCAGCGTCGCGGCAGCGCCAGGGTTTCGCAGTGCTGGCTCAGGTGCTGGCGCAGTGCTTCAGTGAGTGTGCGCCGGCCTTGATTGCGCAAGGCATGCAGGCCGGACTCGCTCAGCACCAGCAGCGCGCCCAATGAGGCGCGGTTTTCCTGCACGACGCCAAGGCGCGCTTCAGCCACCCAGCCGTGGGCCATCAGGGCGTGTTCGAGCATCGGAAGCGAGATACGCTTTTCTTCCAGTTTGACGATTCGGTCCAGCCGCCCCAGCAATTCGAATCGGCCGTCGGCAGCGATTCGCGCAGCATCCGCAGTGTGTTCGGTATGACCGGGTGGCAGATAAGGCGAAGCGACAAGCAGCGCGCCGTCGCTGTCCTGGCTCAGCTCGACACCGGTAAAGGGTCGCCACAGGTCATCTGCCTGACGCCAGGCAATACCCCCCGTTTCCGAGCTGCCGAGAATTTCTGTCGGCCACTGTTGCAAGCGCTGCTGCAAACGTTGCGCGGCCTCGGCCGGTAAGGCGCCGCCGGATGAGAACACCCGACGCACCGCGCTCAAGGCTGGCCAGTCGAGGTTGTCACCCATGCGCTTGAGCAGTGCCGGGCTGGCGACCCAGGCGAAGGTGTGCTGTTCGCGGCTGGCGCGCTGCAGGTCCTCCGGGAAGGCCAGTTGCGTGCGCACGAACGGACGTCCGGCGCACAGCGGCCACAGCACCCTGAACAGCAATCCATAAATATGCTGGGTGGCGACGCTGGAGATGATGCAAGCCTCGCCCAGGTCCACGCCCCAGAGCGCTTCCAGCGCTTGGACTTCAATGGCCAGTTGACGAAGGGTTTTCTCGATCCGCTTGGGTTCACCGCTGGAACCGGAGGTACACACGCTCAACCGACAAAGGTCCAGATCCAGTTCGGCGGGGGGCATTGGCGGATGTTGATAATCGGTCAGGTGCCCATCGCCTGCCAGATCGGTCAGCCACAGGTCGACGTCGCTCGACCAGCGCTGGCGCGTTTGGGGTTGCAGATCGGCAGGCAGCAGCACGCTAACACCGGCGCGCCAGGCACCGAGCAGGGCAATGGCCAGATCCGCTGCGTCTTCGAAATGCACGGCGACACGCTGCACGCCTTGCTCTTTCAGGCCGGCGGCCAGACTCAATGCCTGTTCGCACAGGTGCGCGTGATTCAGTACCGGCTCGGCCGTCACGGCGCGCTCCGGATGAGCCTTGAGCAGCAGATGCTCAAGTTTTATCCAATTCATGGGTGGCCTCGTACCCGTTGGCGTATCAGCCATTCAATGGCAAACAGCAGCCCCATCAACCCGTAGGAGATCAGGCCGGTGTACAACATCCACCAACTCAGCGGAGCCCAGAGGGTCAGGGCGGCGGCCAGCAAACCGTTACACAGAAAAAATACGCTCCAGGCGATGGTCACCTGGCGGGTATAAACAATGGCCTTGGCCGGCAGATGCGGCTCACGCAGGCGAGCCAGGCGTTCGACCATCGGCGGACCGAATTTCAGGCTCAGACCAAACAGGCCGAGCATGAATGCGCTGATCAGCACCGGGTACCAACGCAGCAACAGCGGGCTGTCGAACACCGCCAGTAACAGGCAAAACGTTATCGCGGTGATCGCCATCCACACGCTGCCTGGCTTGCGTGACCCCAATAGCGCCCGCGCCAGCCACAAGCTGCCCAGCAGCAAACCAAATTGCCACGGGGCGAAATGCTCCATGCCGAAATACACCGCGAAAGGGTACAGCAGGCCCGCCAGCAGCAGGCCCAGGCCGATCAATCGGCTCATGCGGCGGGTTCAACCAGACGGTAAACCGCCTCTACCACGTCGCTGACGGTACGCACCGATTTGAACTCCTCGGCGGCGATTTTCTTGCCGGTTTGACGCTTGATGTGATCGATCAGGTCGACGGCATCGATACTGTCGATTTCCAGGTCCTGGTACAGATTGGATTCGAGGCTTACGCGCTCGGGGTCCAGCTCGAAGAGTTCGACCAAGGCATCGCGCAAGGTGTTGAATATGTCGTCACGAGTTTGCATGGTCCGGTCTCAAGCTGCCTGTTTTGCGGTGACGAACGCCGCAAGGCTCGCCACGTTACTGAAGTGATTGCGCGTGTCCTTCGCATCGGCATCGATTTTGATGCCGTACTTTTTCTGGATCGCCAGGCCGAGTTCAAGCGCATCTACCGAGTCCAGGCCCAAGCCTTCGCCGAACAGTGTCTGGTCGTCGCCGATGTCTTGTGCGCTGATGTCTTCAAGGCCCAGGGCGTCAATGATCAGTTGTTTGATTTCACGGTGTAGTTCGCTCATCTTCGGCGAGCTCCTTAATGTAGTAAGAATGCAAAAAATCGTTGAGCTTGCGTGAGGCCTGGGGCGCCGGGCCACACGCGGCGAAGGCTTGTGGGTCTATATCGGCCCCGACGTGGAAACTGAAGTGCACGCGGCGTTTCGGAATGCGATACCAGGGCTCGGCCTTGGTGAGCGTCGTGGGGCTGACTTTAATGGTCACCGGAGTGAGGATTTCCGCACCGCGCAGCGCGATTGCCGCGGCCCCCCGATGAAAGGCCGGTGGTTTACCGGGCTGGGTGCGAGTGCCTTCGGGAAAGATGATCAGGGTCTGGCCGCTTTTCAGCGCATCGGCGGCGGCATCAAGCATGTCCATGCTGCCGTCGTTACTGATGTAGTCGGTGCTGCGCAGGGGGCCACGGGTGAAGGGATTTTCCCACAGGCTTTTTTTGACCACGCAGTTGGCGTGGGGCACAAGGCCGATCAGAAACACTACGTCGATCAGCGACGGGTGATTGGCCACGATCATCTGCCCTGGCCGGCCGAGCTTTTCGGCGCCCTGAATGTTGTAGGTCAGCACGCCGGAGCGGGCCATGAACCGCACAAAAAACCAGAAACAGCGACTGACGGTTTTCCTTGCCCGCAGCCTGTGGGTCTGGGTATCACCAGGCAGGCAGTTCAGGATCGGGAAAACCACCAGGCGCAGGCACAGCCCGCCCAACCCGAAGAGGGTGAAGCTGGCGGCGGTTGCCAGCAGACGCCAGTAATAGGCGTCGCGGGCTTTCTCGGTTACTGGTTGCGTTGCCAGGTCCATACACGATTTTTCCAGGCATGTTGGCAGGTGGTCTGCTGGCCGAGCAGGGTACGCAAGAGATTCAGTGCGTGAGGCCAGTGGGGTTTGGACAATGCTTGTGGGGTGCTGTTCAGGGACAGCTGCCAATCTTTACCGGGTGTGAGCAACAGGCCCAGCGCATACGGGAACGGCACATCGTCAATCCAGGTCGAGTAGGCTTCGGGCGGTTGCTCTTCGGTGACCACCACCAGCACCGCGGTCGCGCCTTCTTCAAGCAGCGCCGCCGCCTCTAGCATGCCGTGTTCCAGCCCGTCGCCGGCCGCCGCGAGCGCGGTCATTTCACTGGTTTCACCCCGCATGATCGACCAGAGACCGATGATCGCGTTGTGAACAGAGAGACTGAACTGGGTCGGTGAAAGAGGCTGATCAGCGGCCAGTTCACTCAAGATGTCGAAGGTGCGTGGGGTTTCGCCGTGTCGGGAAATAAAGACCAGCGGTAAATCCTTCAGACCATCGGCCAACGGCCAGCCAACACTGAAAGCCATCCGCGCCAGACGGCTGAGTCGGCGACGCTGCATCGCGGGTAGAAAAGAGACGTCGGGGGCTGCATCGCTGCTCGGCAGCACGACCGGATCGCGGCTCCAGGCCTGCCAGTCGTCCACACTTTCGAGCCCAGGGGCCCAAGCGCGCCATTGGGCGATGTTGAAATTGATCACAGACATTCATCCCGCCCCTGGGCTTTTTTGACGCAGTGAGTCACGAACCAGCGACATGCCTTGCGTGGCGCCAGGCGCCGAGTGGCGCGCATTATCCCGGTGCAGCGGGCGTGTAGCAAATGCTGGTTACATTTTGCTCAACAAAATGTACCGGTTGGTTCGGGAAAAGATGTCGCTTGGCCAGCATTCATATTGCGACGGAGGAGGTAGCTAAGCGGCGTGGTAGACCACTACACTCGGTCATTCTTTGATACACGGAGGTTTTGACATGCGTCGCGTGGTGTTTAATCAAAAAGGTGGCGTAGGCAAATCCAGCATTGCCTGCAATCTGGCAGCGGTCAGCGCCAGTGAAGGCTATCGCACCCTATTGGTGGATCTCGATGCCCAGGCAAACTCCACTCAGTACCTGACAGGTCTTACCGGTAATGACATCCCGATGGGCATTGCCGATTTCTTCAAGCAGACCCTGTCTTCCGGGCCGTTCTCGAAGAAAAACAGGGTCGACATCTACGAAACCCCTTTCGATAATCTCCATGTCATCACCGCCACTGCCGAGCTGGCCGACTTGCAGCCCAAACTTGAGGCGAAACACAAGATCAACAAGCTGCGCAAACTGCTCGACGAATTGTCCGAAGATTACGATCGGATCTATCTCGATACGCCGCCAGCGCTGAATTTCTATGCGGTTTCGGCATTGATCGCAGCCGATCGCGTGTTGATACCGTTCGATTGCGACAGTTTTTCGCGCCAGGCGCTGTATGGTTTGCTGGCTGAAATTGAAGAACTGAAGGAAGACCATAACGAAGGCCTGGAAGTAGAAGGCATCGTCGTTAACCAGTTTCAGGCCCGGGCCAGCCTGCCGCAGCAAATCCTCGATGAGCTGATTGCGGAAGGATTGCCGGTGCTGCCTGTTTACCTGAGTACGTCGGTGCGCATGCGCGAATCCCATCAGGCCAATACGCCGCTGATTCATCTCGATCCTCGGCACAAGCTGACCCAGCAATTTGTCGAGTTGCATAACCTTCTCGAAAACGCCTGATTTACCGAGAACACAGAACCCATGTGGGAGATTCTATGTTGCCCAGCAACACAAAATTCTCAAGCCGATAGGTATTCGCTCTGATTTTTCATCAGAGCGAACGCCACCCGACAGAGCTTGCGAGCCAAGGCCACCAAAGCCTGAGTTT
>NZ_WFGV02000049.1 GCF_010095445.2 Pseudomonas sp. TNT3
CACCAGCCGACTGTGCAGATCCGCTCCGGCACCGCGCAAGATGTCCCGCTCACCGAGCAGTGCCGCGACATCGCAAGCCATGTCCGCCAAGCCCAGCGCCTGGCCACGCAATAACAAATGCGCGATACGCGGATGCGCCGGCAGCTCGGCCATGGCCTGGCCGTGACGGGTCAACGCCTCACCCTCCAAGGCACCCAGGCGGCCGAGCAGGTCCTGCGCTTGTGCATAGGCTGCAGCTGGCGGTACGTCGAGCCAAACCAGTTGCGTCGGCACCACACCCCAGCGCCCGAGTTGCAACGCCAATCCGGCAAGGTCCGCTGAAAGAATTTCCGCGCTGGCGTATGCCGCCAGCTGTTCGTGCTGATCCTGGGACCACAGGCGATAACACACACCCGGCTCCAGTCGCCCGGCCCGGCCCGCGCGTTGAGTGGCACTGGCGCGGGAGATGCGTTGAGTATCGAGGCGAGTCATGCCGCTGCCGGGATCGAAGCGCGGCACCCGTGCCAGCCCTGCATCGATCACCACGCGCACGCCGTCGATGGTCAGGCTGGTTTCGGCGATGTTGGTTGCCAGGACCACTTTGCGCTTGCCCGCAGGCGCGGGGTCAATGGCAGCGCGCTGCGCAGCCAGGTCCAGCTCACCGTGTAAAGGGCAAAGCAGTACCGGCGTGTGATCACCCAGCGCGTCGATCAACTGCTGGTGCACCCGACGGATTTCCGCCTGCCCCGGCAAGAACACCAGCACACTGCCGGTTTCATCGTTCAATGCTTCGAGAATGGTCTGCACCACCCGCGGCTCGATGAATTCACCGGGCTGGAACGGCCGCCCCCAACGCATCGCCACCGGGTACATGCGGCCTTCGCTGCGCAGGATCGGTGCGTCATCGAGCAATCCGGCCAGACGCTCGCCTTCCAGAGTTGCCGACATCAACAGGATTTTCAGCGGTTGATCATCGCGGAACAGCTCCCGGCCGTTCAGGCTCAGGGCCAATGCCAGGTCAGCGTCGAGGCTGCGTTCGTGGAATTCATCGAAGATCAGCAGGCCTACGCCTTCCAGTGCAGGATCGTCCTGCAAGCGCCGGGTCAGAATGCCTTCGGTGACCACTTCGATGCGGGTGTTGGGGCCTACCTTGCTGTCCAGCCGAATACGATAACCCACGGTTTCGCCGACCTTCTCGCCCAGCTCGCTGGCCAGACGCTCCGCCGCTGCCCGCGCCGCCAGACGACGCGGTTCAAGCATCAGAATGGTCTGCCCGGCCAGCCATGGCTCGTTGAGCAAGGCCAAGGGAACGCGAGTCGTCTTACCAGCGCCGGGCGGTGCTTCGAGCACAGCTTCGTGGCGTGTAGCCAGGGCTTCACGCAGGGCGGGTAAAACATCATCGATCGGTAAAGAAATCATGCTGGCTCCAAAACAGAGCGGCGAGTATAACGGCGAACTGCATCGCGTTTATCACGGTCCTAATTCATACCGACGACGCTTCGTTTCCAGATGACCCAAGGAGGTTTCCCATGCGTGTTCCCTTTCGCCTGATTGGCGGTGTTTTGGTGGCGACTCTGCTGACACAAGTCACCGCGTGCGGATCGATCTTCTACCCCGATCGCCGCGGGCAGATCGACGGCAAGATCGACCCGGCCATTGCTGTGCTCGATGCCGTCGGTTTGCTGTTCTATGTCATTCCCGGGCTTATCGCATTTGCCGTCGACTTCGCCACCGGCGCGATTTACTTCGAACCGGGCAAGACGGCCCAGGTGGCACCGGAAAAACTTCAGGAAGCCATCGGCGCTGACGGCAAGGTCGATAACCGCAAATTGCAGACTATTCTGGAAACCGAACTGGGCCGCAGCTTCCCGCTGGACGACCCACGCCTGATCCAGCACAAGGGCAGCACCCAGCAACTGGCCATGTTCGGTCTGCAACCTGCCGCCTAAGAACCTGTATTGAAAGGAATCGCCGGACTCATGATCTCCAGCGCAGAACACGCCCGCCTGTTGCGGCTGGCGACCCGAGCCTCGGTGGCGGTGGCGTGCACGCTGATCGTCGCCAAAGCGATTGCCTGGTGGTTGAGTGGTTCGGTGAGCATGCTCGCCGGCCTGACCGACTCGGCACTCGACGGTGTGACGTCGTTGCTCAATCTGCTGGCGGTGCATTACGCCCTGCGCCCGGCGGATGACGATCACCGTTACGGGCATGGCAAGGCTGAATCACTGGCGGGCATGGCTCAGGCGCTGTTCATTGGCGGCAGTGCGGTGCTGATCGCCCTGCAGGCGTTTGAGCGGTTAAAAAATCAGGAGCCGGTGGGAGCGCCCTGGATCAGCATCGGAGTGATTATCTTCTCTCTGGGGCTGACCCTGGCGCTGCTGATCCTTCAGCACCGGGTCGTCAAGGCGACCGGCTCCAATGCCGTGCACGCCGACTCGCTGCACTACCGCTCGGACATGCTGCTCAACGGCAGCATTCTGGTGGCACTGATACTGGCAGGATTTGGCTGGCATCAGGTGGATGCGTGGTTTGGCTTGGGCATCGCCGTCTACATACTCTGGAGCGCGATTCAGATCGCCCGGCAAAGCTTTACCGTGCTGATGGACGAAGAGCTGCCGGCGGATGTCAGCCAGCACATGCTCGAACTGGCCTGCAACGTGCCGGGCGTTCTGGGTGCGCATGACTTGCGCACGCGGGTCTCCGGCAACCAGTGGTTTGTGCAACTGCACCTGGAGTTGCCGGGGGACCTGACCCTGTCAGTCGCCCACGGCATCAGCGACCAGGCCGCCGATGCCATTCATGCCGTCTACCCCAAAGCCGAAGTGCTGGTGCACGCCGACCCGCAGGAAGTGGTGCAGGCCGCCCGGGCTCAGAACGTTACCCGGTAACCGCGACTGCTCAGGCAGTTGCCCTGGGCCTGTCGGTACGCTTGCACGGCCGACGGGTCTGGCTGATAGGTGTCGGCACGGGGATCAAAGCCGCTCTGCTCGACGGCGAATCGATAACACTCGTAGCCATCCTGATTGACCACTTCTGGTGGCTGCCCATTCGCCGGATACGCTTCCACGTCGTAACTGTTGCTGGCCGATTGCGGCAGCGGCTGGCCCGCAGGCTCGACCACGACGTAATCCTGAGTGTTCTCCTGATAGGCGTAGTACGAACCTGCCGCCAGGAACAGCAACGAACCGCCAATCCACACTTCCCGTGCGTAGTCGGGCAGGTAACTGACGCGAATGCCACGCGGTGGCTGCACCACCACATAACGCGGTCCCTGCGGGCGATACCAGTAGCCACCGGAATAAAAGTAATCCCGACCACCGTAAGGCACTCGATAATCACGGTCCGGGAAGCGGTCGATCACGTGACCTGGACGATACTGTGGTCCTGGGCCCCAACCGTTGCCGTGGCCATCCGGACGACCCGGCCAGCGATGGTCATCGGGACGTGATCCCGGACCGCCCGCCTGCCAGTGCTGGTTGTTATTGTTGCGCTGTGGAACATCCTGGTAGTAACCACGCTGCGGCTGCTGAGTCTGGCGCACGCTGTCGGGCCGGCCCTGTATCGGCAGATCATTGGCTGGCAGCTGAGGCGGCGGAGGTGGCGATCGAACCCGGCTGTTGTAGTCGGGTTGCGGACGGTTTTGCCCGTTCTGATGCTGGCCGTTCTGTTCGAATTGACGGCTGTTGTCGCCACGAATGATCTCGTTGTTTTGCGGGCGCGGTTGATTCTGCTGCGGAGCGTTCTGCCCATGCGGCTGATTATTCTGTTGAGGATTGTTCTGCGGGCGCTGCTGGTTATTGTTGCCACCATGCCCCTGATTGTTGCCCTGACGGCCGTCACCCCCGCGTTGCCCGCCATCGGGGCCGTGGTTTGGCGGGTCATCGGCCAGCGATTGCGCAGTGACACTGATACACAGCAAACCAACACCGGCCAACTGCCAGATGCGCGACTTCATGCTTTTCCTCACTGCGGGTTAGGGCTTGTACATAAGACTGGGAAAGCACAGGCCGGTTCTGCGACAGGTTATCAGTCACGCAACTTATTTATTGAGGGGCTGGCGATAAATAGCGGGCAAAAGAAAAGGGAGACCCGTCGGCCTCCCTTTGAGAACTTCGTCCGTGCTCGACGCTTTTGACGTCGGCTCACCTCACGCCGTCTTCTGGACAGTGTGTAGCTCGGGGGCCGGCACATCCCCTGTGGGGGTGGCGACCGCAGCTGGCCTGATTGGGCGAGCCGCACTGGACTGTTTGTCCGAGCAGTGATTCTGGTGATAAGAATAGGCTCGTGACGCCGGCAGAGGATTGCGAAGATTGCTGAATTAAACATCACTTGCGCAATTTTTAACCCTGGATAGATAATCCGCCGCAATAGTTATGACAAAGGCCTGACTGATGAGCAAACTCGACAGATACGACTTGAGCATTTTGGCGGAATTGCAGCGTGACGCGCGCATCTCCAATCAGGAGCTGGCCGAACGCATCGGCCTGTCGCCTTCGCCCTGTTCCCGTCGGGTCAAGCAACTGGAAGACGACGGCTACATCTCGCGCCAGGTCGCTTTGCTGGATCGCAAGATGCTGGGCCTGAGCCTGACCGCGTACGTGCTGATCGGCATGGATCGCCACACCCCTGAGCGGTTCGAAAACTTTGAAGCCGCGATTCGCACCTTGCCCCAGGTGCTTGAATGCAGCCTGGTGACCGGGATGGATGCCGACTATCAGCTGAAGGTCGTTGTGCCGGACATGGACCACTATCAGAAATTGCTGCTGGGGCATCTGACGCGGATTGAAGGCGTGACGAGCGTGCGGTCGAGTTTTGTGTTGAATCAGGTGTTGAACAGCACTGAGTTGCCGTTGACTCATCTGCGCAGCTGATTGGTGTGTGTGTTTTCTGTGGCGAGGGGATTTATCGGAATGCCGCACCACCCCGTTCCAGTGCGTAGCGCTGTTAGACAATACTGGGGTCGCTGCGCAACCCAACGGGGATAAATCCCCTCGCCACACAATGCTCCGCCAATCCCCCTGGCGTATACTCGCCCCCGCCCTTATTAGCCCCGCCCGCGCTGGAGATGTTCGATGGATCCTGCAGTATTCGAAGAGTGGATGATGACCGGCCTGGTCTCCATCCTGATCATTTTCATGGGTTTCATCGTTTGGGATCTGGCGAAAAAGTCCAAGGCCGGACGCTTCGGCTCGATGATTCTGTTCTTCGTGCTGGGCCTGGGCGTGGCTGCGTTCATCATCAAAAGCGTCGTGATCGGCCTGATTGAATCCGGCGCCTTATAAGCGCGCGGGCACTTCCTTCCACTGGCCCTGATCGAGCCCTTCGATCGTCCAGTTACCGATCCTGACCCGCACCAGCCGCAATGTCGGCAATCCGACGGCCGCGGTCATGCGCCGCACCTGGCGGTTGCGACCTTCGCGGATGACCAACTCCAGCCAACTCGTCGGCACGCTTTTACGAAAGCGTACGGGCGGGTGGCGTGGCCACAATTCTGGCTCTTCAAGTAGCCGTGCCTCGGCGGGCAAGGTCATGCCGTCGTTCAGTTCAACGCCATCGCGCAAACGCTGCAACTGCTCGGAGCTCGGCTCGCCTTCCACTTGCACCCAGTAGGTCTTGGCCAGTTTGTGTTTCGGATCGGCGATGCGTGCCTGAAGCTGTCCGTCGTTGGTCAGCAACAACAAGCCTTCACTGTCACGGTCCAGGCGTCCTGCCGGATAAATCCCGGGAACATCGATGTAATCCTTGAGCGTCGCGCGCCCTTCTGCGTCGCTGAATTGCGTCAGCACATCAAAAGGTTTGTTGAACAGAATCAGTTTCGGCTCGGCAGGCGGCGCTTTGGCAACCCGGCGAGGGGCTGAGGAGGATGGTGCAGGCTTCACGCCAGGGCGGTGTGAAACAGGACGAGGTGGACGGGGCATGGCGAAATGAACATCTAACGGTCAGGGCTGCTAATGCTAGTAGCCCGACCGTTAAATAACCATCGGCAAATCAGCGGAACGGCGGCTCGTCGAAGCTACGCAGTTTGCGTGAGTGCAGCGAGTTGAGTTCGGTGCGCAACAAATCCACCGCCTCGATGCCGATCTTCAAGTGCTGACTGACCGCGCGCTCGTAGAAAGCGTTGGCCGATCCCGGCAACTTGATTTCGCTGTGCAGCGGTTTGTCCGAGACGCACAGCAACGTGCCATAGGGCACCCGCAAACGATAACCCTGGGCGGCGATGGTGCCGCTTTCCATGTCTACCGCCACGGCGCGAGACAGGTTGATCAGCGGACGCTCCTGAGCCCAGCGCAGTTCCCAGTTACGGTCGTCGTAGGTCAACACGGTGCCGGTGCGCAGACGCTTCTTCAGCTCGTCGCCCTTCTCACCGGTGATGTTCGCCGCCGCTTGCTGCAGGGCCATCTGCACTTCGGCGAGGGCGGGAATCGGGATGTTGGGCGGCACGACCCGGTCAAGAATCCCGTCGCGACGCATATAGGCGTGAGCCAGGACGTAGTCGCCGATGGTCTGGGACTGACGCAAGCCGCCGCAGTGGCCGATCATCAACCAGCAATGCGGGCGCAGTACGGCCAGGTGATCGGTGATGTTCTTGGCGTTGGACGGGCCGACGCCGATGTTCACCAGCGTCACGCCATGGCCATCGCTGGCGATCAGGTGATAGGCCGGCATCTGGTAACGATGCCAGACAACGCCTGCGGCAATCGCCGAGGCTTCGCCGTGGTCCATGCTCTTTTCGATGATCACATTGCCCGGCAGGACCATTCGTACGAAGCGCGGGTCACTGCGCAACTGTTCCAGGCCATGGACGATGAACTGGTCGACATAACGGTGGTAGTTGGTCAGTAGAATCCACGGCTGCACATGACGCCAGTCGCTGCCGGTGTAATGCACCAGACGACGCAGGGAGAAATCCACCCGTGCCGCATCGAACAGCGCCAGGGGCAACGGATCGGTGTTTTCCCAATCGTACAAACCATCGGCAATACCGTCGGTAGCGGCGGACAGGTCGGTACTCGGGAACACGCGCGCCAGCACGGCGGCGGTTACGCCGGAACCGGCCAGCTCATCGCCCTGCTCGACGACGTATGGATACGGAATGTTCTGCTGACTGACGCCGACTTCCACGGTCACGGTAAAGTCGTGCATCAGGGGAACGAGCTGTTCCAGCAAGTACTTACGGAAGGCGGCCGGATGAGTCACGGTGACGCTGTAGGTACCTGGCAGTTGAACCTTGGCGTAGGCGCGAGTGGTTTGCGGGACTTCGCCCTGGCAGTGATAGGTCAGGCGCAGCTCAGGATAACGAAACATCGCACGCTGTTCGGCATCCGGCTCGACACGATCCTTGAGGTAACGCTTGAGCGCCTGGTTCAGCGCGGTGGTTGCACGATTGTGCAAGAGCGCAAGCCGGTCCACGGCTTGCTCGGCGGTTTGAACGACAATAAAAGCTTCGGTCACGATCAGCATCCTGTGTTCTGACTTGCAGAGCTTCATCTTGCCTGTATCGGTGCTTCACGGGAACAGTGGCCTCAACACAAATGCCAAGTCCAGCGCAGATCCATTGTGGGAGTGAGCCTGCTCGCGATAGCGGCGTGTCAGCCAACAATTGTGTTGACTGACACACCGCTATCGCGAGCAGGCTCACTCCTACAATAGGTTTTTGGTGGTCAGAACCTTTGCGGAGTCGAACGCGCCACAATCGCTTCCACATCCAGACCCCGTGGTAACGCACCGTACACCCGCCCCGCCGAACCCAGCCGGCTGGCGATGAATGCGTCACTGACCGCGGCATTGCCGGCCTCCAGCAACAGCTTGGCCTGCAACCCCAACGCAATGTCCTCGGTGAGCTGCCGCGCACGGTATTGAATGTCGCCGGTGTCCTTGAACGCCGCCTGCAATTGGTTGATGTGCGCGGCCAGACGCTTGTCGCCATGGCCGTCACCCAACTCGCTGAACAGCACATCAAGCACGCCCGGCTCTTTCGACAAGGCGCGCAGCACATCGAGGCATTGCACGTTGCCGGAGCCTTCCCACGTCGAATTCACGGGCGCCTCACGGTACAGCCGCGGCAGGATGCTTTCCTCGACATAACCCGCGCCGCCCATGCATTCGGCCGCTTCGTTGATCATCGCCGGCGCGCGTTTGCAGATCCAGTACTTGCCCACCGCGGTCACCAGTCGGGCGAATTTCGCTTCATGGCCGTCGTCCAGATGGTCCAGCGCGCGCCCCATGCGCAGACTCAAGGCCAGGGCCGCTTCGCTTTCCAGGGCCAGGTCGGCCAGGACGTTCTGCATCAAGGGCTGCTCGCTGAGCAGTTTGCCACCGACACTGCGGTGAGCGCAGTGATGGCTGGCCTGGGTCAGGGCCTGACGCATCAGCGAGCTGGAACCGACCATGCAATCGAAACGGGTCATGGCGACCATTTCGATAATGGTCGGCACGCCGCGCCCCTCTTCGCCGACCATCCAGGCCAGCGCTCCCCGAAACTCCACTTCGCTGGACGCGTTGGAACAATTGCCGAGCTTGTTCTTCAGGCGCTGTATGTAGAACTGGTTTCGCGTGTCGTCCGGACGATGCCGTGGCAGCAGAAAGCAAGTCAGTCCCTTGTCGGTCTGGGCCAGCGTCAGGAATGCATCACACATGGGCGCCGAGCAGAACCACTTGTGCCCCACCAGTTCATAGGCCTGGCCCGGACCGCTCGCGCCGACCGGATAAGCCTTGGTGGTGTTCGCCCGAACATCCGTGCCGCCCTGCTTCTCGGTCATGGCCATGCCAATGGTGACACCCGCCTTGTGGGCCATGCCGACGTTGCGCGGGTCATATTCGGTGGCGAGGATTTTAGGCAGCCATTGATCCGCCAGGTCCGGCTGCAGACGCATCGCCGGAACGCTGGCGAAGGTCATGGTGAGCGGGCAACCGCTGCCGGCTTCGGCCTGGCTGTGCAGATAGGTCATCGACGCGCGAGCAACATGGGCACCGGCCTGTGGATGCGCCCAAGGCAATGAGGTCAATCCGTGTTCGACTGCTGTGCGCATCAACTCGTGATAGGCCGGGTGAAACTCCACCAGGTCGATGCGATGGCCGTAACGGTCATGACTGACAAACACCGGTTTGTTCTGATTGGCCAGAAACCCTGCTTCCATCAGCGGCCCGCCGGCCAATGCGCCATACGCGTCGATTCGCGACTCGGCCCAACCCGCGCCAAACCGCCGCGACCACTCCTGCAACGTCAGGTCGATGCGGTACAGGTTGGTACCGTCCAGCGACGGGGGCTGGTTGGTGACTTCGTGGGTTTCGGCGAACTGATGCAAGTTCATGACGGGGCTCCTTTGGGTCAGCCAAGGGGTTTAGTTAAGCACCGCCCCATGGCCGATCAAAGTGTCATATCCGCCTAACTGCCGGCGCTTTCGCCTTGTTGCGGACTGAGCACACGACGATAGAGGGCTGCTTGCAACACCTCGAATTTCACCGGCTTGCTCAGATAATCGATCAAATCGCCAGCTGGGCAGCGCTCCCGATCATTGCTCAGCGCCAGCATGAAGACGGGCAATTGCGCACAGCCTGGCAAGGCCCGAATCTGGCAGCAGACAGAGATACCGTCAGAGGCAGGTAACTGACAATCCAGCAGCACCGCATCAAAAGTTTCACGCTGCAGGTAATCGATCGCTGCAGCTTCATTGTCGGCGGTACGCACCTGGAACCCGAGTTTGAGCAACATGCCGCGCATCACCAGCTGGTTGATGCTGTTGTCATCCACCACCAACACCGTGCAATCGCGAGGCAAACGCAGGCGTGGGAAATGACGGTCCTGCATTGGCGGCTCTATTTCCGGCAGTTCGAACTCGACGTCGAGCTGGAAGCGACTTCCGCGCCCTGGTTCGGAACGATGAGTGAGCCGTCCACCGAGCAATTCGACCAGTTGCCGACAGATCGCCAGCCCCACACCCAGACCGCCGTGTTCGCGCGTCATCGAGCCGTCGAGCTGGAAAAACCGCTGGTACATCGTTGCTTCGCCCAAATCGGTGAAGCCGATGCCGGTATCGATCACGGCGAACGAGAGCGCCAATCGACCCGGCTCTGCAGGTTTGCCTGTCACTCGCAGTGCCAGCCCGCCAATCCGGGTGAATTTGATCGCGTTGTCCAGCAGGCATTCCAGGCATTGGGTCAATTTGGCGCTGTCGCCGTGCAACCGGTCTGGCAATCCGGTTGCGATATCCACTTTGAAATCCAGAGACTTGCTCAACGCGTTGCCTTCGAACTGCACGCGCAGGGCTTCAACCACGCTGCGCAGGCTGAATGACGACGCAGTGGCCTTCAGTTTGCCGGCCTGCAATTCAGTCAGGGTAAGGATGCCGTTGACCATGCGCATCATGTCGCGCGCAGACCCGGCGGCTGTCTGCTGATACTGCGCCAGCTCCTGATCCATCTCGACGGTCTGCATCAACTCCAGCGAACCGATGACACCATTCATTGGCGTGCGCAGTTCATGGGTCAGGGTGGCGAGGAATTCATCCTTGAGCTGGTTGCTGTGCGCCAGTTGCTGGTTCAGTACTTCGAGCTTTTGACCGGCATCGAACAGGGTCTGTGCCTGCTGCTCGCGCATGGAATTGATGCGGTCAGCCAGGGCCAGGGACAGCAACGCCACTTCGATCGCCGAACCGATCTGGCTGGAATACATGGTCAGGAAAACATTCGGCAGGTAACCCAGCACCATCAAGGTGTTGATGATGCCGCCGAGCAAAAAAGCCGACCAGGCGATGATGAAATAACGCGCGACGCGCAGTCCGCGGACCCAGGCGAAAATACCGGCTGCGAAAATCACCACGGTGAAGGTCAGCGCCAGCGCCGTCGCCAACCGCAGGGCCAGGGCGTAACTGGTCATCAATGAGAGCCCGACCACCACCGCCCCAAACGTCACCAGTGCCAACAGCAAGCGGTCGAGCCAGCGACTGTGCACCGCCGTCTGCAGGAAGCTGCGGGCGAACTGACTGCCAAACAGACCGGCACATCCAATGAAGAACGGTGTCGAAGCGTTGGCCCACCAGGGGTTGTTCGGCCAGAAGTACTGTACCGCCGCACCGTTCACCGACAGCTGATACAGGCCGAACGAGGCGATGTAGAAAATGTAATAGAGGTAGCTGGTGTCGCGCACGCTGAGATAGATGAACAGGTTGTAGACCAGCATCCCGAGCAATACGCCATAGATCAGCCCAAGTACATAAAGGCGCAGAGGCTGTTCTTCGAGGAACGCGGTGCTCGACCACAACGTGACAGGGGCCTGAATGGAGCCTTCACTTTGCAGACGCAGGTACAGGGTTTGCACTTGGTCCGGGGTGAAGTTCAGATCAAACAAATAGTTGTTCTGGCGAATTTCGCGACTGTCGAACGGTAATGCGTCACCCGTCTGTCGGGCCAACTGGTAGGTGCCGGCAGCATCGGGCAAGTACAGATCAAGGTGATCGAGGGGCGGATAGGCCAATTCGAGTAACCAGGTCCGTTGCGCAGCCGGATCATGCGGCCGGTAATGCAGGTCGATTTTGAGCCAGAACACCGAACGCGAATAACCGGCGTTCAAGGTGTCTTTATCGTGGGGTTTGAAGTTTCCGGCCGCCGCTTGCGCACGTACGTCGGCAATGGTCGCCTGACCACTCGGGTCTTCGAACACTTGCAAGGCGCGACCCAATGGCAGGCTTTGGGTGGACTCGTCGAACTCGACTGCGCTCGCCAAAAGGGGCAAGCAAAGCAGCAACATCAGCAAATAGCGCATTTAAGCCCCAGCGTGGCCGCTCCGGTTATCCAAGGAAGCCCCTCATTCCTTTTGAGTAGACGTAAAACCGGTATTACCTGTTATTGGTTTGGATCCACTCTAGCATGGCGTTGATGGCCTTTGAACACCATTGTAAAAATTCGTACAACGGCTCTAGCACGGGCGTTTCAGCGAAAAACATCGAAAAATAACTGTTTGCCAGGCTATACGCCCTGGCCCCCTGTAGCAGCTGGCGAAGCCTGCGTTCGACTGCGCAGCAGTCGCAATACCGCCCTCCACAGTGTTTCGGTTAGATCGCGGGTGACGTATAGGCGACTGCTACGCAGTCGAACGCAGGCTTCGCCAGCTGCCACAGGACGGTGGTTGACGCAGGTGTCGTCTTGAGCCAAATGGACCTTCATGACTGATGGGTCGACTGGTGGTAAGCTCGCGCACCATGAATATCTACAGCTCTCGCCCCGTTGTCCTCTGTCTCTCCGGCCACGACCCCAGTGGTGGCGCCGGCTTGCAGGCAGATATCGAAGCCTTGCTCGCGCAGGGTTGTCATGCGGCTCCGGCCGTCACCGCCCTGACCGTGCAAAACACGGTCAACGTCACTGACTTCCGCGTCCTCGACCGCGAATGGGTGTTGGCCCAGGCCAATGCCGTGCTCGACGATTCCGAAGTCGCCGCCGTCAAACTGGGCATGCTCGGTTCTCTGGAAATGGTCGACACCGTCGTCGAACTGCTTCAGGCGCACCCGCATTTGCCGATGGTCTGTGACCCGGTGCTGCGCGCAGGTGGCGGAGGACGACTTGGCAAGGATGAAGTCGGTTACGCCATGCGCGAGCGCTTGCTGCCGCTGGCAATCATTGCCACCCCTAACCTTCCCGAAGCCCGCATCCTCGCCGAACTGCCGGAAGGCACCGCGGACGAGTGCGCTGAAAAACTCCTGCCGTTCGTCAAACACCTGTTGATCACTGGCGGTCACGGCGATGAACAGGACATCCACAACCGTCTATACAGCCGCGACGGGCTTCGCAAGACGTTTACCTGCCAGCGCCTGCCCGGTAGCTACCACGGTTCGGGCTGCACATTGGCGAGCACACTGGCCGGTCGTCTGGCCCTGGGTGAAAACCTCGTCAGCGCTGTGCAGACCGCGCTTAACTACACGTGGCGCACCCTGCGCGATGCAGAGCAGTTGGGTAAAGGGCAGTTCGTACCGCGGCGTCTACCGCTGGATTTCTGCTCGTAACTTCCTATTGGTTAGTAATGCGGTGAGGCTTGTCCGATGAAATTACGTGGCCTTTACGCCATTACCGACAGCCAGTTGCTGGCCGGGAAATTCCTGTCGTATGTGGAGGCGGCGCTGGAAGGCGGTCTCACCCTGCTGCAGTACCGCGACAAGAGCAGCGACGAGGCCCGCCGTCTGCGTGAGGCCGAAGCCCTGCGCGACCTGTGCGATCGCTACAAGACCCGGCTGATCATCAATGACGATGCCGAATTGGCTGCGCGCCTGAACGTCGGCGTCCACCTGGGACAGACCGACGGCCCACTGACCCCGGCCCGCGCCCTGCTGGGTCGTTCGGCGATCATTGGTTCGACGTGTCATGCCCAACTCGATCTTGCCGAACAAGCGGCCAAGGAAGGCGCCAGTTACGTCGCCTTCGGCCGCTTTTTCAACTCCAGTACCAAACCCGGCGCGCCGGCGTGCGATCTCGAACTGCTCGACCAGGCCCGCAGCAAACTGCACCTGCCGATCTGCGTCATCGGCGGTATCACCCTGGAAAACGCCGCGCCATTGGTTGCCCACGGGGCCGATCTGCTGGCGGTCGTTCACGGTCTGTTTGGTGCCGAGAATACGGCGCAAGTGACCCGCCGCGCCCGCGCCTTTAACGAATTGTTCAAATCCTGATTTTTGAGAGCCCGATCATGTCTCGTTCCGAAACCCTGTTTGCCAACGCCCAGAAACACATTCCCGGCGGCGTGAATTCGCCTGTTCGCGCGTTCAAGAGCGTGGGTGGCACGCCACTGTTTTTCAAACACGCTGAAGGCGCCTACGTCACTGACGAAGACGACAAGCGTTATGTGGATTACGTCGGTTCCTGGGGCCCGATGATTCTCGGCCACAGCCACCCTGACGTGCTGGACGCCGTGCGCAAGCAACTTGAACACGGGCTTTCCTACGGCGCACCGACCGAAATGGAAACCCAGATGGCTGATCTGGTGTGCTCGCTCGTGCCGTCGATGGAAATGGTGCGCATGGTCAGCTCCGGCACCGAAGCGACCATGAGCGCCATTCGCCTCGCCCGTGGTTTCACCGGTCGCGACAGCATCATCAAATTTGAAGGCTGCTATCACGGCCACTCCGACAGCTTGCTGGTAAAAGCCGGCTCCGGTGCGCTGACCCAAGGTGTGCCGAGCTCGGCCGGTGTGCCGGCAGCATTTGCCAAACACACACTCACCCTGCCGTTCAACGACATCGAAGCGGTCGAAACGATGCTCGCCGACGTCGGCCAGGACGTAGCGTGCATCATCGTCGAGCCGGTTGCCGGCAACATGAACTGCGTGCCTCCGGCCCCCGGTTTCCTCGAAGGCCTGCGCACATTGTGCGACAAGCACGGTGTGGTGCTGATTTTTGACGAAGTGATGACCGGTTTCCGCGTGGCCCTCGGCGGCGCGCAGGCGCACTACGGTGTCACGCCGGACCTGACGACCTTCGGCAAGATCATCGGCGGCGGCATGCCGGTGGGCTGCTTTGGCGGCAAGCGTGAAATCATGTCGCACATCGCACCGCTGGGCCCTGTGTATCAGGCCGGCACATTGTCGGGTAACCCGCTGGCGATGGCGGCCGGTTTGACCACCCTGCGCCTGATCAGCCGCCCTGGTTTCCACGCAGAATTGACTGACTACACCAGCCGTCTGCTCGATGGTCTGCAACAGCGCGCCGATGCAGCAGGCATTCCGTTCGTGACGACCCAGGCAGGTGGCATGTTTGGTCTGTACTTCAGCGGTGCCGACGACATCGTGACCTTCGATGATGTGATGTCCAGCGACGCGAAACTGTTCGGACGCTTCTTCCATCTGATGCTGGAAGGTGGTGTGTACCTGGCGCCGAGTGCATTCGAAGCCGGCTTCACCTCGATCGCTCATGGCGAAGCCGAGTTGAAACTGACGCTGGATGCCGCCGAACGCGCATTCGCTGCATTGAAATAACGCAGTGCCGCTGACGTTGGCGAGTGCCAGCGTCAGCTTTCACCTACATCCGTGCCCATTTTCCTACTCATCTGCCAGGAATCACCCATAAAGTGGGCGATATATTCCCCGTGCAGCAGAAAAACGAGTAAAGACTTTGTAAGGTTGGCCCTGCTTATTTCATAATGCGCGCTTATTGGATCCCCTCGATGGGTCCGCGTGCCCTTCAGAGGTAAGTCGATTCCCATGAACCGCACCGGCCGCGCCCTTGCATTGGGCTGCCTGTTGCTCCTTCAGCCCTTGCTTGTACAAGCAGGCGGCAACTCGTTGTTAATCCCAGCGATGGGTCGTTGCACCCTCAATACTCAGCCGCAAGATCTGGCACAGGCCCTCGCTGCCTGCCAGAAGGCGTCGGATGAAGGGGATGCGCAGGCACAATACGAGTTGGGTGAGTTCTACTACGACGGCAAAAATGCGCCGCGCGACCTCAATAAAGCCCTGAGCTATTTCGAAAAAGCCTCGCTGCAAGGCCATGCCCAGGCGCAATTCAAACTCGGCACCATGTTCTTCCACGGTGAAGGCGTGACGGCCAATAATGTTCAGGCGTATATCGTGCTGAAGATGGCGGCGGTCAATGGCGCAGAAGATGCGCTGGACACCGCGGATGAAGTGGCCGAGAAAATGCCGCGCGAAGAACTTGAGGTTGCCACTCAGGTGCTCGGGCAGATCTTTCGTAAATACCTGATGGAATTGCAAAGCGCGGACGGGCGTACGCCGTTTTCGCCGCTGCCTTGATCCCGACTCGACCATTGTGTTGAGGGGATTCTGTGACCAGAAGAGAGCTCTGTCAGCTTTCTGTTACTTCTCAGGCATCGGCATCGGGAACGGCATGACATTGCCGACCGCGCCGCGGGCTTCGCTGATTTTCGGCGTACCGAGACGTTCCACTTCATCGATGCGCACAATCGAGTGCATCGGCACAAAACTGCGAACTACACCCTCGAACTGAGCCTTGAGCTTCTCTTCGCTCGGATCGACGACCACTTGCGTGCGCTCGCCAAAGACGAATTCTTCCACTTCCAGGAAGCCCCACAGATCACTTTGATAGATCTGCTTGGCATACATTTCGTACACCTGGCCCTGGTTAAGAAAAATCACCTTGTAGATTGGAGCTTCACGTTTGGTCATGGCGGGCGAGCAACACATCGGGGGATAAAAATGAGGGCGCGAACTATAGCATAGCCGCCGGACGCACAGCGGTAGGAACCTTGGAACATGTTCCCTATAATGCGCGGTTCTTTGAATCACGTGATGACTCTGTCCATGGCCAAGAAGCTTTACATCGAAACCCACGGTTGCCAGATGAACGAGTACGACAGCTCGCGCATGGTCGACTTGCTGGGCGAACACCAGGCCCTGGAAGTCACCGCTCGCGCTGAAGATGCCGACGTGATCCTGCTGAACACCTGCTCCATTCGCGAACGCGCCCAGGATCGGGTGTATTCCCAGCTCGGCCGCTGGCGCGAACTCAAACTGGCCAACCCGGACATGGTGATCGCCGTCGGCGGTTGCGTGGCCAGTCAGGAAGGCGCCGCCATCCGCGATCGCGCGCCGTACGTCGACGTGGTGTTCGGCCCGCAAACACTGCACCGTTTGCCGGAAATGATCGAAGCCGCGCGCGCCACCAAGCTCCCGCAAGTTGATGTCTCGTTCCCGGAAATTGAAAAATTCGACCATTTGCCCGAGCCACGCATTGATGGCCCGAGCGCTTATGTGTCGGTGATGGAAGGCTGCAGCAAGTACTGCACGTTCTGCGTCGTGCCTTATACACGCGGCGAAGAAGTCAGCCGCCCGTTCGACGACGTGATTGCCGAGATCATCCACCTCGCCGAGAACGGCGTGCGCGAAGTGACCCTGCTGGGTCAGAACGTCAACGGCTACCGTGGCAACACCCATGATGGTCGCCTGGCTGATCTGGCCGAGTTGATTCGGGTTGTCGCCGCTGTCGATGGCATCGATCGCATCCGCTACACCACCTCGCACCCGCTGGAATTCTCCGACAGCCTGATCCAGGCCCACGCCGATGTCCCGGAACTGGTGAAACACCTGCATTTGCCGGTGCAATCGGGTTCCGACCGGATTCTCTCGGCGATGAAGCGCAACCACACGGCGCTGGAGTACAAGTCCAAGCTGCGCAAACTGCGCGCGGCTGTGCCAGGGATCTGCATCAGTTCGGACTTTATCGTCGGTTTCCCGGGCGAGACCGAAAAAGACTTCGAACAGACCATGAAGCTGATTGAAGACGTCGGTTTCGACTTCTCCTACTCGTTCGTCTATAGCCAGCGCCCGGGCACCCCGGCCGCTGATCTGGCGGACGAGACCCCGGAAGCGCTGAAGAAAGAACGCCTGAATGCGCTGCAACATCGCCTGAACCAGCAAGGTTTCGAGATCAGCCGACAGATGGTCGGTTCGATCCAGCGGATCCTGGTGACCGATTACTCGAAAAAAGACCCTGGCGAGCTGCAAGGCCGGACCGAGAATAACCGGATCGTCAACTTCCGCTGCGACAATCCAACCTTGATCGGCCAGTTCGCCGACGTGCACATCGATGCCGCGCAGCCGCACTCGCTGCGGGGCTCGTTGATCCAATAGCACCGCACGAATTTGCGGTACGAACTTTTTGTGGCGAGGGGATTTATCCCCGTTGGGCTGCGAGGCAGCCCCAAAAAACAGGACTGCTACGCAGCCCAACGGGGATAAATCCCCTCGCCACAGTCAAAGCGTCAAAATCAGGCGCTTATTTAAGAGCTTTCGCACCTGCTCCACTGGCGTTATCCTTGATTTCATCTTAATTGCCCCAGGGCGGCTAAATACGACCTTGAACGCACCCATCGAACCACATCGTTTCATGCTCGAGCCCTTTGAGGCTCGCCGCTTCGCCAATCTGTGCGGGCAATTCGACGAGCATTTGCGCTTGATCGAACAGCGCCTGACCATCGAGATCCGCAACCGCGGAAACCAGTTCGAACTGATCGGCGACCCCAAGCACACCACCTCCGCGGAAAACCTCCTGCGCCGCCTGTACCGGGAAACCAAAGGTACCGAGCTGTCGCCGGACATGGTTCACCTGTTCCTGCAGGAATCGGCCGTCGAAGAGCTGGACAACGTTTCCCCGTCCGAACCCTCCGTTGCCCTGCGCACCAAGAAAGGCATGATTCGCCCTCGCGGCTTGAATCAGCTGCGCTACGTGAAGGAAATTCTCGGTAACGACATCAATTTCGGCATCGGCCCGGCCGGTACCGGAAAGACTTATCTGGCCGTTGCCTGCGCGGTAGACGCGCTGGAACGCGAGCAGATCCGCCGCATTTTGCTGGTGCGTCCGGCGGTTGAAGCGGGCGAAAAGCTCGGCTTCCTGCCTGGCGATCTGTCGCAGAAAATCGATCCGTACCTGCGCCCGCTCTACGACGCACTCTACGAAATGCTCGGCTTCGAACACGTCGCCAAGCTGATCGAGCGCCAGGTGATCGAAGTTGCACCGCTGGCTTACATGCGCGGCCGGACCCTGAACAACAGCTTCATCATTCTCGATGAAAGCCAGAACACCACCGTCGAGCAGATGAAGATGTTCCTGACGCGGATTGGTTTCGGCTCGACGGCTGTCATCACAGGTGACATCACCCAGGTCGACCTGCCGAAAGGCACCAAGTCCGGGCTGCACCATGTCATCGAAGTGTTGAAAGACGTTCCGGGCATCAGCTTCACCCATTTCAAGCCCAAAGACGTAGTGCGCCATCCATTGGTGCAACGCATCGTCGAAGCCTACGAGCGCTTCGAAAATCGCGTGGCCGACGAAGCCCCCAAGGACAGCCGCCGCGATGCTTGAGCTTGATCTGCAACTGGCTACCCAAGCGTCTGCCCCGAGCGAAGCCGAGTTCCGCCAATGGTGCGAACTGGCCCTGCGCCAGCGCACAGCCGACTCGGAAATGACCATTCGCCTGGTCGATGAAGAAGAAGCCCGGGAGCTCAACCACACCTGGCGGCAAAAGGATTACGCCACCAACGTCCTGTCGTTTCCGGCCGATGTGCCAGACGAATTCCTCGACATTCCACTGCTGGGCGATCTGGTGATCTGCGTGGCGGTGGTCGAGCGCGAAGCGGCTGAACAAGGCAAGGAACTAAAGGCCCACTGGGCGCATCTGGTGATTCATGGCTGCTTGCATCTACTCGGTTACGACCATATAGATGACGACGAAGCCGAAGAAATGGAAGCACTGGAACGAACGTTGCTTGCCGAACTGGGTCATCCGGACCCATACGCGGACGACGAAATTGAAACATCCCCTATCGTTACAACAAAGGATTCAGAGTAATCGCTATGAGCGAAGATCGATCGAGCAACGGGCAGAAGTCATGGCTGGGTAAGCTCACCCAGGCTTTTGCCCACGAGCCGAAAAACCGCCAGGAGCTGCTTGAGCTACTGCGCGATGCACACCAAAACAAGTTGCTGGACAGCGAAGCGCTGGCCATTGTCGAAGGCGCCATTCAGGTGGCTGACCTGCAAGTACGGGACATCATGGTTCCGCGCTCGCAGATGATCAGCATCAAGGCGACCCAGACCCCTCGCGAGTTCCTGCCTGCCGTGGTCGATTCGGCCCACTCCCGCTACCCGGTGATCGGCGAAAGCCACGATGACGTGATGGGCGTGTTGCTGGCCAAGGACTTGCTGCCGCTGATCCTCAAGGAGAACGGCGACAGCTTCAACATCAAGGACCTGCTGCGCCCGGCCACGTTCGTGCCAGAGTCCAAGCGCCTGAATGTGCTGCTGCGTGAGTTCCGCGCCAACCACAATCACATGGCCATCGTCATTGACGAATACGGCGGCGTGGCCGGTCTGGTGACCATCGAAGACGTGCTGGAACAGATCGTCGGCGACATCGAAGACGAGCACGACGTCGAAGAAGACAGCTACATCAAGCCGCTGCCAAGCGGTGATTTCCTGATCAAGGCCCTGACGCCGATCGAGAACTTCAACGAGTTCTTCGACAGCGAATTCTCCGACGACGAGTTCGACACCGTCGGCGGTTTGGTGATGAGCGCGTTCGGGCACTTGCCTAAACGCAACGAAATCACTGAGATCGGCCCTTATCGCTTCCGCATCCTGAATGCCGACAGCCGTCGGATTCATCTGCTGCGCCTGACGCCCATTGCCCGTTAAGGAATGACATGCCCCGCGTAACCCGCCCCGGCTGGCCCGGTAACCTGCTGGCCGTGGTGGCCGGTGCACTGACTACCCTGGCCCTGGCGCCGTTTGATATCTGGCCGTTGGCGTTGCTGGCGGTCGGGTTCTTTTATGCCGGGTTACGCGAACTGAATCCCCGCCAGGCCTTGGGTCGTGGCTGGTGTTACGGTTTTGGCCTGTTTGGCGCCGGCACCAGCTGGATCTACTACAGCATTCACCACTTCGGTGGTGCTTCTGTGCTGCTCGCCGGCTTCCTGATGCTGATTTTCACGGCGGCCATTGCCTGGTTCTTCGCCCTGCCCGCCTGGATCTGGGCGCGCTGGCTGCGGCGTAACGAAGCTCCGCTGGCCGACGCACTGGCGTTCGCAGCGCTGTGGGTCGGCCAGGAAGCCTTTCGCGGCTGGTTCCTGACCGGTTTCCCGTGGCTCTATTCCGGTTACAGCCAGCTGGACGGCCCCTTGTCCGGACTTGCACCACTCGGTGGCATGTGGCTGATCTCATTCACTCTGGCACTCACCGCCGCGCTCCTCTACAACGCGTTGCCGTTGGTTCGTACCGGACGCAAGGGCTTCATTGCTGCTGGCGCAGTGCTGCTGATTGGACCTTGGGTGGCGGGCATGGCGCTCAAGGAACACGCCTGGACCAGCCCCTCGGGCGCGCCACTGACCGTGGCAGCAATTCAGGGCAACATCGAACAAAGCATGAAATGGGACCCTGCGCAGTTGAACGCGCAACTGGCCCTGTACCGCGACATGAGCCTCAGCTCCAAGCGCGTGGACCTGCTGATCTGGCCGGAAACGGCCGTCCCGGTGCTCAAGGAGTCCGCCGAGGGCTACCTCACCATGATGGGCAAGTTTGCGGCGGAACGTAATTCGGCGTTGATTACCGGCGTACCTATTCGCGAAGAAGTCCGGCACGAGAAACGCTTTTTCAACGGCATTACCGTGGTCGGCGAAGGCGACGGTACGTACCTGAAGCAGAAGCTCGTGCCATTTGGCGAGTACGTACCGCTGCAGGACGTGCTGCGCGGTCTGATCGCTTTCTTCGACCTGCCGATGTCAGACTTCGCCCGAGGCCCGGCTGATCAGGCTCTGTTGCAGGCGAAGGGCTATCAGATTGCCCCGTTCATTTGTTACGAGGTGGTGTACCCGGACTTCGCCGCCAGCCTTTCGGCGCGTAGCGATCTGCTGCTGACCATCAGCAACGACACCTGGTTCGGCACGTCAATCGGCCCGCTGCAACACTTGCAGATGGCGCAGATGCGCGCGTTGGAAGCCGGCCGCTGGATGATCCGTGCGACGAACAACGGCGTGACTGGCTTGATCAATCCGTTTGGCCAGATCACCGCTCAGATCCCGCAATTCGAACGCGGCATCCTGTACGGCGAAGTGGTGCCGATGCACAACCTGACGCCGTATTTGCAGTGGCGCTCGTGGCCACTGGTCATCGTCAGCGTGCTGTTGTTTGGTTGGGCGTTGATTGCGAGCCGGATAGCCAAGACCGTTTGAGACTGCTGAGCATTTGTGGCGAGGGGATTTATCCCCGCTGTGCAGCAGGCCCATTTCAGGGCTGCTGCGCAACCCTATCGGTAAAACAACGAATACCCCACCTGCCCCACCGCCTCGTTCATCAACTGGCCGCTCTGCCAGATCGACTTGAACTCCGGCATCCAGCCGCCCAACGGTCGGGCATTGTCGCCGCCCAGAAACCCAACCGGCGCCGGCACTACCTCAAACCCGGCCTTCTCAAAACTCCAGACCGATCGCGGCATGTGGGCAGCTTGAGTCACGACCACCACGCGCTTGATGCCTTGCGGCAATAAGACCTGCGCACTCAACTGCGCATTCTCCCAAGTCGTGCGGCTGAGCCCTTCCTGCCAACGCACGGTCACGCCGAAATCATCCAATAACGAATCGGCCATCATTTTGGCTTCACTGGGTGGTGTGCCGTAGTGCAATCCGCCACTGGTCAGAATCGGCAGCCCCGAGGCCTTGGCAAGTCGCGCCGCATAACGCTCGCGCTCCAGGCCAATGCCCGTAGGTTGATCCGAGCCCCAAGCCGGATCACCCCTTTCGCGCCCCGAACCCAGCACCACGATGGCGTCCGCTCGCTGCCCAAGCGTCGCCCATTCATCGCGAGCCAATGGGGGCATTCGCTCCAGGGCATTCGCGCTCCATTGCACAACGACCGGCAAGCTCATCAACCAGAAACCGCCAAGGCCCAGCGCAAAACACACGCCGGCAAAGCGCGGTCTAGAGCGGCGGAACCACCAGGCAAGCACCAGCAACAGCAGAAGAATGCCGGGCGGCAGCAGAAGTTGTTTCACGAAATAACGAAAAGGCATCGAGCATCTCCAAAGATGCCCGAAGCCTAAGTGCGTTGACGCCTTGCGACAACATATTCGAAAGGACTGTGCGTTGAACTACAGTTGAAAAAGCAGTCGGGACATCGCCTCAAGTGCCCTTATTTGAATTGCAGAGACCGGACCTTTACCGCGTCCCTGCCAGGTGCCTTGTCCTTGAGCCAGATGATCTTGGCCGAACGTGGTGCGTCGAGTTGCTTCACTGCATCTGACAAGCATCCCTGTGTTTCACGTTCACTACGGTCCAGATACGCTTTGACCAGTGCAAACTCTGCAGGACTCAGGCCACGTAGTTCCAACTCCAGGGGGCGCTCATCGCGCAGCCGGTCAGCAGTTTTTGCCGCGTCCAGGGCCATCCCCAGACGATCGATCAGTCTTTCATACAGCTCCGGTTTTGTGACTTTTCGCTGTGACTCAACCATCCCTCACCTCATTGAAGATAAGTCTTGCTCCCCATTTAGAGCTTAGCTTCCATGATCAAACCAGCTGAGTGCTGCGACCAACGGCCCTCGCAGCGTGTTTCACAAGACCTGCGGCAGCAATCAGGGTTTCCCTCGGTAGAGCGCGGTCATGTATGCTACGGCGCTTCCTGTAACTCCACTTCCAGCTCGTCTGGACACCGAAACGCCGATTTGGCGTGCTCACCGTCCAGCGTCGCATTGAAGAGGATTAGGCCACCCCTATTCAGTTCAAAAGTAGCCATGCACGAACAATATCAGCCCCGTGAAATCGAAGCCGCCGCCCAGTCGTTCTGGGACGAGCAAAAGTCCTTTGAAGTCAGTGAACAGCCAGGCAAGGAGACGTTCTATTGCCTGTCGATGTTCCCTTACCCCAGCGGCAAGCTACACATGGGGCATGTGCGCAACTACACCATCGGCGACGTGATCTCCCGCTATCAGCGCATGCAAGGCAAGAACGTCCTGCAACCCATGGGTTGGGACGCCTTCGGCATGCCGGCAGAAAACGCCGCCATGAAGAACAACGTAGCGCCCGCCAAGTGGACCTACGAAAACATCGCCTACATGAAAACCCAGCTGCGCAGCCTGGGCCTGGCGGTGGACTGGTCCCGTGAAGTGACCACCTGCAAGCCGGATTACTACCGCTGGGAACAATGGCTGTTCACCCGCCTGTTCGAAAAAGGCGTGATCTACAAGAAAAGCGGCACCGTGAACTGGGACCCGGTCGACCAGACCGTTCTGGCCAACGAGCAAGTGATCGACGGTCGCGGCTGGCGTTCCGGCGCGCTGATCGAAAAGCGCGAAATTCCGATGTACTACTTCAAGATCACCGCGTATGCGGATGAGCTGCTGGAGAGCCTCGACGATCTGCCGGGCTGGCCTGAACAGGTCAAGACCATGCAGCGCAACTGGATCGGCAAGTCCCGCGGCATGGAAGTGCAGTTCCCGTACAACGTCGATTCCATCGGCGAAGCCGGTACGCTGAAAGTCTTCACCACCCGTCCAGACACCCTGATGGGCGCGACTTACGTGGCCGTGGCCGCCGAACACCCGTTGGCCACCCTGGCCGCGCAGAACAACCCTGAGCTGCAAGCGTTTATCGCTGAATGCAAAGGCGGCAGTGTGGCCGAGGCCGATGTTGCCACCCAGGAAAAGAAAGGCCTGCCGACCTCGCTGTTCGTCGAGCACCCGCTGACCGGTGAGAAACTCCCGGTGTGGGTCGCCAACTATGTGCTGATGCACTACGGCGATGGCGCAGTAATGGCAGTTCCGGCTCACGACGAACGCGATTTCGAGTTCGCCACCAAGTACAACCTGCCGATCAAGTCCGTGGTGCGCACCAGCTCCGGCGATACCAACCCGGCACCTTGGCAGGACGCGTACGGCGAGCACGGCACGCTGATCAATTCCGGCGAATTCGACGGCCTCGACTTCGCAGGCGCTTTCGACGCCATGGAAGTTGCGCTGATCAAGAAAGAACTCGGCGCCTCGCGCACCCAGTTCCGCCTGCGCGATTGGGGCATCAGCCGTCAGCGCTACTGGGGTTGCCCGATTCCGATCATCCACTGCAAAACCTGCGGTGATGTACCGGTCCCGGAAGACCAATTGCCGGTCGTACTGCCAGAAGACGTCGTTCCGGACGGCGCCGGTTCGCCACTGGCCCGCATGCCCGAGTTCTACGAGTGCCAGTGCCCGAAATGTGGCGCACCGGCCAAGCGTGAAACCGACACCATGGACACCTTCGTCGAGTCCTCGTGGTACTACGCCCGCTACGCCTCGCCGCACTATGAAGGCGGCCTGGTGGAGAAGTCCGCAGCTGACCACTGGTTGCCAGTGGATCAGTACATCGGCGGTATCGAACACGCGATTCTTCACCTGCTCTACGCGCGCTTCTTCCACAAGCTGATGCGCGACGAAGGCCTGGTGAGCTCCAACGAGCCGTTCAAGAACCTGCTGACCCAAGGCATGGTGATCGCCGAGACTTACTATCGTCGCGAAGCCAACGGTGCTTACACCTGGTTCAACCCGGCGGACGTCGAACTCGAGCGCGACAGCAAGGCCAAGGTGATTAGCGCCAAGCTGATCGCAGACGGTCTGCCGGTGGAAATCGGCGGCACCGAGAAGATGGCCAAGTCCAAGAACAACGGGGTCGACCCACAGTCGATGATTGACCAGTTCGGCGCAGACACCTGCCGCCTGTTCATGATGTTCGCCTCGCCACCTGACATGAGCGCGGAATGGTCCGACTCCGGCGTGGAAGGCTCGCACCGCTTCCTCAAGCGCGTCTGGCGTCTGGCTCAAGCGCACGTTACCCAGGGCCTGCCGGGCAAACTGGACGTTGCCAGCCTGAACGACGAACAGAAAGCCGTTCGCCGCTCGATCCACCTGGCCATCAAGCAAGCCAGCCACGACGTCGGCCAGAACCACAAATTCAACACGGCCATCGCCCAGGTGATGACGCTGATGAACGTGCTGGAAAAAGCCGCACAAGGCACCGATCAGGATCGCGCTCTGGTTCACGAAGGTCTGGAAGCCGTGACGCTGCTGCTGGCTCCGATCACCCCGCACATCAGCCACGAGCTGTGGAATCAACTGGGTCACGCTGAACCCGTGATCGACGCTGGTTGGCCGGTGCTGGACGAGACCGCTTTGGTGCAGGACAGCCTGACGCTGGTGATCCAGGTCAACGGCAAGCTGCGTGGCCAGATCGAAATGCCGGCCAGCGCAACGCGCGAAGAAGTCGAAGCCGCTGCCCGTACGAATGAGAACGTGCTGCGCTTTGTCGACGGCCTGACCATTCGTAAAGTGATTGTCGTGCCCGGGAAACTGGTCAATATCGTCGCCAGCTAAATTGGATCAGGCGCCAGGTGAGCCTGGCGCCGAGTAAAACCTTTCGGGCCGCATGATCGGCCCACCTGGTTTCAAGGGGAGCAACAAGATGATCAAACGCAATTTGCTGGTGATGGGCCTGGCAGTCCTGTTGAGCGCCTGCGGTTTCCAGCTGCGCGGCACTGGCAACACTGAACTGGCGATCAAGGAGCTCGATCTGAGCGCCCGTAACGCTTACGGCCCAACCGTGACCCAATTGCGTCAGGTGCTTGAGGGCAGCGGCGTCAAAGTCGTCACCGGTGCACCCTACAAGCTGGTGCTGACCGATGAGCAGGAAACCCAGCGCATTCTCAGCTACGCCGGTGCCGGCCGTACTGGCGAGTATCAACTGAGCACGGTGCTCAAATACGACATCCGTGGCCAGGGCGGCGTGGACCTGCTGAACGACAAGATCGAAGTGCAGAAAGTGTTCATCCACGACGGTAACAACCTGGTGGGTTCCGAACAGGAAGCCGACACTGCTCGCGTGGAAATGCGCCGTGACCTGGTCCAACGCATGATGGTCCGTCTGCAACAGCTCACGCCGGCTCAGCTGGATCAGCTGCAACAGACCGCCGACGCCAAAGCCAAGGCTGAAGCCGCGGCCATTGAAGCAGCACAGAAGGCTGAGGCGCAAACTCCGCGCCAGTCGCCTCTCGAACTGCCTCAGCAGTAAGACTTACGGGGCGCTCCGGCGCCCCGTTCGCCCTTTCCTATGAAACTCGCCCCCGCCCAACTCGGTAAACACCTGCAAGGCGCACTTGCGCCGGTCTACATCATCAGTGGCGATGACCCGCTGTTGTGCCAGGAAGCCGCCGACGCCATCCGTGCCGCCGCCCGCCAGCAAGGCTTCGACGAACGACAAGTGTTTGCCGCCGACGCCAGTTTCGACTGGGGGACGCTACTGCAAGCAGGCGCGAGCATGTCGCTGTTCGCTGAAAAGCGTTTGCTGGAGTTGCGCCTGCCCTCCGGCAAGCCTGGCGACAAAGGGGCTGCCGCCTTTATCGAATACTGCTCACGACCGGCTGAAGACACGGTATTGCTGATCAGCTTGCCTAAGCTCGATGGCAGTGCTCAGAAAACCAAGTGGGGCAAGGCGCTGGTCGAAGGTCAGCAGACCCAGTTCGTGCAGATCTGGCCAGTGGATGCCAATCAGCTACCAAGCTGGATACGTCAACGGTTGTCCCAGGCCGGGCTGTCTGCCAGCCAGGACGCCGTTGAGCTGATTGCTGCACGGGTCGAGGGCAACCTGTTGGCCGCGGCGCAGGAAATCGAGAAACTCAAGCTGATGGCCGAAGGTGGCCAGATCACTGTTGAAACCGTTCAGGCCGCGGTGGCTGACAGTGCGCGTTTTGACGTATTCGGCCTGACTGATGCGATTCTAAATGGCGAAGCCGCCCACGCCCTGCGCATGCTCGAAGGCCTTCGAGGCGAAGGCGTCGAACCACCGGTGATTCTCTGGGCCTTGGCTCGAGAGTTGCGTTTGCTGGCCAACCTGTCGCTGCAATACAGTCAGGGCGTGCCTTTGGACAAGGCGTTCAGCTCCGCCCGACCGCCCGTCTGGGACAAGCGCAAGCCACTGATGAGCAAAGCCCTGCAACGCTACTCGGCGCAACGCTGGGCGCAGCTGTTGCTGGAAGCACAACGCATCGATGCGCAGATCAAAGGCCAGGCCGCTGGTTCCCCTTGGATGAGTTTGAGTCGGTTGTCTTTGTTGATGGCGGGTCAGCGGCTCACATTGCCTGCTGAATAAGATCAAAAGATCGTCCGAACGCGGCCCGAGCCTGCGGCAGCTCATACAGAGTATGCAATCTCCTGTAGGAGGGGCCGCAGGCTGCGATCTTTTGACGTTTCTTCCTACACAAAACACATCCATTTGCACTATAGACACTGAACCGGCTTCGGCCGATGATTCGCCCCGCAAAACTCACTCAATTGCGAGAACCGTCATGAGCAAAAAGCCATCAAAAAATGGCCCGAACAAGGCCAAATCCATCATCGCCCAGCCACTGTTCCGCAGCCGTCAGGAACGCGCCGGCAAGGGCAAAGGCAGCTACCGCCGCGAAGCCTTCCAGTCTAATAGCTGGGAGGCTTCTTACTTTCTGGCGGCCTGAAAGGCAAGCGCACGCTCAACATGTTAAGGTCTGCACCTGATTCGTATTCCCTGGACCTGTGCATGCCCCCTAGTCTTTCCCGTCGTTGGCACCTACGCCAATTGATTGCTGCCTCCAGCCTCGTACTGCTTGTCGCCTGCGCGGAAAAACCGACCGCCGCCGACGCCGAACCGCTTCAAACCCGTCCCGTAGCGACAGCCCCAGCGGTGATTCCTCCCGTTGTGCCGACCGGCGAAAACCTTGATATTCAGCCGACGCAGACCTTTGCCGAGTGGCAAGCAGGTTTCCGCAAGGACGCACTGGCTGCCGGCATCCGCGCCGATCTTTTCGACCGCGCGTTCGCCAATGTCAGCCTGGACCCAAGCATCATCCGCGCCGATCGCAGCCAGCCCGAATTCTCCCGCCCCGTATGGGAATACCTCGATGGCGCCCTGTCGCCATTGCGCGTACGTAGAGGCCAGGCCCTGGTTGGCCAATACGCCGACATCTTGCAAAGCATCGAACAGCGTTACGGTGTCGATCGCCAGGCACTGGTCGCGGTGTGGGGCATGGAGAGTAACTTCGGGCAATTCCAGGGCAGCAAGTCAGTGATCAATTCCCTGGCGACGCTGGCCTATGAGGGGCGCCGTCCAGGTTTTGCTCACGCACAATTGATTGCTGCGCTGCAGATCCTGCAACAGGGCGATATCGAGCCAGACAAGATGCTCGGCTCGTGGGCCGGGGCCATGGGTCAGACCCAGTTCATCCCGACGACCTACAACACCCACGCCGTCGACTTCGATGGCGACGGTCGCCGCGACATCTGGGGCAGCCCCGCCGACGCCCTGGCATCGACCGCACATTACTTGCAAAGCTCCGGCTGGCAGAAAGGCCAGCCGTGGGGTTTTGAAGTGCAGCTGGCGAGCGGCTTCGACTACGTTCTGGCCGATGGCACGATTCGCAAGAGTGTCGCCGAATGGCTGCAGCTGGGTGTGAGCTTGCCTGGTGGTGCGCAGGCGCCAGCCGGCTCTGAACACCTGTCTGCCGCCCTGCTGCTGCCGGCAGGTTATCGTGGCCCGGCGTTCCTGGTGCTCGACAACTTCCGCGCGATCCTCAAGTACAACAATTCGTCGTCCTACGCATTGGCGGTGAGCTTGTTGTCGGAACGCTTCAGCGGTGGGGGCCTGATCAGCGGGACTTGGCCGAAAGACGATTTGCCATTGAGCCGCACTGAGCGGATCGAATTGCAAAGCCTGTTGAGCGAGCAGAACTATGATGCGGGCACGGCTGACGGAATTATCGGTGCCAACACCCGCAAGGCGATTCGCAGTGCGCAACAGTCATTTGGCTGGCCGGCGGATGGGTATCCGACGCACAAGTTGCTGGAAGGGCTTCGCAACCGTTAAAAGCATCGCGGGCAAGCCTTGCTCCCACAATGGATCTACGCGAACCACAAACAGTGTGTTCACTTCAGATTATTGTGGGATCAAGGCTTGCCCGCGATGACTGACTGTCAGGCGAAAAAACCTACCGTTTGACAACCACATCCTGCTCCAACACCAGTTCCTTGCTCCCCGCATCGAGTCTCACCAGAGCCCCCATTGGCAACGTCAGGTTCGGATCGCAATGCCCGCTGCGCCACCCGGCCAATACCGGAATCCGCAACGGTTCAAAGGTCTGCTTGAGCAAGCGCGCCAGCGCATCGGCGTCCACACCCGCCACATCCCCCACCAGAACCCCTCGCAGCTTGCCCAGCGTGCCCGCGAGGCGCAGGTGGGTGAGCAGTCGGTCGATGCGATAAAGCGGCTCATTGATGTCCTCGATGAACAGGATGACGCCTTCGGCATCAATCTCGTAAGGCGTGCCCATGGTCGCGGCAATCATCGACAGATTGCCCCCCAGCAAACGCCCGTGGGCGATGCCCGGCTCGATGGTGGTCAACGGGTAAGCCACCGGGTGCGCGAGCACGCTGCCAGCCTTCACCTGACCTCTGAGCATGTTGAAAAACGAAGACTCGGTCGGCTTTTGCTTGTCCCCCAACAAATCGGCATTCAGCAGCGGCCCATGAAACGTCACAAACCCGGCGTACCGACTGATCGCCAAATGCAGGGCGGTGATATCGCTATAGCCTATGAATGGCTTGGCGTTATTGCGTAGCAACTCGAAATCAATCCGGTCGAGTAAGCGTGGCGTACCGTATCCACCACGAAGACAAATGATGGCATCGACTTCGCTGTCAGCGAACGCCGCATGCAAATCGTTGAGCCGCACATCGTCAGTGCCGGCCAAGTAGCCATCCGTTTCATACACCCCTGCAAACACCCGCAGCGAATAACCGCGAGCGCGCATCCAGGTGGTGGCTTTATCCGTATCCAGCCTCGCAGGGCCGGCGGGTGCAATAACGCCAATCAACCCTTGCGCTGGCAAGGCCGGGACAGACTTGTGAGGAAAAAGAGTGTGGTGCGGTCTAGCGGTCATCCTTGAATCTCCCTGCGTGAACACATCAAACACACAGTAGTCAGGAACGGGGACAAACAGAAGAGGTTCGGTTGCCCCGCGGGTTGCGGGAAAATGCAGCGGGCACTGTGAGACAGGCAAAAAAAGCCCGCAAGGCCGGATAAGCCATGCGGGCGTTTTATTTCTTGCACCGGCACATTACAAGGCGGCTATCAACTCGGCCTTAACCAGTTTCGCCTGCTCGTCGGCATGGTACGAAGAACGCACCAGCGGGCCGGAAGCGACGTTCTTGAAGCCCATCTTGTAACCTTCCTCGGCGAACCAGGCGAAGGTGTCCGGGTGCACGAAGCGCTCGACCGGCAAGTGGCTGCGGGACGGTTGCAGGTATTGGCCCAGGGTCAGCATGTCGATGTCGTGCTCGCGCATGCGCTTCATGACTTCGATGACTTCGTCGTCGGTCTCGCCCAGACCCAGCATCAAGCCGGACTTGGTCGGAATGTGCGGCATCATCTGCTTGAAGCGTTGCAGCAGGGTCAGCGACCACTGGTAGTCCGAACCCGGGCGCGCGGCCTTGTACAGGCGCGGTACGGTTTCCAGGTTGTGGTTGAACACATCCGGTGGCTCGGCAGCGGTGATTTCCAGCGCAACGTCCATGCGACCACGGTAATCGGGAACCAGTGTTTCAAGCTGTACGTTTGGCGACAGTTTGCGAATCTCGCGGATGCAGTCGGCAAAGTGCTGGGCACCGCCGTCACGCAGATCGTCGCGGTCCACAGAGGTGATCACCACATACTTCAGCTTCAGGTCG
Source organism: Pseudomonas sp. TNT3 (assembly GCF_010095445.2). Taxonomy (GTDB): domain Bacteria; phylum Pseudomonadota; class Gammaproteobacteria; order Pseudomonadales; family Pseudomonadaceae; genus Aquipseudomonas. The sequence continues at coordinate 31,200 of NZ_WFGV02000049.1, forward strand.
GCAATCGCGATGGCCAGGCTTTCCGGCTCGTTGACGTCCAATGGCTTCGGACGACCGTGGCCCACGTCGCAGAACGGGCAGCGACGGGTGCAGATGTCACCCATGATCATGAACGTCGCAGTGCCGCCGGAGAAGCACTCGCCCAGGTTCGGGCAGGACGCTTCTTCGCACACGCTGTGCAGCTTGTGTTTGCGCAGCAGGGCCTTGATACGGTCGACTTCCGGAGATACCGGGATGCGCACGCGAATCCAGTCAGGTTTCTTCGGCAGTTCGGTCGTCGGAATGATCTTTACCGGGATGCGTGCAACCTTCTCGGCGCCGCGCAGCTTAACGCCGGCTTCAACCTTGGCACGCGGGGCCGGGCGCTCGGTGACATCCAGCGTCGGGATCATGGTTTGCACTGCATCAGTAGTCATATCAGTCGATTCCGCCCGTTAGGGTCGTCTGCTCAGCATAGTCGAGGTGTTTGACGAGCTGCGCGCGCAGCCGGGCACTTACCTCGGCAAATTCAATCGATCCTGCGTGATCGCTCAGCTGGGTCATCGCCAGCCCGGCGTAGCCGCAGGGATTAATCCGTCGAAACGGTTCCAGGTTCATGTCCACATTCAGGGCCAGGCCATGAAAGGAACACCCGTGGCGAATACGCAGCCCCAGGGACGCTATTTTCGCCCCGTTGACGTAGACACCCGGTGCATCCGGCTTGGCCGCTGCCGTGACGCCATAGCTGGCCAGCAGCTCAATCAGGCAGTGCTCCATGCGGGTGACCAGGTCACGCACACCGAAACCGAGCTTGCGAACATCAAGCAACAGGTAGGCTACCAGTTGACCGGGACCGTGGTAGGTCACCTGTCCGCCGCGATCAACCTGCACCACCGGAATATCACCCGGGAGCAACAAGTGTTCGGCTTTACCAGCCTGACCCTGGGTAAACACCGGCGGGTGCTCGACCAGCCAGATTTCGTCGGCGGCATCGGTGCCGCGTTCGTTGGTGAAGCGTTGCATGGCATGCCAGACCGGCTCGTAAGCCATCTGGCCGAGCTCGCGAAAGCCCAGCGTGCCAGACATCACAGCACCATGTGCACGAAACCGGTAGCCCGCAACTCGCTGTTGATGTCGTACAGCTGTTCTTGACCGGTGGCGATGATGTGCAGCTGGATGGTCGTGTACTTGCCGTTGGTGCTCTGGCGTTCAGCAAACGTCTTGAGGTCAACGGTCGCGTGTTTCTCAAGGATCGCGATGATCTTGTCCTTGAAACCCACGCCGGTGTCGCCGATTACTTTAATCGGGTAATCCGCGCAGGGAAATTCGATCTTTGGCGCCTTTACTTCGGTATCGGTCATGGCGTAACGGCCTCGTGAGCGTAAGCCGTGGCAACGAACATGGCCCCGCTCCTTATTGGAACGAGGCCATGCAGGTCCACACTAAATCAGTTGAACAAGCCGTAGAAGAATAGACGGATGCTATCCCACATGCGACGGAAGATACCACCCTCGTCGACCGCGTCCAGAGCAATCAGGTCTGCGCTGTGCACAACCTTTTCGTCCAGTTTCACTTCGACTTTACCGATCACGTCGCCCTTGGCGATTGGCGCAATCAGCTGTGGGTTCATGGTCATGCTGGCGACGAGCTTTTTCAGCTGGCCTTTTGGCAGGGTCATGGTCAGGTCTTCAGCCAGGCCGGCCTTGACTTGATTGGTGGTGCCTTTCCAGACAGGAGCCTGAGCCAGCTCGGCGCCTTTCTGATAGAAGGTCTGTGTTTCGAAGAAACGGAAGCCATAAGTCAGCAGCTTCTGGGTTTCGGAAGCACGGGCCACGTCGCTGTTGGTGCCGAACACTACCGCGATCAGGCGCATGCCATCACGGACAGCCGAGGACACCATGCAATAGCCGGCTTCATCGGTGTGACCGGTTTTCAGGCCGTCGACGGTCTTGTCGCGCCACAACAACAGGTTGCGGTTCGGTTGCTTGATGCCGTTCCAGAAGAACTCTTTCTGCGAGTAGATCGCGTAATGAGCCGGGTCTTCGTGGATGATCGCGCGAGCCAGCACGGCCATGTCATGAGCCGACGAGTAATGCTCCGGGTTCGGCAGGCCGGTCGGGTTCATGAAGTGGGAGTTGGTCAGGCCCAGATCGGTGGCGGTTTTGTTCATCATGTCGGCGAATGCGTCTTCGCTGCCCGCGATGTGCTCGGAGAGCGCAACACTGGCGTCGTTACCCGACTGAATGATGATGCCGTGCAGCAGGTCGCTGACAGTCACCTGCGAGCCAACCTTGATGAACATCCGCGAACCACCGGTACGCCAGGCGTTTTCGCTGACCGTTACCGGATCGTTTTCGCCGATCTGGCCACGACGGATTTCCAGGGTCGCGATGTAGGCTGTCATCAGCTTGGTCAGGCTGGCCGGAGGCAGACGCTGGTCACCGTTGTTCTCTACCAGCACATTACCGCTGCTGGCGTCCATGAGCACATAGGATTTAGCGGCCAGTTGGGGTGGCGAAGGCATCATCTCAACCGCGAACGCGGCAGGCGAGATGAGCAGCGGTACTAGCAGGCACAGTCGTTTGGCAAAGGTGGTGATGTTCATCCGTCTCTCGAAATCGCTAATGGTACTGCCCAGAGGCAAATCTAATCAGACAACCTTCTAACGGGTCGTCGCGTGTTCAGTTGTTCACTCAGAGCCCTTGCCGGGCTTTTGTTCTTCAACGAGCCAACAACCAGGTCCACCCCCCAAATAGCAAGTGAACCGTCATTCAAGTACTGCGTACTACTCGGCAGTGACCAGGCTCGGCGAACCGAGATTGGCCAGCCGCACGCTGTTCTGCACTTGCTGGATTTCACCCTGTGAGCCGATTGGCCCCAGGCGAACCCGATGCAGTGTCTGTTGATTGCGCACGATCGAACTGATGAAAACCGGAGCGCTCACCATTCCGCTCAGCTTCGATCTCAGGAGTTCTGCAGCGTCCGGGTTGGCGAACGCGCCCACCTGCAGATACTGGCCAGACGCTGGTACAGAAGCGTTTTTTTTTGCATCGATCTGCACGGGCACTACGGCCGCTGCGTGCTGCTGCGGCGGTGGCGTCCATTGTTCGACCGTACCGGCCGACGCGGTTATGACCGGGGCCTTGTTCTGTGCAACCTGCGGTTCGTTAAGCATCAACGGCGCCGGACGCCCCTTCGCGGCCCACCACTGCTGCGGATCGATACCTTCGACCTTGACACGCGCCGTGCCGGTTTCGGCATAGCCGAGCTTCTTGGCAGCCGCGTAGGACAGGTCGATGATCCGGTCCGAATAGAAGGGGCCACGATCATTGACCCGCAGGACTACCGACTTGTTATTGTCCAGGTTGGTCACCCGAACGTAACTTGGCAGTGGCAGGGTCTTGTGAGCGGCGCTCATGCCGTACAGGTCATACACTTCGCCGTTGGCGGTGTTCTGCCCATGGAACTTGGTGCCGTACCAGGACGCCGTGCCCGAGGCCACATAGGTCTTGGACTCTTGTAGCGGGAAGTAAGTCTTGCCCAGCACGGTGTACGGGTTGGCCTTGTAGGGGCCGGTATGCAGGGTTGGCGTGGCATCCGGGATGCGCGATACGTCGACGTCCCACCATGGCGCGCCGTCCTTGTGAGCACGGTTGATGTCCAGCCCCGGCGTCGAGCGCACGGCAGTGGATGAGGATTTCTGAGCCGGCGCGCGGCTGGTCGAACAACTGGCGACCAGCACTGCCAACGCGGCGAATGCCATCAGCTTCAGGGGTTTATTCATAGGCAATGCCCGCATTACTTGACGCCCCGTGCTTGGACCAGCTGTTCAGACAGTTGATGTACGGCCATGGCGTACATCACGCTGCGGTTATAACGCGTGATCGCGTAAAAATTCTTCAGGCCCATCCAGTATTCAGGGCCGTTGTCACCTTCCAGGCGGAAAGCGGTGACCGGCATATCATCGCGCAGCGCATCATGACTTGACCACCCCAACGCTCGCAACTCCCCGACGGTTTTAGTCGGTTCAATGCCAGTGGTCAAACCTTCCTCTACCTGATCGCCACGAACATCGGCGCGACTGACCACCGGCTCACCAGCGACCCAGCCATGACGCTTGAAATAACTGGCGACGCTGCCGATAGCGTCATCCGGGTTGTTCCAGATATTGATGTGGCCGTCACCGTCAAAGTCCACTGCATAGGCGCGAAAGCTGCTGGGCATGAACTGCGGCAGGCCCATCGCCCCGGCGTACGAGCCCTTGAGGGTCAACGGATCGACTTGCTCTTCACGGGCCAGCAGCAGGAACTCACGCAGTTCCTTGCGGAAAAATTCGGCACGAGGAGGATAGTCGAAGCCCAGGGTCGACAACGCGTCGATCACCCGGAAATTGCCGGTATTACGTCCGAAAAAGGTCTCAACCCCAATGATGGACACGATAACCTGCGCCGGCACTCCGTATTCCTGCTCCGCGCGGGCCAGCACGGCCTCGTGCTGACGCCAGAAATCCACGCCCCGGGCGATACGCGCATCGGAGATGAACATTGGCCGGTACTCGTTCCACTGTTTGACCCGCTCGGCAGGCTTCGAGATCGCGTCCAGAATCGACTGCTTGCGCTCGGCTTCGCGGAACACGCCCATCAGCTGCTCACCAGCGAAACCGTAGTCGCGGGTCATTTCACCGACGAATTCAGCCACCTGGGGTGAGCCTTCGTAATCGCCGGCCAGCGCGTCTTGCGCTGTGCCAAGGATGCTTACCAGGCCGACCCACGGCGCGTATCGAGTCGCCCAGCCACGCATTACTTGCATTGAAATCTTCACCTTATTCAAACTTGTGCGATCCACTTACGATGGGTATGGATCGACATCAAAACCCCAAACGCTGACAGCAGCGTCACCAACGAAGTTCCTCCGTAGCTAATGAACGGCAACGGCACCCCTACAACCGGCAACAGGCCACTGACCATACCGATGTTGACGAAAACGTAAACAAAAAAAGTCATGGTCAGGCTGCCCGCGAGCAATTTGCCGAACAATGTCTGGGCCTGGGCGGTAATTACCAGCCCGCGACCGATCAATAAAAGGTAAATCAGTAGCAGCGCACAAATGCCCACCAGGCCGAATTCTTCACCCATTACCGCGATGATGAAGTCGGTGTGGCTTTCCGGCAGGAAGTCCAGGTGGGACTGGGTGCCCAGCAACCAGCCTTTGCCGAATACACCGCCGGAACCGATGGCCGCTTTCGACTGAATGATGTTCCAGCCAGTGCCAAGCGGATCGCTCTCAGGGTCGAGAAACGTCAGGATTCGCTGCTTCTGGTAGTCGTGCATGATGAAAAACCACATGGCGATGGCCACAGGCACTGCAGCGGCCAGCACACTGATAATCCAGCGCCAGCGCAGTCCGCCCATGAACAGCACGAAGGCGCCGCCCGCAAGAATCAGCAGCGAGGTGCCCAGGTCGGGCTGGCGCACGATCAGGATGAAGGGCAATCCGATCAGGAACAGACTGACGCCCACATGTTTGAGCTGCGGCGGCAAGGTGCGCTTGGACAGGTACCAGGCGATGGTCGCCGGCATCAGGATCTTCATGAATTCCGAGGGCTGGAAGCGAATCACCCCGGGAATGTTGATCCAGCGCGTCGCACCCATGGCGTTATGGCCCATGACGTCCACCACCACCAGCAAGAGCACGCCGACCACATAACCGACTGGCACCCAGCGAGCCATGAAGCGCGGTTCGAACTGGGCGATGACAACCATGGACACCAGGCCGATGCCAAACGACGTGGCTTGTTTGGCCAGAAGATCCCAGCTCTTGCCACTGGCTGAATAGAGGACGAACAGGCTGCCGGCGGCCAGGGTCAGCAACAGGATCAGCAACGGGCCATCGATGTGCAGTCGTTGCAACAGCGTCGCCCGGCGACGCATCACATCCTCACTGGAGAGCATGCGATCAAAATTATTCATCACGGGCCGTAGCCTCCGCACTGATAGGGCTGGCGTACTCGGCTTTCAATCGGCCGTCCTGACCCAGAAGCCAGGCATCCATCACTTGGCGTACCACGGGTGCGGCGACGCCAGAACCGGACTCGCCGTTCTCGACCATCACCGACACGACGATTTTCGGGTTATCGGCCGGCGCAAAGCCCACGAACAAGGCGTGGTCACGGTGACGCTCCTGAACCTTCGAGCGGTCGTACTTCTCACCCTGCTTGATGGCGACCACCTGGGCCGTACCACTCTTGCCGGCGATTCGGTACTGGGAACCTGCAGCGGCCTTGCGCGCGGTACCCCGAGCGCCGTGCATCACCTGCTGCATGCCGTGGTTGACCTTGTTCCAGTCGGACGGGTCACGCAGGACGATGTTCGGCATCGGGTTTTCATCTTTCGGCCTCTCACCTTCGACGGTCTTGGCCAGGTGCGGGCGGTTCCAGATGCCTTTGTTGGCGACCAGCGCCGTGGCTTGCGCCAATTGCAGCGGTGTCGACTGCATGTAGCCCTGACCGATCCCGAGAATCAGTGTTTCGCCCGGGAACCACGCCTGACGACGGGTTGCACGCTTCCATTCACGGGACGGCATCAAGCCCGGTGACTCCTCGAACATGTCCAGGGAGACCTTCTGGCCAATGCCGAACTTGCCCATGTAGGCGGACAGTCGATCGATGCCCAACTTGTGGGCCAGGTCATAGAAGTAGGTGTCGTTGGACCGCATGATTGCCGTATCGAGGTCCACGAAGCCGTCGCCGCTGCGGTTCCAGTTACGGTACTTGTGATCGTAATTGGGCAGCTGGTAATAGCCGGGGTCGAAGACTCGGGTCGACGCGGTGACCACACCGGAATCAAGGCCTGCAATGGCCACGGCGGGCTTGATGGTCGAGCCAGGCGGGTACAGGCCTCGCAGGACACGGTTGAACAGCGGACGATCAATGGAGTCACGCAGCTCCGCATACGCCTTGAAGCTGATGCCTGTGACAAACAGGTTCGGATCGAAACTCGGCTGGCTGACCATCGCCAGCACTTCGCCGGTCGCCGGGTCCAACGCCACAACGGCGCCACGCCGACCGCCCAGCGCCGCTTCTGCGGCTTCCTGCAATTTGATGTCCAGGCTCAGGACGATGTCCTTGCCGGGAATCGGATCGGTACGCTTGAGCACACGCAACACGCGGCCTCGAGCGTTGGTCTCTACTTCCTCGTAGCCCACCTGACCGTGCAACTCGGGCTCGTAGAAGCGCTCGATGCCGGTTTTGCCAATTTGATGGGTGCCGCTGTAACTCACCGGGTCCAGAGTCTTCAGCTCTTTCTCGTTGATCCGCCCCATGTAACCCACCGAGTGCGCAAAATGCGCACCCTGCGGGTAGTGACGGACCAGTTGCGCGACCACTTCAACCCCTGGCAGGCGGAACTGGTTCACGGCGATTCGTGCTATCTGCTCTTCGGTCAACTCGAACAGGATCGGCACCGGCTCAAACGGCCGACGCCCCTGCCGCATGCGCTTCTCGAAAATCACCCGATCCTCAGGCGTCAGCTCCAGCACCTGGACGATCACGTCGAGCACTTGCTGCCAATCGCCAGAGCGCTCACGGGTCATGCTCAGGCTGAAGCTGGGCCGATTGTCGGCAATGACCACACCATTGCGGTCGAAAATCAGCCCACGGGGAGGCGGAATCGGCTGCACATGGACGCGGTTGTTTTCCGAAAGGGTCGAGTGGTACTCGTACTGAATCACCTGGAGGAAATACAGCCGCGCGATCAGCACACAAATCAGCACTACCACCGCAATAGCCCCGAACACGACGCGGCCACGCACCAGACGGGCGTCTTTTTCGTGGTCCTTGATGCGGATCGGCTGAGGCATGAGGGCAGAACTACTTGTGGTAAGGGTGGCCGGACAGCACTGTCCAGGCACGATACAGCTGTTCGCCGATCAGGATCCGCACCAGCGGGTGCGGCAACGTCAACGGCGAGAGTGACCAGCGCTGATCCGCCCGCGCACACACTTCCGGCGCCAGCCCTTCCGGGCCACCGACCATGAAATTCACTGTGCGCGAGTCCAGCCGCCAGCGATCGAGCTCGACCGCCAGTTGCTCGGTGCTCCAGGGCTTGCCGTGGACTTCGAGTGTGACAATCCGCTCGTTCGGCCCGACCTTGGCCAGCATGGCTTCGCCTTCCTGGCGGATGAAACGAGCCACGTCGGCGTTTTTGCCACGGGTGTTGAGCGGTATTTCCACCAGTTCCAGCGCCAGCTCGGAAGGAAGACGCTTGGCATATTCATGCCAGCCTTCTTCCACCCATTTGGGCATGCGTGAACCGACGGCGATCAGTCGCAGTCGCACAGCGAACCCTTATTGCTGGTCTTTGTTGAGCTTGGTGAAATGCTCATGGGTGTTCTCTGGGCTGTGGTGTGCAGCGCTGGCCGAACGGCTTTGCTCGGCACCGGCCCACAGACGCTCCAGGTCATAGAACTGACGGGCAGAGGCAGTCATCATGTGCACGATGACATCATCCATGTCCAACAGGACCCAATCGCTGTCGCCCTTGCCTTCTTCACCCAGTGGCTTGACGCCTTGGGCTTTGACGGCTTCGCGGACTTTGTCGAGCATCGCGCCGATCTGGCGGTTGGACGTACCGGTCGCGATGATCATGAAGTCGGTGATGCTCTGCTTTTCACGAACATCGATGACCTGGATGTCCTGGCCCTTCACGTCTTCCAGGGCTGCTACGGCAACCTTGACCAGTTCTTCGCCACGCAGCTCCGGCCCGGTTTGGACTTCTACTGGCAGCGGGGCGCTCTTGAACGTGCCTTTGCGCTTTACTTTGGTTTGGTCTTTGTCAGTCATATAAAACTCGTTTTGCTCGTATGTTCAGGCGCTTCAATACACGTTGTTGCACGTGCCTTGAGGCACTCCTATTCAGTTCGACGCACGGTAAAGTCCGTGCGCATCGATGTAGGCCAGGACCGCGTCGGGCACCAGGAAACGTACCGACTTACCGCTGGCCAGCAGTTGACGGATCTGGGTGGCGGATACCGCAAGCGGTGTCTGCCAGACGAATGCAATCTGTCCGCTCGGCCCTTTGAGGGCCAGCGGGTCGCTCACCGAGCGCGCTGCCAGCAGGTTGCGCAAGGCATCCGGCGGTTCGCTGTCGGCATCCGGGCGTTGCAGCACCAGGATGTGGCAATGCTGGAGCAACTCTTCCCAGCGGTGCCAAGTGGGCAGGCCGCAAAAAGCGTCCCAGCCCAAAAGTAGAAAAACCTGGTCTTCAGCGGCCAGCTCGGCACGCATCAGTTCCAGGGTATCGATGGTGTAGGACGGTTTGTCCCGCTGCAATTCGCGGGCATCCACTACCAACGGCGCCACACCGGCCACCGCGCACTCAACCATTGCCAGACGGTCTTTTGCCGACACTTGCGGCGTGCCGCGATGAGGCGGCCGGGCACTCGGCGTCAGTCGCAACTCATCCAGCGCCAGCGATTCGGCGACTTCCAGTGCACCGCGCAAATGGCCGATGTGCACCGGGTCGAACGTCCCACCCAGCATGCCAATGCGTCGCGGGGCGGGCTCGCGGGCAGGGACCGGCGTTGTCAGATCGAGGTCGCCCAAGTCAAACAGACGCCTGGCCGCGCAACTGGCCATCACCGACCACGATGTACTTCTCGCAGGTCAGACCTTCGAGACCCACCGGGCCACGGGCGTGCAGCTTATCAGTAGAAATGCCAATCTCGGCACCCAATCCGTATTCGAAGCCATCGGCGAAGCACGTCGGAGTGTTGATCATCACCGACGCCGAATCGACTTCCGCCACAAAACGCCGGGTATCGCCGACGTTTTCACTGACGATCGAATCGGTGTGATGGGAGCCGTACTGATTGATGTGTTCGATCGCCTGGTCCAGGCCATCAACGACACGGATCGACAGAACCGGCGCCAGGTATTCGGTATTCCAGTCTTCTTCCGTCGCCGCTACCGCATCGATGATCGCCCGGGTGCGCTCACAACCGCGCAATTCAACGCCTTTCTCGCGGAACTGTGCAGCCATGGACGGCAGGAAATCCCCGGCAACGGCTTGATCCACCAGCAGCGTTTCCATCGCGCCGCAAATGCCATAACGGTAGGTCTTGGCATTGAAAGCGATGCGCTGGGCTTTCGGCAGATCGGCATGAGCACTGACATAAACGTGGCAGATGCCGTCCAGATGCTTGATCACGGGTACACGGGCATCGCGGCTGACACGCTCGATCAGGCCACGGCCGCCACGGGGCACGATGACGTCGACGTATTCCGGCATGGTGATCAATGCACCAACGGCGGCACGGTCGGTGGTCTCGACCACTTGTACAACGGCGGCCGGCAGTTCTGCCTCGGCCAGACCGCGCTGGATGCAAGCGGCAATCGCCCGGTTGGAATGAATCGCCTCGGAGCCGCCGCGCAGAATGGTCGCGTTACCGGACTTCAGGCACAGGCTTGCAGCATCGATGGTCACGTTGGGGCGGGATTCATAGATGATCCCGATCACACCCAGCGGTACGCGCATCTTGCCGACCTGAATACCTGAGGGTCGAAAACTCATGTCGCGTATGGCACCCACCGGGTCTGGCAGGGCCGCGACCTGGCGCAAGCCGACGATCATGCCGTCGATGCGATCCGGCGTCAGCGCCAGGCGCTCAAGCAGCGCGGGCTCAAGACCATTGGCGCGACCAGCAGCCAGATCCAGTTCATTGGCAGCGGTCAGCTCGGCGCGTGCAGCGTCCAGCGCATTGGCGGCAGCTTGCAGGGCGCGGTTTTTCTGCGCGGTGCTGGCACGGCCGATGACGCGGGACGCTTCGCGAGCAGCGCGACCCAGGCGGGTCATGTAGTCAAGAACGGACTCAGTCATGGTCTTGGCGAGGTCTTAGATAAGGTTTGATAAAGAGTAAAGCGGCAGATTATAGCTGTCGTGTCTCCTGACTAACAGCAGTGACGGGCGGATGGTCGAAATGGAAGGCGATTTGCCGACGTTCAGACGTGATTAAGCTTCAAATTGTTATCATCACGACTCATTCACCGCTGATAAACGCTACTGATCATGACCAATCTGACTCTTCGAGCGTCCGCTACGCGGCAGCCCAAGGCGCTTCCAGATGCGTTTTTCAACCGCGACGCCCAAACGCTGGCCCGGGATTTACTCGGCAAAGTTATCCGTCATCGGGTCGGTGATCTATGGCTCAGTGCCCGAATCATCGAAACCGAGGCCTATTATTTCGACGAAAAAGGCAGCCACGCCTCACTCGGCTACACAGAAAAGCGTAAGGCTTTGTTTCTGGATGGCGGCCACATCTATATGTACTACGCCCGAGGTGGCGACTCTCTGAACTTCAGCGCCCACGGTCCCGGCAACGCCGTACTAATCAAGTCCGCCTACCCATGGACAGATGACTTGAGTGGACCGGCAAGCCTGGCGCAGATGCTGCTCAACAGCCCCGACGCCCAGGGACGCCCTCGCCCCTCGCAAAAGCTGTGTGCCGGTCAGACCCTGCTGTGCAAGGCACTCGGGCTGAAAGTCCCCGTCTGGGATGGCAAGCGCTTCGATCATGAGATATTGCTGGTGGAAGATGCCGGCCCTGCTCCCACCCACATCATTCAAACCACACGACTGGGCATCCCCCATGGACGTGACGAACACCTGATGTACCGCTTCGTTGATGGCGCCTACGCGCCCTATTGCACGCGGAACCCGTTGCGACGCGGACAGGTCGAAGGGCGGGATTATTTTTTGCTGACTTGAACGATGGACGCCCCACTTGTGGGAGATTCTATGTTGCCCAGCAACACAAAATTCTCAAGCCGATAGGTATTCGCTCTGATTTTTCATCAGAGCGAACGCCACCCGACAGAGCTTGCGAGCCAAGGCCACCAAAGCCTGAGTTTT
>NZ_WFGV02000004.1 GCF_010095445.2 Pseudomonas sp. TNT3
TGCGGGCAGGACGTTCGCCTTCGATATGCGGCTCACGGGCTGGACGCGGACCGGCAGCCGGTGCGCCTGCCGCAGGACGCAGAGTGCGTACGCGCTCGGTAGTGCCCATCGGACGGGACGATTTACGCTGCATACGCTCGAGCTTGTCTTTGCTCTTGGCGTTCATCTGCGGCATGGCCACCGGGGTCAAGCCCACTTCAGCACTCAAAATGTCGACTTCGTACTGGCTCATTTCGCGCCAGCGGCCCATCGGCAGATCGGAGTTGAGGAACACCGGACCGAAACGCACGCGCTTCAGGCGGCTGACCACCAGGCCCTGGGATTCCCACAGACGACGAACTTCGCGGTTACGACCTTCCATCACCACGCAGTGGTACCAGTGGTTGAAGCCTTCGCCTCCTGGTGCCTGCTTGATGTCGGTGAACTTGGCCGGACCGTCTTCGAGGACGACGCCCGCTTTCAAACGCTCGATCATCTCGTCATCGACTTCACCACGAACACGCACCGCGTATTCACGGTCCATTTCGTAGGACGGGTGCATCAGGCGGTTGGCGAGTTCACCGTCGGTGGTAAACATGAGCAGACCGGTGGTGTTGATGTCCAGGCGACCGATGTTGATCCAGCGGCCTTCTTTCGGGCGCGGCATCTTGTCGAATACGGTTGGACGGCCTTCCGGGTCGTTACGGGTGCAGATCTCACCGTCGGGTTTGTTGTACATGATCACGCGGCGTACCGACTCGGCGGCTTCTTCGCGCTTGATCACCTTGCCATCGATGGTGATGGCGTCATGCAGGTCGACGCGCTGACCGAGGGTGGCGTCTTTGCCATTGACCTTGATGCGGCCGTGGCTGATCCAGGCTTCTACGTCACGGCGCGAGCCAACGCCGATACGGGCGAGGACTTTCTGCAGTTTTTCGCCTGCTGGGCCGATTTCCTGGTCGTCTTTCTGGTCGTTGATACTCATCTGGGCACCTCCCGGTGTGGTCTGTTCAGGAAGCCCTGAATTGAGCGTCCTGAAGCGATGTAAATCTGGGTACTTTGGCGAAGCAGTCGCCGAAGGGTCGCGAATCATACGCTCATGACAGCGTTCGCGCATCAGAGACTAGCTGATTGATGCAAGGTTATTTGCTTTTCCGCCGACCGGTGACGCCAAGTTTGATCAAGCGCAGTGCCGCTTCGGCGAGCACCGAGCGTTTGTCGACCTTGTCGAGTTTCTTCCAGGCTTTGATCTCGCGCTTGCTGCGACCGCAGCCGACGCAGATATCGTCGGTGAATTTGCAGATGCTGATGCACGGGTCTTTGGTTGAGCTCATTACACTCTCCAGGCAACACAATTCCCTGTGGGAGCCGAGCTTGCTCGCGATCGCGGTGGGTCAGGCAGCAAGAATGTCGACTGGCACGCCCTCTTCGCGGGCAAGCCCGCTCCCACAGGGATCTTCATTGCCCATAGGGTTTGGGTCAATCGTCGAACTCGCGGCGTTCGGCTTCAATTGCTTCGGCCAGGGCGCGGGCTTCGGCTTCTTCGTCGCTCAACTCGGGCTCGGGCTCGGGCTCGGGCTCGGGCTCGGGCTCAGGCTCGGGCTCAGGCTTGTGCGGGTCAAGGGCAGCGACCGCGGCCAATAGCTTTTCGCGAGCTTCGGCAACGCCGAGCACATCGTCGTCCTGTTCCTCTTCAAGTGTGGCGTCAGGCTCGGTCTGAAGTTCAACTTCAATCGCAGGTTCAGCCTCAGCCTCAAGTTCAACTTCAATCGAAGGTTCAGCCTCAACCTCAACCTCAACCTCAACCTCAAGTTCAACTTCAACTTCAACCCCAGGCTCATGCTGATCCTGAAACTCTTCGCCCTGAGTCACCGCCCCATCGCGCAGGAGGTCATCGAAGTCGGTCTTGATCCCGTCTTCCATGGTGTCCAGCTCCAGCAATAGCGTATGGAAGCTGGTTTCTTCCTTCGGTTCTTCCTGTTCGGCACTGGCATCCGCCAACGCCTGCAGACTCGCGGGCACCGGAGCATCGTCGAAATCAAGCACCGGGTCCGGTTCCAGCTCGCGCAGTTCCGCCAGCGGCGGCAGATCGTCGAGGTTCTTCAGGTTGAAGTGATCGAGAAACACCTTGGTGGTCGCGAACATCGCCGGTTTTCCGGGCACGTCACGGTAGCCGACGATGCGGATCCACTCGCGTTCAAGCAGCGTCTTGACGATGTGACTGTTGACCGCCACGCCCCGCACGTCCTCGATTTCACCCCGGGTAATGGGTTGGCGATAGGCGATGAGCGCCATGGTTTCGAGCATGGCGCGGGAGTAACGCTGGGGGCGCTCTTCCCACAAGCGGCCGACCCATGGCGAGAATTTTTCGCGAATCTGCAAGCGATAGCCCGAGGCAACCTCTTTCAGCTCGAACGCGCGGCCGTCACAGGACTTGGCCAGGATCGTCAGCGCTTTCTTGAAGACGGGCGGTTCTGGTCGTTCACCCTCTTCAAAGAGTTCGAACAGGCGTTCAAGCGATTGCGGCTTTCCCGAGGCCAACAGAAAGGCTTCAAGCAATGGTGCCAGCTCGCGGGGTTCAGTCAGGTTCATGATTCAACTCGTTATTCGGCTCGGGCCCGCACGTGGATTGCTGCGAACGGCTCATTCTGAACCAGCTCGACCAGGGATTCCTTGACCAATTCGAGGATCGCCATAAAGGTCACCACTACCCCCAGGCGCCCTTCTTCGGCAGTGAACAGCTCGACGAAGGGCACGAAACCGCCGCCCTTGAGCCGCTCCAGCACATCACTCATGCGTTCCCGCGTGGACAACGCCTCACGACTGACCTGGTGACTTTCGAACATATCGCCACGGCGCAGCACCTCGGCCATGGACATCAGCAATTCTTCCAGGCTCACGTCCGGCACCAGCTTGCGCGCACGTGCCTCGGGGGCATCGAGCTTGGGCACCACAACGTCACGACCTACCCGACTGAGACCATCAATGCCTTCAGCCGCCGCCTTGAAACGCTCGTACTCCTGCAAGCGGCGGATCAGCTCGGCGCGCGGGTCGTCTTCTTCGGCTTCTATCGATTCTGCACGGGGCAACAGCATCCGCGATTTGATTTCGGCCAGCATCGCGGCCATCACCAGATACTCGGCGGCCAGCTCCAGGCGCACCGTCTGCATCAATTCGACATAGCCCATGTACTGACGGGTAATTTCCGCCACCGGGATGTCGAGGATGTTGATGTTCTGTTTGCGGATCAGGTACAGCAACAGGTCGAGCGGACCTTCGAACGCTTCGAGGAAGACTTCCAGGGCATCAGGCGGAATGTACAGGTCCAGCGGCATTTCCATGACCGCCTGGCCATAGACCATGGCGAAAGGCAGCTCTTGCTGGGCACCGGCCTGACTGTCGACGGGTTCTACTGCAGACATCTAGGCCTCGGCCATGAACGGCGCAGGGTCGCCGCAACCGACACGAATGACTTCCGGTTCGCCATCGGCGAGGTTGATTACCGTGGACGCCTTTATCCCGCCAAAACCGCCGTCGATGATCAGGTCGACCTGATGTTCGAGCAACTGCCGCATTTCGTAAGGATCCGTCAGCGGATCGGTGTCCCCCGGCATGATCAGCGTCACGCTCATCAGGGGCTCACCCAGCTCTTCCAGCAACGCCAGGGCAATCGGATGGCTCGGTACGCGCAGGCCGATGGTGCGTTTTTTCGGGTGCAGCAACAGCCGCGGGACTTCGCGGGTGGCGTTGAGAATGAAGGTATAGGGGCCTGGTAGATGGGCCTTGAGCAACCGGAAAGTGCCGGTATCGATCTTGGCGAACAGGCCCAGCTGCGACAGGTCACTGCAAATCAGTGCAAAGTTGTGCTTTTCATCCAGCTGTCTCAACCGGCGCACGCGCTCCACGGCATTCTTGTCGCCGATCTGGCAACCAATGGCGTAGGACGAGTCCGTGGGATAAATCACCACCCCGCCTTTGCGGATGATCTCGACAGCCTGTTTGATCAGGCGCGCTTGCGGGTTTTCCGGATGAATCTGGAAAAATTGACTCACATTCTCTACCTGTTCAGACGGCGGCAATAATTGGGTCATGTTTGAATCGACACCAAAGTGGTGGCAGATCCTCCGGGAGCGGGCGATATTCACCGATCTCGGACCAGCCTCCAGGGCCATGAAAATCACTGCCGGCACTGACCAGCAGACCGAACTCGCGGGCAAGAATCGCCAGACTGCCCACTTGCTCTGCAGGCTGATGGCCATTGACCACCTCGATTGCGTGGCCCCCTGCTTGAATATAGTCAGAAATCAGCCGACGACGTTTGCTGCGAGTGAAATCGTAGTGCCAGGGATGCGCCAGGCTCACCCAGGCCTTCGCGGCCCGCAGGGTTTCGACGGTCTCTTCCAGGGTCGGCCAGTGTTGCTTGACGTCCCCCAGCTTGCCGGCACCCAGCCATTTGCGGAACGCTTCAGCGCGGTCCTTGACGAAACCTTCGCGCACCATCCAGTCCGCGAAATGCGGACGGGCCGGCGCATTGCCGCTGTCACCCAGTTCCTGCTGAATGGCCCGCGCGCCTTCCAGCGCTCCGGGCATGCCCTTGAGCGCAAGCTTGCGGCTTATCTCTTCGGACCGTAGCCAGCGACCATCGTGCAGTTTGGCGATGGCCTCGACCAACGACGGCGCGTTGACATCGAAACCGTAGCCCAGCACATGAATGGTGGCACCGCCCCAGGTGCAGGACAATTCGACGCCGTTGACCAGCTGCATCCCCAGCGCCGTTGCCGTCGTACGGGCCTCATCGAGCCCTTCGAGGGTGTCGTGATCGGTCAAGGCCAGGACTCGCACGCCTTTCTCGAACGCACGCTCGACCAGGACCCCGGGCGCCAGTGCGCCGTCGGAGGCCGTGCTATGGCAGTGCAAATCAACATTCACGGGGATGTATTACCTCAAATCAGCTGGCGCTATCGCGCGCCCATATGTTTGTTATTATGCCGCCACATCCTGCTTCTGGCTGCCACTGTGAAACAATTCATCGATTTCATCCCGCTTCTCCTGTTTTTCATCGTCTACAAACTCGATCCACGGGTCGTCGACATCGCCGGCCATGAGTTGACTGTAGGCGGTATCTACAGCGCCACTGCGATGCTGATCATCAGCTCCCTGGTGGTGTACGGCGCGCTGTTCATCACTCAGCGCAAGCTGGAGAAGAGCCAGTGGCTGACCCTCATCGCCTGCCTGGTCTTCGGTAGCCTGACCCTGGCCTTCCACAGCGAGACTTTCCTTAAATGGAAAGCGCCCGTGGTCAACTGGCTGTTCGCCCTGGCATTCATCGGCAGCCACTTCATCGGTGACCGCCTGTTGATCAAGCGCATCATGGGCCACGCGCTGACGCTGCCGGATCCGGTCTGGACCCGTCTGAACATTGCCTGGATCGCGTTTTTCCTGTTCTGCGGTGCGGCCAACCTGTTCGTCGCCTTCACATTCCAGAGCTACTGGGTCGACTTCAAGGTCTTCGGTAGCCTGGGCATGACCTTACTGTTCCTGGTCGGCCAGGGCATTTACCTGTCCCGCCACCTGCACGACGCCGATACCACAACGCCAAAAACCGAGGACTGACATGCTTTACGCAATCATTGCCACAGACGTCGCCAACTCCCTGGAAGCCCGCCTGGCCGCGCGGCCTGCGCACCTCGAGCGCCTGCAACAGCTCAAGGGCGAAGGCCGTATCGTATTGGCCGGCCCACACCCGGCGGTCGACAGCAATGATCCGGGCGCAGCGGGCTTCACCGGCAGCCTGATCGTTGCCGAGTTCGATTCCCTGAGCGCCGCCCAGGCCTGGGCCGACGCCGACCCGTACATCGCCGCCGGCGTGTACGCCAACGTTTCGGTCAAGCCATTCAAGCAAGTCCTGCCCTGATACGCTCCTGCACGATGAACCTTTGTGGGTTCATCGTGCTCTCAATCGCTCATTATTACCGTTTGCCTGCCGACAACTTGCCCAATAACCCGATTGGAATCAGGAGTCGCGATGCGCAAGGGTCCGTTGTGTCTGATATTGGTAACGTTGTCATTGGTGGGCACCGCTCAAGGTGAAGAGAGCGCCGGTTCGACGCCCGTTTCCCCGAGTGTCGGCAGCCAGATCAGCGAACTGCAGCAACGTTTGCAGGCAAGCGAGCAGCAACGAGAAGTACTGAGCAAACAATTGCAAAGTAACGATGGCGAACGCGAAAGCGCCCAACTGAGCCGATTGCGCCAAGAGAACCAGCGCCTCAAGCTGCAACTCAAGGAAGCACAGGCCAGCCCCCAGCAGCCGCGTCTGTTGACCGATCAACAACAGTGGTTCGTCACGGGAGCGGGAGTTGCACTGTTGGCACTGCTCTGCGGTATCTTCGCCAGTGGTGCAAGTCGAAAACGTCGGCAATGGTTAAATTGAGTGATTCATGAGCGAGTTGTTACTAATTGATGATGACCAGGAACTGTGTGAGCTCCTGGGCAGTTGGCTGAGCCAGGAAGGCTTTCAGGTCCGTGCCTGCCACGACGGCCAGAGCGCCCGCCGTGCGTTGGCTGAAACGTCGCCGGCAGCTGTGGTGCTGGACGTGATGCTCCCGGACGGCAGCGGCCTGGAATTGCTCAAGCAACTGCGTAGCGATCACCCGGACCTGCCAGTGCTGATGCTGTCAGCCCGCGGGGAACCGCTGGACCGCATCCTGGGCCTGGAACTTGGCGCCGACGATTATCTGGCCAAGCCCTGCGATCCTCGGGAGCTGACCGCCCGCCTGCGCGCAGTGTTGCGCCGCAGCCATCCGGTGGCCGTGACCAGCCAGGTGGAGCTGGGTGACCTGTGCTTCAGCCCGGTGCGTGGCGTGGTCAGCATCGATGAACAGGAATTCACCCTCACCGTCTCCGAAAGCCGCCTGCTTGAAGCCCTGCTCAAGCAGCCCGGCGAACCGCTGGACAAACAGGAGCTGGCGCAAATCGCCCTCGGTCGCAAGCTGACTCTGTACGACCGCAGCCTGGACATGCACGTCAGCAACCTGCGCAAAAAGATCGGCCCGCACCCCGACGGCCGCCCTCGCATCGTTGCCCTGCGCAGCCGCGGTTACTACTACAGCCTCTAAACCACACGCCCCTGCAGGTGCTGTGTTTGTTTCCTGTAGCAGCTGTCGAGCCTGCGAGGCTGCGTTCGGATGCGCAGCATTCGTCGAACTGGCGAGCGCTGCGCACTCGAACGCAGCCTCGCAGGCTCGGCAGCTGCTACAGGTTATGCGTCGAAAAAAAGCAATCGGAGACTCGGGGTTTGTCAGGATAGTCCGAAACCGTCTTTACCCAAGCTTTACGCTCCGCTGACCGCCGCTTACCTTGATCTCCGTAATCTGTACTCATCCGGAACGTACCGGGAACGAGACAAGGAGATTCACCATGCGCAAGACTCTTATCGCTCTGATGTTCGCTACCGCCCTGCCAACCGTTGCCATGGCGATGCCTGAAGGCACAGGCCCGATGGGTGGGCCGATGGACGGTCCGCGCCACGGCGGTCAGATGCATGACAGACACGGCAAAGGCCCGTACAGCCAGCTGGACCTGACCCGCGAACAGCGCGAGCAGATCCGCAAGATCATGGGCGAGCAGATGCACGAGCGTAAGCAAGTGGTCGACAAGTACCTGGAGAAACTCTCGCCAGCCGACCAGAAAGCCATGAAAGACGAAATGGCGGCCAACCACAAAAAAGCCGAGGCTGACGTACGCGCCCTGCTGAAACCGGATCAAGTGAAGCAATTCGACGAGATCCAGAAGAAACAGGCAGAGCGTCGCGCCGAATGGGCCGAGTTCAAGGCCTGGAAAGCGCAACAACCGCAAAAAGCGCAATAATGAGCTGACCCATGGACCCAACGGCCTCAGCCGTTGGGTCTGACTCTATTCAAAACCCTTGTAGGAGTGAGCCTGTGTGGCGAGGGGATTTATCCCCGCTCGGCTGCGAAGCAGTCGTAGATTCTGACGGCTCGACGTGGCTGAAAGAATGACAGGGCCTCTTCGCGGCCCAACGGGGATAAATCCCCTCGCCACACAGGCTCGCTCCTACAGGGGATCTGCGTTTGTTCGAGGATTTTCTGTGCGCTCATTGTTCTGGCGTATTCTGGCCAGCTTCTGGCTGGCCATCGCCCTGGTTGCAGGTCTCTCCATTCTGCTGGGGCACATGCTGAATCAGGACGCCTGGATACTCAGTCGCCACCCGGGGCTCAATACCCTGGCAGAACAGTGGACGCAAACCTACGAAGCTCAGGGTGAGGAAGCGGCCCAGGACATTCTCCAGCAGCGCAAACGCCAGTATCACATCGACGTTCAAGTGCTCAACGAAAGCGGTGATCCGGTGGTGCGCGGCACGTTTCCACGCCGGGCGGCCGCCTTCGAAGCGCGCCAGAACGACGGTGATCGCCGTCTGCCGTGGCGTCGCCTGACCGATGAATACACCAGCGAAAAAACCGGCAATACCTACCTGTTGATCTACCGCATCCCGCACCCGGAACTCGATTCATGGCATCGCGAAAGCCTGCTCTGGCCATTGAGTGCGCTGGGGATTGCGCTGGTGGTGCTGACCTTGTTCAGCCTGATCGTGACATTGTCCATCACGCGTCCGCTCAGCCGTCTGCGCGGCGCGGTGCATGATCTCGGGCAAACCACGTACCAGCAAAACAGCCTGGTCAAACTGGCCAATCGTCGCGACGAGTTCGGCGTGCTGGCCAACGACTTCAACCGCATGGGCGCACGCCTGCAAAGCCTGATCGGCAGTCAGCGGCAATTGTTGCGTGACGTTTCCCACGAACTGCGCTCGCCGCTCGCTCGACTGCGCATTGCCCTGGCACTGGCCGAGCGGGCGAACCCTGAAGAACGTGAAAAACTCTGGCCGCGCCTGACGCGCGAATGCGACCGACTCGAAGCCCTGATCAGCGAGATCCTGGTATTGGCGCGAGTTGACGCCGACAACGCCAGCGCTGAAGACATTGATCTCAATGCGCTGCTGCACACCCTGCAAAAAGACGCCCAGCTCGGTTCCCCGGAGCAGACCGTGCGTTTGGAAGCCGAATCGCCGCTGAACCTCAAAGGCTGGCCGACGATGATCGAACGCGCCGTGGACAATCTGCTGCGCAACGCCCAGCGCTTCAACCCGGCAGGTCAGCCGATTGAAATGCACGCAGCGCGTCAGGGGGAGCGGATTGTGATCAGCGTTCGCGACCATGGGCCGGGTGTCGAGGTCGAACACCTGGGCCAATTGGGTGAGCCGTTTTATCGGGCGCCGGGACAGACAGCGGCAGGCCACGGTTTGGGCCTGGCGATTGCGCGGCGGGCGGCGGAGCGACATGGCGGGAGTCTGGTGCTGGCCAATCATCCGCAAGGCGGGTTCATCGCCAGCCTGGAATTACCGTTAGTGCCGGGAGCGGTGGTACAACCCTGAGCTCTTGTGAACTGCGGCCCGCTCGTTTGATCGTTCCCACGCTCCGCGTGGGATTGCCTCAAGGAACGCTCCGCGTTCCAATGGGACGCAGAGCGTCCAGGGTTGCATTCCCATGCAGAGCGTGGGAACGATCCTTAATGACGTGGCCAGGCGCTGACAAATTCCGCGAGGTCGACTTTCTCCGCAGTGCGCGGTTCTTTCTGCGGTGTCCCCAGATAAAGAAACGCGATCACTTCCTCCCCTTCCGCCAGCCCCAACCCTTTGGCCACATGGGCCGAATACGCCAGCTCACCGGTGCGCCACACCGCGCCGATTCCTTGGGCATAAGCCGCCAGCAGAATCCCGTGGGCTGCACAGCCCGCGGCCAGCAATTGCTCCGACTTGGGGTATTTGACGTGATCCTGCAAACGCGCGATCACCACGACCACCAACGGCGCACGCAGTGGACCGTTGCGCGCCTTGTCCAACGCAGCATCGGACACTTCACTGTCCTGCAGCTTCGCGGCCTCGGCCAGCAGCTCGCCCATTTGCTCGCGCGCTGCGCCTTCGACGGTCAGGAAGCGCCACGGCTGCAAATGACCATGGTCCGGCGCACGCATGGCGGCGGCAAACAGCACTTCACGCTGCTCTGCGGTCGGTGCCGGCTCGAGCAATCGGGGAACGGAAACACGGTTGAGCAACGCGTCGAGAGCCTGCATCGGCCACCTCCTTTAAAAAATGATTGGCTATTCTAGCGGTAAGTGCCGCGGGGATGCCGGTTTACATGCCCTGCCCCGCGGGTAGAATGGCGCCCTTCCCTATTTCAGCCCGAGCGGACTTCATGGCGTTGCCGACCTTACGGACAATTGGTTTCATCATCGGCATCTTCCTGATCACGCTGGCCATCGCCATGGTCGTGCCCATGGCCACGCTGCTTATCTTTGACCGCACCAGCGACCTGCCATCGTTCCTCTGGGCCAGCATGATCACGTTTGTCGCCGGCCTGGCCCTGGTCATCCCCGGTCGTCCCGAACACGTGCACCTGCGGCCCCGGGACATGTACCTGCTGACGGTCAGCAGCTGGCTGGTGGTGTGCATCTTCGCCGCGCTGCCGTTCCTGCTGACCCAACACATCAGTTACACCGACTCGTTCTTCGAGAGCATGTCCGGGATCACCGCCACCGGTGCGACGGTACTCAACGGCCTGGACACCATGTCACCCGGCATCCTGATGTGGCGCTCATTGCTGCACTGGATCGGCGGTATCGGCTTTATCGGCATGGCGGTTGCGATTCTTCCGCTACTGCGTATCGGTGGTATGCGCCTGTTTCAGACGGAGTCTTCGGACCGTTCTGAAAAGGTCATGCCCCGCTCGCATATGGTGGCGCGCCTGATCGTGGCGGCCTACGTCGGCATCACCATTCTCGGCAGCCTGGCGTTCTGGTGGGCCGGAATGAGCCCGTTCGACGCGATCAACCACGCGATGTCGGCGATCTCCACCGGCGGCTTCTCGACCTCCGACAAATCACTGGCCAACTGGACGCAACCTGCGGTGCACTGGGTAGCGATCGTCATCATGATCCTTGGCAGTCTGCCGTTCACCCTGTACGTGGCCACGTTACGCGGCAACCGTCGAGCCTTGATCAAAGATCAACAGGTCCAAGGCTTGCTCGGCATGTTGCTGGTGACCTGGCTGGTACTCGGCACCTGGTACTGGTGGACGACTCAGTTGCACTGGCTGGAGGCCTTGCGGCACGTGGCGCTGAACGTGACGTCGGTGGTGACCACCACGGGTTTCGCGCTGGGGGATTACAGCCTCTGGGGTAATTTCTCGTTGATGTTGTTCTTCTATTTGGGCTTTGTCGGTGGCTGCTCGGGATCGACCGCCGGCGGGATCAAGATTTTCCGCTTCCAGGTGGCCTACATCCTGCTCAAGGCCAACCTTAACCAGTTGATTCATCCACGTGCGGTGATCAAGCAAAAGTACAACGGTCACCGTCTCGACGAAGAGATCGTGCGTTCGATTCTGACCTTTTCGTTCTTCTTCGCCATCACCATCTGCGTGATCGCCCTGCTGCTGTCGCTGCTCGGCGTGGACTGGATGACGGCGTTGACCGGCGCGGCCAGTACCGTGTCAGGCGTCGGCCCGGGGCTCGGCGAGACCATTGGCCCTGCGGGCAATTTCGCGACGCTGCCGGACGCTGCCAAGTGGATTCTGTCGTTCGGCATGCTGCTGGGCCGACTCGAGATCATTACGGTGTTCGTTCTGTGTATACCGGCGTTTTGGCGTCACTGACCGGCACAGGCATGCCCGACAGCCGCGCCCGGTATTCGCCTGGAGTGGCGTCGAACCAGCGTCGAAAAGCGCGGAAAAAATTACTCGGATCAGCGAATCCCAACAGGTAGGCAATTTCC
This sequence comes from Pseudomonas sp. TNT3, assembly GCF_010095445.2. Classification (GTDB taxonomy): domain Bacteria; phylum Pseudomonadota; class Gammaproteobacteria; order Pseudomonadales; family Pseudomonadaceae; genus Aquipseudomonas. The sequence goes on from NZ_WFGV02000004.1 coordinate 11,822, forward strand.
AGAAGGGTCATGGTCGGTTGCGCCAGGTACTGCTCGGCCAGCTCGCGCCGGGTGTCGTCCAGCAGCGTCTGAAAACTGGTGCCCTCTTCCTGCAGCCGTCGCTGCAAGGTTCGCTGCGACAGGTGCAGCGTCTGCGCCACGGCATCGCGCTTGGGTTCGCCTTGCGGCAGCAAGCGGCACAATACCTGCCGCGCCTTGTGGGTCACGCGGCTCTCCGAAAAGCGCGCCAGGTACTCGCCGGCAAACCGGTCATGCAACAGCGCCATGGCCTCGTTGGCGGTCGGCAGTGGCGCTTCCATGTCGGCACGCTCGAAGATCAGCGCGTCATACGGCGCGTCGAACACCAGCGGTGCGTGGAAAGCCTGTTTATAGGGTTCAAGGTTGACGGGGTGAGCCCCCTGAAACATCACTTTGCGCGGTTGCAAGGTGCGCCCGGTAAGCCAGCTGCACAGCCCCAAGGCACAGGCCAGTGACGCTTCGGCACTTTGCCGGGTCGGCGGCAAATGGTCGCCATGCACCGTCAGAATCAGCGCATACCCCTCATCCAGCAGACGAAAACTCAAGTCGGCACTTTCCGCGATGATCCGCTGATAGCGCACCAGCCGCTGAAAGCCCTCGACAAGCGTCTGGCTGGACATCAAGGCGTAGCCCGCGACATGAAAGGAGGCCGGTCGCACCACCTTGCCCATGTTCAGGCCGATCGCCGGGTTTCCGGACAGCTCGACCGCACGCTGCCACAGTCGTGTCATGGAATCTTGAGGGAAGCGCGCATCCGGATCATTCAGTGATGCGTAGTCGAGCCCTAGCTGCTTGAACAGAACCCGGCAATCCAGGCCGTCCATCTCCAGCGCTTTGACAATCCCCATCGCCCAGCTTGCAGAAGTCGTTCGTTCGCTCATGGCGTTTACTGTCTTGGTGAGCCGTCTACCGCGGCAAATTTCCCGAAGGATACTAAAGTGGCGCCCAATGTCACTGGCTGATGCCAATGATCACTCTAGACTCAAATAAGCTACCCGCAGAACAACTTGCCGTCAGAACAATAACCACAGAGATCGCAGTCGTGGAAAACACCAAGCGTTTCAACAGCTTCGCTGAGTTCTACCCGTATTACCTCAGCGAACACAGCGACAGTACTTGCCGACGATTGCACTTCATCGGTACGTCGCTGGTTATTTTAATCCTGGCGCTGACCATTGCTAAAGGTGCGTGGTGGCTCTTGTTGGCGCTTCCGCTGGCCGGTTACAGCTTCGCCTGGGCCGGGCATTTCTTTTTCGAGAAGAATCGTCCTGCCACCTTCCAACACCCGCTTTACAGCCTGTTCGGCGATTTCGTCATGTACCGCGACATGATCCTGGGTCGCGTGCCGTTCTAGGTGCACAACCGTCACACGAGGAAAATCGATGAATGCCAACGCCCGCTTCACCCACATGAAAGACGGCACTCAGGAAGACTGGGCCATTATCGCCGCCGATTTCAGTGCTTACGCGCGGCAGTTGCCGAAGCGGATCGTGGCGCACCTGACGTTGCTGGAGGGTGATTTCGGTGGCTTCCCTGTGGATCGCCTGACTCATTCCCTGCAAACCGCCAGCCGCGCCTGGCGCGATGGCCGCGATGAGGAATATGTGGTCTGCGCGTTGCTGCATGACATTGGCGATACGTTGGGTTCCTACAATCATCCGGACATCGCGGCGGCGATCCTCAAGCCATTTGTCAGCCCGGAAAACCTGTGGATGGTCGAGAAGCACGGGATTTTCCAGGGCTATTACTTCTTTCACCACTTGGGCATGGACAGGCATTTACGCGAGCAATTCAGCCAGCATCCGCAGTATCAGGCGACGATCGAGTTTTGTGCCAAATACGATGCCGCAGCGTTCGATCCGGTTTATGACACGCTGCCATTGAGCTTCTTCGAACCGATGTTGGAGCGGCTGTTTGCGCAGCCCAAGAACTCGATCTACAAGGCGGCCATGGAAGAGCACGCGCCAGCCTGATTGATTCAGCAGGATCGGCCCCATCGCGGGCAAGCCCGCTCCCACAGTGAGTGAGATAAGCACAGAACTCGAGAGCACCCGAGACACCTGTGGGAGCGGGCTTGCCCGCGAAGAAGCCCTTTCAGACACTGCATATTTATCAGGCTATGCTGGCTCTGAAATCTTCACCGCCTTCAGCTCGGCCTCCCGTGCCTGCGCGTCCGCCAACCGATACAACTCGATCGACCCGTCCCAATGCTCGATCAACGCCGTGCATGACTCCACCCAATCCCCGCAATTGAGGTAATCCACCCCGCCGACCTTGCGGATCTCGGCATGGTGGATGTGCCCGCATACCACACCGTGCAACTCGCGCTTCACACACTCATGGGCGATGGCTTCTTCGAAGTCGCTGATGAAGCTGACCGCTGTTTTAACTTTGTGTTTGAGGTAGGCCGACAACGACCAATACCCGTAGCCGTAACGTGCACGCCAATGGTTGAGCCAGCGGTTGAGGGTCAGGGTGAATTCGTAAGCCGAGTCGCCGAGAAAGGCCAGCCAACGGTGATAGCGGGTGATCACATCGAACTGATCACCGTGGATCACCAACAGATGTCGACCGTCGGCCGTGACGTGCACCGCCTCGTCCACCAGATGGATGTTGCCCAGGATCAGCTTGGAATACCGGCGCAGGAACTCGTCGTGATTACCGGTGACGTAGATCACTTCGGTGCCGCGCTTGCTCATCGTCAGCAACCGTCGAATCACATTGGTGTGCGCCTGAGGCCAATACATGCCGCCGCGCAGTTTCCAGCCATCGATGATGTCACCGACCAGGTAGATTTTGTCCGTGTGGTAGCGCTTGAGAAACTGCGACAAGTGCTCGGCCTGGCAATCCCGGGTACCCAGGTGCACGTCGGAAATCCACAAGGTACGCACACGCTGCTTGCCACTGGGTTTGACGAACTCTGCGCTGGTCATGGGCAACCCTCTGCGATTGTTTTTGCAACTGTGCGCCGGCCGGGTGAACCGTCCATGACAGGTGCGCGTCAGTCCTGTGACAGCGCGCTGCAGTGACCTCGGTGTAGACTGACAACCTTGCCCGGGAGACCTGCGATGAGACCGATCCTCACGCTACGCCACTACACAGAAGACCTGATTGTCCACAGCCACGACCACGCGCAACTGGTGTTCGGCCTGTCGGGCGCGCTGGATTTCGAAGTTGGCGGGCATGGCAGTCAGGTGGTCCAGCAGAGTTTTGTGGTGGTGCCGTCGGGCTTTCACCATGCCTGCGGCAGCGCCAATGGCAGTCGGTGCCTGGTGCTCGATGTGCCGAGCGATCAATGGGTTTCACAGTCCCTGGGTGAACACGCCGAAGCCAGCCGGCGGCTACTCGACAACGCCGGACGCCTGCCACTCGATGCGGGACAGAGTCAGTTGGTGAGCTGGCTGGCGGGAAGCCAGGTCAACGATCCGGTGATCGCGCAACAAGGCGCGGTGCTGTTGCTAGCCAGCCTCAATAACGCCAGGCCCGAGACCGTAGGTGGCCGGCGTCTGCCCTACGCTGCGCTGAACGCACACATCGATCAGCACGCGGCTTACCCGTTGCAAGTGGCCGACCTCGCCCGCGTTGCCGGTTTGTCCAGCGCCCGGTTGCATGCACGGTTTGTTGCCGAATGCGGACAGACGCCGATGGAATACATACGCAGCCGACGCCTGCACCGGGCCGTCGACTTGTTACGTGGGTCGGCGTTGCCCATTGGCGAGATCGCCAGTCAGGTTGGCTACAGCTCTCAAAGTGCCTTCGCGGCAGCGGTGCTGAGGGAATTTGGCGCCTCGCCCGGGGCATTGCGACGCGAGGCTGGCGACAAATGACGCGAGTCTGGCGACAGACGCGGTGAAGCAAGCACAGTTAATGTAGCAACTGACGCGACTCGGCCCGCCCCTTGTAGCAGCTGGCGGAGCCTGCGTTCGGCTGCGAAGCAGTCGTGAAATCAAACTCCGCGGTCTTCTATTAGATTTCATATGCAATCGACGACTGCTTCGCAGCCGAACGCAGGCTCCGCCAGCTGCTACAGGTTTCAGTTTGTAGCTCAAAATTCAGCAAGGATTTGCAATGACTCCCCGTACTGCCCTTGGCGCCCTGCACATCGGCGCATTGATGTTCGGCCTGACCGGTGTGTTCGGCAAACTCGCCGCGGCCTCTCCCGCCGTCATCGTTTTCGGTCGCGCGGCTTTCGCGGTACTGGCACTGGCGGTGTTTGCTCGATTCGCCAGTGATACACCGTGGCGCAAACTCCAAGCGGTGGACTGGCGTCGACTGCTGCTCAGCGGCTTGTTGCTGGCCGGACACTGGGTGAGTTTTTTCATCGCCGTGAAAGTCGCCGGGGTGGCGATTGCCACCTTGGGTTTCGCCAGCTTCCCGGCATTCACGGTGATCCTCGAAGGACTGATTTTCCGCGAACGCATTCGCGCCAACGAAATCCTGCTGGTGGTGCTGGTGAGTGTCGGACTGGTGTTGGTCACGCCTGACTTCGATCTGGCCAGCGGAGCTACCACAGGCCTGTTGTGGGCCATCGCGTCCGGCTTGCTGTTCGCCCTGCTTTCATTGACCAACCGCGCCAGCTCGGGGCGCATCCCGCCGGTCCAGGCCGCCCTGTGTCAGAACGTGGTGGTCGCGCTGTGCCTGCTGCCGGTTGCGGCACCGCAATTGAGCGAAGTCCGCGTCCTGGACTGGCTGTGGATCGGGCTGCTCGGGGTGTTCTGCACAGGCGTCGCTCACAGCCTGTTCGTTGCCAGCCTCGCGGTGATCAAGGCACGCACCGCTGCGGTGGTGTTTGCCCTGGAGCCGGTCTATGGCATTACCGTGGCATGGCTGCTGTTCGATGAAAATCCGACGCTGCGCATGCTGTTCGGCGGTGCGCTGATCATTTTGGCGATCGTGGTATCGAGCCGGCTTTCAGGCGGATCAAACAAGAAGGTCGTCGCAGCAGAGGCCGCGTCTCACTGAGTCCGATCGTTGTGGCCCAGATCGCGGTCCGGATCAATCCGGTCACGGACGCGCTGCTTCAATACTTTGGCCTCGGGAAAACCGCCGTCGGCCTTGCGCTCCCAGAGCTGTACATCGTCACAGAAGATGTGAAAGACCCCACCGGTACCGGGCACCAGCGACACTTTTCCCAGGTCATCGCCAAAGGTACTGAGCAGTTCCTGCGCCAGCCAGGCGGCGCGCAGGAGCCACTGACACTGCGTGCAATAAGTGATGATGATTTCCGGTTTACTTGCGGTCATGATCGAGAAAACTCCTGAGTCAGAGGGCGCCGCTATAATAGCGGCCTTTTTTCGCTCGTCCCGAGATTCATGATGCGCCATCTGTTGTCCTGCCTGCTGCTCTGCCTCCTGCCCTTGATCGTTCAGTCCGCTGAAACGCCTCGACCGAAAGTCGGGCTGGTGTTGTCCGGCGGTGCCGCCCGTGGCCTGGCGCATATCGGCGTGCTCAAGGCGCTTGAGGAGCAAGGGATCCAGATCGATGCAATCGCCGGGACCAGCATGGGGGCGGTGGTCGGCGGGCTTTATGCGTCGGGATACAAGATCGATGAGCTGGAGAAGCTCGCCCTGAACATCGATTGGCAGCAAGCCCTGTCCGATGCACCACCTCGGGAAGATGTGCCGTTCCGGCGCAAACAGGATGATCGCGACTTCCTCGTCAAACAGAAACTGAGCTTTCGCGACGACGGCAGTCTGGGTCTGCCCCTGGGCGTCATTCAGGGTCAGAACCTCGCCCTGCTCCTGGAAAGTCTGCTGGCCCACACCAGTGATACCCGGGATTTCGACAAGCTGCCGATTCCGTTCCGGGCGGTCGCGACCGACATCGCCAGCGGTGAAAAAGTGGTATTCCGCAAGGGTCACCTGCCCCAGGTAATTCGCGCCAGCATGTCGATTCCGGCCGTGTTTGCACCGGTCGAAATGGACGGCCGCTTGTTGGTGGATGGCGGGATGACCGACAACATCCCCTTGGATGTCGCCCGGGAAATGGGCGTGGACATTGCCATCGTGGTCGACATCGGCACGCCCCTGCGTAATCGCAAACAACTGGTCACGGTGGTCGATGTCTTGAACCAGTCCATCACCCTGATGACCCGCCGCAACTCCGAAGAACAACTCGCCGCCCTGCATCAAGACGACATATTGATCCAGCCGTCACTGGCAAGCTTCGGCGTCACCGACTTTGGCCGGGCTCAGGAAATGATCGACGCCGGCTATCGCGCCACGCGGATCCTCGATGCCCGCCTGACAAAACTCAAACCGGCGCAGCCACTGGATGAAGAACTGAACGCTGCGCGCGCGCCAAGTCAGCGCACACCGATCATCACCGCGATCAAGGTCGAAAACGATTCGAAAGTCGGCGACGACGTCATTCGTTACTACATCCGCCAGCACATCGGGGAACCCTTGGACTTGGGCCGCCTGCAAACCGACATGGGCACGCTGTACGGGCTGGATTACTTCGAGCAGGTACAGTATCGCGTCGCTCACAAGGGCAAGGACCATACGCTGATCATCAGCGCCCGGGGCAAGCGCAGTGGTACGGATTATTTACGCGTCGGCCTGAATCTTTCGGACGACATGCGGGGCGACAGTGCGTTTAACCTGGGTGCCAGCTATCGGGTCAACGGTATCAACCGCCTGGGTGCCGAATGGCTGACCCGCGTGCAGATCGGTGACCGGCAGGAACTCTACAGCGAGTTCTATCAGCCGCTGGATGTCGGTTCGCGGTACTTCATCGCGCCCTATGCCGCCTTCGATGCGCAGAACGTCGAGGCTATCCTCGAAAACGACCCTATCGCGCAATATCGCGTTGAGCGCTACGGCTTCGGCCTGAACGTCGGTCGCCAAATCGGCAACAGCGGCGAGGTGCGTTTCGGTGTCGGCGAAGCCTGGGGCGAGGCGGACGTGCGCATTGGCGATCAGAACTTGCCGAGCGAAAGTTTCAATGAGGGGTTCTATGAGCTCAAGTACTCGTTCGATTCACTGGACAACGTCTACTTCCCTCACGAAGGCGAAGACATCGGCCTGGCGTTCCGTCAATACGAGCCTGGGCTGGGCTCGGACAAGCGATATCGGCAATGGGAATTCAAACTGGACAAAGCCCTGAGCAGCGGCCCGGACACCTTCATTGTCGGTGGTCGTTATGGGCGCACGCTGAACGACGCCAACGTGGTTACCTCAAGCTTCCTGCTGGGCGGCGCGCGGCAACTGTCGGGCTTTAGAGAAGACGCCATTTCGGGACAGAACATCAGCCTGATGCGCGGGGTTTATTACCGACGTCTGACCCCACGTTCCTACCTGCCGCTGGACTTCCCGCTGTACGTCGGTGGTTCGCTTGAGCGTGGTCGGGCGTGGAACAATGACAATGAATTCGACAGCGGCTACATCAATGCGGCCAGCGTGTTCATCGGATTCGACACGCCCTTGGGGCCGCTGAATTTCAGTTATGGTTTCAACGATGCGGATGAACAGGCGGTTTATCTGAATCTGGGGCAGACGTTTTAGTCTTTTGAAAACCCCTTAGCGGATACCCGCCAACAAGCTCCGGGCAGTCTGCTTGAGCGGTTCGTCGCCCTCTTTGAGCAGTTCGTTCAACAGCTCGATTGCACTGTCCAGGTCGCCGTCATCGATGCAGGTCTGCGCCTGTTCGAGCTTACCGGCGTTGTCTGGTTGAAGACTAAGCGGCTCCAGCTCCAGGGACTGGTCGGGATCGCTGAACGCGGCAAGAAAGTCGTCATCCAGCGATTGCGCATCCGGTTCGGCGCTCCATTCAAGCTCCGTGTCGTCCAGCGCCGGCTCATCAGGCATTTCGAACACATCGGGCAAGACGTGCAGGTTGGAGGTGAACGCTGGCTCATCCGCAAGCGGCGTTTCAGCGAGCTTCGCCGGGGATGGAGCGTTGTCGAAGGGACTGATCAGATCCCAGTTGGCGTCCATCGACAGATCGTCGAGATTCAACTGGAAGTCATCGTTGGGCGCTACGACCGGCGCCGCGGGTGTGGGTGTAGCAATCGCGATGACCGGTGCAGTCGCCATGGTTACGGCAGCCATCGGCGCCACAGTGTTCAGCTTGGGATGACGACCACGAATTTCCTGAAGGGTTTGTTCGTCGACACCGGTGTCACGCAGGTAGTTTTCTTGAGCTTCATAGGCGGCGACGTCGCCTTGTTTCCCCAGAACCTCCAACAATTGCAAGGCCAGGTCCTTTCGCTGTGGATCCTTGGCCAACGCCTCGCGCAACAAACCCGCGGCCTCGGAAAATCGTCCATAGGCCAGATAGATACCCACACCTTCAAGCACATCGCCCGCCGGGGTTTCATCCTGCTGATCGCTGGCAGGTTTCAGCATGGTAGCCATGACAACTGGTGCCGCAGCCTGATCCAGTACCGGTTCATGTCCAGACGGCGTAACCGGCGAGGCCTCTGAAGAGACCTCGGCCTGCTGACGTTGACGCCGAACAAAGAGCCACAGGACCACCAATCCCGCCAACACCAGCAACCCTAAAACAAGTGGCCAACGACTGGCCTCGGGCTCTTCCACGACGACGGGAGCGGGTGCCACAGCGACTGGCACCACTGGCGGCGCCTGCTTGATTTCTGCCAATCGGGTTTGCAGCTCGGTGACCTGCTTTTTCTGGCCGGCGATCTGCTCCTCCTGGGCCTGAATTTTGGTATTGAGCTCGCTGATGGTCGCCTGGAGTTGCTGATTCTGCAGCACGCTGGCGGCTAACTGCTCGGCGGCGAGATCAATTGCCGGGGTTACCGCAACGGGTTCGACTTTGGGTGCTGGCGCCGTTTTTTTCGCCGCAGCAGGCGCTGCAGTTGCAGGTTTGACACTGGGAAACGGGGAATTTGCCGTGCTGGCCACCGGCTCATCCATGACCGGGACAATTCCCGGAGCGTCCGGCGGATCGATCAACACCGTGTACTCGCGCAGCACGCGTCCGTTGGGTTGGTTGAGCTGCACCAGAAAATTCAGGAAAGGTTCGTTGACTACCTTGTTGGAGCTGACCCGGATCACGCTGCGATTACCACGAAGGATCGGCGTAAATTTCAGGTCATTGAGAAAGAACACGCGCTCGATACCGGCACGACTGAATTCATCCGCGGTCGCCAGGCTGACCGACAAGTCGCCTTCTTCCAGTCCTGCGGCATCCACCAGGGCGATGTCTGCGCGCAACGGCTGATTCAGTGCCGAATGCAGGGTGATGTCACCCAATCCCAGCGCGGGGGCCAATGCCGAGTAACTGACAGCAACACCGACCAAAACCAGTCTGGCGCAATACCGTACTACAACGTGCCAACTCTCGAGCATGAGCATCCCTTAGATAACCAGAACCAACCTGTACGCGTTCGCACATCCGGTACGAACGCGATATTGCCTAGTAGTTCTTTATAGTCTGCCGAACGGGGTATCTCAAAAATCCTGCGGGAGGCAATGCCTCAAGATTTTTCCAGGTTGGCCAGTATGTGTCCGTGAACGCGCATGCAAATCTTCAAATCCGCCTCGTCGACGCCATCGAACAGTTCCTGGCGCAGCTGGTTGGCAATGGTCTCAATTTGTTCAATCAGCGGGCGGGCCGGGGCACAGAGCACGATTTTTTTCGCTCGACGGTCTTCCAGGACCGATTGGCGCTGGACCAGGCCCTGGCCTTCCAGACTGTCGAGGAGCCGAGCGAGGGTTGGCCCTTCGACGCCAACGCTTTGCGCCAATTCACGCTGAGTAGGCGCTTCCTCGAAACGAGCCAGGTGCAATAGCACCAGCCAGCGTGCCTGGGACAACCCCAGGCCGGCAAGGCGACGGTCTAGTTCGGCGCGCCAGCCTCGGGACATTTGGGCTAATTGCATGCCAAAGCGGTGTTGGTCGGTTAACGGCATAAAAAACTCATGGTTAGACTGAAATAGAGAAAACCTAATTATTAGTCAGCTAAGCATGGCCGTTGGCGCTAAGCAAGGGGTGCTATGTACTGAATCGTTACATCAATGTAACGGGTCATTTAAATTTCAAATTCTGACTGAAGTGCCGCCCGAACACAGTACAAAATGCCCTCAGGTACCCGCCCGGTAAACAGCGGGATAATTTCCGCGACGGGCGGCAACTCCCCTTCGCCGTCCAGGAAAGCATCCTGGATTTCGCCCATCAAATCCTCGGGCAAGTCCAGGGCTTGCTCCAGCGACAACTGCTGCTTGCCAATCGCCTCGGCGAGCATGGTGTAGACGTTCTTCTCCGAACATTGCAGCTGGCCCGCGATCTGCATCGGAGTCATGCCGGCACGGGCCAGCGTGATCAGCTCGTGGCGCACGTCGGCCACCACTTTCGGCGCTTCGACCTCGCCGCCGAGCACTTCGAGGAAGGCCTCGCCGTAACGCTCCAGCTTGCGTGCACCCACACCACTGACCCTGGCCATTTCCGCCAGAGAGGTCGGCTGGCTGCGCAGCATTTCGAGCAGGGTCGAATCCGGGAAGATGACGTACGGCGGCACCCCATGTTCTTCGGCGAGCTTGCGACGCAGGGCGCGCAACGCTTCCCACTGCTCGCGCTCTTCGCCCCGAACCAGTTGGCTCGCCGGGCTCTTGCTGCTCTTCGCGGTGGTTTGCGGCTTGAGGTCGCGGCGCAGTTCCAGGGTGACTTCGCCCTTGAGCAACGGCCGGCACGTGTCACTCAAACGCAGGCCACCGTAACCTTCGAGGTCGATGTCAGCCAGACCTCGGGCCACCAACTGACGGAACAGGGAGCGCCATTCGCTCTCCCCCATCGCCTTGCCGACCCCATAGACCGACAGATGCTGATGGCCAAAGCTGCGGACCTTTTCGTTGTCCTTGCCCAGCAATACATCCACCAGATGCCCTACGCCATAGCGTTGGCCGGTGCGGTAGATGGCCGAGAGCGCCTGCCGGGCGGGCTCGGTGGCGTCCCAGGTCTGCACGCCATCGACGCAGTTGTCGCAATGGCCGCAAGGCTCCGGCATGTCTTCGTCGAAGTAGGCCAGCAAGGTTTGACGACGGCAGCGGGTTTCTTCGCAAAGCGAGAGCATGGCGTCGAGCTTGTGATGTTCAAGGCGTTTGTGGCGCTCATCGCCTTCGGAGTTCTGCAGCATCTGCTTGAGCATCACCACATCTTGCAGGCCGTACGCCATCCAGGCGTCCGCCGGCAGGCCATCACGGCCACCCCGCCCGGTTTCCTGATAATAGGCTTCCAGGGATTTCGGCAGGTCCAGGTGAGCGACAAAGCGCACGTTAGGCTTGTCGATGCCCATGCCGAACGCCACGGTGGCCACCATGATCAGCCCTTCTTCATTGAGGAAGCGCTTCTGGTGATGGGACCGGGTTTCGTTGGGTAATCCAGCGTGATACGGCAGTGCCGGGAAGCCCTGTTCACTGAGGAACACCGCGACTTCGTCAACTTTCTTGCGCGACAGGCAATAGACGATTCCGGCATCGCTGCGTCGCTCGGCAAGGAACGCCAGCAACTGCTTGCGCGGCTGCTCCTTGGGAACGATGCGGTAGAAAATATTGGGCCGGTCGAAACTCGACAGGAAACGCTCGGCATCCTGCAGGTGCAGGCGATCGACGATTTCTTCGCGGGTGCGCTTGTCGGCCGTGGCGGTCAGTGCAATGCGCGGGACGTTGGGGAACAGCTCCGCCAACTGGCCCAGTTGCAGGTATTCACGGCGGAAGTCGTGGCCCCACTGGGAGACGCAATGCGCTTCGTCGATAGCGAAGAGGGAGATTTCGAGGCTTTGCAGAAACGCCAGCATGCGCGGCTGAACCAGGCGCTCGGGGGCGAGGTACAGCATCTTCACTTCGCCACGCTTGATACGCGCGGCCAGGTCTCGTTGCTGCTCGGCGCTCAAGGTCGAGTTCAATGCAGCGGCAGCGACGCCCAGCTCTTCGAGGGTGGCCACCTGATCGTCCATCAGCGCGATCAGGGGCGACACCACCACCGCCAGGCCTTCACGCAATAGCGCGGGCACCTGGAAGCACAACGATTTGCCACCACCGGTAGGCATCAGCACCAAGGCGTCACCGCCGTTGGCCACGCGCTCAATGATTGCACCCTGGCGGCCACGGAAACTGTCGTAGCCGAAGATGTCCTTGAGGACGCGTTGAGCCTGTTCGAGCATAAAAACTCCAAAAATCACCGAAACATCCCCGCAAGGCTGGTTCAGAACCACGCAGGCTGCACCAACGAATAGTAAGTGCGCATTGCATGACGCTTCACATCTCAGCCGCAACGCCAGCAGGGCATCACAAAACGCGGGAGTATACCCGACGCCTCCTCTTCAAAGGGTGCCGCTGAGAAGACACATAAGGACAAACACTGATCCCCCGCAGGCTACAAACTTTCGATCTTGTCTCTAAAAAACAAAATCAAAAGATCGCAGCCGGCGGCAGCTCCTGCAGGAATAGGCAGTGCGTATCGGGTTCAAATATGCCGCGCGGCTGGCCTGACTGCTCAAGAAGGCCTAGAATTCCCGCATCTGTTTAATTCCCAAGGTAGCCCTTTAATGTCCTTCGCTGAGCAACTTACCCGCCTGCAAGTCTTCCTCGACGCCGATGAACTGCATGACGAGGCGCTGGACTACGTGGCCGCCCACGGTTATCTCACCGCCCTGTCGATCTGTTCCGAAACCGTGCCGGACCGTGAATGGATCGATGCGCTGTTCGCCGAAGAGCCGCATTACGCCGACGACACCGAGCGTGAAGCCATCGAATCCACCCTGATCGCACTCAAGGCTCACATCGCTCGCCAGTTGGCGTCGGATGAAGAGTTTGAACTGCCTTGCGAGCTCGACCTGGGCGAAGACCCGGATGATTCCGACCTGCGCGGCTGGTGCATCGGTTTCATGGAAGGCGTGTTCCTGCGCGAAGCGGCCTGGTTCGAAACCGCCGAAGACGAAGTCAGCGAGATGCTGCTGCCGATCATGGTGGGTTCGGGCCTGTTCGACGAACAACCCGAGTTCGAAGACATCGCCAAAGACGCCAACCTGATGGACGACATGATCGTGCAGATCCCGGAAGCGCTGACCGCGCTGTACCTGCTGTGCCAGGCGCCAGACGAAAAACCGGCGATCCTCAAGCCACGTCACCACTAAGGTTCTGCCTATGGACAACCCCATAGGCAACCGCTCCCTGATGTTGCGCTACGTGCTGCTGGCCATCGGCTGGCTCAGCGTAGCGTTGGGGGTGATCGGGATTTTCCTGCCGGTGTTGCCCACCACGCCTTTCCTGCTGCTGGCAGCCGCCTGTTTCGCCCGCAGTTCGCCGCGCTTTTACCATTGGCTGGTGGAGCACCCACGGCTTGGGCCATGGATTCGCGACTACCTCGACGGCAACGGCATCCCGCTCAAAGGCAAGGTCTACGCCATCGGGCTGATGTGGGTGAGCATCCTGCTCTCCTGCTATCTGGTGCCCCTGCCCTGGGCCCGCGGCTTCATGCTGACCAGCGCAGTGCTGGTGACGATCTATATTCTTCGGCAGAAAACGCTGCACAAGTCCTGAGATCTTTTGCTTTACAGGCCGACGATCAACCCTCCCCCGCTAAAAACACCGCCTAGACTTCACGCATCTGCACCCGAGCCGCCTAATATGCCTCGTCGCCGGCGTAGTCCAGGATGGTCAACGCTCCGACTTCGGTTCGGCGGATGGCTGCTGCTGACAGGTTTGCTTTTCGCAGGCCTGGGCAATGTCTTTGCCGACTGGAGTTTCACGCGGATTCTGCAAACCGCCGATACACGCTACGGCCCACTCGGTCCGGCGCAGAAACGAATCGAGGCCTGGGGCCTGTTGCTGCAGAGCGAACGCAATCAATCCGAGCGCGAGCAGCTCACCGCGGTCAATCGCTTCTTCAATCAGCAGCTGACCTTTCAGGACGACTCTCGCATCTGGGGTCAGACCGATTACTGGGCCACCCCCGTCGAGTCCCTGGTCAAGGGCAAAGCCGATTGCGAGGACTACGCCCTGGCGAAGTACTTCAGCCTGCGTGAACTCGGCATACCCAGCGAAAAACTGCGCATCACCTACGTCAAGGCCCTGACTCAGAATCAGGCGCACATGGTGCTGACGTACTACAGCACGCCCACAGCCGCCCCGTTGGTGCTGGACAACCTGATCGGCGAAATCCGCCCCGCCTCTCAACGCAAAGATCTGTTGCCGGTGTACGCCTTCAACGCCGAAGGCCTGTACCTGCCCGGAGCAAACGGCGGCAAACGCTCCAGCGACTCAAAGAAGTTGTCGCGTTGGCAGGACGTCTTGAAAAAAATGCAAACCGAAGGGTTCGCCGTGGGCGACGGCTAGTCATCACCGCAAGGAGCGTTTCATGTCACTGCGCAAACAATTGTTTCTCGCCATCTGCCTGTTCCTGCTGGTGGCATTCAGCGGCAGTTTTTTTGTCAGCCTGGAAAGCTCCCGCGACCAGATGCTCGGGCAGTTGCGCTCCCACGCCCAGGACGCGGCCACTGCGTTGGGACTGTCGTTGACAGCGCAAATCGATGACCCGGCCATGGTCGAACTGATGGTCAGCTCGATTTTCGACAGCGGCTACTTCAACAGCATTCGGGTCATCAGCATTGCCGATGAGCAGGTACTGGTGGAACGCAACGTACGTGCCTATGCCGAAGACGTTCCCGGCTGGTTCATCAGCCTGGTCGACTTGCGCCCCCAGGCGGGCGAAGCGCTGATCATGCGCGGCTGGGAACAGGCGGCGCGGGTTGAAGTGTTGAGCAACCCGCAGTTCGCCCTGGCCAAACTCTGGGACAGCACCCTTGGCAGCCTGATCTGGTTATTGATTTGCGGGCTGCTCAGCGCGGTGTTCGGCGGCTGGTTACTGCGTCGACAGCTGCGACCGCTGGACAAGATGGTTAAACAGGCAGAAGCCATCAGCAAACGCGAGTTTCTGAGCTTGCCTAAATTGCCGCGCACGCCAGAGTTGAAGCGCGTGGTACTGGCCATGAACCAAATGGTCGAAAAGCTCAAGGCACTGTTTGCCGAAGAGGCGGCGCGCAGCGAAAAACTGCGGGCCGAGTCCTATCAGGACAGCCTGACGGGCCTCGCCAATCGACGCTTGCTGGATGAACACCTGGCGAACCATCTGCTGATCTCCGAACAAAGCAGCGACGGCCATTTACTGATGCTGCAGATCAACGACCTGGCGGGGCTGAATCAACGCCTGGGCGGTCAGCGCACCGATGAGTTGATCAGCAGTGTGGCCGAACTGCTCAAGCGATTGACGCAACAACCGGAACGCAGCACGTGGCTGGCAGCACGCAATCGCGGGGGGGAGTTCAGCCTGCTGATACCCGGCATGGACAACGCAGACGCTGCACGCGTGGCGAGTGAAATCAGCGCCACCCTCGAAAACCTGCGCCTGACTGGTGCCAGCGACTGCATGCCCGTGGCGCACCTGGGCATCGTCGCCTACCACCCGGGAGAATCGCCCGGCGATGTCTTGCTGCGCCTCGATCAAGCCCTGACCGAGGCCCGGCAGCGCCCCGAGCGGCCGTGGACACACCTGACCAATGACACGACCGCACCCAACCAGTCCCAACACGACTGGCGAACCTGGATCGATGACGCATTGACCCACGGCCACATGCAGCTGTATTTCCAGCCTGTCGTGCAATGCGCCGACACCAGTCAGGTGTTGCACCACAAGGTGCTGGCCCGTCTGCTCGATCCGCAGGGCGTGGCCATCGCCGCGGGGCATTTCCTGCCGTGGATCGAGCGTCTCGGCTGGTCGGCGCGGATGGACCTTGCGATGCTTGAGGCGACCCTCGACTACCTCATAGTCAACCGCTGGCCATTGGCATTGAGCCTGTCCGGCAGCACCCTGCGCGACCCTGTGCAACTGCAAAAAATCCTCGACATGCTCGAATCGCTGCCTGAGCTGGCACCGTTGCTGACCCTGGAAATCGACGAACGCCAACTGCCGCCTCCGCTTGAACTGCAAGGCTTGAGTCACAGCCTGCTGAACACCGGCTATCGAATCGGCCTGCAGCATTTCGGTGGCAGCTTCAGCCAGATCGGCAACCTCACTCAATTGGGCCTGGCGTACCTCAAAATTGATGGAGCCTACATTCGCGGGATCGATGAGCAGAGTGACAAGCGACTGTTCATCGATGCCATTTTTCGCGCGACCAACAGCATCGATCTGCCGTTGATTGCGGAGCGAGTGGAGACGCGCGGCGAGTTTGAAACGATCAAGGAGCTGGGGGTGTTCGGGGTGATGGGGCGGTTGATCGGGCCGCCAGAGCCGATGTGAGTGTTCGTTTGGAAACCGCGTCATCGTTCATCGCGAGCAGGCTCACTCCTACAAGGGTTCGTGAACCAGTACCCTTTGTAGGAGTGAGCCTGCTCGCGATAAAGGCTGAAGCGCAATACTGAAACCCCAGACAAACAAAACCCGCCATTCCCTGTTTACAGGAATGGCGGGTTTTGTCGTTTCAGGCCATGGATCAGACGGTATCCACCTTCAGCGAATGGTCATTCAACATGCCGTTGATGATCGTCGCCGTGTCATGCCCCCCGGCCACCACACCACCGGCCCCCGGCGTGACGCCGTAATGGCTTGCCAGGTTGACGCCCGCCAGATCGATCGTCTGGTTCGGCGTGGCGCCGGCCATGGCGCTGACGTCGATGCTGGTCAGCACCGAAGCGCCGCTGCCAACAACTTTGAAGTGCAGGTAATCATCCAGCGAAGCGGTGGTGCCGTTTTCACCCTGCAGCAATTGCGACAGGTCGAGCTTGTCAGTGCCGGGGGTGAAATCGGTGACCAGGTCGTGCCCGGAATTGCCTTTGAGCCACTGGAAGGTGTCCGCACCGGCACCGCCCGTCAGGGTGTTGTTGCCCAGGCCACCGATCAGGAAGTCATCGCCGCCACCGCCGTTGAGGATGTCATCGCCCAAACCGCCGTTGATGACGTTGCTGTTGTTGTCCCCGGTCAGGTTGTCATTGAAGTTGGAGCCGGTCAGGTTCTCGAGCCCGGTCAAGGTGTCGGTGCCGGCGCCGCCGGTGGTTTGCGCTGTCAGCAAGCTCAGGTCCACCGTAACGCCGCTGGTGGCGTGGGCGTAGCTCACGGTGTCGATGCCGGCGCCGCCGTCCAGCAGGTCATTGCCGGTTCCGCTGAACAACAAGTCATTGCCGGCGCCACCGTGCAGCTCATTGTTGCCACTGCCCGCAGTCAGCACGTCGTTGCCGTCGCCGGCATTGAGGATGTTGTTGCCTGTGCCGGCCACCAACACGTCATCGCCCGCCGTACCGGTGAGGGTGTGGCCGTCCTGATAGCTGATGGTCACATTCGCCCCGTCGCTGCCGCCATGGCTGTCGTTGGCGGTGTAACTGCCGTGTGCATCCGGAGTGATGTCGTGAGCCCCGGCGTAGTTGACGGTCATTTTCAGCTGGTAATTTTCCGCCCCCGTGGGGTTGCTGCCACTGCCGTTATTGATGTTGGTGACATGGATCTGATAGGTGCCGTCAGCCGCTGCGGTAATGGTCCCGCCATCGGCGATGGACACGAACGGGCCGCCATTGAGCGAGTACTCCAGGGTGATGCGACCGGCCGCCAGGTTGTGGTCCAGATTAAGGGTTTCGCCCTCTTTCAGTTTCACGGTGATGAGGTCTTCATCATTCGCGTTGGCCGTGGTGACACCGCCCAGGTATCCGCTGACGACCAGTACCGCCGTCATCGCTGCCGTGTTGGCTGCGAATAGAGCGCGCACGTCCGCCAGGTTCTGGTTTGCCGCGGTGTTGCCGGTTCCGGAGAAGCCTTTCGCGCCTGTCCCGACAAAATCCGCGCCCTTCGCCGCCCAACCTGTGTTGAACGTGGTCGGCGTGGCAGTCAGCGGATCGCCCTCAGGATCAGTGTCGTTGGCCAGCAGCAATTCGCCCGGTACCACAACGCTGCTGGACAGAACGTTGGTGATGATGTGGTCATCCACCGCCACTGGTGCCGCGTTCGGAACGACTTTGACCACCAGGGTCGAACTGGCCAGATCGCCATCGTTGTCACTGACGGTGAAGCCGATGTTTTCGGTGATCACCACCGAAGTGGCTTTTTGCGAGGTGTAGCTGTATTCGCCCGTGTCGAGTTTGATAACCAGCGTGCCGCCGTTGTTGGTGGCAATGCTCAGCGAATTGTCCACGGTGTTGAACGTACCGTGGTTGGCCCCGCCGGTGAATTTCAGCGACCCCTGGTTCCCCAGGTCCTTCGGGTCATAGGTGTAGGTGGTGCCATCGACCACGATGGTCTTGATGAAACCGCCATCGGCACCGAACGTCCCGCCCTCCAGCAACGTGCCAGTGACCGGCGCGCCCTGCACGGTACCCGAGAGTACCGAGTTGAGTTGGTTGAGGTCGGTCACCACCACCGCGTTGGTGTTGGTGTGGGTGCTGCCGTCATAGGCCACCGGGTCCAGGTAGGCGTTGCTGACGCCGCTGCCCAGGCCAATGGCGTAGTTCTTGATGCCGTTGGCGTCGAGGAAGGCTTTCAGCGAGGCTTCGTCGGAGGCGCTGATGTCGCCTTCGTTGGGTTTACCATCCGAGAAGAAGTAACCGATGTTTTGCGCACCGGTCAGTTTGCCGGCGGTGTCGAACGCCTGCTTCATGGTGGCCACAGCGGCATCGTAGTTAGTGCCACCGCCCGCCGTCAGGCCGGAAATTATCGATTTGGCGGTGGCCACGTCGACCCAGATCGAGGTCTTGTCGGTGGCATTGCTGCTGAAGGTCACGATCTGCACCTTCACGTCGCCCAGGTCATCGTACTTGTCGAGCAAGGCACTGATTGCCTGCTTGGCCAGGGCCAGACGTGACAGGCCCGGTACACCCGAGGCGTCAGCCATACTGCCGGACACGTCGATCACCAACAGCAGGTTGGAATCGATTTCAACGGCAGCCACCGCGCGTTCCGAGGCGGCCGCCTTGGGCACGTCATCGACGATGTTCACCACAATCGTGCTGGTGGTGCTGTTGCCCAGGGCATCGGTGGCTTTGTAGGTGAAGCTTTCGCTCAGGGTGTTCGCACCGTCGTTCGCGTTCGGCGAGGTTTTTGGTGCCGAGGTCAGCGTGTAGGTGTACGTGCCGTCGGCGTTGAGGAGCATCTGCCCGTAGGTGCCGGTGGCATTGCTGACCAAGGTGTAGGTGACTGCGCCGGACGCTCCGGTGACCGAGCCAACCAGTGTTCCCGCAGAGGTTTCGCCAGTATTGCCCGGCTCACTGCCGATCACGGTACCCGCCGCCAGGTCATTGCCATCCTTGGTCAGGTCCAGGGCTTTTTCGAAGACCGTCACATCGGTGTCCGACGCCGCGAGCAGTTTGCTATTGCAGACATCGATCGTGATGGTGGTGGTGCTTTCATCGCCGTCAGCGTCGCGCACGGTGTAAGTGAACACGTCGGTGGCACCCGGCGTGCCGACCGAGTTCGGATTGCTGTGATAGGTCGCGTTGCCATTGGCGTCCAGGGTCAGGTAACCGTAGTTGCCGTTGATGTTGGTATTAAGCCCGCCACTGACCGAGGTCGAGGTGTTGCCGCCAGCGCGCACGCCCACCACCGCACCACCGACCGCCGGACCGTCGGAGCCTCCAATGTCGTTGTCGAGCACATTGCCGCTGACCGTGCCGCCTTCATTGACATGGGCCGAATCCGGCTTCGCGCTCGGCAGGTCATCGACGATGTTGACGTTGATCTCGCCCGAAGCAGAGCTGCCGTCGGAGTCGGTCGCCACCACCTGGAAGTTTTCGCTGATGCTGTTCGCACCGTCCGCATTGGGATGGGTTTCGCTGCCCACCAAGGTGTAGCTGTAGCTGACCACGCCGGTGACCTGATCAAAACCGGTGATGGTCAGGTAGCTGCCCAGCGGAGTAACGATGGTGTGCGGCAAACCGGAGACCACGCCACCGTTCATCACCGCATAACCGCCCACGGTCAGGGTTTGCAGACCGTCGAGCGCGGTCACGGTGAAGGTGCCGGTCTGGGTCAATGCTGGCGTGTCAGGGCTGGTGCCCCAACCGAGGTTTTTCTCGTAGACAGTGACTTCGCCCCCATTGACGTTCAAACCGCCGATGACCACCGGATCGTCGTTGTTATGGATCTGCAGAACGAGGTTCGCGGTGCTGGTATCGCCGTCCGAATCGGTGAGGGTGTAGGTGAAGGTTTCCGTCCCGTTACCACCGCCCTTCAGGCCTTTGAAATCAGCGTCGCTGGTGTTCAGGGTGTAGGTGTAAGTGCCGTTGGCATTGAGCACCAGGCTGCCGTAAACACCGTTGAAGGTGCCGGGTGTAACCGGGCCTGCATTGTCGCCGGTCACGACCCGGTCGGCGCCTTGCACGTCGTTGGTCAGCACGTTGCCGTCGAGGGTCACCAGGGATTCCGAAGCAGTCTTCGCGTTCGTGTCGTCCACTGCTTTTGGCACGTCATCGACGATGCTCACCACGATGGTGCTGGAAGTGGTGTTGCCCAGCGAATCCGTCGCGAGGTAGGTGAAGCTTTCAGTCAGGGTATTCGCGCCATCGTTGGCGTGAGGTGTCGTGCTCGCCGGCGAAGTCAGGGTGTAGGTGTAGGTACCGTCGGCGTTGAGCTGAATCTGGCCATAGTTGCCGGTCGCACTGCCCACCAATGCGTAGGTGATCGCACCAACGGCACCGGTGACCGAACCGACCAGTGTTCCGGAAGCGGTTTCACCGGTGTTGCCAGGCTCGCTGCCGGCGACAGTACCCGCCGCCAGGTCATTGCCATCCTTGGTCAGGTCCAGGGCTTTTTCGAAGACCGTCACATCGGTGTCCGACGCCGCGAGGATTTTGCTGTTGCAGACATCGATGGTGATGGTGGTGGTGCTTTCATCGCCGTCAGCGTCGCGCACGGTGTAGGTGAACACGTCGGTCGCACCTGGCGTGCCGACCGAGTTCGGGTTGCTGTGATAGGTCGCGTTGCCATTGGCATCGAGGGTCAGGTAGCCGTAGGCGCCGTTGATATTGGTGTTGAGCCCGCCACTGGCCGAAGTCGACGTATCGCTACCGGCGCGCACGCCCACCACGGCACCACTGGCCGCCGGACCGTCGGAGCCACCGATGTCGTTGTCGAGCACATTACCGCTGACCGTTCCGCCTTCATCGACATGGGCCGAATCCGGCTTCGCGCTTGGCAGGTCATCGACGATGTTGACGTTGATCTCGCCCGAAGCAGAACTGCCGTCGGAGTCGGTCGCCACCACCTGGAAGTTTTCGCTGATGCTGTTCGCACCGTCCGCATTGGGATGGGTTTCGCTGCCCACCAAGGTGTAGCTGTAGCTGACCACGCCGGTGACCTGATCAAAACCGGTGATGGTCAGGTAGCTGCCCAGCGGAGTAACGATGGTGTGCGGCAAACCGGAGACCACGCCACCGTTCATCACTGCATAACCGCCCACGGTCAGGGTTTGCAGACCGTCGAGCGCGGTCACGGTAAAAGTGCCGGTCTGGGTCAATGCAGGCGTGTCAGGGCTGGTTCCCCAGTCGAGGTTTTTCTCGTAGACGGTGAGTTCGCCACCGTTCACGTTCAAACCGCCGATGGTCACCGGATCGTCGTTGTTATGGATCTGCAGAACGAGGTTCGCGGTGCTGGTATCGCCGTCCGAGTCAGTGATCGTGTAGGCGAAGGTTTCCGTCCCGTCGCCACCGCCGTGCAGGGCTTTGAAATCGGCATCGCTGATGTTCAGGGTGTAGGTATAAGTGCCGTTGGCATTGAGCACCAGGGTGCCGTAAACGCCGGTGAAGGTGCCGGGGGTGATTGGGCCGGCATTCTCGCCGGTGACGACACGGTCGGCGCCTTGTACGTCGTTGGTCAGCACGTTGCCGCTGAGGCTCAGCAAGGTTTCGGATGCGGTGCCGGCGTTGCTGTCGTCCACTCCTTTGGGCACGTCATCGACGATGTTGACGTCGAGCGTGCCATTAGCCGTGGTGCCGTTGTCGTCGACCACGGTGACGGCAAACTGCTCAGGCAGATTGTTGGTGCCATTGGCGTTCGGATGGGTTTCGTTGTCGGCCAGGGTGTAGCTGTAGCTGACCACGCCGGTGGCGGGATCGAAACCGGTCACGGTCAGCGTGCTGCCCAACGGCGTGACCACCGATTGCGGGAAGCCTGCGCTCACGCCGCCGACCACCACGTTGATGCCACCAATGCTCAGGGTCTGTACGCCATCAAGGGCGGTGATGGTGAAGGTGCCGCTTTGAGTCAGCGCGGTGGAGTCCGGTGCACTGCCGTCGCCGAGGTTTTTCTCGTAGACGGTCAGCTCACCGCCGTTGACGCTGAGGCCGTCGATGGTCACCGGATCGTCGTTGTTATGGATCTGCAGAACGAGGTTCGCGGTGCTGGTATCGCCATCCGAATCGGTGATGGTATAGGCGAAGGTTTCCGTGCCGTCGCCACCGCCGTGCAGGGCTTTGAAATCGGCATCGCTGATGTTCAGGGTGTAGGTGTAAGTGCCGTTGGCATTGAGCACCAGGGTGCCGTAAACACCGGTGAAGGTGCCGGGGGTGATCGGGCCGGCATTCTCGCCGGTGACGACACGGTCGGCGCCTTGTACGTCGTTGGTCAGCACGTTGCCGTTCAGGCTCAGCAAGGTTTCCGATGCGGTGCCGGCGTTGCTGTCATCCACCGCTTTGGGCACGTCATCGACGATGTTGACGTCGAGCGTGCCATTGGCCGTGGTGCCGTTGTCGTCCACCACGGTGACGGCAAATTGCTCAGGCAGATTGTTGGTGCCATTGGCGTTCGGATGGGTTTCGTTGTCGGCCAGGGTGTAGCTGTAGCTGACCACGCCGGTGGCGGGATCGAAACCGGTCACGGTCAGCGTGCTGCCCAACGGCGTGACCACCGATTGCGGGAAGCCTGCGCTCACGCCGCCGACCACCACATTGATGCCGCCAATGCTCAGGGTCTGTACGCCATCAAGGGCGGTGATGGTGAAGGTGCCGCTTTGCGTTAACGCATTGGCGTCCGGTGCACTGCCGTCGCCGAGGTTTTTTTCGTAGACGGTCAACTCGCCGCCGTTGACGCTGAGGCCGTCGATGGTCACCGGGTCGTCGTTGTTATGGATCTGCAAAACGAGGTTCGCGGTGCTGGTATCGCCATCCGAATCGGTGATGGTATAGGCGAAGGTTTCCGTGCCGTCGCCACCGCCGTGCAGGGCTTTGAAATCGGCATCGCTGATGTTCAGGGTGTAGGTGTAAGTGCCGTTGGCATTGAGCACCAGGGTGCCGTAAACACCGGTGAAGGTGCCGGGGGTGATCGGGCCGGCATTCTCGCCGGTGACGACACGGTCGGCGCCTTGCACGTCGTTGGTCAGCACGTTGCCGTTCAGGCTCAGCAAGGTTTCGGATGCAGTGCCGGCGTTGCTGTCATCCACCGCTTTGGGCACGTCATCGACGATGTTGACGTCGAGCGTGCCATTGGCCGTGGTGCCGTTGTCGTCAACCACAGTGACGGCAAATTGCTCAGGCAGATTGTTGGTGCCGTTAGCATTCGGATGGGATTCGTTATCGGCCAGGGTGTAGCTGTAGCTGACCACGCCGGTGGCGGGATCGAAACCGGTCACGGTCAGCGTGCTGCCCAACGGCGTGACCACCGATTGCGGGAAGCCTGCGCTCACGCCGCCGACCACCACATTGATGCCGCCAATGCTCAGGGTCTGTACGCCATCAAGGGCGGTGATGGTGAAGGTGCCGCTTTGAGTCAGCGCGGTGGAGTCCGGTGCACTGCCGTCGCCGAGGTTTTTTTCGTAGACGGTGACCTCGCCACCGAACACGCCTAGCCCGCCAATCGTCACCGGGTCGTCGTTGTTGTGAATGTTCAGCACCAGCGTCGCCGTGCTGGTATCGCCGTCCGAGTCGGTCAGGGTGTAGACGAAATTTTCCGTCCCGCTGCCGCCGCCGTGCAGCGCCTTGAAGTCCGCGTCATCGGTGTTCAGCGTGTAGGTGTAGGTGCCGTTCGGATTGAGCACGAGGGTGCCGTACATGCCGGTGAAGGTGCCACCGATCACTGGCCCGCTGTTGGGTCCGGTTGGAATACGGTCGGCGCCCTGGGTGTCGTTGGGCAGCACGCTGCCGGTCAGGGTCACCAGGGTTTCCGACGCTGTGTTGGCGTTGCTGTCATCGACCGCCTTGGGCGCATCGTCGGTGATGTTGATGTCCAGGGTGCCGGTGGCGGTATCGCCATTGGTGTCGCTGGCGACCACGGTGAATTGTTCGCTGAGATTGTTGGCGCCATCGCCGGCCGAATGGGTGTCGTTGCCATTGAGGGTGTAGCTGTAACTGACCACGCCCGTTGCCGGGTTGTAACCGTTGATGGTCAGGGTGTTGCCCAACTGGGTCGTGATCGATTGCGGAAAGCCTGAAGCCACGCCGCCGCTTAACACGCTGATGCCGCCAATGCTGAGGTTCAGCAGGCCGTCGGCAGCGTTCACGGTGAAGGTGCCATTCTGGGTCAGCGCCGCCGGGTTGCTGGCCGAGCCGTCAGGCAGATTGGCTTCATTGAGGGTCAGTTCGCCACCGGTCGAATTGAGACCGCCGAGGGTGACAGGATTGTTCACGGGTGGCGGCGGGACGATGACGGGAGGTGCGTCGTCGTTGACGTTGTCATTGAGATCGGCGAAATGACGCTCCAGCGGAAACTCCGGAATGCCATTGAAGCCCGCTGTCGGGAAACCGATGGTCGGATCGACTCGACCGGCCACTTCTTCCAGCAGCACAAAACTGTGACCACCGCCCAGCGCACCGGACCCATTAGCACCAGACGGTCCAGCCGCAGTGGCTTCACCGGTCTGGGTCGGGTCTTCGCCGGCCGCAATGGCTTTTTGCAGTTGTTCAACATCGGTCAGCTGCGCTTCGCTTGGCGTAACGATCTCAGGCGAATCCACATGGGGCACCTGATTGGCGAGCAGCTGGGAGGTCATCTGCAGGCTGCTGTCACGCCCCAGAGTCAATTCCTGGCCGTTTTTCAAATGCACCGCCACCGCCCCTTCCGCGCCGGTGACCAGTTGATCGCCGGCAAACAGCCGATCACCTTCAACCAGTGCGCGTCGGGTGCCATCACCCGCGACCGCGAACACCTGACCAATGACCTTCGAGACGGTACCGATGAGCGTAGCCATGTGCATCTCCTCTGCTGCCAACCAGTGCCGGCAACCAAATTTTTTTGCGAAGAAAGTGCCCATGTCTGAAGCGAGCCGCTTTGCGAAAACACCTGCCGGACAGCTTGATTTACGTTACGTAATCCGCTGCCCTGGCGACACTCTCGCCAAACCTGTCGCTCATCGATGACCTGCGCCGGAATCGGACAAACCCAATGTAATCAACGACTTTGGGATCCCGTTTGGCAGAAATGATCACCTCCGAGCGATGCGTAACAGTCCTGAATCAGCAAAGTGACAAAAAAATGTCACCCCCTCAACTGCCCCGCCTCCCTCCCCTCTAGCACCTCTTCGTCCCTTATCGATAAATGGATGGAACTTAAATTTTGCCCTTGCAAGCTCCCTAGGGCTCGTAATACAAGGGTTCCACGAGAGAACAATGTGCTGGATTTTTCGGAGCGCATAAGTTTTTTTTGGCATAAGGCTTATGAGAAATATTTCTTAGCTATGCGCTAGAATGTTCTTAGCTGTGTTGTTACAAGCTTGAAACGGTTTTCACTATAAATGCCGTCAAATATTTGGCGACTGATAAGCATCATTAGGACTCAGGGAGATTCATCCATGCGCGTTTTAACCCCCCTCTGCAGCGCGATCCTGCTGGCAATGGCCTGCACATCTCAGGCTAACGCCATGTCGTTAACCGAGGCGATTCAGAGCACTATTGCCACACACCCGGAACTGGCTTCACGCGTGGACTCGCGCCTGTCCGCGGACGAAGAAGTCAAAGTCGCCAAAGGGGGCTTTTATCCATCGGTTGACCTGAACGCCGCATACGGGCGCGGGTACAGCGATAACACCAACACACGTTCGCTGGGCAATCACAACACCAAGATCCTGACCTACACCCAATCCGAGCTGCGTCTGCGGCAGATGCTGTTCGATGGTTTCAACACGGCCAACGAAGTCGAGCGCACCAAAGGCGTGGTCAACTCCCGTGCCTATTACGCGCAAGGCACCGCCCAGGACCTGGCACTGCGCACCATCGAGGTCTACCTCGAAGTGCTCAAGCGTCGCGAACTGGTGACCCTGGCCAAAAACAACCTGCAAGCTCACCTTCGGGTCAACGACCAGATCGGTCTGCGGACCGAGCGCGGTATTGGCAGCACCGCCGACTCCGACCAGTCCACCGCTCGTCGGGCACTGGCGCAAAACAACCTCGACACCGCGGAAGTGGATCTGGCCGATGCCGAATCGAATTTCTTCAGCGTTGTAGGGCGCCTGCCGGATGAGCTGGAAACTCTGCCATCGACGCGCGGCGAATTGCCTGCCACCTTGACTGAAGCCCAGCAGAGCATGGTGGATAACAACCCTTACCTGAAATCTGCCCAAGCCGACGTGCAATCCGCCGAAAGCCAGTACGAAGTTTCCAAGTCGCCGTTCTTTCCACGCTTCGACGCCGAAGCAGCGGTGGGCGCGAACAACAACGTGCAAGGCGACGAAGGTCACGATAACGAGTGGCGCGTCGGTGTGGTGATGAACTACAACCTGTTCCGCGGCGGCAGCGACAAGGCCCGCCTGCAGTCCAATGCGCACCAGATCAACCAGGCCATGGACATCCGCAACAACGCCCTGCGCCAGCTCAACGAGAACATCCACCTGGCGTGGAACGCCATGCTCAACGCGAAGAAGCAAACGCCGACCGCCCGCGAATACGCCGAGACGACCAAGCGTGTACGTATGGCCTACCAGGATCAGTTCGGCCTCGGCCAGCGGACCCTGCTCGACCTGCTCGACAGTGAAAACGAACTCTACAACGCCAACCGCCGCTACACCGAAGTGCGCTACACCGAGGAATACTCGATGTACCGCGTGCTGGCGAACATGGGTCAGTTGTTGAGCAAGCAGCGTGTGGTGTTGCCTGCCGATGCGGTCGCCCAGTCTGAAGTGAAAAGCGAAGCTCGTTTGCCTGAACTGAGATAACCCCACAGGCTCGGGCCGTGTTCGGACGATCTTTTGATGTGATTCTGAAAAAAACAAAATCAAAAGATCGCCGGCTGCGGTAGTTGCTTCAGGGATTTGTATTGATGTGACAGTTCAACTGGAGCGATCAATGTGACCAGCATGGAACCCGGCAACATCGGTGTCGATCCGCGTCTTAGCTTCGATGACCCCCTTCTTGATGGTCTTTTGATCCTCTGCAAACTCCACGGTGCGACGGTCAGTCGCGCCAGTCTCAGTGCCGGCCTGCCGTTGAACAAGCAGCGCCTGAGCCTGGACCTGCTGCCTCGCGCAGCGGCCCGGGCAAGTTTGCAGGCGCGCATGCTGCGTCGTGAGCTGGCCGACATTTCCCCCCTCAACCTCCCTGTGATGCTGATCCTCAATAACGGTCGTACCGCGATTCTGCGGCGCTTCGGCGATGACGGCCGCTTGCTGATCCTGCCCAGCGAAGCCGACGGCGGGGAACAATGGGTCAGCCGTGAAGAGCTGGCTGAAAATTACAGTGGCCAGGCGTTGTTCGCCCGGCCGCGCCATGAACTCGAAGACTTGCGCTCACCGCTGGTGCCGCGCGTCGAGGCCTGGTTTCGCGACACGCTGAAACTGTCGAAATGGCTGTACAGCGATGCGATCCTGGCGAGCTTCCTGATCAACCTGCTGGGTTTGATGGTGCCGCTGTTCGTGATGCAGACCTACGACCGGGTGGTGCCAAACCAGGCCACCTCCACGCTGTGGGTGCTGTCCATCGGTTTGTTGATCGGCACCGGTTTCGAGCTGGTCCTGCGCGTGGTCCGCGCGCATTTGCTGGACACGGCGGGCAAGAAAACCGACGTGATTTTGTCGGCCACTCTGTTCGAACGCATTACCGGCATGTCGATGAAATCGCGACCTGCCACGATCGGTGGGTTTGCCCAAAGCATTCACGATTTCCAGGGCCTGCGCGAATTCCTCACGGCGGTCACGCTTACCAGTCTGATCGACCTGCCCTTCGCCGTACTGATGCTGGTGGTGATCGGCTTGCTCGGTGGCTGGCTGGTGGTGATTCCAATGCTGGCGTTCCCGATCACCATCATCTTCGCCATGGTGATTCAGGTCCGCCTGCGCGATACCGTGCAAAAAAGCCTGAGCCTGGGCGCCGAACGCCAGGCCTTGTTGATCGAAACCCTCGGCGGGCTGGAAACCCTCAAGGCCTGCAGCGCTGAAAGCGAGCGCCAGCACAAATGGGAAAGCACCCACGGCGCCCTCACCCGCCTCGACAGCCATGCGCGCAACCTCTCGGCGATGGCCACCAACGGCACGTTATTCATCCAACAATTTTCGGGCATGGCGACCATCGTCGCCGGGGTCTACAGCATCATTGCCGGCAACCTCAGCGTCGGCGCACTGGTGGCGACCTACATGCTGGGCAGTCGGGTACTCGCGCCACTGGGGCAAATCGCCGGGTTGATCACGCGCTACCAGCAAGCGCAACTGACGATGAAAAGCACCGATGCGCTGATGGGGCTGCCGCAGGAACGCGACGGCAAACAGCGGCCACTGGAACGCACGCAACTCCAAGGCGCTTTGGACGTCAGCAACGTGACCTTCCACTACAACGGGCAGAATGCCCCGGCGCTGCACAACGTCAGTTTCAGCATGAAACCCGGTGAGCGCATCGGCATCATCGGCCGCAGCGGCTCGGGCAAAAGCACGTTGGCGAGGTTGGTCATGGGTTTCTACGAACCCGAAGAAGGCCAACTGCTGCTCGATGGTCTGGACCTGCGGCAACTCGACGTCGCCGACTTGCGCCAGCAGATTGGCTACGTCGCCCATGACCTGCCACTGCTGGCCGGCAGCCTGCGCGACAACCTGACCCTCGGTGCCCGCTACATCAGCGACTCCAGAATGCTCGAAGTGGCGGAGCTCACCGGCGTGACCGAACTCGCCCGCTCGCATCCGCAGGGTTTCGACCGACCCGTGGGTGAACGTGGTCAACTGCTTTCCGGTGGTCAGCGTCAGGCTGTGTTGTTGGCCCGAGCCCTGCTGCTCGACCCGCCGATCATGCTGCTCGACGAACCCACCAGCGCCATGGACAACAGCAGCGAAGACGTCCTGCGACAAAAACTGCACAGCTGGGTCCAGGGCAAAACCTTGCTGCTGGTGACCCACCGTACCTCCATGCTCAGCCTCGTGGATCGTCTGGTAGTCCTCGACAACGGACGGATCGTCGCCGACGGTCCGAAAGAAGCGGTCATCGATGCACTGCGCAAGGGCCGTGTCGGCTCTGCGGCGGTCTAGGAGTAGCCCATGGCTGGTACATCGTCCGACGCTTCAAAGGATCGCGGCTACTTCGGCAGCTTCAGCAAAAGTGCCGAAAGCGAATTCATGCCGGAAACCGCCGGCGCCGCGTTGCAGGACTCGCCGCGCTGGTCGCGGATCACCGTGTGGCTGGCGGCCGGACTGCTTATCAGCGCGGTGGTCTGGGCCAAGTTTGCCGTATTGCAGGAAGTCACCACGGGTGAAGGCAAGGCGATCCCGTCGAGCAAGGTGCAGGTGATCCAGAACCTGGAAGGCGGCATCGTCACTGAAATCTTCGTGCGCGAAGGGCAAATGGTGAACAAGGGCGACAAATTGCTGCGCCTGGATGACACGCGGTTTCTGTCGAACAAGGGTGAAAGCGAGGCGGACCGTTATGCCTTGACGGCGCAGGTCGAACGGTTATCTGCCGAGGCCGAAGGACGACCTTTCAAGCTGTCGGCAGAAGTGATTGCCAAGGCACCGCAAGTGGCCGAGGACGAACGCTCCCTGTACGAACAACGGCAGCGTCGACTGGCCAGCGAACAGCGCACGTTGAGTGAGCAACTTCGGCAAAAAACCCAGGAACTGGCGGAATTTCGCTCCAAACAGGGCCAGTTCAGTTCGAGCCTGGCTTTGCTGCAACAAGAGATGAACATGTCCGCGCCCCTGGTGGGAACCGGTGCGGTATCCCCGGTGGAAATCCTGCGCCTCAAACGCAGCGCCGTGGAGATACGCGGCTCGCTGAATGCCACGACGCTGGCGATTCCCCGCGCCGAATCGGCGATCAACGAAATCAAAAGCAAGATTGACGAGTCGGAACAGTCATTCCGCTCGGACGCCGCCAAAGAGCTGAATGAGAAACGCACCGATCTGTCGAAAATCACGGCATCGAGCATTGCCATCGACGACCGCGTCACTCGCACCACGGTGGTCTCTCCGGTGCACGGGATTATCAAGGTGCTGAAGGTCAACACCATTGGCGGCGTGGTGCAGCCGGGCAGTGACATGGTGGAAATCGTGCCCTTGGAAGACAACCTGCTGATCGAAGCCAAGGTCCGGCCGCAAGACGTGGCATTCCTGCACCCCGGCCAGAAAGCCATGGTCAAGTTCAGCGCCTACGACTACACAATCTATGGCGGGCTGAGTGCAAAGCTGGAGTTGATCGGGGCGGACACCATTACCGACGACAAGGGCAACAGCTTTTATCTGATCCAGGTAAGGACCGACAAGAATCACCTGGGTGGGGACGTGAAGCCTTTGCTGATCATTCCCGGGATGGTAGCGACGGTGGATATCATTACCGGGGAGAAAAGCGTGCTGGATTACCTGCTTAAACCGGTGCTCAAGGCACGGACCGAGGCGATGCGCGAACGATAGATCAGGCCAGAATCTTCATTGACTGTGCACTGGCTATCGCTAGCAGGCTAGCTCCCACAGGGGATTTGGGAGCGATCAAGACTTTGTATTCTCAACTGATCAACTGTGGGAGCTAGCCTGCTGGCGATCAGGCCAGCACTAGCAACACCTATCTCGGCCCATGATTGCGCTGGAAGGTATCCTCGCCCATCGCCGCAATCTGCCCCTCGATCAATGCCTCGAACGGCTTCAGCAACGGCTCGAAAGAGCTCGGCGCTTCCAGCGTTTGCAAGGCCTGGACGATCGCTTCAACCGTCGACAACGCTCCCGGTCCCGGCGCCTTGCGCAATCGATATCGCGACACCCCGCCCTCAGCCAGGGTCACCCGGGGCAACGCTGCCAGCAGCGGATTGAGGTGCAGCATTTTGCGCGCCTTGCGCCAGGTACCGTCCGGCACGACCAGCAATAGCGGTTCCTCGTTTTCGGTGTAGGCCTGCAACGTCTGCGCATCATCGGCAGGAAACAGCAATCGCGCCTGATAGCCCGGTCTATTCAACAGCGCCGGTAAATCCTCGAACACTTCGCCGACGATCAGCTCGGCATTTTTCAGCCCCAATGCCGCCAACCGCGCGGTGTTCAGCGCATGGTTCACCTCACTGGGATGCTGTAACAGCAACACCCGGGTGCGGCTATCGAGGTGCGGGATCAGCGGGCACAGGCAGTGGGTTTGCGGGCGCAGGCAGCGTGGGCATTGGAGTCTGGACATGCTTGCTTTTCCTTTAAGCAGCCTGATTGAGCTGTGCTTTGAGCAAATCGCGGAAGGTCTGGATCAACGGTTCACGGCTGCGGCCACGGCGCACGATCATCGAAAATGGCGCCTGATAGCCGAACGTCGCCGGCAACAGCACGCGCAAATCGCCCTTGTCGGCCCAGGCCTGGGCGTAATGCTCCGGCAAATAACCGATGTAGGCGCCCGACAGCACCAGAATCAGCTGCGCCTCCATACTCTCCACCGTCGCCGCGCTGTGTTTGAAGCCATGACGCGCCAGCTCCGCCTGGCTCCAGTAGCCGCGCCCCACCATGCGCTGCTGGGTGATGACTTGCTCGGGGATACGTCGTTCGGTGAACAGCGGATGGCGACTGCTGCAATACAACCAGTGCTGTTCACGGTACAGCGGCATGTAGACCAGACCGCTCATGCGCGTCGAGAAAGCACCGATGGCCAGGTCGAGGCGATTGTCCTGCACGCCGAGTTGCAGCTCATATGGGCTCATGACCGACAGATGCAAATGCACCGCCGGGTGTTCCTGGCTGTAGGCGCCGATGGCTTCGGCGAAGGGCAAGGCCTTGTCGCTGACGGTAGAGTCGATCACCCCCAGATTCAGCGTGCCACGCAGCTCGCCTTTGAGGGCCGCGGCGTATTGCTCGAAACCTTCGAGCTCGGCCAACAGGCGCAAGGTTTCCTGATGAAACAGTTCGCCCTTGCTGGTCAGGCTGAAACCACCTCGACCGCGATGGCAGAGCACCAGGCCAAGCGCAGCTTCGAGCTGGCTCATGTAGGTGCTGATCGCCGACGTGGAAAGGTTGAGCTCATGCTGGGCAGTGGCGAACCCCTGATGACGGACCACGCTGACGAAGATGCGCAATAGTTTCAGGTCGGGTAAAGCGTTGGCCATGGGGGCTCCAGCAAACACACAGGTAGACGATTGGGCATGTAGCAGCTGCCGAGCCTGCGAGGCTCGGCAGCTGCTACAAGTCTATCTCCGCCTCCTCCATTAGTTTAGAAAAATCTGAACTAAGTATTTGCCCGTAGCGATTCTTCCCGGGCACTACATTTCGCAGAATCGGCCCACAGCGGTACCCGTGCTTCCATGAACGGCGTAACCGACATAAATAAAACAACGACGATGAGGCCCTACCCGTGGACAAGATTCTTCACCAACCACTGGGCGGCAACGAAATGCCGCGCTTCGGCGGCATCGCCACCATGATGCGACTCCCCCATTTGCCTACCGCTGCTGGTCTGGATGCTGCCTTTGTTGGCGTCCCGCTGGATATCGGCACCTCGCTGCGCCCTGGCACCCGTTTCGGGCCTCGCGAAATCCGCGCTGAATCGGTGATGATCCGCCCCTACAACATGGCGACCGGTGCTGCGCCGTTCGACTCCCTGTCGGTAGCCGACATCGGTGACGTCGCGATCAACACCTTCAACTTGCTGGATGCCGTGCGGATCATCGAAGAATCCTACGACAACATCCTCGAACACGACGTGATCCCGTTGACTCTGGGCGGCGACCACACCATCACCCTGCCGATCCTGCGTGCCATTCACAAGAAGCACGGCAAGGTCGGCCTGGTGCACATCGACGCCCACGCCGATGTGAACGATCACATGTTCGGCGAGAAAATCGCCCACGGCACCACCTTCCGTCGCGCCGTTGAAGAAGGCCTGCTGGACCCGGATCGCGTGGTCCAGATTGGTCTGCGCGCCCAGGGCTACACCGCTGACGATTTCAACTGGAGCCGTAAACAGGGTTTCCGCGTGGTGCAGGCCGAAGAATGCTGGCACAAATCCCTGGCCCCCCTGATGGCTGAAGTTCGCGAGAAAGTTGGCGGTGGTCCGGTGTACCTGAGTTTCGACATCGACGGCATCGACCCGGCCTGGGCACCGGGTACCGGCACTCCGGAAATCGGTGGTCTGACGACCATTCAGGCAATCGAGATCGTGCGGGGCTGCCAAGGCCTCGACCTGGTGGGTTGCGATCTGGTAGAAGTCTCGCCCGCTTACGACACAACCGGCAACACCTCACTGCTGGCCGCCAACCTGCTGTACGAAATGCTCTGCGTACTGCCAGGCGTGGTCCACCGCTGAGTATCGGTCATGAACGAACGCGATCAGGTACTGAAAGCCGCCGCCGATCTGGTGTCGGCCTTTGCCCGTAACGATCGCGAAGCCTACTTCGGCGCCTTCAGCGCCGATGCCAGCTTCGTGTTCTACACCCTCGAGCAACCCCTGCTGTCGCGCGATGCCTACCAGGCATTGTGGGACACCTGGCGCTCGGAGGATGGCTTCGAAGTGCTGTCGTGCACTTCAAGCAACGCCTTTATCAGCCTGCAAGGTGATGTGGCGATTTTCATCCATGACGTGGCCACCGAGCTGCGCATGCAAGGGGAGCAACACTTCAGCCAGGAGCGCGAGACGATTGTTTTCAAAAAACAAGCGTCTGGCCGAGAACAACAAGGCCTATGGCTGGCCTGTCACGAACATTTGTCCGCCATGCCGGAAGGGCTGCCACCCCCTTAGCCAAACAGGTGACGCTCACGCACGATGAGCGCGCCTTTATGATCGGAGCAGATCATGAATAACAACAACAAAGAAAAAAGCCTTAGCAGCATTGAAACAAACGGGGTCGAACAGATTCCGGATCATGAGCGTGACGCCCGACCCAGCGACCTGTTTCGCTTGATCTTCGGCGGCGCCAATACCTTTGCTACCGCAGTGCTTGGCAGTTTCCCGGTGTTGTTCGGACTGTCGTTTCAGGCCGGTGTCTGGGCGATTGTGCTGGGCGTATTGCTGGGCGCGCTGATCCTTGCACCGATGGGCTTGTTCGGCCCGATCAATGGCACCAACAACGCCGTGTCTTCCGGTGCGCATTTTGGCGTGCACGGGCGGATCGTCGGTTCGTTCTTGTCGCTGTTGACCGCCATCGCCTTCTTCTCACTGTCGGTCTGGAGTTCGGGCGATGCGTTGATTGGTGGCGCCAAACGCTTGATCGGCCTCCCGGAAACCGACCTGACATTGGGCCTGGCCTACGGTCTGTTCGCGATCCTGGTGTTGACCGTGTGCATCTACGGTTTCCGCTTCATGTTGTGGGTCAACCGCATTGCGGTGTGGGCTGCCAGCGCACTGTTCCTGCTCGGCATCTTCGCGTTCGCCCCGACGTTCGACAGCCATTTCGCCGGCACTGTCGCTATGGGTCAGGCCGGTTTCTGGGCCGCCTTCATCGGCGCGGCACTGGTCGCCATGAGCAACCCGATTTCCTTTGGGGCGTTCCTCGGTGACTGGTCGCGGTACATTCCGCGGGAGACCCCGAAAGGTCGAATCATGCTTGCCGTGGTCGGCGCACAGATCGCCACCCTTATCCCCTTCCTGTTTGGCCTCGCCACCGCCACGATCGTTGCAATCAAGGCGCCGGACTACATCGCGGCCAACAACTATGTGGGCGGGCTGCTGGCGGTTTCCCCGAGCTGGTTCTTTTTGCCGGTATGCCTGATCGCCGTGATCGGCGGCATGTCCACGGGCACCACTTCCCTCTATGGCACCGGGCTGGACATGTCCAGCGTGTTTCCGCGCGTGTTGTCGCGAGTCAAGGCGACCTTGCTGATCGGTGTGATGTCGATCGCCTTCATCTTCATCGGACGCTTCGCGGCCAACCTGGTGCAGAGCGTGTCGACCTTCGCCGTGCTGATCATCACCTGCACCACCCCTTGGATGGTGATCATGATCATCGGTCTGCTGGTGCGTCGCGGCTTCTACTGCCCGGATGACCTGCAGGTGTTTACTCGCGGCGAGAAAGGTGGCCGCTACTGGTTCACCCACGGCTGGAACTGGCGTGGCCTGGGTGCCTGGATCCCGAGTGCCTTGGTGGGTTTGTGCTTTGTGAACCTGCCGGGCCAGTTTGTCGGACCGCTGGGCAATCTCGCCGACGGCATCGACATCAGCCTGCCGGTCACGCTGGGCCTGGCGTCAGTGGTGTATTTGGCACTGCTGAGCCTGTTCCCGGAATCGGCTGCTGTGTTCGGGCCAAATGATTCGCGTAGCAAGGGCACGGATTCGCTCGTTAAACCGGCGATGCGTCAAGCCGCCTGATTCGAAAAAACGGTGGTTAACGGAACCTCTGTGGCGAGGGAGCTTGCTCCCGCTCGACTGCGCAGCAGTCGCAAAAGATTTGGGGCTACTGCGTAGCCCAGCGGGAGCAAGCTCCCTCGCCACAAAAAGCGGCCTGATTGCCACATTGCTTTTCAGCCTCACCATAAAAAAGACAATCGGAGACACGCCATCATGGCTTTGGATTTATTCGTCGTACTCATCTACGCCGCCGCGATGCTGGTTCTCGGCTACTTCGGCATGCGCAAGGCCAAGACCCACGAAGACTACCTGGTCGCCGGTCGTAACCTCGGCCCAAGCCTCTACATGGGCACGATGGCCGCGACTGTGCTGGGTGGCGCGTCCACCGTCGGCACCGTGCGCCTGGGTTACGTCCATGGCATCTCCGGTTTCTGGCTCTGCGCCGCACTGGGTTGCGGGATCGTCGCGCTGAACCTGTTTCTCGCCAAACCCCTGCTCAAACTTAAAGTGTTCACCGTCACCCAGGTATTGGAAAAACGCTACAACCCAATGGCCCGTACCGCCAGCGCCACCATCATGCTGGCCTATGCCCTGATGATCGGCGTGACCTCGATCCTGGCAATCGGCACCGTGCTACAAGTGCTGTTCGGTCTGCCATTCTGGATATCCTTGCTGCTGGGCGGCGGTGTCGTCGTGATCTACTCGACCATCGGCGGCATGTGGTCGCTGACCCTGACCGACATTGTCCAGTTCGGAATCCAGACCGTCGGCCTGATGTTCCTGCTGTTGCCGATCTGCCTGTACCGCGTGGGTGGCTGGGATCAACTGGTAGCGCAATTGCCGGCTACCAGCTTCAGCTTCACGGCCATTGGCTGGGATACCATCATCACCTACTTCATGATCTACTTTTTCGGGATCCTGATCGGCCAGGACATCTGGCAACGGGTGTTCACTGCACGCAGTGAAAAGGTCGCCAGGTACGCCGGCACCACTGCGGGCATCTACTGCATCATCTACGGTCTGGTGTGCGCCCTGATCGGTATGGCCGCTCACGTGTTGATTCCGGACCTGGACAACGTCAACAACGCCTTCGCCGCCATCGTCAAACTGTCCTTGCCGGACGGCATCCGTGGCCTGGTGATCGCTGCGGCCCTGGCAGCCATGATGTCCACCGCCAGCGCCGGTCTGCTGGCCGCCTCCACCACCCTGACCGAAGACCTGCTGCCGAAACTGCGTGGCGGTAAACAGTCGAGCCTGGGCATCAACCGTATATTCACCCTGCTGACCGGCCTCGTGGTGCTCGGCATCGCACTGGTCGTCAACGACGTGATCAGCGCACTGACGCTGGCCTACAACCTGTTGGTGGGCGGCATGCTGATTCCGCTGATGGGTGCGATCTTCTGGAAACGTGCAACCACCGCAGGGGCCATCGCCAGTATGGGCATGGGCTTTGCCACTGCGCTGGTGTTCATGTTCAAGGATGGTCTGGACGCCAACACCCCGATCTACTACAGCCTGGGCGTCGGCTTGGTGAGTTTCGTGCTGGTCAGCCTGATGTCCCGTCGCCCGACGATGGTGGCGAGCGCACTCTGATCTGAAAAGAATGCCTTAACGTTTTCTTCGACGGGTGTGGCGTCGGTTGCCACACCCGTTTTTTTCGCCTGCAGAAAGGTGCTGCACAGACGAGTGGCAGGGCTGGCGTTGCGCAAGCCTGCTGTACTCAAGAACGGGAAAACAATAATAACGCCCTCGAAGAACGACCATGAAAAGAGCCGCCATTCGTGCCGCCGTGCATCGCTTTATCAGCCGCTTACTGGAATCTCAGGATGACTTCGACGACAACGCGAGCCTGGAAGCGTTGGGACTGGATAAACAGGAAATTGAAGAGCTGATCTTCCATTTGGAGGATGAGCTGGGATTGACCGCGTTTACGGGCGAGGAAGATCAAATGCTCAGAAACGCAAAAACGGCCAATGACTTGAGCCGTTTTTTAATAGAGGTAGGTAGGCATTGAGGGATAGGTCATCTATCCCTCTGACGAAACCAGGTCTGCAGTACTACCGAACCTGACTCAGCTTTACCGCCGGCGTGGCTGGCGTCGACGCTGCTCGTCGTCGGTACGGATTGGCACAGGTTGCAGAGGCGGTTCGATCAAACCGAGTGCGATACCCAGGTCGTGCAGCCAGTTTTGGATTTTCTCTTTCATGGTGCCCCCTTCAGGGTAGTGCCGAGCGGCCGGAATTCTGTAGCCGCTTCGCACTGATAATAGTCCGAAGTCCTACGCAATGCTCGGCAAAAGTCGCAATGATCTGTTACTGAATTGATCCAAATCAT
Source organism: Pseudomonas sp. TNT3 (assembly GCF_010095445.2). Taxonomy (GTDB): domain Bacteria; phylum Pseudomonadota; class Gammaproteobacteria; order Pseudomonadales; family Pseudomonadaceae; genus Aquipseudomonas. Next base: position 49,746 of record NZ_WFGV02000004.1, read on the forward strand.
TCAGTAATAGTTCAAGCAATCGCCTGAACCGGATGTGTGGCCGACGGATAGACCGTTTGTTGCTGTTCGATCCACGCATTCAGATTGGCACCCACCATGCCTTTGCGCCACATCAACCAGGTGGTCGCGCTCGCGAACGGCTCGGCCAATGGGTGCACCGCCACGCTTTCGCGCCCCGGCAAGCTGGCCAGCATTGACTCTGACATGAGCGCCACTCCAGAGCCTGCGATCACACACGCCAGCATCCCCGGGTAAGACTCAATCTCCATCGCCCGTCCCATGGCCGCGCGGTCATGGGCGAACCAGGCTTCCAGTCGCATGCGGTATGAGCAACCCTGGCGGAACGTGAAAACCGAGCGCCCCTCCACATCCAGGGCACTGCGCACGGGTGGATGATCAGCCTCGCTGATCAGCACCAACCGCTCGTCGCATAATGGCACGCCGTCGAGCCCGGCCAGTTCCAGCGGCCCGTCCACCAGAGCCGCATCGAGCCGACCGGTCAGCAAGCCTTCAAGTAATTCTCCGCTGGGTCCCGACTGCACCTGCAGGTTTACCGCCGGGTAGCTGCGGTGATAGCGCGCCAGCAACGCTGGAAGGTGGATGGCGGCGGTGCTGTACATCGTGCCCAGCACGAAGTCGCCAGCCGGCTCCCCGCCCTGCACGGCGGCCCGTGCTTCGTCGTGCAGGCTGAACAGCCTGGCGGTGTAGTCCAACAGGACTTTTCCCGCAGGGGACAGTTGCAAACGCTGTCGCTCGCGAACGAAAAGTTCGACACCGAGCTGCTCTTCCAGCTGCTTGAGCCGGGTCGACAGGTTAGACGGTACGCGGTGCAGGCGCTCAGCCGCTCGGGTGATCGAGCCTTCTTCGGCGACGGCCTGAAAGATCCGCAATTGACTGAATTCCACACCATTCTCCAAATAAGAACAAGTTACTCACTATTATTCATTTTTAAAGAAAGTCAATCAGTCCTAGCCTGACGGTCATTGATCCTCTGCCGGAACTCAGACCATGTCTCCTCTGATTCGCTTACTCGCCTGTTTCATCGCGCTCATGATGGCCATGGGTATCGGCCGTTTCGCCCTCACCCCGCAACTGCCACATTTGATCAGCGAAGGTCAGATAGACCTGACCGCCGCGGGCCTGATTGCTGCCGCGAACTACCTGGGTTATTTCGTCGGCGCCGTGGACGCCATGTTTTCCCGACGCCCTGATCAGGTTCGCCGGCGCCTTTTGGGCGGATTGTGGCTGTGTGTGCTACTGACCCTGGCGTCTTTCTGGGCGAGTGGTTTCTGGTCCCATCTGCTATTGCGCTTTGGCACGGGCGTCGCCAGCGCCTGGGTCTTGGTCATGATCACCGCATTGAGCCAGCCATTGGCTGCGGCAGCCGGTCGCCCACGACTCGGTGCGCTGGTATTTGCCGGACCCGGCCTGGGTATTTTTCTGACAGGACTGTTGGCGCTGGGCTCGAACCTGCTGGGCCAGACGTCCGCCACGCTGTGGCTGGTGTATGCCGCGGTCGGGCTGGTGATGTTGTTGGCGATCCTGCCCTTCTTGCCGCAACAGGTCGCGAACGTCGCCGCACCTATGAATGATGCCGGCACAGGCAGCCCGGGCATCGGCCGCTTGGGCGTGATCTATGGCTTGTATGGCTTGGGCTACATCATCCCGGCCACATTCCTGTCGCAAATGGCCAACGCGCAATTTCATGGGCAATGGCAGGCCGACCTGTTCTGGCCCTGCTTTGGACTGGCGGCAGCGACGGGCGTGGTCGTGGTGAGTTTGCGCCGACACAATCCGGACGCAACGCGGCATTGGTTGATGGCGACATTGTGGCTGCAAGCGGTCGGGGTTTTCGCTTGCCTGCTGGGCAGCGGCCTGGGCCTGGCGCTGGGCGTCATCTTGTGTGGCACACCGTTCCTGGCCTGCATGCAATTGGTGATGCAACGCTCCCGGGAGCTGGCGCCACACGCCACGCAACGCAACGCCGGATTGCTGACCGCCTGCTTTGCCGTGGGTCAGCTCGCCGGCCCGTTGCTGGCCGCGCTAAGCAGCCATTTCAGTGGCGGCCTGCAAGCCGCATTGATCTTCGCCGGCAGTGGCCTGCTGATCGCGGGGGTACTGTCGATCAGTGGGATCACGACTGCCCGAGGGCTTTGCGCAAACGACGGCGTACCCACTGTTCAGCGCTGACAAACGTGATGCCAAGCAATACCAGCACCGCGCCAATGACGAAGTTCAGGCTCAATTCTTCGCCCAACAGCACAACGCCGAAGGTGACACCGAACAACGGCGTCATGAACGAAAACACAGCCAGGTTTGCCGCCATGTAGCGGCGCAGCAGCCAGAACCATGTCAGGTAACTGAAGAACGAGACGATCAGCCCCTGAAACAGCACGCTGGCCACCGCAACGGTGGTCAGGCTGACATGGGTCACCTGGCCGCTGATGATCGCGATCAGCAACAGACCGATAAAGCCCACCATCAATTGATAAAACAACGTCAGGGTTACCGGTGCTTCAGACAGACGCGAAGCGCGCACGACCACGGTTGTCGCGCCCCACGCAGCGCCAGCCAGTACGCCCAAGGCATCCCCCATCAACATGCGTCGATCGAGGTTGTCCCAGGAAACGCCACCGGCGAACGCGACGGCGATGCCAATGAAGGACAGAAAAATGCCCAGCCATTGCACCGGCCTCAGACGTTCGCTGGGCAATAGCCAGTTCACGCCCAGCGCCGTAAAAATGGGGGCGGTGTACAGAAAGACGGACATGTGGGCCGCTGTCGTCAGTTGCAGGCCTTCGGAGATGAAGAAAAACTCCAGCCCGAACAGCGCACCGGCCAGCAAACCGCCGCGCCAGGTGGCACTGACCTGATCCCAGCCGCCTTTCCAGCAGATCAACAAGCCTACGAGCACGGCGGAAATGCCTGACCGCCCTGCTGCCTGCATGACCGGGGCAATATCCGGCGCCGCCCATTTGATCATGACCTGCTGGACACCCCAGATCAGGCATAAACCGAGCATGACTTGCAGGGCAAACCCATCGGCGCTACGCCGGGTGGCGCTCACCGGAACACCTCGACAACACAATCCATGGCAGAAACTCGTCAGTCAACGCAAAGCCCCGACCATCCATTGAGCAATGGCGTCGGGGCGAAAAATTATACGTTCGATTATTAACCAATCGGGCAGGAAATAGCGTCTGCAAGAGACATTTGAATCTCTGGTTGCGTCATCAGCCGGCTTTGCGCATTGCCCAATAGCCAACGGTGCACGCAACACAGGTCAGCAGCGCGCCCCACGCCATGTCCATCAAGGCCAGTTGCGCAGACCATCCCTTCAGGGTCGCCCAGTTGGTCAGGTCATAGGTGCCGTACGCGACCAGCCCCAACAACGCGCCCATACCCGCCGCACGTTGCCAGCTCGTCGCCGGTAGCACGACGAACACCACGCAACCGAGCACATAAAGAAGGTAGAAAACCGCAGCCGGGGCCAGCAGCGGCCTGTCGAGCATCAGCGAACCGAGCAAAGACCGGTACGTGCGCGCCATCAGCACGCCCAGCCAGAGGCCGTCGAGCACGAGAAACGCCAGCAAGGTGCCTGCGTAGGCAAACAACATTCTTTTCATGATTCGCGACCCCAAAGCCAATGTAGGCACTGCTACGGACAGCGCCTACAAGAGGCCGTGTCGAGGTCAGCTTAGTTCAATGCGATCCGCATGAATCACGATCTGGCCGTTCTTGTACAACGCACCGATGGCTTTCTTGAAGTTGCCTTTGCTGACGCCAAACAGGCTGCTGATCACGGTCGGATCGCTTTTGTCGCTGACCGGCAGGCTGCCATTGTTTTCACGCAACTTGGCGAGGATCTTCGAGTTGAGGCTGGTGGCGGCTTCTTCGCCAACCGGTTGCAGGCTCAAGCTGATCTTGCCGTCGGGACGGACTTCCTTGATGAAACCCTTCTCTTCTTTACCGGCACGCATGAACTTGAAGATTTCGTTCTTGTGAATCAAGCCCCAGTGCTTGTTGTTGATGATCGCCTTGAAGCCCATATCGGTCGCTTCGGCTACCAGCAAATTCACTTCCTGGCCCGGCGAGTAGTTGGCCGGGGTCTTGTCCAGGTAACGATCCAGACGTGCCGTCGCGGTGATGCGGCGGGTGTGTTTATCGAGATAAACGTGCACCACGACATACTCGCCGGCCGTCATCTGACGTTTTTCTTCCGAATACGGCAGCAGCAGATCCTTGGGCAAACCCCAGTCCAGGAAAACGCCAATGCTGTTGACTTCAACTACTTTCAAACTGGCGAAGTCACCGACTTGAACTTTCGGCTTTTCAGTCGTTGCGATGAGTTTGTCATCGCTGTCCAGGTAAATAAAAACGTTGAGCCAGTCTTCATCTTCGCTGGGAATATCTTTGGGAATATAACGATTAGGCAGAAGGATTTCGCCGTCCGCGCCACCGTCCAGATATAAACCGAAGTTAGTGTGTTTAACCACTTGCAAACTGTTGTAACGCCCGACTAAAGCCATGTCCAATACCCTCATTGCGTGGGCGGCATTCTACCCGGTTTTGCGGGCCGCGCTCACCGACCGGTCCAGCGGCGACAGAAAATCTGGTCAAAGGACTGGTTTTTTCGGATTTCAGGCACAGAGCGGCCACTCGTCTGACTATGCCGATGAATAATGTTCTGGCATCGCCGCTATAAATTGCTTTTTTCAGAGGCACGTTTTTAGTTAAAACAGCAGCTTAGGGTGATAATACGAAGACAGTTTCCCGACGACACTTCAGCCCGGCAAAAGAGTTTCAGGGGGATATTTGCCAAGCAATTGTCAAGTATTTCCTGTACGATGCATGGCCAAGTTAATTTTCTACAGGTTAATGGCCGCCATGCGTGTAAAAGCATCCAACAGCAAAGCAAAGCCTGCTCCAGCCGTTGAAACCAGCGAATCGATCAACAACCAGATCGCTGCGTTCCTCAAGTCTGGCGGCGAAATCCAGCAAATTGCCAAAGGCGTCAGCGGCCAGACGTTCGGCCCGTCCAAGCAGATCACGCTGGGCAAAAAGTAACATCCGCTGCAACTGGTCCCTGGGTGCTTTGAGCTTCAAAGCGCCTGGACTGGAACCTCCCCGCAACACCCTCCTCAATAAACCAATATTTCAAAAATCGACGAACGGCCTTCGAAGCCGAGCATTCGCCGGTATGCTTGCACACGTCTAGATCAAGCGTTTGCGTAGGTTTTTGGTTCCTGCTCCTCGCTGTTCATGGAGTGACGCATGCTCAAGCCCCCCCTCATATTGCTCGGCACCTTGCTGTCGTGCTCGGTCGCCAATGCGCAAATTTTTCAGCGTGAAATGGGCGACTTCGACCTGAAACTGGGTACGACCCCAAGCCGCAGCATGGCTCAAGGGCTGGTCAAACCCGCCAGCACCGGCTCCTTCCACGGAGGCCTGGACCTGAGTCACGACAGCGGTTTCTATGTAGGCCAATGGGCGCCGAGCATGGGACTGAGTCCGGGAAAGAACCTCGAGGTCGATTCCTACGTAGGTTTTAAACAACCCTTCGATCAAACCCTCGGCTACGAAGTCGGCATGATCCATTACAGCTATCCGAAAGTGGACACGCTCGACAGCCAGGAGCTTTTCGGCGGCCTGACGTTTCTGGGCAGTCGTTTCGGCGCGGCCTTCAGTAACGACCCGGACAAACAGAACAGCACCGTCTTCGCCGATCTCGGCGGCAACCAGCCCTTTGGCATCGGGATCAGCATGAAATACACCACCCATCAGCTCAACGCGCCCGTCTCCGTCGATGGCGGCTACATAGGGAGCTTCACCGATTGGTCGGTGCAACTGTCCCGCCCGTTCATGGGCATTGACCTGGACCTGATCTACAGCGATTCCAACCTCAGCGGCAACGACTGCTCCGCCTATTCCGGGCACAACAGCCAGTGCGACGGCCTGGTGACCCTCAAGGCTGAACGCGCCTTTTATTGATAGGCTGAACTGCGAGGCTCATCCTGCGTTCACATGAGCATCCCCTCAAGAAGCCAGGCTTTCGCAAGGACTCGCCCATGTCGCGCTGGTTAAAATATCTCGCCGTCGTTATCACCCTCAGCCTTGCTCTCGGCGCCTGCAGTCGCGTGGGGCTGGCCTATCGCAACCTCGATGTGATCATTCCGTGGACGCTCAGCGACTACCTGGACATGAACGGCGAGCAGAAAGGCTGGTTCAACGAACGCCTCAAGGAGCACCTGAGCTGGCATTGCACCACGCAGTTGCCCGGCTACCTGGATTGGCTGGACCGGTTACAGGGGATGGTGGAAACCAATCAGGTGACCGATGCCGCCCTGCAAGCCCGCACCCAGGAAGCCAAAGCCGCCATCGCCCAGACCGCTCGTGAAATCACCCCGTCGGCCATTGAGTTATTGAAAGGACTGGACGACAAACAAGTCGCGGAGATGAACGACGCGTTCGCCAAGGATCAGCGCAAACGCCAGGAGGAATACCTCAAGCCGTCTCTCGATCAGCAGATCAAAGAACGTGCGCAGCGGATGGAAAAGCGTCTGGACGACTGGCTCGGCCCCTTGAGTGAAACCCAACGGCAACGTGTCATCGCCTGGTCAACAGCCCTGGGTGACCAGAACACTCAATGGATCGCCAACCGCGTTCATTGGCAGAAGCAATTCAGCGCCGCCGTTGCGCAACGGCAAAGTCCCGAATTCGCACAAAGAATCGAGACGCTTCTGGTGAATCGCGAGAGTTTGTGGACGCCAGCGTACCGCGAGGCCTATGCCAAGACAGAAGCCCAGGCGCGGGGATTGTTCGTTGATTTGATGGCAGAGAGCACGCCGATGCAACGTCAGCGTTTGCTGAAAAAGATTGAGGGGGTGAGGAAGGATTTCAACGATCTGAAGTGTCTGAAAGCAGCACAAAAAAGTTAAATGCTCGGCAACCCCATGTAGGAGTGAGCCTGCTCGCGATAGCGGTTTCACAGCCGACAACGACGTTGACTGACCGACCGCTATCGCGAGCAGACTCACTCCTACATTGAGAGATGCGTTCAGGCGATCTGTGCCTTGGACGCTACTTCATCAAATGTCAGCTCATCCAGCGCATCTTCCTGCTCATCCAGCACCTGCCGTGGATGATCATTGCCCGGAATGCTGCTGTCGATCAGGCTCAACAGGCTTGAGCCACGGGGCGTCAAAATGTAATTCGAGCCTGTACCGCCCTGCTCTTCAGGCCGAGGTTCAATATATCCGCGCTCCAGCAGTAACTTTTCATACTCGCCTGCCACCGCCTTCAGGTGATCGAGGTTTTCAGTTTGTTCGCCTTCCGAGGCTTTTTCCGCGGCGTATTGCTCGGCGTAGGGTCGCGGCGTAAAGCTGCTCGCGCCGTTTTGCACTTCGTGCAGCAGGCGCTCGATTAGATCCCAGTTATAAGTCGTCATCCTGATTCAACCTCCAAGCCAGAGAGTGAGATGGCCTTCATAACGTGTGACCTGCGCGTTGGGCAGCCGTTCAGCCGAGGTTTTCAACCACACCGACCGGCGGCATGTCGAATCACGCCAGGGAGCGACGACTAGTCTGTGTAAGTCACCTCCCCGCTGCTCGCAGGAGAATCTCTCATGAACCTTCAGAATCATCCGGTCGTGTCCCGAGAAGAATGGCTCGCCGCCCGCCGACAACACCTGGCTCACGAAAAAGCCTTTACCAGGGAACGGGACAAACTCAGCGCTGAACGCCGCGCCCTGCCCTGGGTGAAGATCGACAAGGATTACCGCTTTCAGGGGCCCAATGGCGAATTGAAACTCGCCGACCTGTTCGGTGGGCGCAGTCAATTGGTCATCTATCACTTCATGTTTGGTGAGGGCTGGAAAGAGGGTTGCTCCGGCTGCTCTTTCCTGTCCGACCACATTGATGGCGCCAATCAGCACCTGGCGCATCATGACGTTGCCGTGGTCGCGGTTTCTCATGCGCCGTTTGCCGAATTTCAGGACTTTAAACGGCGCATGGGCTGGAGATTCGACTGGGTATCGTCAGCCGGTTGCGATTTCAACTATGACTTTGGCGTCTCCGCCCGCGCAGACGAAGTCGCCGCTGGCACGTCCACCTACAACTACGAAAAATCCGACGGCGCGGAAGAAGAACTTCCCGGCCTCAGCGTCTTTTATCGCAACGATGCGGGCGAAATCTTCCACACGTATTCCACCTATGCCCGCGGCCTGGACATGCTGGTCGGCGCCTACAACTACCTGGATCTGACGCCGAAGGGGCGCAATGAGGAGGAAATCATGGAATGGGTGCGCCATCACGACCGCTATGACGAAAAGGCATCTTCAAGCTGCTGTCACAGTTAGCAGTAAGGAGCGAGCGGTGCGTGTGCTGATGAACTTTTTGCGCGTTCGGACCCTCAACCAGATATCCCGCCTTAACCGGAACTGAGGCCTGCCCATGAAAACCCTGCTGAAACTCACCCTCGCCGCCACCCTCGCCTGCGCCCTGCCCGTTTGGGCTTGCACGCCCGAGGAAGCTACCGCCAAACGCGAACAGCTGGCCAAGGAAGTCACCAAGCTGACCGAGCAGAATCCCGCCAAAGCCAAGGAGATCAATGCCGAATTGCAGAAGATGGACCTGGGAACGGCCAGCGCAGATTTGCCGGACAAATGTCAGTTGATTGATCAGCGGCTGAAGGAATTGGGTTCAGCTGAGAAGAAGGCTGAAGGCTAAAGGCAAAATCAAAAGATCGCAGGCTGCGCCAGCTCCTACATGAGATTGCAATTCCCTGCAGGAGCTGGCGCAGCCTGCGATCTTTTGACGTAAAAAAACCCGGACATCGGTCCGGGTTTTTTTATGGGGCGCTACACGTGCTTATTCAGCCGCCGGCGCTTCTGGCTTGCGGCGCTTGAGCGGCGCCATGCCGTCCTTGCTGACCAGCGACAAGGCGTCGGTCTTCGGCCGATTGGCGATTTTGCGCTTGGTGGGCGCCTTGGCGCCGGTTTTCTTCTTGTCGCCCTTGGCGTCGACCTTTTTCTTCTTCACGCCAACAGCCTTGCCCGAAGCCTTGACCTTCTTCGGCCCGCCGTAGGTGCCTTTGACTTCCTTGATGGTGCGGCGCTCGAAGCTCTGCTTGAGGTAGCGCTCGACGCTCGACATCAGGTTCCAGTCGCCATGGCAGATCAACGAAATGGCCAGGCCATCGTTGCCGGCACGGCCAGTACGACCGATACGGTGAACGTATTCGTCGCCGCTGCGTGGCATGTCGAAGTTGATGACCAGGTCCAGACCTTCCACGTCGAGGCCGCGAGCAGCAACGTCGGTGGCGACCAGGATCTTCACGCCGCCCTGTTTCAGACGGTCAATCGCCAGTTTGCGGTCTTTCTGGTCCTTGTCGCCGTGCAGGACAAACGCTTTGTAGTCCTGAGCCACCAGGCGACCGTAGATGCGGTCTGCCATGGCACGGGTGTTGGTGAACACGATGGCCTTCTGATAGGTCTCGTTGGCCAGCAGCCAGTTCACGATTTGTTCTTTGTGCTGGTTGTGGTCAGCCGTGATGATCTGCTGACGGGTCGTCGCATTCAGGTCACTGACGTTATTGAGTTGCAGGTGCTCTGGATTGTTCAGCACCTTGGCAACCATTTCGCGCAGGCCCGAGCCACCGGTAGTGGCCGAGAACAGCATGGTCTGCTGGCGGTTGGTGCACTCTTCGACCAGACGCTGGACGTCTTCGGCAAAGCCCATGTCGAGCATGCGGTCGGCTTCATCGAGCACCAGTACTTCGACTTCTTTCAGGTCGAGGTTGCCGGCGTTCAGTTGCTCAATCATCCGGCCCGGCGTACCGATCAGGATGTCCGGCACCTTGCGCAGCATGGCGGCCTGGACCTTGAAGTCTTCACCGCCGGTGATCAGGCCGGACTTGATGAACGTGAACTGCGCAAAGCGCTCGACTTCCTTGATGGTCTGCTGGGCCAGCTCGCGGGTCGGCAGCAGGATCAGGGTCTTGATGCTGACGCGAACCTTGGCCGGACCGATCAGACGGTTGAGGATCGGCAAAACGAAAGCAGCGGTTTTGCCGCTACCGGTTTGCGCTGTCACCCGCAGGTCACGCCCTTGGAGCGCCAGCGGAATAGCCGCTGCTTGCACAGGCGTTGGCTCGACAAATTTAAGCTCGGCCACGGCTTTGAGCAGGCGTTCGTGCAGGGCGAATTGGGAAAACACGGGTGCTACCTCGAAGAAATACAAAAAAACAGCTGCATAGGGTAACGGTTTCGAGCGCCGAGGCCGAGTTTCTTTATACAAACGGCGCTAATCAGTGGTTTTTTTGTTGCCTGATTTGTCTCCAAACGTAATACAAAGCGTCTTAGATGCTCTAATCGCCCTGTCGCGTCCTACAGAAGAATCGTTTTTGCTTATGGATATCAAACAGCTCTGGCTCAACGTCCAAGACCTTTGGGGGGCGCTTGATCAGCACCCGCTCCTGCATTCAAGCCTGGCACTGATAGTGTTGCTGGTGATTGCGCTGGTCCTCGGACGAGTGGCGCGTTACCTGATTTTACACGCAGCCAAGTTGCTCGGCCGCCAACCGGCCCTGCATTGGCTGAACGACCTGCGCCACAACAAGGTTTTCCATCGACTGGCGCAAATGACGCCGTCGCTGGTGATTCAGTTCGGCCTGCATCTGGTGCCGGAGCTGAGCAAGACCAGCCTGATTTTCCTCGGCAACGTCGCGCTGGCATTCACCATCCTGTTCCTGCTGCTGGCCTTCAGCGCCCTGCTCAGCGCGCTGCTGGACATCTACGCACGCACCGAACACGCCCGCACGCGTTCGATCAAAGGCTACATACAACTGACAAAAATGGTCTTGTATGTGTTTGGCGCGATCATCATCGTTGCCACGCTGATCGATCGTTCGCCGTTGTTGCTGCTGTCCGGTCTGGGCGCCATGTCGGCAGTGATTCTGTTGGTCTACAAGGACACCCTGCTGTCGTTCGTCGCCAGCGTGCAGCTGACCAGCAACGACATGCTGCGGGTCGGCGACTGGATCGAGATGCCGCAAGTCGGCGCCGACGGCGATGTGGTGGACATCACCTTGCACACGGTGAAAGTACAGAATTTCGATAAGACGATCGTGTCGATCCCGACCTGGCGCCTGATGTCCGAGTCGTTCAAGAACTGGCGCGGCATGCAGCAGTCCGGTGGCCGCCGGATCAAGCGCAGTCTGTTCATCGACGCCAGCGGCGTGCGCTTTCTGCGTGATGACGAAGAGCAGCGCCTGTCTCAGGTGCACCTGCTGACGGACTACATCGGCCGCAAGCAGGCCGAACTGAAGGCCTGGAACGCAGCACAGGGCAATGTCGCGGCAATGTCGGCCAACCGCCGGCGGATGACCAACCTCGGCACTTTCCGCGCGTACGCGCTGGCGTATTTGAAGAGCCACCCGGAGATTCAGCCGAACATGACCTGCATGGTCCGCCAGATGCAGACCACGGCGCAGGGCATACCGCTGGAGATTTACTGCTTCACTGGCACCACGGCGTGGGCTGATTACGAGCGGATTCAGGGGGATATTTTCGATTACCTGCTGGCGGTGCTTCCGGAGTTCGGCTTGAGCCTTTATCAGCAGCCCAGCGGTGGAGACCTCAGGGCCGGTTTACTTCCGGCAATGCTCGGCGCAAGCCACATCCCCGAGCAAGAAAAACACATCATGTGACCGCTGAAAAACCCTGTAGGAGCCTGCGATCTTTTGATTTTCAAGATCAAAAGATCGCAGGCTGCGCCAGCTCCTACACGGGTTGAACGTGTGGTTTGATACCCAACCGGCTGATCCACACCGCCGCCAGAATCACCATCCCGCCGAAGAACAACCGCCCCAATTCCTCATGCTGATTCCAGATCAGCAAGTTGATCAGCAACCCCACCGGCACATGCAGGTTGTTCATCACGGCCAGCGTGCCGCCGTTGACCATACAGGCGCCCTTGTTCCACCAGTACAACCCGAGCGCGGTGGAGACCAGGCCCAGGAACACCAGCACGCTCCACTGCAGAGGCGCTTCGGGCAGGAAATTTTGTTTGCCGAACAGCAGAAATGCCGGCAACGCCACCGCCAGTGCCCCCAGGTAAAAGTAACCAAAACGCCGGTAATGGGGCAGATCGCTCGGGTGACGCGCCACCAGATGTTTATAAAGCACCTGCCCGGCGGCGTAGGTGAAGTTGGCCAGTTGCAGCAGCACAAAGCCCATGAAGAAGTCCGGATTGATCCGGTCGTAGCGAATCACCGCGGCGCCGAGCACCGCCACCAACGCCGCCACCAGCGCCCACGGATTGAAGCGCCGGTTCAGCGCGTCCTCGATCAAAGTCACGTGCAACGGCGTGAGGATGGTGAACAGCAACACTTCCGGCACCGTCAACACGCGGAAGCTCAGGTACAGGCAGACGTACGTCACGCCGAACTGCAGCGCACCGATCAGCAACATGCCGCGCATGAACGCAGGTTCCACCGAACGCCAGCGGGTCAGGGGGATGAACACCAGTCCAGCCAGCACCACACGCACCAGCACCGCGAAGTAACTGTCGACATGCCCGGCCAGGTATTCGCCGATCAGGCTGAAGGAAAACGCCTGAATCAGCGTGACAAAAAGTAGATAGCCCATGTGCGCCTCATTTTGAATGGCGGCGACGATAGCGGGTTTTGCCTGTTGCCGCGACAGCAAGCCAAACATAAAACCCTGTGGGAGCCGAGCTTGCTCGCGATGACGGCGGCACATCCACTATTGATACCCAGTGACACACCGCCATCGCGAGCAAGCTCGGCTCCCACAGGGGATCTGTGCCGTTTCACTAAATTGCAGGCAAAAAAAAGCCCGATCTCGCTAAAGCGTTCAATCGGGCTGCAGCACTCAGGAGCAACAAGTGCAAAGGGAGGTCGATGCGCGTACAGGCTTGAAGGGTTGCGCCAGGTCACTAGAACATTCAGCGATTATCTGGCGATTAAACGGTCAGGCGACTTGCGAAAGCTTGGCGTTGGCCTGGTTGAGGCCCTTCTCCTGGAAGTCGCCACCCAGGTTCATGCCTTCAGCGTGAATAAAGGTCACGTCGTGAATCCCGATGAACGCCATAACCTGACGCAGGTACGGTTCCTGATGATCCGCCGGGCCGCCAGCGTAGATACCGCCGCGTGCAGTCAGGACATAAGCACGCTTGCCAGAGAGCAAACCCTGAGGGCCGGTGTCGGTGTACTTGAAGGTCACGCCGGCACGCAGCACATGGTCGAGCCAGGCTTTGAGGGTGCTCGGAATCGCGAAGTTGTACATCGGCGCGGCCATGACCAACACGTCGGCGGCGAGCAGTTCGTCAGTCAGCTGGTTGGAGCGTTCCAGCGACGCCTGTTCGATGTCGTTGCGTTGCTCGGCAGGCTTCATCCAGCCACCCAACAGATTGATGTCCAGGTGCGGCACCGGGTTGACGGCCAGGTCACGTACGGTGATCTGGTCAGCCGGGTGCGCGGCTTTCCATTGGCTGATGAAGGTCTGGGTCAGTTGACGGGAAACCGAGTCTTGCTGACGGGCGCTGCTTTCGATGATCAGAACGCGTGACATGGGATGTAGGCTCCATCTGAGAATGCTGTAAGGCGATGGAGTGAAGGTTAAACAGAACCATATCGATGAAAAAGCGCAAATAACTGCTATAACCCATCAATAAATTCGTTTATAAGCAGAGCACACCGATAAGGTTGGGCATAGATCCTGTAGGAGTGAGCCTGCTCGCGATAGCGGTGTGTCATGAACATCTCTGCACCTGACACACCGTTATCGCGAGCAGGCTCACTCCCACAAAATCTTCCTCGGCCTCCGGATTCGGTGCTATTTCGGCGTGCAGGTCAGGTCGATGCGCATTTTGATGATGGTGCGGGTGAACTTGGCAGTCGCATTTTTGTGTTTGCCAGCCGGCACATCGATCTTGCGGGTGCGGGGCGCTTCGGGGCCATTGCTGAAAACCACCTTGCAGGTCGCATCGGTGGTGCCGTAGTTGTTGACCTGAATGGACGCGATGTCGTTATCCGTGTCGTAGGCGTTGTAGTCGATGCTCAAACCATTCAACTGTTTCTGCACATCGATCGGATAAGCAAAAGCCGTCAGCGGCAGCATCGCCAGCAGTACGCAACCTGACACGACACAACAAAGTTTTTTCATTCGGCAGTCTCCAGTAAGGACCGCCAGCTTAGGACAAGAGGAGCTCAACATGAAAGCGCCCCGCGTGACCCTTGATCAATGGCGAACGCTACAGGCCGTGGTCGATCACGGAGGTTTCGCCCAGGCCGCCGAAGCGCTGCACCGTTCGCAATCGTCGGTCAGCTATACCGTGGCGCGCATGCAGGACCAGCTCGGCGTACCGCTGCTGCGTATCGATGGCCGCAAGGCCGTGTTGACCGAAGCGGGCGGCGTATTGCTGCGCCGCTCCCGGCAGCTGGTCAAGCAGGCCAGTCAGCTGGAAGACCTGGCCCACCACATGGAGCAAGGCTGGGAAGCGGAGGTGCGGCTGGTGGTCGACGCAGCTTACCCAAGCGCCCGCCTCGTGCGCGCCCTGACCGCGTTCATGCCGCAAAGCCGTGGCTGCCGGGTGCGGCTGCGCGAAGAAGTTTTGTCGGGTGTGGAAGAAGTGTTGCTCGAAGGCGTGGCCGACCTGGCCATCACCGGTTTCAGTATTCCCGGATATCTGGGCGCGGAGTTGAGCGACGTCGAATTTGTCGCCGTCGCTCATCCCGATCATCCCTTGCATCGGCTTAACCGCGAACTGAATTTCCAGGACCTGGAAAGCCAGATGCAAGTGGTGATCCGCGACTCCGGTCGCCAACAGCCACGGGACGTCGGCTGGCTCGGTGCCGAACAGCGCTGGACCGTGGGCAGCCTGGCCACGGCCGCTACGTTTGTCAGCAGCGGGCTGGGGTTTGCCTGGCTGCCTCGGCATATGATCGAACGGGAACTCAAGGAAGGTTCGCTCAAGCTGCTACCGTTGGATCAGGGTGGAAGTCGTAATCCGAGCTTCTATCTGTATTCGAACAAGGACAAACCCCTGGGCCCGGCAACGCAAATTCTCATCGACCTGCTGCGTACCTTTGACACCGCGCCACTGGATGCGCCGTTCGCCGCCCCTGAACAAGCCTGACATGGAGTGACTGCATGGCCTATTTCGAACACGAAGGTTGCAACCTGCACTACGAGGAATACGGCCACGGCACCCCTTTGCTGCTGGTCCATGGTCTCGGCTCCAGCACCCTGGACTGGGAGATGCAGATCCCGGTGCTGTCAGCCCACTACCGGGTGATCGTACCCGATGTGCGCGGCCACGGACGCTCCGACAAGCCGCGCGAGCGCTACAGCATCGCCGGGTTCAGCGCGGATCTGGTGGCACTCATCGAGCACTTGAACCTGGGCCCCGTACATTACGTGGGACTGTCCATGGGCGGGATGATCGGCTTCCAGCTGGCAGTCGATCAGCCGCGACTGTTAAAAAGCCTGTGCATCGTCAATAGCGGGCCCCAGGTCAAATTGCGCAGCCGCGACGATTACTGGCAGTGGTTCAAACGCTGGAGCCTGATGCGAGTCCTCAGTCTGGAGACCATCGGCAAGGCGCTGGGTGGCAAGCTGTTTCCCAAGCCGGAACAAGCCGCTCTTCGTCAAAAAATGGCCGAGCGCTGGGCAAAAAACGACAAACATGCTTATCTCGCCAGCTTCGATGCCATTGTCGGTTGGGGTGTTCAGGAACGACTTTCGAAAGTGTCCTGTCCAACCCTCATCGTCAGCGCCGACCGTGACTACACACCGGTCGCGCTAAAAGAGAATTACGTAAAACTGCTGCCCAATGCGCGACTGGTGGTGATCGCCGATTCACGCCACGCCACGCCGCTTGATCAGCCGGAACACTTCAATCAAACCCTGCTCGAGTTTCTCACCGAAGTCGACACCACCCCACTCAGGATCACTGACCCATGCTGAAAAAAATCGCCCTCGCCGCTGGCACCGTTCTGTTCGCCGCCAACCTGATGGCCGCGACGCCTGCCAAGGCTCCCCATGTGCTGCTGGAAACCACCAATGGCCAGATCGAAATCGAACTGGACCCGGTCAAGGCACCGATCAGTACCAAGAACTTCGTTGATTACGTGAACAGCGGCTTCTACAACAACACGATTTTCCACCGCGTGATCCCGGGTTTCATGGTCCAGGGCGGCGGTTTCACTCAACAGATGCAACAGAAAGAAACCAAGGCGCCGATCAAGAACGAGCACAAGAATGGCCTGGTCAACGTTCGTGGCACCTTGTCCATGGCCCGTACCTCGGCGCCGGATTCGGCCACCAGCCAGTTCTTCATCAACGTCAAGGACAACGATTTCCTCGACCAGGGTGATGGCTACGCAGTCTTCGGCAAGGTCGTCAAAGGCATGGACATTGTGGACATCATCGTCAATTCGCCGACCACCAGCCGCGGCGGTATGAAAGACGTGCCAGCCGATCCGGTGTTCATCAAGTCGGCCAAGGTCATCGACTAAGCTTCACCTGATGTATGAGCGGCGACCGTATGGCGGCGTCGCTCACACTGTTCAAGGAAAAGCCCGAGCGCGGGCGGAGATCCGATGCTTTATCGCCGTTTCGAACAACTGATCGACATTTTCCGCGACGCACCGACGGCGGCTCCGCCGGATCGGGTTCTCCCCTTCTATACCTATTACCTCAAGCAGGTCTGGCCGAGTTTCGCCGCCCTGTTGGTCGTCGGCTTGATCGGTGCACTGATCGAAGTGGCACTGTTCAGCTACCTGAGCCGCATCATCGACCTGACCCAAGGCACGCCCAACGTCAATTTCTTCCAGGAACACGGCATCGAGCTGGCCTGGATGGCGGTGGTTGCCCTGGTTTTTCGGCCGATATTCGTCGGCCTCCATGACCTGCTGGTTCATCAAACGCTGAGCCCCGGCATGACCAGCCTGATTCGCTGGCAGAATCACAGTTACGTGCTCAAACAGAGCCTCAATTTCTTCCAGAACGACTTCGCCGGTCGCATCGCCCAACGCATCATGCAGACGGGTAACTCGCTGCGCGATTCGGCCGTGCAAGCGGTGGACGCGCTCTGGCATGTGCTGATCTATGCGGTCAGTTCACTGGTGCTGTTCGCCGAGGCGGACTGGCGCCTGATGATCCCGTTGCTGACCTGGATCGCCGCCTACATCGGCGCGCTCTGCTACTTCGTCCCTCGGGTCAAGGAGCGCTCGGTGGTGTCCTCCGATGCGCGCTCCAAACTCATGGGTCGCATTGTTGATGGCTATACCAACATCACCACGCTGAAGCTGTTCGCCCACACCAACTTCGAGCAGCAATACGCCAAGGAAGCCATCGAAGAACAGACCGTCAAAGCCCAGCTCGCCGGCCGCGTCGTCACCAGCATGGACGTGGTGATCACGAGCATGAACGGCTTGCTGATCGTCGGCACCACCGGCCTGGCGCTGTGGTTGTGGACGCAATCACTGATCTCGGTCGGGGCGATTGCCCTGGCGACGGGCCTGGTGATTCGCATCGTCAACATGTCCGGCTGGATCATGTGGGTGGTCAACGGCATCTTCGAAAACATAGGCATGGTTCAAGACGGTTTGCAGACCATCGCGCAACCGGTCAGCGTCACCGACCGCGATCAGGCCAAACCGCTGACCGTGCCCCGTGGTGAAGTGCGGTTCGAACACGTCGATTTCCATTACGGCAAGAAACGCGGAATCATCGGCGATCTCGATCTGACGATAAAACCCGGCGAGAAAATTGGCCTGATCGGTCCGTCTGGTGCCGGTAAATCCACCTTGGTGAACCTGCTGCTGCGTCTCTACGACGTCGAGGGCGGGCGGATACTCATCGACGGTCAGAACATCGCCGACGTTGGCCAGGAAAGCCTGCGCGAGCGCATCGGCATGATCACCCAGGACACCTCGCTGCTGCACCGCTCGATACGCGACAACTTGCTGTACGGCAAGCCCGACGCCACTGACGCCGAACTCTGGGAAGCGGTGCACAAAGCCCGTGCCGACGAGTTCATTCCGCTGCTGTCAGACGCCGAGGGTCGAACCGGTTTTGACGCGCATGTCGGTGAGCGCGGGGTGAAACTCTCGGGCGGACAACGGCAACGGATCGCCATTGCCCGTGTGCTGCTCAAGGACGCGCCGATCCTGATCATGGACGAAGCGACCTCGGCACTGGACTCGGAAGTCGAAGCCGCCATTCAGGAGAGCCTGGAAACCTTGATGCAGGGTAAAACCGTGATCGCCATCGCCCACCGGCTCTCGACCATCGCCCGGATGGACCGGCTGGTGGTGCTGGAGAACGGCAAGATCGCCGAAACCGGCAGCCACGCGGAACTGCTGGCCCATGGCGGTCTGTATGCGCGGTTGTGGCAGCATCAGACGGGTGGGTTTGTGGGGATCGACTGAGCTGCATTCATTGCTGTTCCGGTGGGAGTGAGCCTGCTCGCGATAGCGGGTTAACATTCGACATTTACGTCGACTGAAACTCCGCAATCGCGAGCAGGCTCACTCCCACAGGGATTTGCGTCCCTCTGTTAAACCGCCACACGCCTTTCATCACGGGCTCTGGCGGTTTTTCTACGACTGGAATTCCGTAAAAACCCTGCTGTACTCAGCCAAGGTTCTGGAGATGAGCCTGTCGTAAGTTTGCAGGATGCATAACTCGATGCAGTCTCGATAGGAAGCCTATCAAGGACGCTCTCATGTCTCTGTTCAAACGTTCAGTCACTGAGTTGTTAGGTACGTTCTGGCTGGTGTTGGGGGGTTGCGGCAGTGCGGTTCTGGCCGCGTCTTCTCCGCTTGGAATCGGGGTGCTGGGTGTGGCCCTGGCGTTCGGCCTCACGGTGCTGACCATGGCGTTCGCCATTGGCCATATTTCCGGATGCCACCTCAACCCCGCCGTTTCCGTTGGTTTGTTCGTCGGCGGTCGATTCCCCGCCAAGGAATTGCCGGCCTACATCATTGCCCAGGTGATCGGCGGGGTCATTGCCGCCGCGCTGCTCTACTACATCGCCAGCGGCAAAGAAGGGTTCGATCTGTCAGCGGGCCTGGCCTCCAACGGCTACGGCGAACACTCACCCGGCAAGTACTCGATGGCCGCAGGTTTTGTCTGCGAACTGGTGATGACGGCAATGTTCGTGCTGATCATCCTCGGTGCCACCGACAAGCGAGCACCGCCAGGGCTGGCGCCCATCGCCATCGGCCTGGCGCTGACGCTAATCCACTTGATCTCGATCCCCGTGACCAACACCTCGGTCAACCCGGCCCGCAGTACCGGCCCGGCACTGATCGTTGGTGGCTGGGCCTTGGCGCAGTTGTGGATGTTCTGGGTAGCGCCGCTGCTCGGCGCCGTGGTTGGCGGCGTGACATACCGCTGGCTGGGCAAGGAAGGCACTTAACCCCTGGGAGCGGGGATCACGCTTGCCGATAAGGCAGCGCGGTCCTCGCTTCTTCGGCATAGGCCAACACCCCCAAACGCTCCTGGTGCAGGAAGTCTTTGACCGCCGCCTTCAGGCCTGGATGCCGCAAGTAGTGCCAGGAATGGGTGATCACCGGTTCAAAGCCACGTATCAATTTGTGCTCGCCTTGAGCCCCTGCGTCGAAGCGCTGAAAGCCATTGGCAATCGCGTAATCCATGCCCTGGTAGAAACACGTCTCGAAGTGCAAGCGGTCGAACTCCGCCAGACAGCCCCAGTAACGTCCGTAAAAACTGCCACCGCCCACCAGGCTGAAGGCCATTGCCACCGGCCGTGAGCCTTGTTTGGCCAACACCACACGTATCGCTTGCGGCATGCGCTCGGCCAGCAGACTGAAAAACGCCCGCGTCAGGTACGGCGCTTGCCGACGCACCGCGTAGGTATTGGCGTAGCAGGCATAGACAAAATCCCACTGCACCTCAGTCAATTGCGGCCCCTCGAGCCATTCGAAATCAATCCCCTGCCCCGCCACCTGCTCGCGCTCCTTGCGCATCTGCTTGCGCTTGCGCGAACTGAGGACGTCGAGGAAATCCTGAAAATCCCGGTACCCGCGATTCTGCCAGTGATACTGACAGCCAATCCGCTGCAGCCAGCCCGGTTGCTCGGCCAATGCGGCGTCGGTGAACGGATCGGTGAAGTTGATGTGGGCGCTGGAAAGCCCTTCGATCTCAAGGTATCCCGGCAGGCTCTTGAGCAGTTCGAAGCCGTCTTCCACCGTGGCCGCCAACAGCCGCGGACCACTGACCGGGCTGAACGGCACCGCAGTCAACAACTTGGGGTAATAGTCGATGCCGGCACGCTCGCAGGCATCCGCCCAGGCGTGATCGAAGACGTACTCGCCGTAGGAGTGCCACTTGCGATAAGCGGGCAGCGCAGCGATCAGCCGATCGCCCTCGATGTGCAACAAATGCTCGGGTTGCCAGCCGGTATGAGGGCCAACGCTGCCGCTGTCCTCCAGGGCACTGAGGAAGGCGTGACGCAGAAACGGCTGAGCGTCCGGCACCAGGGCATCCCAGTTGCGCGGTGAAATGTCGGACAGGTTTTCCAGTCGTTGCAGCGGCATAAATTCCTCTTCACCTAATGCGTGAAAGCTTGGCGAGTATCGCTTATCGCGCAGCAACCTACACGACCTATCCGACCGCAGTGCTCTGGAAAAGGGTTTTCAGACGACTTTGTATCGTCATCGCAACGCCATCACTTTGCCACTGCACTGTCATAAACCATCGCGATACTGGCGCCTGTTTTTAGAGCGTCGGGTTCTAACCCGGCCACTGTTTTCCGTCCATCAATGGTCGGTTGTGCCCTGGATGGCTCAGTCATCCACTCTCATCTTCGGAGATTGATATGCGTCTTGCTTCCACGAAAACTGCGGCAGCCCTGTGTGGCGGACTGCTGCTGGCCATGAGTGTTCCGGCCAGCGCCGCAGTCGACGCCAAACTGCTCGACATGCTCAAGGCAAACGGCTCGATTACCAACGCGCAGTACGGCGAGCTGCAAGCCGAGTTGGCCAGGGATCAGAAAGACCAGCAGATCGCCCGTCAGGCTCAGCAAGAGACCAACGAGCAGATCGCAGCCACCGCGAAGAAAACCGACACACTAAGCGCCTTCGACCAGAAACTGGCGTGGGCCGCCAAGACCCAGTTCAAGGGCGACGTGCGTTTCCGCCAGGAAACCATCAAGAACGATGGCGTTTCCAACAACAGAGACTCGGACCGCCAGCGCATTCGTGCCCGTCTGGGTGCGTACACCGAGATCAACCCGCAGGTCGACACCGGTATCCGCATCGCCACCGGCAGCAGCGACGACGCGCGTTCCACCAACCAGGACCTGAACAACTATTTCGACAAGAAGTCGATCTGGCTGGACCAGGGTTACGTCGACTACCACCCCGACGCGATCAAAAACCTGCACCTCGTTGCCGGCAAGATGCCGCAACAGTGGGTGAGCATGGGCGACATCATCTGGGATAGCGACATCAGCCCGGAAGGTCTGGCAGTGACCTACAAGTACCCACTGGGCGGCAGCACTGAACTGTTCGGTAGCGCCGGTCACTACACCCTCAAGGACAACGTCGACGGCGAAGGCGTGCAGTTCAAACACGATCTGCGACTGTACGCTGGCCAGTTGGGCGCGCGCTTCGCAATCACCGACAACCTCAAAATGACCTTGGGCGGCAGCCTTTACGCCTACGACAACGATGACAGCAGTGCTTGCCCGACGACTGGCGCCGTCACGGCTCCGTGCGCACTGGCCGTCAACGGCAACAGTCCGGGCGAGCAATTCAAACTGTACGAAGGCTTTGGTCAGCTGGATATCGGCGGGCTGCCAATGCCGCTGTCGTTGTATGGTCAGATCGTCAACAACGACGACGCCAGCAACGATCAGGACATGGGCTGGCTGGCGGGTGTGAAGACCAAGCTCTACGGCTTCGCAGTGGACTACAACTACCGCGATGTGCAGCGCAACGCCGTAGTTGGCGCCTTCACCGACTCCGACTTCGCCAACGGCTTCACCGGTTCCCGTGGCAGCAAGTTGAAAGTGAGCTACGAAATCGACAAGAACTTCGCCCTGGGTGCGACGTACTTCATGGCTAACTCCGACTACACCAACGCCAGCGCCGGCCTGAGAGATTCGGACATCAACACCCTGCAGCTGGATGCTGAAGCCAAGTTCTGATAATCCCGCTACATCACTCGGGCAAGGAAGCCCGGGGTGTTTTTCCAAACTCGCGTTGTGGTATCGGTCCCCATCATCCGTCCGATACGGCAGCGCGAGTTTTTTTGGCCCAAAAAAAGATCGCAGCCTGCGGCAGCTCCTACACCGACCGCATTCCAGCCGCGATATCGCGTTGAAACCCGATCCTGTGTAGGAGCTGCCGCAGGCTGCGATCTTTTAAGCCGAACTCAGCGCTTACGCAGAATCACACTACCAATCGAATAACCCGCCCCGAACGAACTGAGTACGGCCAGCGAACCTGCCGCCAGGTCATCCTGGTTTTTGTGAAACGCGATCACCGAGCCGGCGGAGCTGGTGTTGGCGTAGGTGTCGAGAATCACCGGTGCTTCTTCTTCGGTGGCTTCGCGGCCCAGCAGTTTCTTCACGATCAGGTGGTTCATGCTGAGGTTGGCCTGGTGCAGCCAGAAGCGTTTCACGTCAGCAATGTTCAGCGAATTCTCTTCCAGGTGCGTAGCGATCAGCTCCGCCACCATCGGGCATACATCGCGGAATACCTTGCGGCCTTCCTGCACGAACAGCTTGTCCTTGGCGCCAATGCCCTCTTCCGCCGCGCGGTTGAGGAAGCCAAAGTTATTGCGGATGTTATTGGAGAACTTGGTGAGCAGTTTGGTGCTGACCACATCGAACTGATATTCGGACGTTGCCAGATCGGCGCGCTCGATGATCACGGCAGTCGCCGCATCGCCAAATATGAAATGGCTGTCGCGGTCACGGAAGTTCAGGTGACCGGTGCAGACTTCCGGGTTGACCATCAGGATCGCCCGGGCCTGGCCCAGTTGCACGCTGTTGGCGGCGGCCTGGATACCAAAGGTCGCCGAGGAGCACGCCACGTTCATGTCAAAACCGAAACCCTGGATGCCCAGCGCTTCCTGGACTTCGATGGCGATGGCCGGATAGGCGCGCTGCAGGTTGGAACAGGCGACGATCACGCCGTCGATGTCCGCGGCGGTTTTGCCCGCGCGCTGCAAGGCTTGCTCGGCGGCACCGATGGCCATCTGGCACAACACCGACCACTCGTCATTCGAGCGTTCCGGCAGGCGTGGCGCCATGCGTTGCGGATCGAGGATGCCGTCCTTGTCCATGACAAAACGGCTTTTGATGCCAGAGGCTTTTTCGATAAACGCGGCACTGGATTCGGTCAAGGCTTCGACTTCACCGCGGGCGATCGCTTCGGCGTTGTCGGCGTTGAATTGCGCAACGTAAGCGTTGAAAGACTGCACCAGCTCTTCATTGGAAATGCTGTTGGCCGGGGTGTACAGGCCGGTGCCGCTGATGACGACGTTATGCATGGTCGTTTCTCTAATCTGTTCAGGCAGAAAGCATTGGTACCGACGTACCAACGCACAAAGGGTCTATTCCCATCCGGGGGACGCAAACCTGGCATCGCTTTATTCCGATCCGCCCGCAGCCGTGAAGGCTCAAAACCGCGGGGCCGGCGTTTATAGGCGCGAAGTTTGCCATAAACGTAGGGTTTTGGCGCCATTTGCAAAAGCAACAGCAATCCTTGGGACCACCTGTGTTGCACCTTTGTGGCACCTCTGTGGCGAGGGGATTTATCCCCGTTCGGCTGCGGAGCAGTCGCAAAACCTTCACTCTCGGTCCACCTGAAGTATGAACCCAATTCTTTTAGGGCGGCTTCGCCCCCCAACGGGGATAAATCCCCTCGCCACAAAGCTAGTGCGACGTTTCGCTAAATCCCCTCGCCACAAAGCCGGCGCCCACAGGGGTTAGGGTTCGACTTGGCTCCACTGCTTGTTCAGGCGCTTGTCCGAGATCGGCACCTTGGTCCCCAGTTGCTGGGCAAACAGGGAAACCCGGTACTCCTCCAGCCACCAGCGATACAGCTCAAGCTGTGGATCGCGCTTGCCCTCCTGGGCGTGTTTGCTGGCGCGGGCCTGGTATTGAGCCCACAGCCCCGACAACTCACCGCTCCAGACTCGATCCCGCTGCACTTGCGCGCCAATTTTCTCGAAACGTTGCTCGACTGCTTTCAGGTAACGCGGCAACTCCTTGAGCCATTGCATCGGCGTTTCGCGGACGAACCCCGGATACACCAGATGACTCAGTTGCTGCTTGATATCGTTGAGCGCCACAGCTTGCGCCAGATCAATCTTGCCCTTGAAGCGCTTCTGCAGCCCGTGCCAGAGCTTGAGAATCTCCAGCGTCAACTTCGCCAGGCGTTCGGCATGCTCGGTCCAGCCGCCACGCTTACGCTCGGCCAACGCGGCCAATCCAGCGCCGTCACGGGGTAACGGGTCTTCACCCTCAAGAATGCAGCTGTCGAGGCTGGCCAACAGAATGTCCTCCACCAGGCTGTCGATGCGCCCCATGTCGCGGTACATCAGGCCCAGCTCGGTCAGCCCCGGCAACTTGCCACGCAGGAACTTCGCCGGTTCCGCCAATTGCTGCATCAGCAACCGCTGCAACGCGCGGCGATGCTGGAACTCGGCTTCGGCCGGCGTGGAGAACCGCCCTTCCTTGACCGTTCCGTTCTCTTCCACCAGCGCGGGATAGACCGTCATCGACAGTCCGGCGATCTTCTGCTGGGTTTTCTCCGCCACCGCGGCGAAGACTTTCGCCTCCACCGGCTGCTGGCTTTTCGCGGTTTGCGGCACCGCCAGTGCGGCCTGACTGGCTTCGGCGAAACGTGCCGTCAGCTCCGCCAGATCACGCCCTTCGCCGAGGAACTTGCCCTGGCCATCGACGATTTCCAGGTTCATGCGCAAATGACTGTCGACCTGTTGCGCCGCTTCGGCCCAGGCTTCATCACTGACCCGCGCACCGGTCATGCGCAGCAGTTCACGTCCCAGCGCCTGGGGCAATGAGCCTTCCGCAAAAGTCATGCGCTGCAACGCCGCTTTGACGAAATCCGGTACCGGAACGAAGTTTTTGCGCAGGGCCTTGGGCAGGTTGCGCACCAGCGCGATGCATTTGGCCTCGATCACACCCGGCACCAGCCACTCCAGCCGTTCAGGAGGCAGCATCGGCAACAAAGGCGCCGGCACCCTCAGGGTCACCCCGTCGCGGGGATGGTTGGGTTCGAAGTGGTAACTCAGTGCCAGTTCCAGATCGCCAATGTGCAAGGTGTCCGGGTAATGCTGCGCGGTGACTTCGCTGGCTTCGCGAGCCAGTACGTCTTCCTCGCGCATGATCAGCAGCTGCGGGTCTTTCTGGCTGTTGACGCGGTACCAGCTGTCAAAAGTCGCGGTCTGGTGAATCTCCGCCGGCAGCCGCGCATCGTAGAACGCGAACAGGGTTTCTTCGTCGGCCAGAATGTCGCGACGACGGGCCTTGGCTTCCAGTTCGTCGAGCTGTTCAAGGAGTTTCTGGTTGGCGCTCAGGCATTTGGCCTTCGATTGAATCTCGCCCCGCACCAGGCCTTCGCGAATGAAAAACTCACGGGACACCACCGGGTCAATCGGCCCGTAATGCACCGGCCGGCGACCGACCACGATCAGCCCGAACAAGGTGATCTGCTCGAACGCCACGACTTGTCCGCGCTTCTTCTCCCAATGGGGTTCGAAGTGGTTTTTCTTGATCAGGTGCCCGGCCAGCGGTTCGATCCAGTCGGCGTCGATCTTGGCGACCATGCGCGCATACAGCTTGGTCGTTTCCACCAGCTCAGCGGCCATCAACCATTGCGGACGCTTCTTGCCGAGGCCCGACGAGGGGTGAATCCAGAAGCGTCGCTGACGGGCTCCGAGGTAATCACCGTCTTCGGTTTTCTGGCCAATCTGACTGAGCAAACCCGAAAGCACGGCTTTGTGCAGCTTCGGATAATCCGCCGGCTCCTTGTTGAGGCTTAGCTGCATGTCGCGGCAGATCAGGCTCAACTGGCGATGGGAGTCGCGCCACTCGCGCAGACGCAGATAGTTGAGGAAGTTCTTGCGACACCAGTTACGCAGCGGACTCGCCGTCAGCACCTGGCGCTGTTCCTCGAAACCACGCCACAGATTGACCAGCCCGGCGAAGTCCGAGTCGACGTCTTTCCATTGCGCGTGGGCCTGATCCGCGGCCTGTTGACGCTCCGGCGGACGCTCGCGCGGGTCCTGGATCGACATGGCGCTGGCAACGATCAGCACTTCCTGCAAGCTGCCGAGCTTGGCCGCTTCCAACAACATGCGGCCCATGCGCGGGTCCACCGGCAGCCTCGCCAATTGACGACCGAGCGGGGTCAGCTGGCTGTTGCGGTCCACCGCCGAGAGTTCTTGAAGCAGGTTGAAACCGTCGCTGATGGCCTTGCCATCCGGTGGTTCGATAAACGGGAAATCAGTGATCTCGCCAAGGCGCAGATGCAGCATCTGCAGGATCACGGCGGCGAGGTTGGTCCGCAGGATTTCCGGGTCGGTAAATTCCGGGCGGCCCAGGAAATCTTCTTCGCCATACAGGCGGATGCAAATGCCCGGTTCGACCCGTCCGCAACGGCCTTTACGCTGGTTGGCGCTGGCCTGGGAAATGGCTTCGATGGGCAGGCGCTGGACCTTGGCGCGGTAGCTGTAACGGCTGATGCGCGCCGTACCGCTGTCGATCACGTAACGAATGCCCGGCACGGTCAACGACGTTTCCGCGACGTTGGTCGCCAGGACCACGCGACGACCGGGGGGCGACTGGAAAATCCGCTGCTGTTCCGCCGGGGACAACCGCGCGTACAAGGGCAGGATTTCGGTGTGCTTGAGCTGCGCCTTGCGCAACATGTCAGCGGCGTCGCGAATCTCGCGCTCGCCGGGCAAAAACACCAGCACATCACCTGGGCTCTTTCGTTCGCTGCGTTCGAACGCGGCGATTTCGTCCAGCGTCGCGAGGATTGCCTGATCCACGGTCAGGTCGTCCTCGACGCGGTTGCCCTCCTCGTCCTGTTCCAGGGTCAGCGGGCGATACCAGGTCTCTACCGGGAAGGTGCGGCCGGAAACTTCGACAATCGGGGCATCATCGAAATGCTTCGAGAAACGCTCAAGATCGATGGTCGCCGACGTGATGATGACTTTCAGGTCCGGGCGACGGGGCAGCAGGGTTTTCAGGTAGCCGAGCAGGAAGTCGATGTTCAGGCTGCGTTCGTGGGCTTCGTCGACGATGATCGTGTCGTAGCGTTCGAGGTAGCGGTCGTTCTGGGTTTCCGCCAGCAGGATGCCGTCGGTCATCAGTTTGATCAGGGTGTTGGAATCGCTCTGATCCTCGAACCGCACCTGGTAGCCGACCAGCGCCCCCAACGGTGTACCGAGTTCTTCCGCGACCCGGCTCGCCACACTGCGTGCAGCGATTCGACGGGGCTGTGTGTGACCAATGAGGCCGTACTGGCCGCGACCGATTTCCAGGCAGATTTTCGGCAACTGGGTGGTCTTGCCCGAACCGGTTTCGCCGGCAATGATCAGCACCTGATGCTTGAGCAGCGCCTCTTTGATTTCGTCGCGCTTGGCGGCAATCGGCAGGCTGTCGTCATAACGCACCACCGGCAGGCTGGCACGCCGCGCCAGCACCTGATCACAGGACGCCTGCATGCGCGCCACCCACTGAGCCAGCTTGGCTTCATCAGGTTTCTTGCGCAGCTCAAGCAACTGCCGCCGCAGCCGGTGGCAGTCGGCGAGCATGGCGTGATCGAGATTTTTCAGCAGTTTGTCGATGGAGGGCGATTCGTCAGTCATCAGGTACGCAATTCAGTCGGCTAGTGGCGCAGTGGGCGGATTGTCGCAGATTTGCGTCACTTAACACGACTGTGATGCGCTTTTGTAGAGGGGGATTTATCTGTGGTGAAGGGATTTATCTGTGCTAAGAGGACTTATCTGTGGGAAGGGATTTATCTGTGGCGAGGGGATTTATCCCCGTTGGACCGCGAAGCGGTCCCAAATACTAACAGCGGGAATTTTAAGATAATCCGCATCGAATGGTTTTGCGTCTGCTTCGCAGCCGAACGGGGATAAATCCCCTCGCCACAGATAAATCCCCTTCCCACAGATAAATCCCTTCACCACAGATAAATCCCTTCCCTCAGATTAATCCTCTCAGCACAGATAAAGCCTTGCACCACAGATAAAACCTTGCACCACAGATAACCCCCAAACCACAGGATTCACTCTGGCGCGCTACTCGCTGTCGAAGCCCTTACGTCGATACGGGAACACATCGATCACCTTGCCGGCGCGAATGGCTTCCTGAAGGCTTTTCCAGTAATCGGCGTTATACAGCTCGCCATGCAACTGATCGAACAGCCTGCGCTGGCCGGAATCGGCAAACAGGAACGGAGGAAACTCTTCGGGAAACACATCCAGCGGACCGATCGAGTACCACGGCTCGGACGCCATCTCATCCTCCGGCGTGCGCGGCTGCGGAATGTGGCGAAAGTTGGCTTCCGTCAGGAAGCAGATTTCGTCGTAGTCATAAAACACCACCCGGCCGTGACGCGTAACGCCGAAGTTCTTCAGCAGCATGTCGCCGGGAAAAATATTCGCCGCCGCCAGTTGCTTGATCGCCAGGCCGTAATCCTCCAGCGCCTCACGGACCTGATCGTCGTTGGCGTTTTCCAGGTAAAGGTTGAGCGGCGTCATCCGCCGTTCGGTCCAGCAGTGGCGAATCAGCACCGTGTCGTCTTCCACCGACACCGTGGACGCGGCCACTTCCAGCAATTCTTCCAGGCACGCCGGATCGAACTTGCTCAACGGAAAGCGGAAATCGGCGAATTCCTGGGTATCGGCCATGCGCCCGACCCGATCGACACTTTTCACCAATCGATACTTCTCGATCACCGTCGCACGGTCGACGTTTTTCGACGGCGAGAAACGGTCCTTGATGATTTTGAATACGGTATTGAAACCCGGCAGGGTGAACACGCTCATCACCATGCCGCGCACGCCGGGGGCCATGATGAATTGATCGTCGGTGCTCGCCAGGTGGTTGATCAGCGCTCGATAGAACTCGGACTTGCCGTGTTTGTAGAAACCGATCGAGGTGTACAGCTCGGCGATGTGCTTGCCCGGCAGGATGCGCTTGAGGAACCCGATAAACTCCGCTGGCACCGGTACATCCACCATGAAATACGACCGGGTGAACGAGAAGATGATCGACACATCGGCTTCGTCGGTGATCAGCGCGTCGATCTGGATGCCGCGACCTTCGCGGTGCAGCAATGGAATCACCAACGGCCATTGCTCGTCCTGGGTGTAGATCCGTCCTACCAGGTAGGCGCCTTTGTTGCGATAAAGCACCGAGGAAAACAATTCGACGCTCAGGTCCGGGTCCTTGCACACCCAGTCCGGCAGGTTCTCACGCAATTGCGCTTCGAGGCGGCGCATGTCGCTGGCCAGGTCGGCGTAATCCTCGCTGAAACGGTAGTCGGCAAAGATGCTCTCCAGCATGCCGGAGAGCTGCCCTTGAGGTTTGTAGGTGCGGGTTTGTGCTGCCCGGGCCCTACGCAGGCTTGGCCGGGTGGTGTGGATGAACATGCAGCCGTCACTGATCAGGTCATGGCTGAACAGCCCGCAGAAGATCGAGTTGTACCAGGTCTCGGACAGTTCATCGTCGAAGCGCAGGTCGATCAGCTTGATGTAGGCACTCTTGACCAGAGGCCAGCAGCTGACGTCCAGCGTGTCGCTGTCGAAGGCGATACGCAGGCGTTCTACGGTTTCGCTGACTTTTTCTTCGTACAGATTGATCCGCGCGGCCGAGGCCGATTGCGTCTCCTGCCACTGGGCCTGCTCGAATCGAGCCCGGGCGCCGTCGGTGATCTGGCGGAAATGCTCGCGGTAATCGTCAAAGCCCTCGAGGATCATTCGGGCGATGTCGGCGGCTGGCCATTGCTGCGCCATGGTGAGACCTCTGCGGGAATTCGGAGCCCTGAGCTTAGCCAGTTAACCGGGTGCAGGAGAAGCGCAATTTTGCGGTGATACGGTTTAAGGCCGCTTCGTCTTGCGACGCGGGTCAGAGGCGGGTCTGGCGATCAGTGATCGGCTCACACCCCCCGCTTTAATTAAATGCCCGTTTTTCGGTTGCGACAGACCACTCACTCAGCAACACTCCCGTCCCCATCAAGGAAGGAATGCCCCGTGAACCCCGTCGATATTTTCCGTTTGCTGTCGCTGGCCGCCATCTGGGGCGCGAGCTTTCTGTTCATGCGCATCATCGCCCCGGTGATTGGCACGGTTCCGACCGCATTTTTCCGTGTATCGATCGCGGCCGTCGGCCTGCTGGTGATCCTGGGACTGATGCGTATCAGCTGGGATTTCAAAGGCAAACTCAAGACCGTGATGTTGCTCGGGGTGATCAATTCCGGGATTCCGGCGACGCTGTACTCCGTGGCGGCGCAAGTGCTGCCTGCCGGGTACTCGGCGATTTTCAATGCCACGACACCCTTGATGGGGGTGTTGATTGGCGGGCTGTTCTTCAGTGAAAAACTCACCGGCGCCAAGCTGGGTGGCGTATTCCTGGGCCTGTTTGGCGTCGGCATTCTGACCCGTGCCGGTCCGGTGGCGTTTGACCTGCAACTGCTGATGGGCGCCCTCGCCTGCCTGCTGGCTACCACCTGCTATGGCTTCGCCGGGTTCCTCGCCCGTCGCTGGCTGGATCAGGCCGGCGGCCTCGACAGCCGTCTTTCGGCGCTGGGCAGCATGCTGGGGGCGACGTTGTTCCTGCTGCCGTTGTTCGGCTACAGCGTGATCAGCGAGCCGCCGGCGAGCTGGGGTGGCTGGAATGTCTGGTTGTCGTTGCTGGGGCTAGGCTTGGGATGCACGGCGTTCGCGTACATTGTTTACTTCCGCCTGCTCACGTCCATCGGTCCGGTGAAATCGATGACCGTGACCTTCATGATTCCGCCGTTCGGGGTGTTGTGGGGGGCGATGTTGCTGGATGAGCCGTTGTCGATGGCGCACATTTATGGCGGGGTGTTGATTGCGGTGGCGTTGTGGCTGGTGTTGAAGCCGGCGGTGGTGAAGCCTGTTGAGGTGGCGACCAAGTAAAGATGTAGTGCTGCTGATGACGCCATCGTCGGAACGCCGCCCGGGGCAAGCCCGGCTCCCACAGTGATTGGTGGTGCACACAAATCTTGTGCTCGACCTCAAACCTTGTGGGAGCCGGGCTTGCCCCGGGCGGCGTTCCGACGATGGCGTCAGTACAGGCACTACAAAGCCGACTGACTCACCTCCCCATCCACCAACCGCCGAATCCCTAGCGGGTTGGCATTCTGCAACGCCTCGGGCAGCAAGGCGTCCGGGTAATTCTGGAAGCACACCGGCCGCAAGAATCGGTCAATGGCCAGCGAGCCGACCGACGTCCCGCGCGAATCGGACGTTGCCGGGTACGGCCCGCCGTGCACCATGGCTTCGCACACCTCGACCCCGGTCGGATAGCCGTTGAGCAGGATCCGCCCCACCTTTTCCTGCAGCGATTCGGCCAGCCAACGGTATTCCAGCAACTCGTCAGACTCGCCGATCAGCGTCGCCGTCAGCTGCCCGCGCAAGCCCTGCAAGGCCGCGGCCATCTGCGCCTGATCCTCTACTTCAATAACGATGGTGGTGGGTCCGAACACTTCTTCCTGAAGCAACTCTTCGCCCCTGAGCAGCAGGCCGACATCCGCCTGGAACACTTGCGGTTGCGCCTGATTTCCCTGCTGCGGTTTGCCTGCAAGATGCTTCACACCCGGATGCTCGTGCAATTCGGCAAGGCCTCGGCTGTAGCTGCCCAACGCGCCGACATTGAGCATGGTTTGTGCCGGCTGCTGGTTCATGCTCGCGCAAAACGTTTCCAGAAACAGACTGAACTGCGGCGAACGCAGGCCGATGACCAGGCCAGGATTGGTGCAGAACTGACCGCAGCCCAAGGTCACCGAACCGGCGAGCTGCGCCGCAATCTGTTCGCCACGCACCTTGAGTGCTTCAGGTAGCAGGAACACCGGGTTGATGCTCGACATCTCGGCAAACACCGGGATCGGCTGTGGTCGGGTCGCCGCCATATGGCTCAATGCATTACCGCCCTTGAGCGAGCCGGTGAAGCCCACCGCCTGGATCGCCGGATGCTTGACCAGCCACTCACCGACGCCACCGCCAAAGATCATGTTGAATACGCCCGCAGGCATCTCGGTACGTTCGGCCGCGCGGATGATTGCATCCGCCACCCATTCGGCGGTTGCCATGTGCCCGCTGTGCGCCTTGAACACCACCGGGCAGCCGGCGGCGAGCGCCGAAGCGGTATCGCCACCGGCCGTTGAAAAGGCCAGCGGAAAGTTACTGGCACCGAACACGGCCACCGGACCTAACGCGATGCGGTACTGGCGCAGACCCGGACGCGGCAATGGCTGGCGCTCGGGCAATGCCTGGTCGATGCGCGCGCCATAGAAATCGCCGCGTCGCAGGACCTTGGCGAACAGGCGCATCTGGCCACTGGTACGTCCGCGCT
The DNA here is from genome assembly GCF_010095445.2 of Pseudomonas sp. TNT3. GTDB lineage: Bacteria > Pseudomonadota > Gammaproteobacteria > Pseudomonadales > Pseudomonadaceae > Aquipseudomonas. The sequence continues at coordinate 82,385 of NZ_WFGV02000004.1, forward strand.
CACCCTGAATGCGCCCCGCCGGCAATGCCGTTTCACGGCAAACAGTCGCGACGAAGTCATCACCCAACGCATCGATTTCATCGGCGATCGCCTCCAGGAACAACGCACGCTTTTCAGCGCTGACGTTGCGATAGATCGGATAGGCAGCGGCTGCAGCCTTGGCGGCGGCGTCCACTTCCGCTTCGCTGGCTTGATAGAAGGTACCGGGCAGCGGCTCGCCAGTGGTTGCATCGAGGCTTTGCAGCTGTACCGTCCCGTTGGCGCTGCGACGGCCAGCGATGTAGTTGTGTCCGAGTAACGTGGTCATTTGGCATTTCCTTGATCGATGGCAGACCCTGTAGGAGCGAGCCTGCTCGCGAAAAAGGTACGTCCAACACAGCTTCTGTGCCTGAACGACCTTCGCGAGCAAGCTCGCTCCTACAAGGATCAGAGTGTGCGCACCTGGCCGATGCCCAACGGTTGGGAGCTCTCGCCAATGCCGTTCTCCAGGGGCGCACCGAACGCGTCGAGGCTGATCTGGAACCGGTCACCCGGCTGGGTTTTGACCCCGTCGGCGAATGACAGCGTGGCGGTGCCGAAGTAATGCACGTGGACATCCCCCGGACGCAGAAACTGGGCGTATTTGAAGTGATGGAATTCAAGGTTGGCGAGGCTGTGGCACATGTTGTCTTCGCCGCTGAGAAACTCCTTTTCCCAGATCACTTCACCGTTGCGTTTGATGCGGCTGGTGCCGGCCAGATGCCGGGGCAACTCACCAACACGCAGTTCCGGGCCGTAGGCGCAAAAGCGCAGCTTCGAGTGCGCGAGGTACAGGTAATTGCGTCGCTCCATCACATGGTCGGAGAACTCGTTACCCAAGGCATAACCGACACGGTACGGCAGGCCATCGTCGCCGATGACATAGAGGCCGGTCAGTTCCGGCTCCTCGCCGGCGTCTTCGGCGAACGGCGGCACCGGGAAGTCCGCACCGGGTCGCACGACGATGCTGCCGTCGCCCTTGTAGAACCATTCCGGTTGCGCCCCGACCTGGCCGGCTTCAGGCTTCCCACCTTCCAGACCCCATTTGAAAATGCGCATGGTGTCGGTCATGCCGGCTTCAACCGAACCTTCTTGCTGGTGCATCTTGTCCCGCGCCGATGCACTGCCCAGATGGGTCAGGCCGGTGCCACTGATCAGGCAATGGGCCGGGTCTTCGTGATCCAGCGGCGGCAGGACGTTGCCCTGCTGCAGCAGTTGCGCGTAATCCGGGCCCGGCACGGTGCCACGGGTTGCGGCTTCTTCTTGCAGGCTGCGATTGGCGCGGATCGCCGCGAGTGCCAGTTCACGGGTGCTGCGCGTGTTCAGCAGCACCTGGACCTGTGCCCCATCGACGAGGCCGACCTGGCGTTCGCCGGCTGAGTTTTCAAATTGAATCAGGCGCATGTCGGCCCTCCGGAAAGTCAGGGATTGGGGTCATTCGATGATGTTGAAGTCGCTCAAGTATTCATCGGAAATTTCCAGGCCCAGGCCCGGCGTGTTGTCGTCGAGCTGGATGTAACCGTTGACCGGCTGCGGCTCGCCTTTGAACACGTAGTAGAAAAGTTCGTTGCCGACTTCGACGTCGAATACCGGGAAGAACTCGGCCATCGGCGACGCGGTGGTGGACATGGTCAGGTGGTAGTTGTGCATCTGCCCGGCGTGAGGAATCACCGGCACCGACCAGGCTTCAGCCATGGCGTTGATCTTGCGCGCAGCGGTGATGCCGCCGACGCGGTTGGTGTCGTACTGGATCACGTCGATGGCGCGGCGTTCCAGCAGATCCTTGAAGCCGTAGGAGGTGAATTCATGCTCACCGCCCGAGATCGGCATGATCCCCATTTTTTTCAGTTCGATGTAGCCTTCGATGTCATCGGCGATCACCGGTTCTTCGAGCCAGCGCGGCTCAAACTCGGCCAGCTTTGGCAACATGCGACGGGCGTATTCCAGGGTCCAGCCCATGTAGCATTCGAGCATGATATCGACGTCAGGACCGGCCAGTTCACGCAGCGCGCGGACTTGCTCGATGTTCTTGCGCATGCCCGCCGGGCCGTCTTTCGGGCCGTAGCCGAAACGCATTTTCAGCGCGGTGAAACCCTGGTTCAGATAGCCCTGGGCTTCTTCGAGGAACAGGTCAAGGTTGTCGTTGGCGTAGAGCTTGGAAGCGTAGGTCCAGATCTTTTCTTTGGTGCGTCCACCGAGCAGCTTGAACACCGGCTTGTTCACGGCTTTGCCCATGATGTCCCAGATGGCAATGTCGATCGCCGAGATGGCTGCCATGCCGATGCCTTTGCGGCCCCAGGCGTGGCTCTGGCGGTACATTTTCTGCCAGATGTATTCGTTGTCGAACGGATCCTCGCCAATGGCGATCGGGGCCAGGTAAGTGTCGATGATTTCCTTGGCGACACGCGGGGCCAGGGCGCAGTTACCGATGCCGACAAGACCGGTATCGGTCTCGACTTCCACCACCAGCCAACCATGAAAACGGAACGAGCCCATGGCATCGCCACGCTCGAACAGGATGTCGCTGGCATTGGTGCAGAAGTGCGCTTGAGGGGGAACGACTTTGCCTTTCCACTCGAAAACGCGGGTACGGATCGCTTTGATTTTCATGAATACAGTTTCCTTGCGCTGCCGGATTCTTGTCATTGTTGGGTCGTGTGCGCAAAGCCGCTTGGATCGCAGGCTCCAGGCATTCGATGGACCGACTGTAGCCAGCGCCAGGGGGTGGCGGATAATCACTTATGCGTATCCGACGATAACCTGGGGTGATCGCAACGACGGGTTTTCATTTAGATGAGGTTATCGGGCATACACAAACCACTGTGGGAGCGGGCTTGCCCGCGATAGCGGTCTGACAGACACCAGCAAGGTGTCTGCACTGCCGTCATCGCGGGCAAGCCCGCTCCCACAGAGTGATGCGTTGTTCGGTTATCGCAAAATCAGTAGCTGTTGGTCCCCATCCGGCAGGCAATCTCGAACGCCTGGCGGATTGCACCGACGTTGGCCTTGCCCTGGCCGGCGATGTCGAACGCGGTGCCGTGGGCCGGGGTGGTGATCGGGATCGGCAGGCCGCCCTGCACGGTCACGCCGCGGGAGAATCCCATCAACTTGATCGCGATCTGGCCCTGGTCGTGATACATGGTCACGACCGCGTCGAAGGCGCTGGCATCGCCCTGCACCTTGAGGAAAATCGTATCGCCCGGATAAGGTCCTTCTGCCGCTATCCCAAGTGCCTGCGCCGAACGCACCGCCGGGCCGATGATGTCCAGTTCCTCGCGACCGAACGAACCGTTGTCTCCGTTGTGCGGGTTCAAGCCGCAGACGCCGATGCGTGGTTTTTCCAGGCCGTTGCGTTTGAGCGCGGTGTCGATCAGCTGGATCGCCTCCACTACGCGCGCTTGAGTCAACATGCCCGGGACTTCGGACAAGGCCACATGGGACGTGACCCGCGACGTCCAGAGATTATCGAGCACATTGAATTCGCAGAACGGCCCGTGGAAATCCAGCAGCTCGGCGAACCAGTGCAACTCGTCGTTATGCGCCATGCCAGCCATGTGCAGCGAGGTCTTGTTCAGTGGCCCGAACAGCACGGCATCGGTGGTCCCGGCCTCGGTCAGGCGCAGCGCTTTTTCCAGGGTATCGAGGCTGTAGCGACCACCGATGACGCTGGCTTCACTGCGGGGAAACTCACCCAGGGTGTCGCCGCGAAAATCGTAGAACAACGGCGTGTCATCGGTGAACGACAACTGCTCCAGCGACGCCACACGACGGTAGGGAAACTCCACGCCGGCAATGCGCATGCCGCGCTGCATTTCCGCCTCGTCAGCAATCAAAATCACGTTCGCCTGGCTGCGCACGGCAGGCTCCGCGAGCAGGCGTGCGATCAGTTCCGGGCCGATGCCCGCCGGGTCACCCAGGACCATGGCGATGGTTGTCTTGTTCATGCTTCACTCCTCAAGGGTTCTGGCCATGTCCGCTCAATGGCGCAAGGCTCGCAGCGATAAACCCGCTGCGCGTTACTGTAGAAAAGTCGTTGCTGATCGGCGCTCGGCAGATCAGCCACGATGGATTTGAATCCGCTGTAAATGTCATCGAACGAACCGCACAGGCTGTCCACCGGAAAGTTGCTGGCGAACATCACTCGATCGGTACCGAACATGGCAATGACTTCGCGCACGATCCAGGCGTTGTCCTTGGCGCGCCAAGGCTGGCCGGCCTGGCCGAGGCCGGAAACCTTCACCTGCACGTTGGGCCACTGGGCCAGTCGCGACATCGCCAGACGCCACCCCGCCAAGCCTTCGGCGCTACGGTCATTGGGCAACCCGGCGTGGTTGAGAATCAGCGTGGTGCGAGGAAAATCCCGGACCAGGCGTTCGGCCTCGTGCAGGTTCCACCAGGGTGACTGCAAATCAAAATGCAGCCCCAGACCTTCCAGCGCGGCATAACCGCGACGCCAGCGCTCATCACTCATCAAGCTGCGCACATGACCCACCTGCTCTGGCATCGTCGGTCCGCCAGGCTTGTGACGCACGCTGCGTACGCACTTGAATGCGGCCTGTTCGGTCAGGACCGCGATGGCGTCCGGATGATCGAGCCAGGCTTGCGCCACGATCGCATTGGGGACGCCATAACGAGCGGCCAGGCCCTCGATGAAACGGGTTTCGCCAATCGGGTCCTGCGGGTTCCACTCGGTCTCGATGTACACCGTTTGCACGACGTGATGAGGACCGGCATCAGCAAAGTAATCGTCGGGAAAATAACGACGCTTGATTGCACTGTAGTCGCCGTAGCGAAACGCAATATTGGCCTCCGGGGCGAGCCAGGGATGGTCATTGATCGCAGGGTCCCAGAAATGATGATGGGCATCGATGATCGGGCCATTCCACAACTCACCCATGACGCACCTCATCAAGACTGATGAACAGCGTAGCCAGCACGAAGATTGCCGAGCACACCGCAAAGAAACCCAGGACCGGCGCAAAACCGCCTGACATCTGCAGGATCACGCCCACCAGAATCGGCACCGCAATGCCGCCGGTGCTGCCCGCCATGTTCATCACGCCGCCGATCAAACCGACCCGTGCCGGCGCGGCCAGCAACGCTGGAAAGCTCCAATAGAGGCTGCCCCACATCAAGAAAAACGCGGTCATGGCCAACAACGCCACGGCCGCAAAAGGATCACTCAGGGTCGGCAGCAACAGGAACGCACCCAAGGCCACCAGACCGGAAAACGCCAGCAGGCTCTTGACCGCAACCCCTCGGCTGACGCCCTTGCGGATCAGGCCGTCGCAGAGGAAACCACCGGTCAACGAACCCAATGCGCCGCACACAAAGATCACGAAGGTGGCGGCGCCGATGCCTTTGATATCGAACCCGCGGGCCTGTGCCAGGTAGCTTGGCCCCCAGGTCAGCAGCCCGAAATACACCATCGCCCAGCTGGCGCGACCGATCAGCAATCCGCTCAGGGAACGCGCGGCAATGCCCAGGCCTTTGACCGGAATGCGCGCGGCTTCAGCGGCTGGGGTGGCGCGGCCGGCGTTGATCTTCTCAAGCTCTTCGGCGTTCACCTGCGGGTGCGTGGCCGGGTCATCGCGCAGGTAACGTTGCGCCACCCAGGCCAGCACCAGTGTCGCGATGCCGGCAATCACAAAGGCCAGGCGCCAGGAGTCCAGCGAAGCGATCAGGTAGGCAATGATCAACCCGCCGACCGCCACACCCAATGGACTGCCACTGTCCATCAGCACTGCGCCACGGCTGCGCTCGCTCGGGGCCAGCCACAAGGAGATGAGCTTGCCGCCGGAGGGAAACAACGGTGCCTCTGCGGCGCCCAGGGCAACCCGGGCGAACAACAATGACAGCCCTCCCGTAGCGAATGCCGCGATCACCTGAAAGGTGCCCCATAACCCGGTGGACCAGCTGATGACGCGGTGCGGACCGAAGCGATCGATCAGCCAGCCGCCAGGAATCTGCAGCAAGGCATACGCCCAGAAGAAACTGCTGAGAATCAGCCCTTGCATGCTCGGTGACAGGGAAAATTCATGGGCGATGGTCGGCATCGCGATGGACAACGACACCCGGTCGATCAGGTTGACCATGGTCAAGGCGAAAACAATCGCGAAGATTTTCCAGCGCACATTGCTGGCGGTGCGAATGGTCGCCTGCGGTGTTGCCGCAGTCACTGTCGCTGACTGAACATCTGCACCAGGCAGATGCAGGGAAGCACTGGGACGAGCCATGGTGCGTACCTCTGTTTATTATTTTTGTGGATGCAACGACACCGTGTATACGGCGTCTGGTGAGCACTATCGAAGGCCCGGTGATAACCGTCTAATCAATACTTGAAATCAGGCGATAGCCTTGGGTTATTGCATACCCTGCTTTCACCGGGCTTTCACTGCCTCGCGTCTGAAGAGCTTTTCATCGCAAAACGCTCTGGCACAAAGCGCTGGGGGAAAACTGTCATTTTTGATGTTGGCACCTATAACCCCAGGCTATCGGTGTATGTATTGTTTTGACTAGACGCGAGGCAAACACCTTCCCACACTCGGACCAGGCTTGCGGCTTTCGAGCGCAGACAAGTCACTCATAACAACTACAAAAACGAGGCCCTTCCATGCGAAATGCATTCGTCCGTCGTACGTCCCGTCTGTTTCTTGGCTGCACACTGGTCGCCGCCGGCGCCCTTCCTGCACTCGCTCACGCAGCCTGGCAACCGGACAAGAACGTCGAAATCGTCGTCGCCGGCGGTCCTGGTGGCGGCACCGACCAGCTCGGCCGTCTGATCCAGTCGATCATCACCACTCACAAACTGCTCGACGTTAATACCATCGTCCTCAACAAGGGTGGCGGCAATGGCGCCGAAGCCTTTCTCGACCTGAAAATGAACAAAGGCGATCCCGACAAACTGGTGATCGGTACCAACAACATCTACTTGCTGCCCCTGGTGTCCAAGCTCGGTTATCAATGGCAGGAACTGACACCCGTGGCCGCAGTGGCTGAGGACGACTTCATCCTCTGGAGTTACAAAGGCGCGCCCTGGAAGAACGCCAAAGGATTCTATGAAGCCGTCAAGGCTGACCCGTCAAACCTGCGCATGGGCGGCAGTCAGTCCAAGGATGTCGACCAGACCCTCACCCTCCTGCTGAACCAGACCACCAACAGCAAACTGGTGTACATCCCGTTCAAAAGCGGCAGTGAAGCAGCCACTCAACTGGCCGGCAAACACATCGCCGCCAACGTCAACAATCCCAGCGAAAGCATCAGCCAATGGCGTGGTGATCAGGTCGAGCCGCTCTGCGTGTTCAGTAAAGAGCGCATGGCCTACACCGAGAAAGTCGCTGGCGACAAGTCGTGGGCCGATGTCCCGACGTGCCATGAAGAAGGCCTGGGGGTCGATCAGTACCGCTTCCCGCGCACCGTGTTCATGCCTGGCGAAGTCACCGCCGAACAGCGCGCGTTCTATGTCGAGTTGATGCGCAAAGTCACCGAGACGCCTGAGTTCAAGGCGTACGTCAAACAGAACGCTCTGGTGCCGACCTTCCTCGAGGGCGAGCCGCTGACCGCCTACATTGAAAAAGACACCGCTCGCGTGACCCCGGTGTTCAAGGAAGCCGGCTGGCTGAAAAACTGAGTTGCCCACGGCCGTCCGCCTGCGCACGGCCGTCACCTTCTGGAGGTGCTTTCATGTCTCATTCTTCGGATTCACCCGCGCTGGTCGGCACCCGCTGGGTCGAACTCGGCCTGACATTGTTCACCACGCTGATCGGCGCGGTGGTGATGTTTGGCAGTATCGAACAAGGTATCGGCTGGGGCGATTCCGGCCCCGAGCCGGGTTACTTTCCCTTCTACATCGGCCTGATGTTGAGCGCGGCCAGTGTGGGCAACGGCGTATTGACCCTGGTGCGCTGGCAAGCCCTGAGCATTTCATTCGTCAGCCGTAGCGCGTTCAAGCAAGTGATATCGGTGTTTATCCCGATTGCGCTGTTCGTGGCGGCCATGCCGTTGACGGGCATTTATGTCGCCTCAGCCTGTTTCATCGCCTGGTTCATGTGGCGTGACAAGGTCCGTACCCAGCCCTACAGCAAGTTGATGATCGCCACCGTATCCCTCGGTGCCGTGCTTGCCAGCTATCTGATTTTCGCACTGTGGTTCAAGGTCCCGCTGGATGCCGGCCCGATGGGCGACTGGATTGCCCAGGTCGGGAGATCTTTCAAATGAGCGAGTTCGATTCCCTGTTGCAAGGCATGAACCTGATCCTGACCCCGGGCCATATCGGCCTGATGGTGATCGGCGTGCTGCTGGGCATTCTGGTCGGTGTGTTGCCCGGTCTCGGTGCCCCTAATGGCGTGGCGCTGCTGTTGCCGCTGACGTTCACCATGTCGCCGGTTTCGGCGATCATCCTGTTGTCGTGCATGTATTGGGGCGCGCTGTTTGGCGGCTCGATCACCTCGATCCTGTTCAACATTCCCGGTGAGCCCTCATCGGTGGCGACCACCTTCGACGGCTATCCGATGGCCCGTGAAGGTCGCGCCGCTGAAGCCCTGACCGCAGCGTTCAGCTCGGCACTGATCGGCGCGCTGGCTGGCGTTTTGCTGCTGACCTTTTTGTCGACGCGCATTGCCGAATTCGCCATGTCCTTCAGTTCGCCGGAGTTCTTCGCGGTGTACCTGTTGGCGTTCTGCACATTCATTGGTATGAGCAAAAATCCGCCGCTGAAAACCGTGGTCGCCATGATGATCGGTTTCGCCATGGCCGCAGTTGGCATGGACACGGTGTCAGGCAACCTGCGCCTGACTTTCGATCAACCGGCCCTCATGACCGGCATCAGTTTCGAAGTGGCGGTAATCGGCCTGTTCGGTATCGGTGAAATTCTCTGCACCGTCGAGGAAGGCCTGGTGTTTCGCGGCGAGCACGCACGCATTACACCGATGGTGATCTTGCGCACCTGGGCCAAGTTGCCGCGTTACTGGTGGACCATTTTGCGCAGCACGCTGGTGGGTTGCTGGATGGGCATTACGCCTGGCGGTCCGACGGCGGCATCGTTCATGAGCTACAGCCTGGCGCGACGCTTCTCGAAGAACCGCGACAACTTCGGCAAGGGTGAACTTGAAGGGGTGATTGCTCCGGAGACCGCTGACCATGCGGCGGGCACCAGTGCCCTGCTGCCGATGCTGACCCTGGGCATTCCCGGCTCTGCCACGGCAGCAGTGATGCTTGGCGGGTTGATGATCTGGGGCCTGCACCCTGGGCCGACGCTGTTCGTCGAGCAGCACGATTTCGTCTGGGGACTGATTGCCAGCATGTACCTGGGTAACGTCGTGAGCCTGATCGTGGTGTTGGCCACGGTGCCATTGTTCGCTTCGATCCTGCGTATCCCGTTTTCCATCATTGCGCCGATCATCATCATGGTCTGCACCATTGGCGCGTACTCGGTGCACAACTCGTTCTTCGACGTGGTGCTGATGCTGGGCTTCGGTGCGCTGGGGTACCTGTTCAAGAAGCTCGGTTACCCGATTGCGCCACTGGTACTGGCCGCTGTTCTGGGGGACAAGGCTGAAGATGCGTTCCGTCAGTCGATGCTGTTCTCAGACGGACAACTGGGGATTTTCTGGTCCAACCCCTTGGTGGGTTGCCTGACGACGGCGGCGCTGCTGATGCTGTTCTGGCCACTGATTTCCAAGGCGTTGCAAACCCTGATGGGCTTGCGCAAACCCGCTGTCGCCAAACCAAAATCGGTGCTGTGACACAGCAATGCTGGCAACGCCTGACATTTGTTGTCAGGCTTGCCGCAGTCTTTTTTGCGAGTCGAGCCCATGACCCGAATTCCAGAAGCCAATGTGATCCACAGTCGACTGCGTCTGCGCCAATTGCGGCTGATGCTCGCGTTGGAGGAATTCGGTTCGTTGCGCCGCGCCGCTGACCACATCGGCATGACCCAACCCGCCGCAACCAAGATGCTCCATGAAGCCGAGGACCTGCTGGGCGTCGAGCTCTTCGAACGTCTGCCTCGAGGCATGCGCGCAACCCCGTTCGGGGAAACCGTCACCTATTACGCCCGCATGGTGTTCGCCGAACTCAGCGGCATGCGCGAAGAACTGGTGGCGCTGCAGTCCGGCAACCTGGGTCGGGTTGCTGTCGGCGCGATCCCCGCGCTCGCCTCGGGGCTGTTGACGCGAACCATCGCGACCTTGAAACAAAGCCATCCCCGGTTGTCCATGAGCATTCAGGTCGACACCAGCGACGTGCTGGTGCAGGCGTTGTTGCAGGATCAACTGGACATCGTGCTGGGGCGGATTCCGGCGGGTGCCCGGGCCGAAGAATTGCTGTTCGACAGCCTCGGCGAAGAGGCGTTGTGCGTCATCGCTGGCGCGCATAATCCGTTGGCAAAAGAGACACAACTGAGCTGGGCCGAATTGCAGAACATGACCTGGGTGCTGCAGCAGCAGCCAAGCCCGATGCGCGCGATCATCAATCAGGTGTTCCACAATGCGCGGGTCGATATCCCGAGCAGCATTGTCGAAACCACATCGATCATGACCTTGCTGTCGTTGATTCAGCAGACCGACATGCTCGGTGTCACGCCGGTGTCGGTGGTCGAGGATTATGCCGGTCGAGACTTGCTGGCGGTGTTGCCGATCAAGTTCGAAGCGCGGCTGCCGCCTTTTGGGCTGATCACCCGGCGGCATCGCATTCAATCATCGGCCATGCAGGCGTTCATGAATTCGGTGCGAGCCGAGCATGCGCTGACCAAATAAAAAAGGCCCGGAGCAGTACTCCGGGCCTTCTGGTTTCTTCGCGCTCTCTTATGCCGGTTTGCGGAACACAAACACCAGCCCGACGATGATGAGCAACATGCCGAGCATGCTCAGCGTCGCCAACCGATTACCGAAAAACAGGTAATCCATCACCGCCGTCACCGCGGGCACCAGGTAAAACAGACTGGTGACATTCACCAGATTGCCCCGAGCGATCAAGCGGTACAGCAGCAGCGTCGCCAGCACCGAAACTACCAAGCCCATCCACAACACCGGCACGATGAAACCGCTGCTGTGCTCGAAGTGAAATGGCTGGAACGGCACGAAAATCCCGCACAGCAACAGGCCGGCGAGGTATTGCACAGGCAGCGTGCCGAGGGGATTTTCAGTGATGCGCTTTTGCATGATCGAACCGAACGTCATGCTCGCCAGCGCCAACAGGCCGAAGACCATCCCGGCCAGCGACATCCCGGCCAGACCGATGCCTTGGTAAACCACCATGATCAATCCGGCCAGCCCCAGCGTCAGCCCGAACATCCGGCTGATCGATCGCTGCCGCTCCATGATCACCACCGTCAGGATCGGCTGCACGCCCATGATCGTCGCCATGACGCCAGGCGTGACTTTGAGGTCCAGGGCCAGCAGATAAAAAATCTGATAGGCCCCCAACAGCACCACGCCCGTGGCCATCGCATACAACATCGGCTTGCCGCCCTTGGGCAGTTTCAGTTTGAGCAACGGCGTCAGCAGCACCAATCCACAAAGGGCAATGGCGAAGCGAATGATCAGAAAGGCAAAGGGTGACGCGTGGGCCAGCCCCCATTTGGAGAAGATCGCTCCGCTGCTCCACAGCAGAACGAACAGGCTCGTGGACGCCGCCGCGAGCGCGGTTTTTTTCGAAAGGACAAACATGAATACCACCTGTAGTCAGGCAAAAAGCCAATCCAGCCGGAGCTGAAGTTCAGTAGGTTTTTTCAGGCGGGCGCGGGGAACAGCAAGACGAAGCTGATCAGCCCGAAACGCCGACGCCCGGCGGTGATACGACTGCGTACACCGGAGTGCTACGAACAGGTGGGGGGTAATGACTGATCTGCACAGGCTGCTGATTCCCGCACGGCACGACGCCAGCGTTGACCGCTGAATCGACTACCGCGTTGAGGAAGGAAGCTGGCATGGACTGATCTTATTTGATGAGTGGACGGCGGGTTGGAGAACACCGAGCGGCGACTATAACCAGTGGGTGACACAGATTGCAATCAATGCTCACTCAATCGCGACAGGCTAATTGTGGCGAGGGAGCTTGCTCCCGCTGGGTCGCGAAGCGGCCCCGCTCTTTTACCTGAAAAGCAGGGGACTGCTGCGCAGCCCAGCGGGAGCAAGCTCCCTCGCCACAGGTAAGTGTCGCGTCTGAGGGAATGGTATTTCTCGCAGGGAGCGGTTTTATTTTGTGCTCGACTTTATCCAAACAGCCAATACCCCAACGCCACCAGCACCACCACCGCCAATACTGGCCGCAGCACTCGGTAAGCCTTGGGATGACGACGCTTCCACTGTTTGATCACGCCACTGAACCGGTCGCTGGAGTTCTTGCTCCAGGCGTACACCTGATTAATCCCGCCAACACGTTCATCATCCAGGTTCTGCGGCGCCGTGGCGCGGCCGAGCCAGCCACTGATGTAGCGGTTGATACGGGTCATGAACCGATTGCTGAGCGGTCGCTCGATGTCACAGAACAGGATCACCCGAGTCTTTTCGGTTTCATTCTTGACCCAGTGAACATAAGTTTCATCGAACATCACGTCTTCGCCATCGCGCCAGGCGTATTCCTGACCATCGACGAAGATCCGGCAGCTGTTGGAATTAGGCGTCGACAGTCCCAGGTGATACCGCAGGGAGCCCGCGAACGGATCACGGTGCGGGTTCAGGTGACTGCCCCCAGGGAGCAACGCGAACATCGCGCCCTTGACGTTGGGAATACTGCTGACGAGTGCCACGGTTTTCGGGCAGAGGGCTTGGGCAGAAGGCAGTGGTTTGTCGTACCACTTGAGGTAGAAACGCTTCCAGCCCTTCTTGAAGAAAGAGCCGAAACCGGCGTCGTTATTCTTTTCCGCGGCGCGAATATAACCCTCGTCAAACAGGTGCATCGCTTCGTCACGGATGTCTTCCCAATTGTCCTTGAGTACGTCCAGCTCCGGGAATTTACTGCGGTCCAGATAAGGCCTGGACGGCACGGCGGAGAACACATACATCAAGGCGTTGTAGGGCGCGAACAGCGCTGAGTGGTTGACGAACTGTCGCAGGACGGGCAATCGCGCCTTGCCGCGCAAATGCACATAGAGGGTGCTGCCCAAAAACAACAATAACAGCGACGCCTTCGCGGCAAAGGAAAAGGTCATCAACAACTCCTTGAGAATAGGCAACTCTGCGCTACGCCATTTACCCGACGTGGCAGCCGGCCATGATAATCACTACCGGCCTCGGGAAAAACCCACTTTATTCAACATTCAGTATTGAGGATTGCGTAACAAAGCACTTCATAACACGGGATTACTGAACGGGGGCTGACCTGAGTCAGCACCTTGCTACCCTCAATGCCAGCTGCTACAGAGAACGCGTTCCACCAGCGAAGGCATTTGCTCCTATGCCTGATTTTCCTGATCGGTAAACAGATCACTGAACAACATGCTCGACAGGTAGCGCTCGCCAGAGTCCGGCAAAATCACCACGATCGTCTTGCCCTGCATTTCCGGCGTTTCAGCCAGTCTCACTGCCACCGCCATGGCAGCACCGCAGGAGATACCGCACAAGATCCCTTCTTCCTGCATCAGGCGCAGCGCCATGGCTTTGGACTCGTCATCCGTCACCAGCTCCACCCTGTCGACAATCGACAAATCCAGGTTTTTTGGCACAAAACCAGCACCGATGCCCTGAATCTTGTGCGGGCTCGGCTTGATTTCCTCACCCGCCAGCGCTTGCGTGATCACCGGGGACACGACCGGCTCCACGGCTACCGAGATAATGGGTTTACCCTGGGTATTCTTGATATACCGCGAAACGCCGGTAATAGTTCCACCGGTTCCAACGCCAGCCACCAGCACATCGACGGCACCGTCAGTGTCGTTCCAGATCTCTGGCCCGGTGGTTTTTTCATGGATGGCCGGGTTGGCCGGGTTCTCGAATTGCGCCGGCATGAAGTAAGTGGAGGGATTGCTCGCCACGATTTCGGCGGCCTTTTCAATGGCGCCCTTCATGCCCTTGGCCGGTTCGGTCAACACCAGCTCGGCACCCAAAGCCTTGAGCACCTTGCGGCGCTCGATACTCATGGACGCCGGCATGGTGAGCATCAGTTTGTAACCCCGTGCGGCCGCCACGAAGGCCAGGCCGATGCCGGTATTGCCGGAGGTGGGTTCGACGATGGTCATGCCGGGCTTGAGTTTCCCGGAGCTTTCCGCGTCCCAGATCATGTTGGCACCGATCCGGCATTTAACCGAATAACCCGGGTTGCGCCCTTCGATCTTGGCCAGGATGGTCACGCCGCGCGGAGCGATCCGGTTGATCTGCACCAGCGGTGTATTGCCAATGGAATGGGCGTTGTCAGCGTAGATACGGCTCATGGCTGGGTCCTTGTACAGCGTTGAAATAGCGCTCAAAGGTAAGCCTGTTGCTCGTGGTCGTCCAGTCAGGTCGAACGTCCTGTAACAAGAACAGTCAATGGCTTTACATCGCCGGAGATTTGTCATCATGAAACGTCGTTACAGTTGGCCCTTGTGGTCCCTCGCAGGCCTCGTCGTACTGCTGATAGCGCTGCATATCGCCCTGCCCTATCTGGTGCGCGACTACCTGAACGACAAGCTGGCGGACATGGGCGACTACCGCGGCCAGATCACCGACGTCGACCTGGCGTGGTGGCGCGGCGCCTACAAAATCAACGGGCTTAAAATCGTCAAGGTTGACGGCAAAGTCCCTGTACCGTTCGTCAATGCGCCGCTGATCGACCTGGCCGTAAGCTGGCACTCGCTCTGGTCCGACCACGCGGTGGTGGCCCAGGCGCAGTTCTTCAATCCCGAAGTGAACTTCGTCGACGGCGGTGCCAACAAACAGAACTCCCAGACCGGTCAGGGCACCGACTGGCGCGCTCAGTTGAGCAAACTGTTGCCGATCACCCTGGACGAAGTCCGGATCTACGACGGCAAGATCAGTTTTCGCAACTTCAACTCCAAGCCGCCGGTGAACATGAACGCGACCCAGGTGAATGCCAGCATCTACAACCTGACCAACGTGGTAGATAAAGAAGGCAAACGTGACGCTCGCTTTGAAGGCAAGGCACTGTTGCTCGGGCATGCACCGCTGGAAACCACCGCCACGTTCGACCCGTTAAGCAATTTTGAGGATTTTGAATTTCGCTTGCGGGCCAGGGACATCGAACTCAAGCGCATGAATGACTTTGCGTCGGCCTATGGCAAGTTCGACTTCAATGCCGGCCACGGCGATGTAGTGATTGAAGCCACGGCCAACAAGGGGCAACTCAAGGGCTATATAAAACCGTTGTTAAAGGACGTCGACGTTTTCAACTGGCAGCAGGACGTGGAGAACAAGGACAAAGGACTTTTCCGCTCGATCTGGGAAGCCATTGTCGGCGGCTCCGAAACGGTGCTGAAGAACCAGGTCAAGAACCAGTTCGCAACGCGCGTGCCGCTCAGCGGCAACGTGCATCGCCAGGACATCAGTGCGTTTGAGGCGTTTTTGCAGATTTTGCGCAACGGATTCATCCAGGCGTTCAATGCCCGGTATGAGCGGCCGAAGCCGGAGGCGGGTTAAGGTTTGCGTGTGACGGTATAGCGGCCACTGTCCTCGGCCGCATGGGCTGACCTGGATTGCTGTTGCAAAAAATCCCACCCAAGGCAGGCCAACGCCAGTGAACGTGGCACCGTCTCTCGTCCGCTGCTGTAGCGACTGATACTTCGAGCACTGATTCCAAGTGCCTCTGCCGCCTGATTGAGAGACAGCCCGGTGCGAGCACGCCAGTCGATGAAGATGCGGGTATTTTCGTCCGAGGCGTTTTGCGCCAGCGCATCCAGATACAACGTGTCTGCGCCAATCTGTATATCCGGTTCAGGCCACTCGACGCTCCAGCCATCATCGCCCAGCATCGCACCCTCAAAAGCAGTTCCCTGCAGCGGTCGCAATCCTGGATAGGTCTGAACATCGTGGCTCAAGTCGAGGCTCATTTGCTGACCATCGATAAATTTCAGTAGAAGGCGGTGATCCGGCAAGACCTTCACTGAAATCAAGCGCGGTCGTTTCATGGGTAACATCGTTTCCAATCCTCCAGCAGTTGCACTTGATGGTCTCTGACCCACGCTAATGCTTCATTAATAATCAGAGGCGGCGCCTTGCCTGCCATCACTTTGACGGTTTCCAGACTGACCATGACGTCAATCCCGCCACCCGTCAGATGCACATGGGGCGGTGGATGGTCCTTCTCACGCAGTTGAATACGATACGTATTGCGAAATCGGTATTTGGTAGACATGTCCAAAAAGCTATCGCCAAAATGGCGATAGCTCAATACTGGCCAGTCAACAAAACCAAGTCAAGAAGTGACGCGCCATTCAGAGACTGAATAAGCCGTCTGCGTTCACAGTCGACTGGCCTGCGAGTTATAGTCGGGCATCACAATGAATTAGCCCGCCCCGCCCTGCATCGTCCAGGTCGGCGTCACCGTTCGAGGATTACCCGATGAAGTTCGAAGGCACCCAGGCCTATGTCGCCACCGATGACCTGAAGCTGGCGGTCAACGCTGCCATCACCCTGGAGCGGCCACTGCTGGTCAAGGGCGAGCCAGGCACCGGCAAGACCATGCTCGCCGAGCAACTGGCCGAATCCTTTGGCGCCAAGCTGATCACCTGGCACATCAAGTCCACCACCAAGGCCCATCAGGGCCTGTACGAGTATGACGCGGTCAGCCGCCTGCGCGACTCGCAACTGGGCACGGACAAGGTCCACGACGTTCGCAATTACCTGAAAAAGGGCAAGCTGTGGGAGGCGTTCGAGTCCGACGAGCGGGTGATCCTGCTGATCGATGAAATCGACAAGGCCGATATCGAGTTCCCGAACGACCTGCTGCAAGAACTCGACAAGATGGAGTTCTACGTTTACGAGATCGACGAGACCATCAAGGCCAAGAAACGCCCGATCATCATCATTACTTCCAACAACGAGAAAGAGCTGCCGGACGCTTTCCTGCGCCGTTGCTTCTTCCATTACATCGCCTTCCCGGATCGCACTACGCTGCAGAAAATCGTCGACGTCCACTACCCGGACATCAAGAAAGACCTGGTCAGCGAAGCGCTGGACGTGTTCTTCGACGTGCGCAAAGTGCCGGGTCTGAAAAAGAAGCCATCGACCTCCGAACTGGTGGATTGGCTGAAGCTGCTGATGGCCGACAACATTGGCGAAGCGGTGCTGCGTGAACGAGATCCGACCAAGGCCATTCCGCCCCTGGCCGGCGCTTTGGTGAAGAACGAACAGGACGTGCAATTGCTTGAGCGCCTGGCGTTCATGAGCCGTCGCGGCACTCGATAAGGGCCCACGCCATGCTGCTCAACCTGTTCAATGAAATGCGTGCTGCCAAGGTTCCGGTCTCGGTGCGTGAGCTGCTGGACCTGATCAACGCGCTGAAACAGCGCGTGACCTTCGCCGATATGGACGAGTTCTATTACCTGTCCCGGGCGATTCTGGTGAAGGACGAAAAGCATTTCGACAAGTTTGACCGAGCGTTCGGTGCTTATTTCAATGGCCTGGAAAAGCTCGATGACCACCTTCAGGCGTTGATTCCTGAAGACTGGTTGCGCAAGGAATTCGAGCGCTCCCTGACCGACGAAGAGCGGGCCGCGATCCAGTCCCTGGGCGGTCTGGACAAACTCATCGAAGAATTCAAGAAGCGCCTGGAAGAACAGAAGGAACGCCATGCCGGTGGCAACAAGTGGATCGGCACTGGCGGTACCAGCCCGTTCGGTTCCGGTGGCTTCAACCCGGAGGGCATTCGGGTAGGCGATGCCGGTAAACGTCAGGGCAAGGCGGTCAAGGTCTGGGATCAGCGCGAGTACAAAAACCTTGATGACTCGGTCGAGCTGGGCACGCGCAACATCAAGGTCGCGCTGCGACGCCTGCGCAAATTCGCCCGCCAGGGTGCGGCGGAGGAACTGGACATCGATGGCACCATCGACCACACCGCGCGTGATGCGGGCCTGCTGAACATCCAGATGCGTCCGGAGCGGCGCAACACCGTGAAGCTGTTGTTGCTGTTTGACATCGGCGGCTCGATGGACGCCCATGTGAAAATCTGCGAGGAGTTGTTCTCGGCTTGCAAGACCGAGTTCAAACACCTGGAGTACTTCTACTTCCACAACTTCATTTATGAGTCGGTGTGGAAGAACAACATGCGCCGCACTTCCGAGCGCACGTCGACCCAGGACTTGCTGCACAAGTACGGTGCCGACTACAAAGTGATCTTCATCGGTGATGCCGCCATGGCGCCGTATGAAATCACTCAGGCCGGCGGCAGCGTCGAACACTGGAACGAAGAAGCCGGTTACGTGTGGATGCAGCGGTTCATGGAGAAGTACAAGAAAGTCATCTGGATCAATCCTTACCCGAAAGACACGTGGGGCTATACCTCATCGACCAACATCGTGAGGGACTTGATCGATGATCAGATGTACCCGCTGACGTTGCGGGGGTTGGAGGAAGGGATGCGGTACCTGTCCAAATAACATTGTGGCGAGGGAGCTTGCTCCCTCGCCACAGTTAAAACCGTTTCAGATACTCGATCTGCTCCCGATGCGCCACTTCCTGCACCACCGGCCTTAACCGCACCTTCGCCCCCGGCAAACACTGAGCCAAATGCGCCAACGCCAACGGCGTCAACGCGCCCAGTCGTGGATACCCGCCAATGGTCTGCCGATCATTGAGCAGCACAATCGGCTGACCATCCGGCGGCACCTGAACGGCACCGAGCGGGATGCCTTCGGAGATCATCGGCTTGCCCTGATACTCCAGCGCCGTTCCCAGCAAACGAATGCCCATCCGGTCGGCGCGGCTGTCCAGGGTCCAGGCATTGTTGAACGCGTCGAACGAACTCTGCCCGCTGAACGCGCCTATCTGCGCACCCAGTACCAGGTCCAACGGCCGGTTCTCGTTGAAGTCCGGTCGATGTGTCGACGGCAACTCTCGCAGCAACAACAGCGAGCTCCCCCGATAACTCAACTGCGCGTCCTTGGCCAGCGCCCGACCCATTGCGTCCGGCCCACCCAGCGCCTCTCGAACCACAGTTGAACTGCTGCCCAATACCTTCGGCGCATCAAACCCACCGGGTGCCGCCAAGTAAGCCCGAGCCCCAAGCAGCGGCTGAGTCAGTTGCAAGCGCTGACCTTTGTTCAGCCTGAAACTGCGCCATGGTGCCAGCGCCTCGCCATCCACGTGGGCGCCGAGGTCCGCTCCCGCCAGCGCCAGCACGCAATCCTCTTGCGCGACCACGGTAAACCCGCCAAGGGTGATTTCAATCACCGGGGCATCCAGCTCATTGCCCAGCAGCCAGTTCGCCCACGACATTGAACGCCAATCCAGCGCCCCGCCCTGTGTCACACCCAGATGCCGCACGCCGAACCGACCCGCGTCCTGCAACAGGCACAACGGTGTGCTTGCTTCTATCGTTAGACGGCTCATGCCTGTGCCTCCAGTGGCGTGTCATCGCCACCCAGGTTGAGGAACTCGGCGTGACTGACCGCCTCGAAGCGTACCGTATCGCCTGGTTGCATCAGGCTGTAGCCATCGCGTTCACGGTCGAACAATTTGGCCGGGGTTCGGCCGATCAGGTTCCAGCCACCGGGCGATACGACCGGGTAAGCCGCGGTCTGCCGCTCGGCGATACCCACGCTGCCGGCCGCGACTTTTTTGCGTGGCGTATCCAGACGCGGCGCCGCCAGCACTTCCTCGACCAGCCCCATGAAGGCAAATCCCGGCGCGAAGCCCAGGGCGAACACTTGATATTCATGCTCGCTGTGACGTCGGATTACATCAGCCACCGCCAACCTGCTGCGTTGCGATAACAGGTTCAACTCCGGGCCGACGCTCAGGTCGTACCAGACCGGCAATACATGACAGGTGCCGCGGGTGCGCGCGTTGGGTGACAGATCGATCAACGCGGCACTGATCAGCTCCCGAGCCTGGGACGGATTCAATGCGCTGAGGTCGTAATGCACCATCAAGGTTGTGTAGGACGGCACCAGGTCGATCAGATGCCCGGCGAACGCCGTCCGCAGACTTTCACTGGCCGCGAGCATCCAGGGCATGTTGGCCTCTGCGATCTCATCGAACAGGCGGACCATCAGGCAATCCAGCGCCACCACTTCCACCCGCAGCTTCATGACGCACGCTGCTGATCGAGGGCTTCGCGGATACGTCGCACGGCAGCGACTGAACTGCTGTTGTCGCCATGAACGCAAAGGGTGTTGGCCTGCAAATGCAAGGCACTGCCATCGCTGGCAGTGAGGTCGCCGCCCCGGGCAATGGTCAGCGCCTGCTCGATGATTTTTTCCGGATCATGGTGCACGGCGCCTGGCTGTTGACGCGAAACAAGCCTGCCGGCGCTGTCGTAGGCGCGATCGGCGAACGCTTCGAACCACAGCGTGATCCCGTATTCATTGCCAAGCTGCTGCGCGACGCTGTTGTCACGTGTCGCCATCAGCATCAGCGGCAACGTCCGGTCATACGCCGCTACCGCCTGCAGCACCGCTCGCAATTGCGCGGGGTTGGCCATCATGTCGTTGTACATCGCGCCGTGGGGTTTGACGTAGCTCACCCGCCCGCCCTGAGCGCGACAAATGCCATCCAGTGCACCGATCTGGTAAAGCAGGATATCTTGCAGTTCCTCGGCGGTGTAAGCCATGGAACGCCGACCAAATCCCACCAGGTCCTGATAAGCCGGATGCGCACCGATCAGCACGCCATTGCTCACGGCGAGGCTGACGGTCTTGCGCATGATGCTCGGGTCGCCGGCGTGGAAGCCGCAGGCAATGTTGGCGCAATCAATGAAGGGCATGACCTCGGCGTCCATACCCATGGTCCAGTTGCCGAAACTCTCGCCGATGTCGCAGTTCAATAGCAGGCGGCTCACGGTGAACACTCCTGTAGGCTTTATTCTTTTCAGATGCAGGCAGATTACTGCGCATCCAATTGCTTGCCACGTGTTTCCGGCAGACTTAATGCCGCGAGTATGACCACCCCGTAGGACACCGCCGCAAATGCCCCGATGCCTACGCTCAACGGCACCTTCTGGCTAAGCAAGCCGATCAACAGCGGAAACAATGCCGCCAGCGCCCGGCCGATGTTGTAGCAAAAGCCCTGGCCTGAACCGCGAATCCGTGTCGGAAACAGCTCCGTGAGAAACGCCCCCATGCCGCTGAAAATCCCCGAGGCAAAAAAGCCCAGCGGGAAGCCCAGCCAGAGCATCACGCCATTACTGACGGGCAACTGGGTGTAGAGCAGCACAATGGTGAAAGAGCCGACGGCAAACAGAATGAAGTTTTTCTTGCGGCCGAGGATGTCAGTCAAATACGCGCTGATGACATAGCCGACGTAGGAGCCGACGATCACCATCGCCAGATAACCGCCCGTACCCAGCACGCTCAACCCTCGCTCATTCTTCAGAAAAGTCGGCAACCAGGAGGTGATGGCGTAGTAACCGCCGAGTGCGCCCGTGGTCAGCACCGAAGCGCGAATCGTGGTGAACAGGATGCCCGGAGCGAAGATCTCGTAAAACTTCGCCTGATTGCCCGGTACCTGTTTAGCCTTGGCTTCGCGGTAGATTTCCGGGTCCTTGACCAGCCGCCGGACGAAAATCACGAAGATCGCCGGCACAATCCCCAGGATAAACAACGCGCGCCAGGCATCTTCCGGCGGCAACACCGAGAACAGCAGCGCATACAGAATCGCCGTCAGCCCCCAACCCAGCGCCCATCCCGATTGCACCATGCCCACCGCTTTGCCGCGGTCCTTGGCGCGAATCACTTCGCCCATCAACACCGCGCCAGCGGTCCATTCGCCGCCGAAACCGAAGCCCATCAACGTGCGGCTGATCAGCAGTTGTTCGTAGTTTTGCGCGAAGCCGCAGAGGAAGGTGAAGAACGCGAACCACAGCACCGTCAGCTGCAAGGTGCGAACGCGACCGATGCGATCGGACAGGATCCCCGCCACCCAGCCGCCAATGGCCGAAGCGATCAAGGTACTGGTGTGAATCAGCCCGGCTTCACCGGTGGTAATGCCCCACATGGCAATCAGGGTGGGCACCACGAAGCTGAGCATCTGGGTGTCCATGCCGTCCAGGCCATAGCCGATCTTGCAACTCCAGAAGGTGCGACGTTCCTGCTGATTGATGTTGTGATACCAGTCGAAGGGTCCCGGGCGAGCCGTGGCCTTGGGGGTATCGAGCGTGTCGGGCGCACTCATGGCGAATCTCCGCGCAAATTTTATTGGTATTGTTCTGAGCCCCGACGACGCCTATCGTGGGAACCGGATGCGTCGATTTTTGGACGCCCGCCCCTACTGCGTCCAACTAATAAAAACCCGCCTTAGGCATAAGAAAAATTTATCCCCCCGGTTTAAGCCTGCGAGTTGATTCCATGAACTTGAAGTTTCTTGAGACCTTTGTCTGGGTTGCCCGACTCAAGAGTTTCCGCCTGACGGCAGACAAGCTGTTCACCACTCAAGCATCGATTTCCAGCCGGATCGCGGTGCTCGAAACCGAGCTTGGCGTGAAACTGTTTCTGCGCGATTCTCGCGGCGTCAGCCTGACGCCCGAAGGCCTGAAAGTGCTCGAATACGCCGAGCAGATGATGGACACCATGCAGGCGCTCAAGCACTCGATCGAGACCCGCTCCTGCAAAGTCGGACGGATCCGCATCGGCGTGATGGACACGGTGATTCACACCTGGCTCAGCCCGTTGGTGGCGCAGATGACGGACCACTATCCGCTGGTGGAAATCGAGTTGGTGGCCGATACCTCGCTCAACCTCTGCGATCAGCTGCAAAAAGGCTTTCTCGACGTGATCCTGCAAACCGACCTGCTGCGCCAGGAAAGCGTGCGCAGCCTGGAGCTGGCCAGTCATCCCATTGGCTGGATCGCGGCCAGCAACTCCCTCTACAACCGGGAGTATTCGGGCATCACCGACCTCGCGCGAGAACGGATCATCACCTACTCGAAAAACTCCCACCCGCATCAGGACATTTTGAGCCTGATGCAAGCGAATGGAGTGATGGCACCGCGGCTGAACTGCGTGAATTCGGTGTCCGCCATCACCCGCTTGCTGCGGGATGGCTTTGGTATCGGTGCATTGCCGCCGGTGCTGGTCGCCGAGGAATTGGCGCGGGGTGAACTGACGCTGTTGAATATTGATCAACGGCCACCGAACTTGCAGGTGGTGGTGTCGTGGCGGGTGGGCGTGGAATGGGTCGAGGAGATTGTGGCGTTGTGTCAGCAGGTGCTGGTGGAGTACGCGCAGAAGGTGGGTGAAGGGTATGTCAGCTTGAGCAAACCGTTACCAAACGTATGAACAGGAAGCCTCCTACACGATAATAGGAATCGTCTTCATTACCATTGTTTTCGAAAATAATACTCTTTGCGCGCTTTCAGCTAACGACTGTCGACAAGGAGTCGAACTCAATGCGCGCCTACACGCAACTACAGCAGCAATTGCTCACGCACTGGAGTGAGGCCCTCGAAACAGAAGCGTTTCAGGGCCATCGCATTACGCTCGTTCATCTGATCAAAGCGCTGGAACCCGCCACTCAACGGAGCTTTCAGCGCCTGATGCAGGCGTTGTTTCGAGAGAAACTGATCAACCCTGATATTTGCACTTACGACGATGTCGGTCGTTGCTGGTTGCCCATTGGAGATGACGCGCACCTTTGCTTTGATCATTTGACCGGTGCAGGAATGGACAGCTGGGACCTGCGCGGCAGTGTCACCCTTTTCCCTGCCGGTCATTTGCCCCACAAAATCCTGACGCCCGGCGAACTGCTCGCGCAGCTCAGTATTCACTTCTCCCCCGCCCCCTGCGCCAACGTACTCGAACGCCTGTCCACGGAACTGGAGGACAGCCTGCGCAATGACACCCTATGCCTGGCGTTTCACCACAAATGGACTGAGCGTTTAAGAGAGGAAATTGACACCGAACACGACGGCAATTTTTTGGGCTGGCTTAAAGCCGGCCTAGCTTCAGAGATTCCGACGTTACTGCTCGAGCAATGGGGCACGCTTGGCCATCCCTGGCATCCGAACTACAAAACCAAGCTGGGCTTGAGCGCCACGCAGGTCATTGCACTGTCCCCGGAATTCGACGCGAGTGTTGCGATTGTCCTTTGCGCGTTACACCGGGGGGCCGCCCATGTCGAAGCACTGGACGGTACTCCCGATTATCGGGAGTGGTGGCACGCTCACTTCCCCCAGGCCTGCGAGCAACTCCATCAACATCTGGAGCAAATGGGGCTCAAGTCCGAGGACTACCTCCCCTTGCCCGCTCATCCCTGGCAGGCGCAAGAGGAACTGCCCCACACCTTCGCGGAGGCACTCGCCGATAACCTGTTGGTAATCACCGACATCGTTGCGTTCATTGCCCACCCGACCATGTCCTTTCGCACGGTATTACCGGAGGCGAGCCAAACAGCGCCGATGGTCAAATTACCGGTGTCATTACGCCTGACCAGCGTGCAGCGCACCGTCTCTGCGCGTTCGGCCAGGATGGGCCCACGCATCAGCCAATTGCTTCTGCACATTCTGGATCTGGAGCCAGATATACGCCGCAAGCTGAACATCGTCCCGGAGCGAATCGGTGTTCATTACTCACCTCAGCCAGCCGATGACGAACGTTCCCGACATCTGGCCGTGGTGTACCGCGACAACCCGCATACCTTGATTCAAACCGGTGAATTGGCGGTTCCGGTCGGTAGTCTGTTCGCCGTCGATGAGTTCGAACGACCGCTGTTGCGTGACTGGGTCCAACTGGCTCAGGGCAGTGACGACAGCGAGGCAATGCTTGCGTTCTTCAATGACTACGTGTCGATTGCCGTACCGGGGTTGCTGGGTATGTACCTCCTGTACGGCATAGCGTTCGAAGCGCACCAGCAAAACAGCTTCATGGTGATGGGCGCTGACGGACAGTTGAGCCGACTGCTGCTGCGCGACTTTGGCGATGTTCGTATCCATCGCCAGACGCTGCACGCAAAGGGTATCGACCTGCTGTTGCATGCCCCGAAAATGACCCTCTACGACGACCCCGGCTTTGTCCGCGAAAAACTTCTGCACACCACCTTCATGTGCCACCTGGGCGAGCTGGCGTTGCTGTGCGCCCGACACTGGAACGTGCCTGAACGGCTGCTTTGGGAGCGGATGGCCACTCACGTTACCCATTGCTTCGATACCTTGCGCGAGCACATTGAACCTCAGCGTTGGGAAACCGAGCGCCTCGCCTTGCTGGAACAGGATTGGCCAGCCAAATCGTTTATGCGCATGCGTTTGCTCGACTGTCACACCGATATCGTCGGGCGCTTGAACAATCCATTGCGATCAAGCACACATGCGTGCTGACGGGCGGGCGCTGCCACTGCTGATCAGCATCCAGTTCTTTTCCATGGGCGCCATGGAAATGAGCGGCCCGTTCTGGCCCTTGCAGATCCAGCACCTACTCGGGCCAGAGGATGTCGGCTACACCTCGTTGTTATCAACACTGGTCTACGCCGGCCCGATGCTCGCAGCCATGGTGATGACGCCCGTGTGGGGCCGATTGGGAGATCGTACCGGGCACAAGGCGATGATCATCCGCGCACTGCTGGCACTCGCGCTATGCCAAGGCCTGGCGGCCGTTATCGTCGATCCATTGTGGCTGGTAGGCCTACGCGTGGTGCAAGGCGCGCTGGCCGGTTTTCTCGCCGCCGCCCAAGCCTATGCACTGGCTTTCTGCGACGGGTACAGACGCGGTCACACCCTTGCCCGCTTGCAGTCAGCGACGGCTGTCGGTTCGTTAATCGGCCCCATTGCAGGCGGATGGTTGATGGACGTCTCGGGGTTTGCCCTTCTCTGCTATGGCGCGACAGTGGTGTGCCTCGTTTGCGTCGCGGGCAGCCTTCTCCTGCCTGCCGACACGACTCGCAGGGCGCGTGAAAAACCCGTTGCGTCAATGCCTCTGCCCAAAGGCTGGCTCGTCTCAATGCTGCTGGTGATCGTACTGATCCAGGCCGCGAAGACGATTCCTCAGCCGTTTTACGCCCTGTATGTCGCCAACATTTTACAAGCACCCAATTGGCTGATCGGGGCCACTTACGCGGCAAGCGCCGCGACCCTTGCGCTGTCCGCACCGATGTGGGGGCGCTTGTTCGATCGTTGGGCGCCGGCTCAAACCTTGCGCGTTATCGAAGGTGTGGCCTGGCTGTGCGCCCTGACGCTCGCCGCGACAGCATTGGCTAACGAATGGATGGGTTTTCTCGTCAGTCGGCTCATCTGGGGCATCTGGCAAGGCGCCCTGCTTCCCGTCGCTTATGCATTGATCGCCTGCACCGTCACCCCAAATCAACTCGGTTTCGCCTTGGGCCTTGGCAACAGCGCGGCAAAAGCCGGTGCCTTGCTAGGCGTTGTTGTCGGCGGCGTCGGCATGGGTGTGATCGGTCTGGCTCACAGTTTCTGGCTGGTGGCGGTGGCTTACGCACTGGCTGCTCTCGGGATTCGCTGGATTCGTTAGCTCGCCTCAGCACCCGGCATCAAAACGCTTTCTACCACTTCAATCATAAAAAAAGACCACAACATGACCCAATCCAGACTGTCGTACCTCATTCCCCTGCTCGGCGCTTTCAGCCCCTCCAGCCTCGCCGAGGAGATCGAGCAGCCGCCCGGCACCCTGGACCTCCAGGCCACCGTAGTTTCCGCTACACGCAACGAAGTGAGCATTGCCTCGATTCCTGGCTCCGTTCAGGTCATCGATGAACAGCAGGTCCGCGAGCAGAGCGGCGCAGGTCGTCGGGTCTCCGACATTCTCGGGCAACTGGTTCCCGGCCTTGCACCTTCCAGCGGCGGAATGAGCAACTTTGGGCAGACCCTGCGCGGGCGCAACATGCTGGTGCTGATCGATGGCGTGTCACAGAACGCCACGCGCGATAATTTTCGTCAGCTCAACAGCATTGCGCCGGCGAGCATCGAACGCATCGAAGTGATCTCCGGCGCCAGCAGCGTCTACGGTGCCGGTGCCTCAGGCGGCATCATCAACATCATCACCAAGCGTAATCAGGGTCAGGACATCGCCTATAGCAGCAAGTTGGGCCTGACCAGCGGCAACCACTTCAATGCAAAAGGCTTGGCCTATGAAGTCTTCCAGAGCGCGACCGGGCGCAGGGATGCGCTGGACTGGTACGTGTCCGCCGACCTGACCCAGCGCAACGACCAATACGACGGCAGCGGCAAGCGTATCCCTCAGGACACGTCCCAGGGCAGCAACATGGACACCGAAACCTATGACCTGCAAGGTCGATTCGGGTATGAGCTGGATGCTGACAAGAAACTCAGCCTGTCTCTGCAGAACTACAAGGACCAACAAGACACCGACTACACCAAGGATCCGAAAAACCGGCAGCAAGCCGTGGCGGTCAAAGGGTTGAAACTGGGCGACCAGCCTTACACCCATAATCAGGCGGTCAACCTCAATTACACCGACAAGGACTTCTACAGCCAGGGTCTGCAACTGGAAAGCTACTGGCGCAAGGCCGACGCGCTGTTTTTTCCGGACCTGTCGCGGGGCAAGGCCGGCATCGCCGACAACAACAGCGTGCAGGATGTCTACGGCCTGCGTGCAGCCATTGATTCGGCGCTTCCAGCCATTGGCAATGCCACGGGTAATCTGGTGTGGGGCGCCGACTACGATCACGAACGCTCCCGACAGCGTGGCGACCAGTACACCCTCAATGGTTTGACCTACACAAAAACCGGCACGACCTACGAAATGGGACCTGACATCGAAACCACCACCAAAGCGCTTTTCGGGCAGATGTCATGGGAAATCGGTGATTGGACGTTGCGTGGCGGTATTCGCCGTGAATGGATCAAAAGCGAGGTCGCCGACAGTATTGCTTACGGTGAAATCGTTCAAACCGGTGTACGCGCGACGTTGCCGGGCGACACCCTCCAGTACAGCGCCACGCTGTATAACCTGGGTGCGGTCTACCACCTGAGCGAAAACCAGGACATTTTCGTCAACTACAGCCAGGGTTTTTCGCTGCCGGACATCCAGCGTTTCATGCGTGATGTCAGGAGCACTTTCAACATCCAGAGCCTCAATGCGCAGGCTATCAAGGTCGACAGTTACGAGCTGGGCTGGCGTGGCAACTGGAGCCAGTGGCAAGCCGATGTCACGGCGTATGAAAACACGTCGGATGTGACCCAGTTCTACGATGCCAATGATCGCGTGTTGCGTCTGATCAATCAGAAAGAGCGGGTTCGAGGTATCGAAAGCAGCCTGACGTATCGTGTCACCGATGACTGGTCGCTCGGCGGCACCTACGCCTGGGCCAAAGGGGAAACCGAACAGAACGGCAAATGGATCGACCTGCCGGCCACCCGTATTTCACCCGCTAAAACTACGTTGTTTGCCGGCTACGCCAGGGATGATTACGCCCTGCGTCTGCAAGGCATGCGCCTGGCCAACTACGATGCCGCCGCCAAGGACAACAACGGGCGAGATATCAATGGCTATACGCTGGTGGATTTACTCGGTTCGGTGCACTTGCCGGTCGGGCGTATTGAAGGCGGGGTGTACAACCTGACTGACCGCACGTACAAAAATCTGTTTGCTCAAGCCAACGCGCGAGCGCCTTACGCGAACGCTCAAGGCCGGACGCTGAGCGTGAGTTATTCGGTAGATTGGTGAAAGTTAAGCAGGCATGCCGATCAGTCAAGCCTCACGACAACCTGTAGCAGCTGGCGAAGCCTGCGTTGGGGCGCGAAGCGGACCTGATTTTCAAACCGGTATCACGGTGCCTGGACAGCGACTGCTTCGGTCGAGCGCGACCCCGGAGCAAACGCAGGCTGCGCCAGCTGCTACAGGGATTTGGGTGTATCTGGTGCAGTCTAGTTACAACCCCCGCACATCCCGATCTTCAATCGGCCGGCTCTGGCGCAGACGCTTGCCGCCCAACACCACCCAGTCGATCAGGCGGAACAGGCATTCGATTCCGAACGACAGCAGCAAGGCGCCGCTCATGCCCCAGATCATCGCTTCCGGGGTCAGCAGAATCTGGTAGCTGTAGCCATTCCAGGTTTCCTTGCGGATATCCGGGTCGGCGGCCAGGGCCACTTGCAGGACGCGGATGTACCACGGGCCCTGCATGGCCTGAAACTGTTTATCGAGGGCGATCTGGCGGGTGAGCAAGGTGCTCAGGCTGTCGGCGTCGCTGCGAAAAATAGGGTCTTCGCTGGCGCGGTAATGCGCGACCAGTGCCTGCATGTCGCCTTTGAAGAACTGATTGGCGGTGCCTTGAAAACCGCTCAAGCCGGTCTGCGCCTCAATCAGATGGGCTTCGACCCGCTTGGCGTAATCGCTGATAAAACCCGGCACTTGCACGCCGATCAACAGGCCCGCCGCGAACAACACCAGTCGTACATAACTGAGCAACATCGGGACGGTCCTTATTCGGTCTTGCCCTGGCTGACGCATTCACCGCGTCGCCACAGGCTCCATTGGCCCGGTTCGTAACGGGTCCATGTTTCGTTTTCGGTCAAGGGTTCGGTGGCAATCACGGTCACCACGTCGTTGGGCGTGGTTTCGGCCTGGAAGTCGACGATCACATCGACATCTTTCAAGCGCGCCGGGCCAAACGGTGCGCGGCGGGTAATCTGGGCAAGTTTGGTCGAGCAGTAACAAAACAGCCAGTCGCCATCACTGAGCAGGCAGTTGAAGACGCCTTTATTGCGATACTCGGCGCAGGCGGCGACCAGGTCGGGCAACAGTGCTTCGACGTCGACCGGTTCAGGAAAGGCGGCGCGCACACGGTTAAGCAAGTCACAGAACGCCGCTTCGCTGTCGGTATCGCCCACGGGACGGTAAAAGCTGGTGATCGGTTGAAAATCCGCCAGTTGGCCGTTGTGGGCGAAACACCAGTTGCGTCCCCACAGCTCGCGGACGAACGGGTGAGTATTGGACAGGCAGACCTTGCCGACGTTGGCCTGGCGGATGTGCCCGATGACCACTTCGCTCTTGATCGGATAGCGCTGCACCAGATTCGCCACTTCAGACTCGCAGCTCGCTGCCGGATCCTGAAACAAGCGCAATCCGCGACCTTCATAGAACGCGATACCCCAACCGTCACGGTGCGGACCGGTACGCCCGCCGCGCTGCATCAGCCCGGTGAAGCTGAACACGATATCGGTCGGGACATTGGCGCTCATGCCCAATAACTCACACATGCTCGGTCTCTCGATGAAAAGCTGGGGCCAGTGTTACAAACGCGGTTCGACCCGCATACGCTGAGGGTTGCTCGGTACCGGTGGACGGCCGTATCGATCATCCCCGGCACCGCCGAACAGATGCTCGTCTTCAGGTTCTTCCGCCCGGGCAGCTTCTCGTGCAGCGGCGGCCTGTTCCTTGCGAGCGTTGGCGGCGCGCTCGATAGGGAAGCGGATAGCCACGAAGATGAGGTAGAGGGCGAAGGCGATCATCCCGTACATGAACAGGTCGGAAATCGCCCGCCAGGCGTTATTACCGACTTTGAACATCAGGTCGAGGGCGGTAATGGCGATCGCCGGTGCAACTTTTTCCTTCACGGGATCAATAATGGTCGGGCTGAACAGCAACACGGCCACCAGCAGCCGCAGCGGCTCGCGTAGCCAGCGCCACATCCAGCGGGTCAGGCGCAACCACACCAACAGGCAGCCTATAGCGGCGAAGGCGTAGAGGCCCCAAGCGATCAGATAGTCGTTCTCGGTCATGGTGTCCATGGCAAGGGAGGCAAAGAGGCGCTTATAGTAACGACTTTTCACCCATCAGGCTTGTCCATGTAGGAGCACAGCTTGCTCGCGATGGCGCCAGTCCAGTCGACATCGACTGTGGATGCCAGCGCTGCAGGGCAGCAGACCTTCCTGCAGAAACCTATTCCGTACTTCGTTCGAGAGCCCTTCATGCCCCTATCCGCCAACGTTTCCGATGCACCCCTAGCCCACAGGGCTGAAGGTTCCGACCCGTATGCCTGGTTGCAGGAGCGGGACACCGACGCGGTGCTCGACTACTTGAAGGCTGAGAACCGCTATCAGGAAGCGCAGACCGCCGATCAGGCCGGGCTGCGTGAAACCCTGTTCGAAGAAATCAAGGGCCGGATCCTCGAGACCGACCTGTCCCTGCCCTCCCCGTGGGGCCCGTATCTGTACTACACCCGCACCACCGCCGGCGACGAGTACGCGCGCCATTACCGCTGCCCGCGCCCGGCCGATGACGGCCTGCAGCTGGATGAAAGCCAGGAACAGCTGCTGCTGGACCCGAACGAACTGGCCAACGGCGGTTTCTTCTCTCTTGGGGCGTTCAGCATCAGCCCGGACCACCAGCGCCTGGCCTACAGCATCGATTCCACGGGTGATGAGGTGTACACGCTGTTCGTGAAGGAACTGTCCAGCGGACGGGTCAGTGAACTGGAATTCCAGGACTGCGATGGCAGCATGACCTGGGCCAACGACAGCCTGACGCTGTTTTTCGGCGAACTGGACGACACCCATCGCCCGCACAAGCTGTTCCGCTATCGACTGGATGGCACTGCGGCCGAAGAAGTGTTCCATGAGACGGACGGTCGATTCTTCCTCCATTGCTACCGCTCGAGTTCCGAGCTGCAATTGCTGCTGGCATTGGGCAGCAAGACCACCAGTGAAGTGTGGGTCCTCGACGCCGCGCAGCCCCAGCAAGCGTTCACCTGTGTTGCACCGCGCGTGGAAGATCATGAATACGATGTCGATCACGGCGCGCTCGACGGTGAATGGACCTGGTTCATTCGCACCAACCGCGACGGGATCAACTTCGCGCTGTATCGCGCCGTCGATACCGGCGTTGCGCCGACTGAGGCCGATTGGCAGAAACTGATCCCGCACAGCGATACCACGATGATCGACGGCATGAGCCTCAACGCGGGGGCTTTGACCCTGAGCCTGCGCGAAGGCGGTTTGCCCATCATCGAGGTGCACCCGCAAGACCTGCCAAGCTACCGCGTCAATCTGCCGGATGCGGCCTACAGCCTGCATGTACAGAACAGCCTGGAGTTCGTCAGCGAGCGCATCCGCCTGCGCTATGAAGCGTTGAACCGGCCGGCGCAAATCCGCCAGCTGGAATTGGCAAATGGCGAGCAGAAAGTCCTCAAGCAAACCCCGGTACTGGGTCCGTTCGATGCCGATGCCTACGTCAGTCAGCGCCTATGGGCGACCGCGCCGGACGGGACGCAAGTGCCCATCAGCCTGGTGGTCAAACGCGAAGCACTGGGCAAACCGACACCGCTCTATCTCTATGGCTATGGTGCTTACGGCGAAAGTCTCGACCCTTGGTTCTCCCACGCACGCCTGAGCCTGCTGGATCGCGGCGTGGCGTTTGCGATTGCGCATGTGCGCGGCGGCGGTGAACTGGGTGAAGCCTGGTATCGCGCAGGCAAGCAGGAACACAAGCACAACACCTTCAGCGACTTCATCGCGTGTGCCGAACACTTGATCGCCAACGGCTACACCACCGCCCCGCAACTGGCGATCAGTGGCGGCAGCGCGGGTGGTTTGTTGATCGGTGCGGTGCTCAATCAGCGTCCGGATCTGTTCGGCGCGGCGATTGCTGAAGTGCCGTTCGTCGACGTGCTGAACACCATGCTCGACCCGGACCTGCCGCTGACCGTCACCGAATACGACGAGTGGGGCAATCCCGAAGAACCGGAGGTGTACGAGCGAATCAAGGCTTACGCTCCGTATGAAAACGTCACTGCCCAAGCCTACCCGGCGACACTGGTGATCGCCGGCTACAACGACAGCCGCGTGCAGTATTGGGAAGCGGCCAAATGGGTAGCCAAGCTGCGAGCGACCAAAACCGACACGAATCCGCTGTTGCTCAAGACCGAACTGGGCGCCGGGCATGGCGGGATGAGCGGTCGTTATCAGGGACTGCGTGACGTCGCGCTGGAATACGCATTTGTCTTCAAGGTGTTGGGGATTGCCTGAGTAGCAGGCCCTGCCGGACGTACCCCTGTAGCAGCTGGCGCAGCCTGCGTCCCTGTGGCGAGGGGATTTATCCCCGTTCGGCTGCGCAGCAGTCGTATAGATTTTGGGGCCGCTGCGCGACCCAGCGGGGATAAATCCCCTCGCCACAGGTTCGCAGGCTTCGCCAGCTGCTACAGGGTTGTGGTATTCAGCATCATCGGTGTCGGCCAGGCCTGAACCCGCAATAAAACCCGATAAAGACACAACGACATGTCAGAAAACACTCAGTTGAACAACGAAATCCGCTATTGGCTGATGGATTGCGGCCTCTTCGATCACTTGCTGCCAGCGGACTTCGCGGCGGCGTCCGGCTACTTCAGCATCAGCACCGTCCCCGAGGGCGAAGTGATTTTCCACGAAGGCGATGCCGGCAGCTTCATGTGCATCATCCACAGCGGCCAGGTGGCCGTGCAGAAGACCAACAGTGACGGGCAAGCCGTGACCATGGCCACCCTGCGCAGCGGCCGGGCGTTCGGCGAAATGGCCGTGCTGGATGGCGAACGCCGCTCGGCCAGTTGCGTGGCGGCGAGCAACTGCCAGTTGCTCAACCTGGGCAAGGATTCGCTGGAGAAGATGCTCAACGATTCGCCAAAAATCGCCGCCAAGATCATCCGCGCCCTTGCCGTTTCGCTTTCCAAACGCCTGCGCATGGCGGATGGACAACTGCTGTCCCAACAATTTTAACCGCCAGGGGATTTAATCCTGGTGTTGTTCTGCTCAAGGCCCGGCAAGGTCTGGTCCTTGGGCGGATTGGGCATTTCAATCCGCGGCAACAAGGGCGCGCTGCCACTGCCAGGACCGGCCCTCGGCACACTGGTCGGGGTAATCTGCGGGTACGGTGTCGGTGTCGCGGTGCCGGGTGAACCGGACATCGGCGCGGGACTGGTGGGAATGACTTGCAGTTCCTGGGCCTGCACTGCAGGAATCGAGAGCGCGGCCAAGGCAATGACCGTTAGAATGGTGCGCTTCATCAATGGCTCCGTTAGCCTTGTTGTCTATTTGCAGGCTACTCCCAACTGCGCGTGTTTGCCCTCCCCAATACCCAATCTTCTCAAGAGAGCCTCATGAAACGTTTCGTACTGCTCGACACCACTCCGATTCCTGAAAATGGCGGTGCCCTGTGCCTGTTCGAATACGGTGAGGATTTCGTCATCAAGATCCAGGGCGGCGATGGCGGGCAGCTGATGAATACCCGCATGCATGGTTCTGAAGATGCCCTGGCGGAGATTCCTTGCCGCAAGGTTGCCGGCCGGCCGGACTCGCGGGTATTGATCGGTGGCCTGGGCATGGGCTTCACCCTCGCCTCGGCCCTAAAGCACCTGGGCAAAACCGCGCAAGTGGTCGTGGCCGAACTGGTGCCCGGCGTCGTTGAATGGAACCGCGGACCGCTCGGCGAAAAGGCCGGCAACCCGCTGCTCGACCCGCGTACCGTCATCCGCATGGAAGACGTGGCCAAGGTCCTGCAAGCCGAACCCCAGGGCTTTGACGCGATCATGCTCGACGTCGACAACGGCCCTGAAGGCCTGACTCAAAAAGCCAACAGCTGGCTGTATTCCGCGGGTGGACTGAGCGCGTGCGCCAAAGCACTGCGCCCTAAAGGCGTACTGGCCGTCTGGTCGGCGAGCGCCGATCGGCAGTTTTCCGACAAACTGAAAAAAGCCGGTTTCAAGGCCGAGGAAGTGCAGGTCTTCGCCCACGGAAACAAAGGTACCCGCCATACCATCTGGATTGCCGAGAAGCTCAAGGGCTGAGCTAAACTCCCTCTATAACCGTCATTAGTCTTTTTACAAAGGTGAACCCATGAGTTCGTCAACGCCTCCAACCAACACGTCGAAGTTGGACCGCATCCTTGCCGATAACCAGCGCGACAAGGAAATGGGTTACCGCGACAAGGCTCTGAAGATGTACCCGCACGTGTGCGGCCGCTGCGCCCGTGAGTTTTCCGGCAAGCGCCTGAGCGAACTGACCGTGCATCACCGCGACCATAACCATGACAACAACCCGCAGGATGGGTCGAACTGGGAGTTGTTGTGCCTGTATTGCCACGATAACGAGCACTCGCGCTACACCGACCAGCAGTATTTCAGCGAGGGGTCGTTGGGTTCGCCGAAGATTGCCAAGGCGACGCATAACCCGTTTGCGGCGTTGGCCGGGTTGATGAAGAAGGAAGATTAATATCTCCAGTGCCTCGGCGGGCACTATCGTGAGCAGGCTCGCTCCTACGCGTATTGATGTCGTACACAAACTCTGTGCTCGATAGTTGAACCTGTGGAAGTGAGCCTGCTCCGGGAGGCGTTCCGACGATAACGGTCTTCCATACACCGCCAATCTCAAACCAAACACCCCTCCCCCAATCCCCGTATAATCGCCGTTTTTTCCCCGAAGGCACCCCGCTCGTGGCAGACAAACGGTACAGCTGCATTGGTTTGTATAACCCCAAATCACCGGAAAACGTCGGTTCGGTCATGCGCGCCGCCGGCTGCTATGGCGTGGCCTCAGTGTTCTACACCGGCAAACGTTATGAACGCGCCGCCGACTTCGTGACCGACACCAAGCGCGTGCACTACGACATCCCGCTGATCGGCATCGATGACCTGAAGAAAATCCTGCCGCTCAATTGCGTACCGGTCGCCGTGGAACTGGTTGAAGGCGCCCGTCCGCTGCCCGAGTACACGCACCCGGACCGTGCGCTGTACATCTTCGGCCCGGAAGACGGCTCGCTGGATAAAGAGATTCGCGACTGGTGCGAAGACGTGGTGTACATCCCGACTACCGGCTGCATGAACCTCGCCGCCACGGTCAACGTCGTGCTCTACGACCGCATGGCCAAGGGCCTGAATACCCGCTCGGGGCCGAAATTCCGCTGAATCGCCGCACATCCAATGGAACAAGCCGGCCGCTTCGGCAGTCAGCTTAATTATCTATTCTTGAAGCAGCCATTTCCGCCAGGAGACAGATCATGAGCGAACTCAAACGCGTAGAACGCATCGAATCCACCCCGTTCCAGACCTACCCGGACCAGAACGTCCATGGCTGGGAGCGCATCGGTTCCCTCGCCGGCGGTGTCGTGATGATGGGCAAAGGCCTGCGCCGTGGCGGTATTTTCGGTTTGATTCAAGTGGCGATTGGCGGCGTGGCGCTGGCACGTGGCATTACCGGGCACAGTTCGGCCAAGAGCCTGCTGGAAAAAAGCCGTCAGGACATGAACAACGTGCGGGCGAAGATTGAGCGGGCCGGGGAAGAGTTGAGCCGTTTGAAGGCGAATGCCGAGGCAGCGACCAACACCGCAACGGTGACCGGGAATGATTCGTTGAAATCCCCTAAAACCGGGGTTTGATCCGACAGATGTGTTGAGGTGCATGACCTCTTCGCGAGCAAGCCCGCTCCCACAGTAGATCGGTGTCATACACAAAGGCCCCCGTGGGAGCTAGCCTGCTAGCGATGGCGAACTTACTGAAGCAACTCGCTATCGAGGACTTTGGAAGGTTCGCCGATGACGCTTTCGGCAAGTTGCACGAATTCCCTGGTGTCGACACTCTCCAGACGCATCGCCCCGCGCAGCACATCATCCAGCGACCGCTTGTTACGCGTCTTGATTCGGATCTCCTGATCCAGCTCACTCAGCAACAACACCGCTTTGCCAACCTGTGCCGAATTGACCTGCTCCCCCCGCAAGGTCGAGACTTTCTCGCTATCCCTGGCCAATCTCTTCTGCAAGCTCGCATACCGCTCATCACTCATGCCCCCGGCGCGCCGCACCAGTTCGATGGCGTAATACTCGGCAAACCCCTCGCTGATCCAGTCGCTGCGCTGCTTGTCGTTGATGCGCCCGAACACCTGAGCCAATTCGCGCACCAGCGCACTCGAGCCATTTTCGCTGACCAGTGGCAGACGCGTGTTCAGGTAGATTGACTCCCGCGCGGCAAGGCTGCCGCGCCACATCGGGTCGTTGGCACCGACGATCAGCAGTTTGCTGGGATGACGGGGAAATACAGCCTGTACCTGCGGCCAGACAAACGTCAGTAACGTCAGTACATCCATGCGCCGCATGCCCTGCCCCTGAGGCGAAGCAACCGTCACTTCGGTTTCCCCCAGGCGTGTGCGGCGCGTGCCGAGGTGGCCGGCGAGCATCCAGCCCGTGGGTCGGTCAAACAGGCGGGAGACGTTATCGATGCGGAATTTGTTTTTGCCGATCCTCGGCCAGGAGGTCTCTACGCTTTTCCAGCCGTTGGGCAATTCGAATTCAAGGCGCGAAACCAGTTCGATACCGTCCTGCTGATCGAGCTTCGCGGCGGGAACCAGATCATCGCCGCGCATCAGTGCCCAGGTCGGCGTCATGCGTGTGTCGAAGCTGCCGCTCTTGCGCCCGTGGCTGATGCGCACGCGGTAGGTCAGGCTGGCCTTTTCCGCAATGGGGCGCCAGACGCCACGCGTGTGCTTGCCTGGGCTGAGCTGCCACTGGCCGTCGGCCTTGAAATCGCTGTAATGGCTGCCATCACCGAGATCGAAATCCAGACTGCGAACCGCCGAGCCTTGGGCCAGGGTCAACCGCACCTCCGCCTGATCGCTTTGCGGCAACAGGCGTACGTGATAATCCAGATCGACCTTCTTTGCCGCCCACACGGACGAACTCAGGGCCAGTAGCCCAACCGCCAACGCCAGCCGCAATCCCACAGCCATACACCGTCCCCTTTTGTGGCGAGCGAGCTTGCTCGCGCCGGGCTGCGTAGCGGCCCCAAATCCTTCTGACCACTGCCCACTGTGTGGGTGCTACGCACGCGAGCGCCAGCCCCCTCACCACCCAGTCAATAGCAATGAACATTAACCCGCGCGAAAAATCAGATGGTCTTCCCAATCATCCTCGGCCACGCTGCCTTCAGCGAGCATGCGTCCCGATTGTGAAATTCGTTCGTGGTGCACCGCATCGCGATCACCGCTCACCAGGTGATGCCAGAATGGCAAGTCCTTACCTTCACTGACCAGGCGATAACCGCAAGTGGGCGGTAGCCATTTGAACTCGTCGGCCTTGCCCGGTGTGAGCTGGATGCAGTCCGGCACCGACTCACGGCGATTGGGGTAATCGCTGCACTGGCAGGTTTTCAGATCCAGCAGTTTGCAGGCGATTCGGGTGTAATAAACGCTGTTGTCGTCTTCGTCTTCGAGCTTTTGCAGGCAGCACAGGCCACAACCGTCGCACAGCGATTCCCATTCCTGCTGATCGAGTTGATCGAGGGTTTTGTGTTTCCAGAACGGTTCGACAGGGGTGGCCATGGGTTCGAGCATCGACATCAGGTGGTGAAAAGGCCGCCAGTCTAGTGCGCGCAGCCCCTCGGGCCAAGCATTGGCGACTGCCGGTAGATCGGGACTTGTCAGCCAGGACGCCGCCCAGTAGTTTTGCCAATCACATCGAGCCAGATCTGCGTGCCATTAACGCCCGACCGCGTTGCATTCAGATGAAGTGCCAGGCTCACGAAAAACCTCATCGCCCAGCCCAACTGCGCCCGCCGGTTTTCATTCGATTTTCTGACTCACACGTAGCAAGGAATCTCTGCATGAGTAACAACCCTCGCGTTGCCGATTACGTCATCCACCCACAGTTCACTGATCGCTGGTCGCCCCGTGCCTTTACCTGCGAAGCCATTCCTGAAGAAACCCTGCTGAGCTTCTTCGAAGCCGCTCGCTGGGCGCCGTCGGCTTACAACTCTCAGCCGTGGCGGTTTCTGTACGCCCGTCGCGACACGCCAAACTGGGAGCGTTACCTGGGTCTGCTGAACGAATTCAACCGGGGTTGGGCGCAACATGCGTCGGCACTGGTGATTGTCATCTCGAAAACCACCTTTACCGCACCAGGGGCTACCGAAGAAACGCCAGCCTTGTGGCACACCTTCGACACGGGTTCGGCCTGGGGCCATCTGGCGCTGCAAGCGAGCATCAGCGGCTGGCACACCCACGGCATGGCCGGTTTTGATCAGGAACTGACCCGCAAGGAGCTGAACATTCCCGAGGGATATTCGCTGCATGCGGCGGTGGCGGTGGGTAAACTGGGGGACAAGTCGACCCTGGCGGACTACCTGCAAGCGCGTGAAGTACCGAGCCCGCGTCGTCCGTTGAGCGAGCTGGTTGCCGAGGGTGATTTCAGTTTGTAATCCACACCGAAGATCTACTGTAGGAGCGAGCTTGCTCGCGATGGTGTGTCAGTCAACGCCAAGGTGTCTGACACTCCATCGCGAGCAAGCTCGCTCCTACAAAGATTTTGCACCAGATTCAAGCAAGGGCTGCTTCAATACCCGCGATTGAAATCCACTTCCCCGCGCAACGCTTCGCCCGCCTGGTACGCCCGCAGGTTTTCGACAAACAGATTCACCATCATCGAAGGCGAAGTCGGTGCCGAGCTGTGCCCGGTCAGCAACAACCCCCACGCCGTCCAGAACGGATGACGTTGCGGCAGCGGTTCCTGACGGCAGACATCGATCACGGCGCCGGCCAGATGCCCTTCTTTCAAGGCTTCCACCAAGTCTGCATCGACCACCGCCACGCCGCGTCCAACGTTGATGAACAAACCGGTCGGCTTGAACAGCTTGAACAGCGCAGCGTCGTACAGGTCGTGGGTATTTGGGGTGTTTGGCAGCAGGTTGATCACGTAATCCACTTCACCGACCAGGCGCGGCAAGTCCGCCAGCACGCCCACGTGCTTGAACGGGACCTGCTCGCGAGCCTCGCTGGCGATGCCGTAGAGCTCCACACCAAACGGCTGCAGAAATTGCGCCACCGTCTGGCCGATGTCGCCCGTACCGACGATCAATACCTTGCGACCTGCCAGGCTCTGGCCCTGGCGGTTATCCCACTTGCGCTCGACCTGGCTGACCAGCCGGGGCAGCACTTCACGCTCGTGGCCGAGCATGTAGGTGAGGACGTATTCGGCCATGACCTGACCAAAAATCCCTACCGCGCGAGTCAGGCGATAGTGGCGTGGCAAACCGTCGGCCAGCAACGGCGTGATGCCCGCCCAGGTCGATTGCAGCCATTGAGGTTCATGCCCCTGACGCAACAGGGTGGCCAGCAGATCCGGCTGTCCGAGCCAGATCGGGCAATCCGCCGCCAGGCTGGCCAGTTCGGCAGAATCGCCGCTGGTCAATACTTCCAGCTCAGGCGCAGCCTGACGCAACAGTTGGGCATACACGGGGTGGTCGTGTTCAGCAATCAGAACGCGCATGGTTCAAACCTTTCAAAAGCAGCGCAGACGACCGTCGGCGGAGTCGTGCTCCGTCATCGCGGCCATCGGCAAGAATTCAGTTCCAGTCTTTCAAGAGAGGGCGCGTCACAGGTGATGTGAAGCGCCCCAGCCGATCACATCGGATCGTTGCGTCGCAGCAACTCTTCCGGCAGGTGTTCGATGTACTCGTCTTCGGCCGGCGGCATCTGCAGGTGGTAACCCTGCTTCTCGAGATTCTCCAGGACCACGGTGATGTCCTCGCGCGACAATTTGCGCTCGGGGGTCAGCACCAGGTCGAACGCATGATGGGGTTTGCCGAAGGCGGCCATCAGCGATTCCGGGACACGCTCCAGGGCATCGCTTTTGAGCACATAGAGGTACATCTCGTTTTTCTTCAGGCTTCGGTAGATGGAGCAAATACGTTTCAAGGCTGTTCTCCGGGGGTGGCCAGGCTGTCGAGCAGCGCTTGGCCCATCAATTCGCGGCGCCAGCCACGCAGCGAATCAGGCAATTGGTAAGGACCATTGGGGTAGCCGCTCTTGAGCAGCGCTTCCAGGGTTTTCTTGCGCAGCATCAATTCCGGCGCGATGTTCAGGCGCTCGGCTTCAGCCTGACCGATCGCGCGCAGCTGCTTGATCAGCGCAGCAGCATCCACCGGCAACGGCTCAGGCACGGCGGGCGGCCATTGATCAGGCGACACACTGCCAGAGCGCTTGATCAGATCAAGCAGAAACTCGCCATCCTGACGCACGGTACGCGGGTGCATGTCTTCGATTTTCCCCAGGGCACCGAGGCTATCCGGCTGGGTACGCGCCAATGGCCACAGGGAATGCTCGCGGACGATACGGTTGCGCGGCAGATCGCGGGCGCGGGCTTCGCGCTCACGCCAGGCGCACAGTTCACGCAATACCGCGAGTTGGGCGCGGGACAGCTTCCAGGCCAGCTTCGCTTCGCGATAGAGCTCGTACGGGTCCACCTCGCGACGCAGGTTGGCGACCAGTTCAGCGCCGTCTTCCAGCACCCAGTTGTACTTGTCGTCAGACAGCTTCGGACGCATGCGTACGAAAACTTCCGCCAAGTGCAGGGCATCTTCGGCGGCGTAGCTGATCTGTGTGTCGGAAAGCGGGCGTTGCAGCCAGTCGGAACGGGTTTCGCCCTTGGGCAGGTCGATGCCGAGCACTTCCTGCACCAACCGCGAATAGCCCATGGAGAACCCGAGGTTCAGGTACGCGGCGGCCAGCTGGGTGTCGAACAGCGGAGCCGGCAGACTGCCGGTCAGGCGCAGCAACACTTCGAGGTCTTCACTGCACGCGTGAACGACTTTGACCACGGCCGGGTTTTCCAGCAACGCGGCCAGCGGCTGCCAGTTGTCGATGGTCAGCGGGTCAATCAGGTAAGCGCGTACGCCATCACCGATCTGCAGCAGGCCTGCAATCGGATAAAAGGTGTCGACCCGCATGAATTCGGTGTCGAGGGCAACGAATGGCAGTTTCTGCCACTCGGCGCAAAACTGACCGAGGCTATCGTTGTCGCGAATCCAGTGAATATCGATGGCCACACGGCTCTCCCTTGAAGAATGGCGCGCAGTATATATCGCGACCGGCGATTTCCGCGCATCCACTGAACAAGAGCTTTAGCGAAAAGACGCACCTGGCAGCAAGAAATGTCTGACAGGCGGGCGTTAACTAGCCTTACGAAGGACGTAGACCCGCATCCCCATGCAACCGGGCAGATAGTCCTGATGACTGAGGATGCGCAAACCGGCTTCCTTGAACTGGGCTTCTACCTCGGCCCGACTGACCGATCCTTGTGCGGGTGAGACCTGCGAGCGGGACCGCAGCCCCTTGAATAGGGCTTCGACCCGCACCGCGACAATGACCGTATCGCGACCGACCCGATGAAACTCCTTGAGCATGGCCAACCGATACTCGGCACCGTCGATGTGCTGAAAAAGTTGCATGCAAAAAATGCTGTCGACCGCGTTCGCTGACAAGCCGATCGAAAACGCAGAACTCTGAAACGTCTTGATCCGTTTGAGCACGTCGTGCGGATGATGGGTCTGGGCGTGATTGAGCATGTCCTGGGACGGATCGCAGGCAAGAATCACCCGGTTGGCATGTTCGGCCAACACTGGCCAGAACCGCCCCGCACCGCAGGCCACATCCAGGATCAACCCCGGTTCGCCCGCCACTTTCAACGCGTGACGCACCAGTTGCTCCGAGCGCCAGAACGTCAAACGCTCCGCCAGACCACGCGGTTGCGCCTGTCGGCAGACGCGGGCATGTTCCTCGTCGTAGCGCCGGGCGAACTCAAGCTCGACAGCAGAGGGTGGCAACGCGGACATGTGCATGACTCTTCGGGAAATAAGTACCGGCCGCCGATTAGCGGCCGTCGCGTGAAAAAAGGTCGAGCACTTACTCTTTGGCCAGCACGCCATCGATCACGGCGCCGCGGCAACCGGCGAACATATCCAGGTCCTGGTTGTAGACCTTACTGCTGACCTCCAGTAACCCGAGCATCGAATGAAACAGGTTGTCCTGGCTCAAGGGCTTTTCCCGACTCAGTTGCAGGCAATGGGTATCTACCGAGAACGACTTTTGATAACTGTCGGAGAACCAGGCCAGCATGGCCACGCGCTTCTGTTGTTCCGGCGCCAGCATGTAAGGCGTGCCGTGAAGGAACAGGTTGTACTCGCCCAGGGATTCTCCGTGGTCCGACAGGTAGAGCATGGCGGTGTCCACTTTGTCCTGGTTGCTACGCAGCACATCAATCAGTGACGACAGCACATGGTCGGTATAGACCAGCGTGTTGTCGTACCCGTTCACGATACTTT
The DNA here is from genome assembly GCF_010095445.2 of Pseudomonas sp. TNT3. GTDB lineage: Bacteria > Pseudomonadota > Gammaproteobacteria > Pseudomonadales > Pseudomonadaceae > Aquipseudomonas. The sequence goes on from NZ_WFGV02000004.1 coordinate 125,509, forward strand.
CGCGACTGCAATTGTTCAGCGCATTGCTTTCACAAACCGGTGTGAAGCGTTCGTACTCTTTCGGATAGCGCTTGAAGTATTCCGGACCGTGACTGCCCATCTGGTGAAGGACCAGCACGGTGTCCTTGTCCAGGTTGTCGATGAAATGCTGCAGACCCTGCAGCAGAATCTCGTCGCGACACTCGCTATTGGCGCACAGCACCGGGTCTTTCAGTTTGCTCACATCGTCAAGGGTGACGCGGTCGCACGTACCCTTGCAGCCGGATTGATTGTCACGCCAGATCACGTCAAGGCCCGCCCGTTTGAGCACGTCCAGCAGGCCTTCCTCGTTTTTCGCCTTGCCGGCGTTGTAGCCCTTGCGACCCATATTGGAAAACATGCAGGGCACCGAAACGGCTGTTTCCGTACCGCAGGAATGCACATCGGTGAAAGCAATCAGACCTGGCTCTTTATCCAGTTTTGGTGTGGTATCGCGGTCGTAACCCAGGATGCCGAAGTTTTCCGCCCGAGCACTTTCACCCACCACCAGCACGGTGAGGGATTTGCGCCCGTGGGTTTCCCAGGCCGGATTGCGCTGGGCGTCTTCGCCGATCTTGACGAAGGGTTGCCGAGCCGACACGACTTGCTCGCGCAGAAAGCCCACTGACGCACCAATGTAGTTACTCGGTACGACCATCAGGCGCAATTCATGGTGATTGCGAAACAGCGAGGACAGGCCTTGGTAGTTAATCAGAGCGATACCGCCGATGACGGCAATCGACGCAACGCTGACCAGCACTTTGCTGACTAACTCACGGTGCCAACGACGGTAATCAACCGGAACTTTCCATAACAACCAGGACGGTAAAACACCGAGTAAGAATATATAAACCAGCAACTTTATTGACAGTAAGTCACGCACTTCCGTGGCGTTGGTTTGTGCAAAGTTACGCAGCATACCGATGTCCATCAGTACGCCATATTGGTTCATGAAATAAGCCACGCCGGCACTGCACATAAAAATCAGCGTCAACACGGGCTTCAATACCGGCCTAAAGGCCAGCAGGGTCAATACGATGTTGAAAGCCGCCAGGATCATCACCCCGAACGCCACGCGCATGACGATGCCCTTACCGTCTGAGCTGGTGATGTCGAACAGGTGCTGCCAGAGCACGACATTGCAAGCCGTTAACAAAAACGCGCTGGCAATCAGAGTCACCCACTCGGGGCGAACGGCTTTTAACTTCAACATGATGGTTGGCTGTTCCTGAAAGAAGTGCCTGCGGTAAATGTGAAAATTTCATTTATCGCGACAGCACCAACTTTAGGCAGCTAACCATCAATTTTTTGTGAAAAAGAAGCCAACAATTAGTTGGCTGATGGCACTAGGCCAAAACTTTTAACTTATTTGAGAATTGTTCAGCTTCTGTTCAGGCCTGGTGCAAGTACCAACGCCAATCCTGCTCCCCTACCTCGCCCATGAACTGCCGATACTCGGCACGTTTCACCGCCAGGTAAACACCGAGGAACTCGCCGCCGAAGGCTTCACGGGCCCACGTCGAACCTTCGAGTGCCCGCAAGGTGGTCAGCCAATCGGTCGGCAGCAGTTCCGTCGCCTGGGCGTAACCGTTGCCCTCCACCGGCGCACCAGGGTCGAGTTGTTCACGAATGCCACGATGAATACCGGCCAGAATCGCTGCAGCGGCCAGGTAAGGGTTGGCGTCGGCGCCACAGATGCGGTGCTCGATGTGGCGTGAGAACGCTGGTCCGCCGGGCACGCGCAAACTGACGGTGCGGTTGTCCACGCCCCAGGTGGCCGCCAGCGGCGCATAGCTGTTGGTCTGGAAGCGGCGGTAAGAGTTGGCGTTCGGGCAAAACAACAGCAGCGAGTCGAGCAAGGTACTGAGCATTCCGCCGACCGCGTGTTTAAGCAGCGGCGTGCCGTCGGGGGCTTCGCTGGCGAACAGGTTGTTCCCGTCCTTGTCCGCCAGACTGACGTGCATGTGCATGCCAGTGCCAGCAAGGTCATCGAAGGGTTTGGCCATGAAGCACGCGGTCATCCCGTGCTTGTGCGCGACACCCTTGACCAGTCGTTTGTAACGCACCGCTTCGTCCATCGCCTGCAAGGCATCCGTGCGGTGTTCGAGGGTGATTTCCACTTGCCCCGGCGCGTACTCGGAGATCGCCGTGCGGGCGGGAATGCCCTGGAGTTTGCAGGCACTGTAGAGGTCGGCCAGGAACGGCTCGATCTGCTCCAGTTCACGCAGGCCATACACCTGAGTGCTGCGCGGGCGACCACCATCGACGTCTCGCGCAGGTTGCGGACGACCGTTGCTGTCGCGCTGCTGATCCAGCAAATAGAACTCGAGTTCCGCCGCCATGACCGGGTAGTAACCGTCGGCCTGCAGGTCTTCGATGACCTTCGCCAGTAAATGCCGTGGATCGGCAATGGTCGCCGGCATCCCCTCTGTCGGGTGCATGCTGACCTGCACCGCCGCCGTCGGGATCAAACGCCACGGCATGCGCGTCAAACTGCCACTGACCGGGTATGCCCGACAATCGATGTCGCCCACGTCCCACACCAGGCCAGAGTTTTCAACGTCATCGCCATTAATGGTCAGTCCCAGAATGGTGCTCGGCAACGGCCGCCCGCTGTCGTACACCGCCAGCAGTTCATCGCGATGGAGCAACTTGCCCCGCGGGACGCCGTTGTTGTCGACGATGAACAGCTCGAACATCTCGATATCCGGGTTTTGCTCCAGAAAGGTCAGGGCTTCTTGTTTCGTGGCGAAGGGAGTCGTGGCACTGCTCATGGACATTCTCTTTGTTTGCGTTTCAGGCGAGCGCGCAGGCTAGGCCCGGTAGATCTCGAGGAAAAGCTCAAGACCTGTAGGAAAAATCAACGGCAAACGCAGGAGTCCGGCGGGCGCGCGTGACGGCAGTGCCACAGCGCCCAGAAGGCTAGATCGGATGGAAGTGTGACGGCGCAACCGTCCATAGAAGAGACCGCAGAGAACAGATGACCAGCAGCGTCACACGGGTGGTTGCGTCGTTCAATCGGCATTTGAAGAACTTTGGGTGCGGATTGGCTAAACAATCAAAAGCCACTGCGCCCTGTAGCCGCTGCCGAGCCTGCGTTATGGCGTTATGACGTTTTGGCTTTGGGGCGTCGTGGCTTTGTGTAGCAGCTGCCGAGCCTGCGAGGCTGCGTCCGGCTGCGAAGCAGTCGTGAAATCAGACGATGCGTCATTCAGGTGGATCGCGTCACCTGGGTTGCGACTGCTTCGCAGCCGGACGCAGCCTCGCAGGCTCGGCAGCTGCTACAGGTACGGTGTTGTTTTCATGGGCGGTGGTGTTCTCATAGACGGTGGTGTTTTCATGGGCGGTGATGTTTTCACGCGGGGTATTTAGTTTTTAAATAGTGGTGCGGACTTTCTGATTTGCGGCGTTTCGGCCCTCGCGCGCCTAATCGTTTCTTTTCATTCAAGGTCCGATTGATGGAACACGTTCGCGCAATCACCCGCCCCGCTGCCTTGCTGATGTTGGGCATTGTCCTCGTCGCCCTTAATCTGCGCCCTTCCATGGCCGCCGTCGGTCCTCTGCTGTCAGCCATTCGCGGCGACATCGACTTGAGTTTCAGCCTGGCGTCATTACTCACCATGCTGCCGGTGATGGCGATGGGGCTGGCCATGTTCTTCGGCATCAAAGTCAGCCAGCGACTGGGCGAGCAGCGCACGGTGGTGCTGTCGTTATTGATCATCGGCCTGGCCACCGCGTCACGCCTGTTCCTCGATTCTGCGGCGCAACTGATCCTCAGTGCCGTGATTGCAGGCGTCGGTATCGCCTTGATCCAGGCGCTGATGCCGGCGCTGATCAAATCCCGTTTCCGCGATAACGTTGCCCTGTGCATGGGCCTCTACGTCACCTCGGTCATGGGCGGCGCCGCCATCGCCGCCTCCTTTGCACCCTTGGTGATGGCGCGCACTGGCAGCTGGCGCATGGGCCTGGCGATCTGGGCCGTACTGGCGCTGGTGGCATTGCTGTTCTGGATTGCACAGCCCGCGCAGAGTCCTCCGCTAGAATCGAAACCCTCCAGCAATGCCCCCTTTTTCGGCAATTCCCGCGCCTGGTTACTCGCCATCTTTTTCGGCCTGGGCACGGCTTCCTACACCTGTGTGCTGGCCTGGCTGGCGCCGTATTACGTGGAAAAAGGCTGGAGCGAACAAAACGCCGGATTGCTGCTGGGATTCCTCACCGCCATGGAAGTGATATCCGGCCTGGTGACGCCCGCCATTGCCAACCGCAGTCGTGACCGACGTCTGGTGCTGGTGGTGTTGCTGGTGCTGATCATGGCCGGTTTCTGTGGACTCATCCTCAGCCCGCAACACCTGAGCCTGTTGTGGCCCTGCCTGCTGGGGCTGGGTATCGGCGGACTGTTCCCGATGAGCCTGATCGTATCGATGGATCACCTGGACAGCCCCCAGCGCGCTGGTGGCTTGACCGCGTTCGTACAAGGCATCGGCTACCTGATCGCCGGCCTGTCACCGCTGATCGCCGGACTGATCCGCGATCAGCTCGGCAGTTTCGAATGGGCCTGGTGGTCGCTGACCGGGGTCATGGCGTTGATGATCCTGATGGTCCTGCGTTTCGATCCGCGGCATTACGCCCGCCACATTCACTGACCGGGGAGCACCTGCATGAAACATCCTTTCGCCAGCGCCCACCTCGGCATGCTGCTCTGGGCGCTGCTGATCGCGGGCTCGTTTTCGGCGGCGGCGCAGGTCAGTCAGGCCATCGACCCGATCCTGCTCACCGCCCTGCGCCTGCTGCTCTGCGCCGTGGTGTTCCTGCCGCTGTTGCTGTTCAAGGGCGACACCGTCATGACCGTCCGAGGACTGATCAGCCACGCCGCGCTCGGCTTGTTGCTGGCGGTGTATTTCGGTTCGCTGTTCGAAGCGCTGCGCTACACCTCGGCGGTGAACACCGGAACGATGTACACCCTGGTGCCTCTGTTGACCTTGCTGTTTGAAGCCGTACTGATGCCCGACGAGCGCCAGAAACGCCAAGTACTGCCGATGCTGATATCGGCCGGCGGCGCGGTGTTGCTGGTGCTCAAGGGGGCCGGTCCCGGCGAATGGCCGTCGCTCTACGCGATGCTGGTGTATGGCGTGGGTTGCCTGGCGATGGCGCTTTACTCACCCCTGAGTCAGCGGCTCAAAGCCAACAATCTGAAAGGGCGCGGGCCGGTGGCCATGACCTTCTGGAACATGCTGTTCGGCGCCGTGTTTTTGTTGGCATTGTGCGGATTCAGCGGTGGCTGGCGTACGGCGACATTGCTGACCTTCAACGACCTTTACTGGCTCATTTACCTGGCGCTGTTCGCCACCCTCGCCACCTTCTGGCTGTTGCACCGGGCCATCGGCGTCATCGCGCCCTCCTCGGTCATTTCCTACATTTACCTGAGCACACTGTTCATCACGCTCTTCCATTGGTTGTGGCTGCGTCAGTCGCCGCTGCCCCAGGAAATCGTCGGTGCAGTGCTGGTAGCCGCTGGCATGTTGGCGTTGTTGCTGTCCAGCCGCCGATCACAGCTGAATTCGGACAAAGCGTTCACCTGACTCCTTCGTTCCGTTAGGATCTTTCGCACAGTCATGCGCCCGCCAGTGCAGGACGCGCAGCGAGAGGCAACGGATGCTCAACAGTAACGCGCTTAGAAAACTCGACATGCAGGACCTCATGGTGTTCGTCGCCCTGTATGAGCAGAACCACGTCACCGGCGTGTCCGAAACCCTCTGCGTCAGCCAGTCGACCGTGAGTTACTGCCTGAAAAAACTGCGGGCCAGTTTCGACGACGAGTTGTTCATCAACACCCGCACGGGCATGCACCCCACCTGCAAAGCCGACCGCATGTACCCGCACGTGCTGAAGATCCTGGAACACATCAACCTGTGCCACGCCGGCGACGCCACCTTCGACCCGACATCGCAACCCGTCACGTTCAACCTCTGCGCACCGGAATACTTCGAGCAGTTGATCCTGCCTCGGCTGTTGAAGCGTTTTGCTTCCGCAGATTGGCCGGTGATGGTCAACATGCACAAATTCGACAGCGACATTCCGGTTGAAGCCCTGCGTAACGGCAGCCTCGACCTGGTGACGTGCTTCGGCCCGGACTTTCATCGCAGCCACGGCGACTTCAGATCCGAGACCTTGCTGGAAGATGATCTGGTGTGTGTCTTTGATAGCCGCTTGGCACGCAATGGAACGCGTTTGAGCCTGGACGAATTCGTCGAACGCCGGCATGTGTTCCCGACGCCGTGGACATCCACTACCAACATGGTCGATGGCTGGTTGGCGCAACAAGGGCAGAAACGGCAGATTGTTGCGCGGGCAAACAGCTATGGCGCGGCCTTGAAGATGATCACCGGGACGGACTTTGTGGTGACGTTGCCCCGGCGTATACAGCAGGTGCTGGCGAGTGAATCGGGATTTGCTGTCTGCGAAGCCCCGCCAGGGTTACCGGGGTTCAGCCTTGATATGCAATGGTGTCAGCGCGTGGATCAGGACAACGCCAATCGCTGGTTACGCGAGCAAATCGTTTGGGCATGCGCTGAACAACAGGCTTAGAGGGTAATCGCCGTCTTGGTATACGACTCCCGATCAATATCCAGAATCTCCACACACACCTGCACTTCCACCCCCGCCGGCCATTCACACAGATCCTGCACCACCGCCAGCAGGCTCTCGGACAATTGCAGCTTGATCTGCGGCGAACGTCCGCTGAGCAGCGCGAGCTTCACGTGCACGAACGCTCGCTCCCCCATTGCCGTGCCCACCTTGAACGTCTCGACCTTTACCGCGCGGCTTTTGATGTCGAATTCAGATGCAAACTGACCGGAACCCACCAACGTGTTGTTGAGCCGGATCAGGGCCACATCGGCGTTCAGGCCGGGCAGGTTGGCGGTGTATTCCATGTGCAGGTGGGGCATGACGGTGCTCCTGAAGGGTGGCGGAAAGGTCCTACGTATATCACAGAGTTGTCCGACTCAAGGCGGGGTAGGTATCAGGTCCCGATCGCTCATGAAGGTTTCCAGGCGCTTGCGCAGCCAGCGTTCGGCGGGGTCGGTGTCGACGTGGCTGAGCCATACCATCGACAGGTCCAGGGTGGGTGTCTTGAACGGGAACGGCTCTTTGAACAAGAGTCCGGATGCCGCCATGGCTTCGGCGGTGTAGTCCGGCAAACTCGCGATCAGGTCGGTGCCGGCCAGTAAGGCCGGCAGCGCGCTGTATTGCGGCACGGACAGCACAACCTGGCGGGTACGCCCGATCTCTGCCAGCCATTCATCGGCGTAGCCACTGACGTTGGCGGTGTGGGACACCAGCACATGAGGGCGTGAGCAATATTCATCGAGGGTCAGCGGTTTGTCGGAGGCATCGGCGCGCAATATGCTGGGCTGGATGTGCCGCAACAATTTGCGCTTGGCATTGGCCGGGAGGCCGCGGGTCTGGCTGATACCGACGGTGATGTCGCCGGACGCCAGCAAGTCGGGAATGCGCCAGTAATCGACATGCTGAACCACGAACACCACCTTCGGTGCTTCCTGGCGCAAGGCTCGCAACAGCGGTGGCAACAGGCCGAACTCGACATCATCGGACAAGCCGATGCGGAAGGTCATGGTGCTGATGGCCGGGTCGAAATCGTGGGTCAGGCTCAGGGCGATCGACAGCGAATCCAGGGCTGGCGAGAGGTACTTGATCAACTCTTCCGCACGCGCCGTGGGCTCCATGCGATGACCGACGCGGATGAACAACGGGTCGTTGAACATTGCCCGCAGACGGTTGAGTGCCGAACTGATGGTCGGCTGGCCGAGAAACAGCTTCTCGGCGACCCGGGTGACGTTGCGCTCGAGCATCAATGTCTCGAACACCACCATCAGATTGATGTCGGCCTTGCGTAGCTCATTGCGATTCATCCATTGCCCCCGTCCCCAGATCATTCCGGCAGTGTAGAAAGGCGCGCCAAGGGCGTCTACGTGGACCCACCATCAATAGATCGTCAAGGTCTTCAGCCCGATCGCCAATTCGCGCGCATCCGCCCCCAATCCGAACTGTTCAGGGCTGGCCACATCGGCAAACTGCAGATTCATTTTCAAGAATCCCTGTTTTGACACCCGTTCTTGTACTTCGGGTGGAAGGGGCACATCGATAATGTTGTTATCGGACTGCGTAAGCTGGGTCGTCAAGGCCGGCATGCCATTCACGCTGATGACCACACGCTGACTGGAATGCCCGGGAGGCAGGAATGCTGTCGTCTCCAGACGCAAGGACGTCACGGGCTTTGTTACCCGGAACATCACTTCAGATTCGCTTCCTTCGGACCAGGCACCCCAGGTTTCGGAGTCATACCAGCCCCTGGACAGAAACACTCTTCCTTCACTGCCCCACGCGAATGACGTTTTTTGTTCAGGCTCAAGGATTGGAAGCAACTCGACCGGGTTTATTTGAGGAGTCTCTTTCAGGCAGGCATTGCATTGCTTCCACCCCGGAGCCAGGACTGTGAAACCGTCAATCCTGGTTAAGAGGTCCTTTGAGGTGTCAACGTTTATCGCCGCCTGGAGTAGCGCGCGATCATCGAGCAGGTACAGCGAGTCAGCGTCATACTTTCCCGTCGCCATTGCACGAGCCGTCTCCTGCTCGGTTTTCTTCCAATTGGCAGTATCCATCCGGCCCAGATAAACAGCGTTCGTTGCCAGACCATGGGCGCCGGCAAATGCCGTCACTGCCATCCAGTGTGGGGAGAGGTTCTGCGGAACAATCCAGCGAATTTTCTGGTAATGGTCCGCGGCACTTTTCCAGAAGGGATCGACCATTGGCGATACCCAGGTCGAAGCAGGCTTGACCATCAGCTGTTTGCGAACGTTTACCCAACCTGCATGGGTGTCCAGAACCTGAATCAGCAACGCCAGTGACAGTAAGATGAAGGCCGTACGCGGTGTATTGGCTCTGATCACCAGAAAAATAATGGCGAAGATAATCGCGTAGTAGACCGGCCAGAACATTCGTCCCGAGGCTCGGAAAATATTGGCGACAGCGATGAGTTCCGGCGGTAATGGAAAGGTAAAGTCCAGCGCCCCCAGGGCGACGTGATTGGAAATCGAGAACAGGCTCAACCCCGCCAACGCCAGCAGCAAAACTGGCCACCGCCCCAATCGCTGAAGAAAACCGGCATGACCCTGCAGCAGACCAACCAGCGCACAGATGCCCAGCGTCAATATCCCGAGCCCCAGAAAAGCAAACGCCTCTCCATCACCGAAACCTTGAACACCGGGCAGGTCCTTCAGCAGATACGACCACTGCCCTGGGTCGATCAATGAAAGCAGGTTCAACGCATACATTCCGAAACCTTCGGAAATTGCCCCTTCGCTGCCAACCGAAAAATAGCCTGCCTGCCAGCAGCAAATGCTGACCAGCGCAAACAGCAGGAAAAACTCCGTCACTGCTGCTGGTAACGTCAGTTTTTTCTTGAGATATCCAGCTATCAGATCCGCAATCCAGATCAGTGCGACCATCGCCAGGAAGTACGCATGGATCAAGGCACACGAGGCCAGCAATGCCCCCCAGGCTAAACGGCGATGACGCAGCTGCGGATGCAGTGCCAGATAGAGCGACGCCAGCACCAGAAAATGCCCGCCCAGGGACAAATGGAACGGTAAGCGCATGATCATCGGAGGCGCAAAGAGAAACAACGCTGTGCTGACAGCGCGCAAGCCTGAGTGCGGAGAAATCAACCCCACCAGTTTCCATGCGAACCAAGCCTGCAAGACGAAACAGGCCATGAACCAGATGCCGAAATAATGGAATGGCTCCGGCAACAGCGACGCGAAGGGTTTGAACAGAAAAGCCAGCAACGGATTGGAATCAGAAAAAATGATGCCATTCCCCAATTCCAGCCCATAGGTCGGATTGAGGCCTATGGGAAAGGACCAGGGCGACTGACTGAAAAACAACCATCCCAAGTAATGAGTAGCGGGATCGCCGTTTCCAAGCCAGGCAATGTTTTGAGGATTCAAAGCTCTGGGGCCAATCACAATGAAGAAGGCCAAGACCCCTATCAACAGTGGCAATAGGGTGGTCGCCAAGCGTTTAGCGGAATCCTTCATCGATACGTCCAGAAGTTGTGCATGACAAAAGTGAATGCCGGAATGGTCAGCGCCACTGCACCGATCCCCAGCAAATAATTGAACCCGGCCATCTGCGCGGCCCAAGCCACCGACATCGCCAGCAGGAATCCTGCTCCAGAGACTGTCATGAAGCGCAGCAATGAACGGCCATGCAGTCGGGCGGAAAAGCTCCAGGAGGTGTTGATCAGGTACGACACCACAGTCGCCACGGCAAACGCCACGCCGTTGGCTAGCGGCGGCTGTGCCAGCACATAGTTGATGAACAGCACGGCAACCAGTGCGTGCAGTGCGGTCACAAACAATCCGGTGACGGCAAAGCGCAGACCGCGCTGGATCAATGCGGATTTTTCGGCTGCTGTCACGGCTTTTGCGCCAGAACGAACACCGTCAACCCCGCCAGACGGTTGCTCTTCATAAATGGCAGTTCGAGCGAGCACAGAGACTTCAACACACCATTGATCAGCGGATGGTGCTGACTGAGCTGAGAGCGAGGCGGCGAAGGTTGCGCGCCTTTGGACAGCAACCGTAGCGTCGCCGCCAGCGGAAACACCAACCCGAAGTAGTACGCGCCCTGCTTCACGGTCAACCCGGCATCCCTGGCCACCGTCTCGAACTGGGTCAGGGTGTAGCGGCGTTTATGTTCGAGAAAATCATCGTGCCCGCTCCACAGAAACTGGAACGCCGGCACGGTCATCAGAAAACGACTGCCCGACGGGACTTTCTCGACATAGGCCTTGAGCAGTCCGACGTCGTCGTCGACGTGCTCCAAAACGTCCATCAGCAGCACCAGATCAGCATCGACGGCGTCAATCGAGCGGCGATAGTGCACCGGTTTACCGGCAGTAATAGCGTCTGAGTCGGTGTCATAGCTGATGTCCACGCACCAGGCTTCGATGGCCGCTGTATGCGTCAACAAATGATGAGTAAAAAACCCGGAGCCGGCGCCCACATCGAGAATTTTCCTGACCGGCGTGCTGCCCAACCATTGGCGGGTCGCTCGGGCTTTTGAACAGTAATACCAGTGCTGGTCGATGCTTGAACCGAGGATGTCGGTTTCCTTGAGATCCATGGTCAGTCCTTGGCGTCATAGACGCGGCGCACCAGATAAACAGGGCGGCGTTTAGATTCAATGTAGGTTCTGCCCAAGTACTCACCCAGCACGCCTATACCGATCAATTGCAAGCCGCCGAGAAAGGTGACGGCCACCATCAGCGAGGCGTAGCCCGGTACATCGACGCCGGTGAACAACGTGCGAAGCACAATGAAAATGGCAAACGAGAACGACACCAGCGACACGCACACCCCCAGGTAGGTCCAGACCTTGAGCGGGTCGGTGCTGAAACTGGTGATGCCTTCCAGGGCGAAGTTCCACAAGCGCCATCCGTTGAATTTGCTCTCACCCGCCACTCGTTCCGGTCGCTCGTAGTCGACATGGGTGGTGCGAAACCCGACCCAGGCAAACAGGCCTTTCATGAAGCGTCGGGATTCGGGCAACGTCTGCAAGGCCTCGACCACACAACGGTCCATCAGCCGGAAATCACCGACGTTTTCCGGAAGCGGCTGATCGGAGATTTTATTGTGCAGTCGGTAGAACCAGTTGGCCGACGTCTGCTTGGCCCAGGAGTCGTTGCGACGGCTCACACGATGGCCCAGCACGACTTCGTAACCTTCGCGCCAACGGGCGATCATCTCGAGAATGACTTCGGGAGGATCCTGCAGGTCGACGTCGATGGGCACAACGACCTGGCCGGTGACGGCCTCCAGACCGGCCGTCAACGCCGCTTCCTTGCCGAAGTTACGGCTCAGGTCGACGATGCGTATGCGTGGGTCCGTGCTCTGGCGCTGCAAGAGCAGTTCCAGGGTGGTGTCGGTGCTGCCGTCATTGACGAACACCATTTCCAGGCTCACCAGCGCCTCCGCCTTGAAGACGTCAGTGATCCGCGCAATGAACAAATCGACGGTGGCGGCTTCATTGAAAACCGGGATGACAAGCGACAGCTCCAGATGCTCGCCCAGTTGCGTTCCATGCTGATAGGTCAAGTGATTGCCCATTTTGTGATTGTTATTCAATCGAAGGCCGTCGACGGGGTCTCGACCTTCAGGAGCCGACCCGTATTAAGCAGGAGCACAAAGTGTGACGCAAGGGCGAAACAGCAGGGGTATTGGCCATTTACCGGGGGTTCGGTAACCCGAAGAGCGTCTCTTGACCGGGCAGAATCAACGCCCAGGCTGTCCATGCGGACTGGACAGCCTGGGCGTGCTCAACTCAAACAGGCAGCGGGTACAGCGCCTCATCGAACTGCGACAGACGCGGGAATGTCAGCGGTTGCTCATCGCTCAAGTGCTCCAGACGCTGTGCGTAGTCCTGCAAAAACTCCTTGCGAGCAGCGTCGCTGATGTACGGCACGTGCCAGGCCACGAACGGCTGCAGGACGTCGAAGCCGACGTACGCCAGCGTGCCGCGCAGGATCGGGCGCAGCATGTCTTCCAGCGGACCGTGAATCGCGCCGTCGCCGAACATATGCTCGCGTCCGCCCAAGGTAACGGTCACCAGCGCTTTCTTGCCGCTCAAGCCGCCCTGATCGTAGAAGCGCTTGCCGCCGTAGCAAACGCCGGACACCAGCACGCGATCGATCCAGCCCTTGAGAATCGCCGGGGTCGAGAACCAGAAAATCGGGAAGTTGAGGATCAGCAGGTCAGCCCACAGCAGCTTGTCGAGTTCCTGCTGGATGTCCGTCGCCAACGACTGGCTCTTGACGCCCAGACGTTGCTCCAAGGCATAGACCAGGTAGTCCGGGTTTTCCCGCGAGGAAAAGTCCCCGGCGCTGGCTACCGGGTTCCAGTTCATCGCGTACAGGTCACTGACCTTGACCTCATGCCCTTGGGCTTGGAGGGTGGCGACAGCCTGGTCACGCAGGGCGGCGGTGAAGGAGTTCGGCTCCGGATGAGCGTGAACGATCAGTACTTTCATGGCAGTTCCTTAAACGCTTTCAAGCTTGGTGTTGGAAGAGAGTGTGGGGTTAGCGAGCTCCGCCCGCGAGGCCAGTAACCGGTCAAGCCAGTCGGGGTCCATTTGCGGTTCGGAAGAAAACAGCAGCCCGGTGTAATCCTTGTGTGGCGGCGTGAAAATCGCGTTGCGTGAACCGTGGTCGACCACCCTGCCCCGCTGCATCACCAGCACCTCATCGGCGATCGCCCGCACGGTGGCGACGTCATGGGTGATAAACAAGTAGGAGACGCCCAATTGCTGTTGAATACGGTTGAGCAGTTTGAGCACGCCTTCGGCCACCAGTTGATCCAGCGCCGATGTCACTTCGTCGCAGATGATCAGCTGCGGATCGGCCGCCAATGCGCGGGCGATGCACACCCGTTGCTTCTGCCCGCCGGACAACTCCCGGGGTTGGCGCTCCATGAAGGTCGCCGGATCGAGTTCGATCATTTCCAGCAACTCGGCCACCCGCGCGCGCATCGCCTTGCCTTTGAGGCCCAGGTAAAACGTCAATGGTCGGCCGATGATGTCGACGATGCGCTGACGCGGATTCAACGCCGTATCGGGGATCTGGTAGATCATCTGGATGCGGCGCAGTTGCTCTTTGCTGCGCTGACGAAAGTCCGCCGGCAGCACTTCGCCGTCGTACAGCACCTGGCCTGAAGTCGGCGCCAGCAGGCCGGTGATCAGCCGTGCGGTGGAACTCTTGCCGCTGCCGGACTCGCCGATGACCGCCAGGGTCTGGCCGCGATACAGGCTCAACGAGACATCGTGCAGCACCGGTTGATGGCCGTAACTGGCGCAGCTCTTGCGCAATTCCAGCAGCGGTTTTTCCTGCTGCGGGCATGGCTTGGGTTCGGTGTGGAAACTGCGCACTGCCCACAGCGATTTGGTGTAGTCCTCTTGAGGATCGGCGAGCATGGTGCGCGTTTCGGCTTCTTCGACCAGCTTGCCGTGACGCAGGACCATGATGCGGTCGGCCATTTGCGCTACTACCGCCAGGTCGTGGCTGATGTAGATCGCCGCGCTGCCGAAGGTCGCCACGGCATCGCGAATGGCCGCCAGCACTTCAATCTGCGTGGTGACGTCGAGGGCAGTGGTCGGCTCGTCGAAGATGATCAGGTCCGGATGGCACGCCATCGCCATAGCCGTCATCACCCGCTGCAACTGCCCGCCGGAGACCTGGTGCGGATACCGCTGGCCGATCTGTTCGGGGTTGGGCAAACGCAGTACCCGATACAGCTCCACCGCTTCCGCCATGGCCTGTGCCCGGCTCATGCCGCCGTTCTTGACTGCCGTTTCGACGTGCTGGTCGATGAGTCGATGGGCCGGGTTGAACGACGCCGCCGCGCTTTGCGCCACGTAAGCGATGCGCAAGCCACGCAATTTGCGCAGGGCTTCAGGTTTGGCTTGCAGCAGGTTGATGCCATCGAAATGCACCGAGCCGCCGGTGATCCTGCAACCGTCCCGGGTGTAGCCCATGGAGGCCAGACCGAGGGTCGACTTGCCGGCACCCGACTCGCCGATCAGCCCCAGCACTTCACCTCGTTGCAGGGTCAGGTCGATGCCTTTGATCAGCGGATGCCACGCATCTTCGTAATGACCTTCGATGTGCAGATCTCGTATTTCCAGCAGCGGCTTTTCATTGTTGAGCGTGGTCATGTTCAGCACTCCTTGAGGCCGCTGGATTTATGCAGCATCCAGTCGACGACGAAGTTCACGCTGACCGTGATCAACGCCACCGCCAGGGCTGGCAGCAATGGACTGATGTCGCCGAAGGTGATCAGCACCGCGTTGTCGCGCACCATGCTGCCCCAATCGGCGGTCGGCGGTTGAATACCCAGGCCGAGAAAGGACAGCGCACTGATGAACAAAAACACAAAGCAGAATCGCAGGCCGAATTCGGCAATCAAGGGGGCGGCGGCATTGGGCAACACTTCGCGCGTCACCAGCCACCACAGACCTTCACCCCGCAAACGCGCGGCTTCGACGAAGTCCTGCACCACCACGTTCATCGCCACCGCCCGTGACAGGCGGAACACCCGAGTGGCGTCCAGCAGGGCGATCACCAGCACCAGCGACGTGGCGGTAGTGCCGACCACGCTGAGGATCAGCAAGGCGAAGATCAACTGAGGAATCGCCATCAGGATGTCCACCACCCGCGACAATCCCTGATCCACCCAACCGCCCTTGATCGCTGCGATCAACCCGCTCAAGCCGCCGAGCAGGAACGCCAGCGTCGTGGTCAGGAAGGCGATGCCCAGGGTGTTGCGCGCACCGTAGAGCAGGCGGCTCAACATGTCGCGACCGAGGTTGTCGGTGCCCAGCAGGAACTGGCTGCTCCAGGGCGCAAAACCTTCGCCCACCACCTGGGTTTCGCCATAGGGCGCCAGTACCGGGGCGAACAGCGCGACGAGGATGTACAGGACGATGACCAGCAGGCCGAACTTGGCGCTCACAGGCGCCCGGAATATCTGTTTGAGCAGGCTCATGTACTACCCCTTCGGATGCATCAGGCGTGGGTTGCTGGCGATGGACAGCACATCGGCGGAGGTGTTTAGCAGAATGTAGGTCGCGGCGAAAATCAGGCTGCACGCCTGAACCACCGGGATGTCGCGCTTGGCCACCGAGTCCACCAGTAATTGGCCGAGGCCCGGATAGACGAACACCACTTCGACCACCACCACGCCCACCACCAGGTACGCGAGGTTCAGCGCTACAACGTTGACGATGGGCGCCAGGGCGTTGGGTAAAGCGTGACGGAAGATGATGCGTGACTGGCTAATGCCTTTGAGCCGCGCCATCTCGATGTAGGGGCTGGCCAACAGGTTGATCAACGAGGCGCGCGTCATGCGCATCATCTGCGCAATCACCACCAGGCTCAGGGTGGCGACCGGCAATACCGAGCGCTCCAGTATCGTGCCCAGTGAGGCGTCGGGCGCGAGGTTGGAGATGCTCGGGAACCAGTTGAGCTTCACCGCGAACACCAGGATCAGGACGTAGGCGACAAAGAACTCGGGAAACGACACCGCGCTCAGGGCCGAGGTGTTGAGCATGCGATCGAACCAGCTGTTGCGATAGAGCGCTGCGAGCATGCCCAGCAACAGGGCCAGCGGCACTGACACCAGCGCGGCCAACAGGGCCAGGCTGAAGGTGTTGCCCAGGCGCGAAGCGACGAGATCGGCGATGGGCCGTTGATTGGCCAGGGAGACGCCGAGGTCACCTTGCACTACGTTCCAGATCCAGTGCCCGAAGCGGGTCAGCGGTGGGAGGTCCAGCCCCAGTTGAGTGCGATAGGCCGCCACGGTTTCCGGCGTGGCGGACTGGCCAAGCATGGCCTGGGCGATGTCACCCGGGAGCATGCCGACAGCCAGGAAAATGATGACCGATACCGCGAACAGCGATAGCAGGCCGAGTGCCAGACGTTGTAATAGCAACTTGAAAATACTGTTCACTGCACAGTTCCTCGTTGGAGCAAGTAAGCATCACGCCTTGCGCAAACCTGTAGCAGCTGGCGAAGCCTGCGTCCGGCTGCGAAGCAGACGTAAAACCTGCTTGCTCGATTGACCTGAAACACCGCGTGCCCTGATGTCACGACTGCTTCGCAGCCGAACGCAGGCTTCGCCAGCTGCTACAAGAGATCGCGGCAATTCCAAATGCGGTAGCAGCTTCGGAATGACCGCAATAGCGACAGCCTTACGCCTGCCACCAGCGCTCGATGACGCGCAGGCCGTCCAGTTCGCCGTACGGTGCGGTCTGGCTGCCGTGGGCGACACGGTTGGAGCGCGCGGCCACCGAACTGGCGAACAACGGCACGATCGCCCCGCCGTCATCCCGGCACAGCGACTGCATTTCGTTGTACATCTCGCGACGCAGCGGGTCGTTCAATTCGCCCCGGGCAGCGTTGAGCAACTGGTTGAAGCGCGGGTTGTCCCAGTGCGTTTCGTTCCAGGCGGCACCCTTGGCGTAACCGATGCTGAACATGCGGTCGGCCGTCAGGCTGCTGTACCAGAACGAGGTGGTGAACGGCTGTTTCATCCAGACGTTGGAGAAGTAGCCATCGACGGGTTCGCGGACCACATCGATGTCGATCCCCGCCTGGCGCGCCTGCTCCTTGAACAGGACCGACGCATCCACCGCGCCGGAGTAGGCGGCGTCGGAGGCTTGCAAGCGGACTTTCAAAGAATCGACACCGGCCTGGCGCAAGTAGAAACGCGACTTGTCCGGGTCGTAAGTCCGCTGTTCCAGCGCCGTGTTGATGAAACGGCTGCCGGGCTGGATCGGGTGATCGTTACCTACCAGGCCATAGCCATACAACACCGACGCCAGCAGCGTTTCGCGGTTGACGGCGTGTTTCATGGCCATGCGAATATTGTTGTCCTTGAACTGCTGGGCATCGCACAACATTGGGAAGGTGTAGTGCTGGGCGCCTTTGGTTTCTTCGATCACCAGATTGGGATTGCGCTTGAGCAATGCCACGGTTTTCAAGTCGACCTTGTTGATCACATCGACCTGCCCGGTCACCAGCGCATTGATGCGTGCGGCGCCGTCGGCAATCGCAAGCAGCTCGGCACTGGCGAAATGCGCGCGGCCGGGTTTCCAGTAGTCGGGGCTGCGCTCCAGGCCCATGCGAACACCCGGTTCGAAGTCCTTGAGGCGATAGCCACCGGTTCCGATACCGGCCTGCCAATCCGGCACACCGTCTTTGCTCGGCATGATCACCAGATGGTAATCGGCGACCACGTACGAGAAGTCGGCGTTGCCTGAATGCAGTTCGAATACCACGCTGTCGGCGCCTTGGGCGCTGACCTTGGCGACGTCGCCCAACACGGTCTTGGCGGCGGACGTGGATTTTTCACCGAGGTGATGCTGGATCGAGGCAACGACGTCCTCGGCCGTCAGGGTTTTGCCGTTGTGGAAGGTCACGCCCGGACGCAACTTGAAGGTCCAGATGCGTGCGTCCGGTGTCGAGGTCCAGCTCTCGGCCAGTTCGGGGATTGCCGTGCCGTCCACGGCGATTTCGGTGAGGGTGTTATAGATCGCGGAGAAGCCGACGAAGGTGAAGGTATCGACCCAGGTGCCGGGGTCCCGGGAGTCGGTGGTGCTGCCACCGGCCAGGCCAAGGCGCAAGACGCCGCCTGGTTTTGGCGTTGCTTCCTCGGCGAAGGCACCCATCGGCAAGCCCATGGAAAACGCCCCGGCGACCGCTGCTGCCGTGGCGCTGTACCTCAAGCTCCCTACAAGAAATGCTCTGCGAGGAAAACTGAAAGTCTGGTTCGCTTGAGTAATTTTGTTGTTGTTATCGCTCATTGCATTGCCCCTGATCAAACGCTGCCAAAAGTAATGAAATATCGGTTCGAAACCACGCAAAGCACCGGGCCATGGCCCGGTGCGTCAATCGTTTACCTCATCAGGACTCACACCTGAATCGCCTTCACTTCGACGAATTCGTTGAGCCCCTCCTCCCCCCATTCACGGCCATTGCCCGATTGTTTGTAGCCGCCGAACGGCGCTTGATAATTGAACGCCGCGCCATTGAGAAAGCACTGCCCCGCGCGCAATTGCCGCCCCAGATTCAAGGCCCGTTCATGACTGCCGGCCCAGACCCCGCTGGACAGGCCGAACGGTGAATCGTTGGCGATCTGGATTGCCTGAGCTTCGTCGTCGTAGGGAATCAAGCACAGCACCGGGCCGAAGATTTCTTCCTGGGCGATGCGCATGCGGTTGTCGACATCCGCAAACACTGTCGGGCTGACATAGAAACCGCGCTCGAATTCCTGCGCCGCTTCGCCACCGCACACCAATCGCGCGCCCTCCTGCAGACCGGTCTGGATGTAGTCGAGCACCGTGCGCCGTTGGGCCGCCGAACACATCGGTCCGAGGAAACTTTGCGGGTCCAGCGGATCACCCATGCGCAGGCTTTGGGTTTCGGCAATCGCCAGTTCCACGGCTTCGGCGTAGCGACTGGCCGGCAGCAACATGCGGGTCAACGCGGTGCAGGTCTGCCCGGAGTTGATCATCACGTCCTGCACGCCGTAGCGCACGGCGGCCGCCAGGTCGGCGTCCTCGGCAATCAGCAGCGCCGACTTGCCCCCCAGTTCCAGGCACACGCGCTTGACCGAAGGTGCCGCGGCTTGCGCCACCCTTACGCCCGCGCCGGTGGAGCCGGTGAACGACACCATGTCCACGTCCGGGTGTTTGGCCAGGGCTTCACCGACCTTCGAACCGGGCCCGCTGACCAGGTTGAACACGCCCGCCGGCAAGCCGATCGCTTCAATCATCTGCGCCAGCAAGAACGCGTGCAACGGGGTTTCCTGACTGGGTTTGACCACCATGGTGCAACCGGCGGCGAGTGCCGGGGCGAGTTTGCCGATCAACTGGTGCAGCGGGTAATTCCACGGGTTGATGAACGCGCACACGCCCACCGCTTCGCGAATCACCAACGAGTTGCCGACCTCGCGAACGTCGTCCATCAGGCCGGCGAGTTCGATGTATTGCTCAAGCCCTTCGATCGGCCCGTCGACCTGAACCGAACGGCACCATTGCACCGGCATCCCCAGCTCGGCGGTGATCACCGAGGCCATCTCGTCAGCTCGCTCGCGCAACTGTTCGGCGAGGGCGCGAATGTAGCCGGCACGCACGCTCGAAGGCGTGCGCGACCATGAAGCAAAGGCGCGACGGGCGGCGGCCACCGCGTTGTCGACATCGCGCTCATCGCCCAGCGGCACCGACCCTGCGACGGCTTCGGTGGCCGGGTTGATGACCTCGGCGATACCTTGCCCCGACGGTGTCTGCCAGCGGCCATCGATAAACAGCGTTGTGTAGTCATGCATAAATCGGCGTCTCCATAAGTTCACTGGCACAACGGGCGATGCGCTGGCAGGCATCACTCAAGGCTTGCGCGTTCACCACCAGGCCCAAGCGAATATGCCCGGCCGCGCTCGGGCCGAACGCTTCACCGGCCAGCACCGAGACGCCGTGCCGGTCGAGCAGGCGATTGGCGAAGGCCTGGGCGCTGAGCCCGGTATCACGAATGTCGACCATCACGAACATCCCGCCATCGGGCTTCAAGGCACGCAGGCCCGGGCAATCGGCGAGGCTCTCGCAGACCAGGTCGCGGCGTTGGCGATAGGCTTCACGCATGGCGTCGAGTTCTGGAAGCTGGCTGTCCAGCGCCACGATAGCGGCGTCCTGGATGAAGTCGGGTGAGCCGTACAACATGCACAGCGCGAGGTTTTCCAGGTGCGTGGACAGCGCTGGCGGCGCGACCACCCAACCCACGCGCCAACCGGTCATGGCGTGGGATTTCGACAGGCTGTTGAGCGTCGCGGTGCGTTCAGCCATGCCCGGCAAACTGGCCGGACTGACGTGCTCACCCTCGAACAGCAACTCGCTGTAGACCTCATCGGAAATCAGCCACAGGTCGTGGGCGATGCACAGTTCGGCCAGTGCCTGCCACGTGCTTCGCGGGAGGCTGGCACCCGACGGGTTGTGCGGGCTGTTCAGCGCCAGGGCGCGAGTGCGCGGAGTGATGCGCGCCGCGACGTCTTCTGGCAACACCCGAAAGCCGTTTTCCGGACGCACCGGCACCGGAATCACCACCGCCCCGCACGCCCCGAACACCGCTTCGTAGGTCACGTACATCGGCTCGGCGACGATCACTTCATCCCCGGGGTTGAGCACGCACTGGGCGACGCAAAACAGCGCACATTGGGCACCGGCCAACACCGTGACTTCATCGGCAGAAACGGCCTGACCGCTGCGCTGCTGATGACGCCGGGCGATGCTTTCACGCAGGGCACGTTTGCCACGGACATCGGCGTAGTGAGTGTTGCCGTTCAACAAGCTGTCGATGGCGGCTTGAACGATCGGCACCGGGGTGTCGAAATCCGGATCGCCGACCGACAGCAGCAGGATGTCTTCGCCCTGCTCCTGCAGCGCCAGGGCGCGGTAATGAATGTCCCACGCGGCAGCACCGTCACCGGAGATTCGTTGTGTCAGATCGGAAAAGCGCATGGCCTGCTCCTTTTGAAAAGCGCCGAAAAATGGGAATCAATGCGCACAGGCATGCTTGAGTTCGATCAGCGTGACGCCGTTACGCTTGAAGCCATGGCGCAAATCGGTTTGCAGTTCGGCCAGGCTTTGCGGCTGGGTCACGGTGCAACCGAACGCGCGGCCCAGGGCGGCAAAGTCCGGGTTGCGTGGCAGCACGCCAATCGGCTCGATGTCCAGGCCCAGCATGTCGTCGCGAATCTGCCCAAGTGCGTCGTTGTTCCACAGCAGCACCACCAGCGGGCTGTCCAGTTCCTCCACCGCCGTCGCCAGTTCCTGCGCGGTGTAAAGGAAACCGCCGTCGCCGACCAGCACCAGGCCAGGTCGCGTTGGCGCACCGAACTTGGCGCCGATACCGGCTGGCAGGCCATAACCCAAGGTGCCGTAGCCGGTCGGGTGCAACCAGCTGCGCGGCGCCAGGCTGTCGAAGGCGTAATTGCCGGTGTAGGCCAGCTGGGTCATGTCGGTGCTGATGAAGGCATTGACCGGCAACTCGGCGGCGATGCGCTCGAGAATGGCCTGGTGAATCGACTGCAGCGGACCGTGGCCGTTTTTGACGGCTTCACGCAGTTGGGTGACCGCGCCAATCGCCGCCGTGGCATCACGGGGGGCGGATGGCAGGCGCTCAAGCAAGCCCGCGAGGGTCTGCTGCGCATCGCCTTGCAGCGCCACCGCGCAAGGGTAGAAGTCGTTGAACTTGCGCGGGTCGATGTCCACGCGCAGCAGTTGGGCGTTGAGCGGCAGGCGCTCGCGCCAGAAATCGGTATCGGCCATTTCAGTACCGACTGCCAACACCACATCGGCTTCGGCGATCAGGTTCCAGCCGGGTTCCACGCACAGGGACGAGCCGGCATTCAGCGGCGCATCCGGCGGCAGCAGGCCTTTGCCCGCAACGCTGGTGAACAATGGCGCGGCCAATTGGGTGCTCAGTGTCTGCAGTTCCTGCGCCGCATTGAGTGCGCCGCCACCGGCAATGATCATCGGCCGTTTAGCGTTTTGCAGCGTGGCGACGGCCTCGTCCAATGCGCGGGTCGAAGCCGGACCACGACCCGGACGGCGCACGACGTCGTTACTCCAGTCGCGGGTCACTTGCGCTGACAGCACGTCCAGCGGCACCGAGATGTGCACCGGGCGCGGGCGTTCGCTGTCGAATACGGCGTAGGCGCGGGCGATCAGTTCGGGCAGGTCTTCGGCGCTTAAAGCGACCGCCGAGAACGCCGTGATCGGCGCGGTCATGGCGCGCTGATCCTGGGTTTCGTGCAGGCATCCCCAGCCTTTTCCGAGGCTGGCCGTGTGGTTGACGCTGGAGATCACCAGCATCGGAATCGAGTCGGCGTACGCCTGGCCGATACCGGTCGCAGCGTTGGTCACGCCCGGCCCGGTGATGATGAAGCACACCCCCGGTTTGCCACTGACGCGGGCATACCCATCGGCCATGAAACTGGCGCCTTGTTCATGGCGGGTCAGGACGTGGCGAATGCCGCTGCCCGGCAGGCCGCGATACAGTTCCAGCGTGTGCACGCCGGGAATGCCGAACACGGTGTCGACGCCGTAGTTGGCCAGCAGACGGACCAGGGCCTGGCCGCCGGTCAATGTCGTGGTTTGCATGTTCATATCCTCACTCGTGGCCAAGGCGAATCAACGCGTCGACCGCAGTCGTGCCATGGGCACCGACCAACAATGGGTTCACATCGAGTTCCAGCAATTGATCGGCGTTCTCGCAGGCGTAATCGGCCACCGCGCGAATGGCCGCGACCAGCGCCTCCAGGTCAGCCGCTTCACGACCGCGAAAACCCTGCAGCAATGCGGCACTGCGCAGGCTCAGCAACGCAGCGCGGATAGCGCCATCGGTGGTCGGCAGCAGCAGGCTGCGACTGTCCTTGAGCAGCTCCACCAGAATGCCGCCAGCGCCGATCACGAGCGCCAGGCCGAAGTCGTTTTCGCGCTTGATGCCGACAATCAATTCAGCCAGTGGCGCTGACGCCATGGGTTCCAGCAACACCTGATCGAAGGGCACCTGCGGCGCGTAATCGGCGATGCTCGCGCGCATCTTTTCCAACGCGTCGGTCAGGGCTGCGCCATCCTTCAAATTGAGCGCGACGGCACCGGCTTCGGTTTTGTGCGGCAGTTGCGCGCTGACGGCTTTGAGCACCAGCGGGTAACCCAATGCGTTGGCGTCGGTCAGTGCCTTCGCCGGTGTGCTCAGTACACCGTCGGGTGTCGGCAGGCCGAAGGCACGCAGCGCCTGTTTGGAATCCCACTCGTTGAGCAGGCGGCCCTCGCCTTCCAGTGCCTGGGGGCACAGTGGCACGAGCGCCGATTCGCCCAGCGCGAGCAGCGCCTCACGGTTGCGCTGATAACCGGCGATCAGTCCCCAGGCGGTCAAGCCGTCTTCCACACCTTGCAGCGCAGCGACGCCTCGGGCATGCAGCAATTCACGCGCGCTGGCCGGCAGCAATTCAGGGAAGGCCGAGGTGACAAAACCGGTCTTGCCGTGACGGACCAGCGCGGCGCAGTAAAGCTCCAGCAGCAGGTCGCATTCCTTGCGTTCACCGGTGGACTCCGTCGGGTAATCGAGCACCAGCATGGCCGCATCGGCTTCGGTGCGCAGGGCGCTGTCTAGCATGCGGTTCAGGGCTTCGCCGTCACCCCAGATCGCCGTGGTGAAATCCAGCGGATTGACCAGGTTGGCGTAGCTCGGCAGTACTTGGGCAAGCTCTTCGCGCTGAGCTTCATCAAGCTTGGGCAACGTCAGGTCGTTGCGTTCGGCATAGTCGGCAATCAGTCCGGCGTCGCCACCGGAACAGGCCAGTGCAATCAGGCTATTGCCCGAGGGCAATTTTCCGCACGCAGCAGCCTTGAGCGTTTCGACAAAGCTCACCGGACCACTGACGCGGATCACGCCAAGACGCGCGAAAAGGCTGTCGTACAGCGCATCGGAACCGGACAGCGAACTGGTGTGACTGAGGGCGAGTTCGGCGCCGATCTGCGACACACCGGTTTTCAGGGCAATAATCGGAATACCCTTTTCCAACGCCTTGTGCGCGGCCCGGGCAAAACCCGGAACGTTTTTCAGCCCTTCCATGTGCAGGCCGATGGCGGTGACCCGAGGTTCGTCGAGCAACACGTCCATCAATTCAGCGACGCCCAGTTGTGCCTGATTACCGACCGATGCCATGTACGCAACCGGCAGCGAGCGGTCGCTCATGGACAGGTTGTAGGCAAAGTTGCCGCTCTGGGTCAGCACGGCGACACCCTTCTCCACCGGCTTGCCGCCGTGGGCCACCGGCCATAACGCCGAGCTGTGCAGGTAGTCGAGCAAGCCGTAGCAATTGGGACCGAGCAGGGCCATGTCGCCAGCCGTCTCGAGCAACTGTTGCTGCAGGGCCTGGCCTTCTGCTCCGGTCTCGGCAAACCCGGAGGCGTAGCAGATCACACCGCCAGCGCCTCTTGCCGCCAGCTGTGCCACGGCGGTCAGGGTCAGCTCGCGATTGGTGGCGATGAACACAGCGTCCGGGCCACAGGGCAGCGCGTCAATGCCGGGCACACAGGGCACACCTTCGAGGCTTTCATGCTGCGGATTCACCAGCCACATTTGCCCCTGGTAGCCACCTTCGGCGCAACGCTTGAGCGCGCGCGCCATGCTGCGGCCACCGACGAACGCCAGGTGGCGCGGCGCGAGCAGGCGTTTGAGGTTTTCACGAATAGTCTGCGACATGCTTGTTCTCCAGGCCGATCAGCGCAGCAGCGGCCGCAGTAGCTCGCGGGAAATGATGTGACGCTGGATTTCCGAGGTGCCTTCCCAGATCCGCTCGATCCGCGCGTTACGCCAGATGCGTTCCACCGGTCCTTCATCCATCAGGCCCATGCCGCCGAAGATCTGCACCGCCTCATCAGCCGCGCGGCCGAGCACTTCACTGGCGAACAATTTGGCCATGCCGGCCTCGCCGTCGGTCATCGTGCCCTGGTCCATTTTCCAGGCGGTGTGCAGGGTCAGAAGCTCAGCCGCACGAATCTGCGTGGCCATGTCCGCGAGCTTGAACGAGATGCCCTGGTAGGTACCGATCGGCTGCCCGAACTGCTTGCGGTCCGCCGCCCATTGCAGCGACACGTCGAGTGCCCGTTGGGCCTGGCCGACGCAGTTGGCGGCGACCATCACGCGCCCTGCCGTCAGCCAGGCATTGGCCACCTCCCAGCCCTTGCCGACTTCACCCAGGACTTTGCTCGCGGGTACGCGGCAGTCGTCGAAGAACATTTCGAAGGTGTGGTAACCGCGGTTGCTCACGCACTTGGGGCCACGGCGAATGGTCATCCCCGGCGTGTCGCGATCCACCAGGAACGAGGTCACGGCGTTGCGTTTTTTGCCATTGTGTTCGTAGGTGTCGGTGACCGCGAAAACGATGGCGAAATCGGCGTGGCCAGCGTGGCTGATGAAATGCTTGCTGCCGTTCAAAACGAAGTCATCACCGTCGCGCACGGCACGGGTTTTGATCGCATTGGCATCGGAACCGGCACCCGGTTCGGTGAGCGCGAAGCAGTCGATTTTCTCGCCTTGAATGCTCGGCAAGAGGTACTCGTCAATCTGGCTGCCGGTACACGCCATGAGGATTTTTGAAGGACGTGCGACGAACACGTGCAACGCCCATGACACCTTGGACAGCTCCCGCTCGATCAGCGCCTGGGACAGGTAATCGAGACCACCACCGCCGACTTCTTCCGGCATGTTGAAGGCATAGAATCCGGCGGCGATGGCCTTGCCGCGGATCTCGGCCGCCAATTCCGGGGAGACTTCGTCGGCACGATCAACCGCATCTTCGTGAGGCAGCAGTTCCTTGGCGACGAAGCTGCGTACTGCGTCCACCAACATTTCTTGTTCTTGGGTCAGTTGGAAATTCATGGGTGCTACCTGTTGTTCGTATGCGGGTTAGAGGTGCAAGGCAGAAGCGGTTTTATCGACCGACAAACCGGGCCGGGCGTTTTTCCACGGAAGCGCGCAAGGCCTCGGCGCCGTCCTCGCTGCGACCGCAGAGCAGGCCGGCGGCGAGCTCGGCTTGCAGTTGTTCCGGCAGGCTGCGCTGGGCGCCTTCGCGCATGAGTTTTTTGGTCTGGACGAAGGCGAAGGTCGGGCCGTTGGCCAGGCGGGTTGCCAGCTCGCCAGCGACGTCGAGCAGTTGCTCATCGGCGCACACTTCACCGACCAGTCCGGTCGCCAGGGCACGGTCGGCCCCCCACAACTCATCAAGAAACAGCAGGCGCTTGGCTTGTTCGGTGCCAATCAAGCGAGGCAGGTGCCAGCTGGCACCGGCGTCCGGGGAATACGCCATGCTGGTGTAGCCGGCCTTGAAGCGTGCCGATTGCGCAGCGATGCGCAGGTCGCAGCACAGCGTCAGGTCCATGCCGGCGCCCACAGCAGTGCCATTGATTGCGGCGATGGTGGGTTTTTCCAGGCTGTACAGGCGGCTCATCAGGGCGTGGGCGGTTTCGGTCCAGCCGTAGCTTTCGAGCGCGCCACGGGCCTCGGCTTCGGCCCATTCAGCGAGGTCGGCACCGGCACAGAAACTGCGGCCACTGCCGGTCAATACGACGACACGCACGGCAGGGTCGGTGTTGAATTCGTCGAGCAGGGCGTGGAGGTTCTTCAGGGTCGGGATGTCCAGCGCGTTGCGCTGAGCGGTGCGATTGAGGGTGATCCAGGCAACGCCTGCTTCGACCTGGCTGAGCAGAGAAGGTTGAGTAGTCATTGCGAGTCCTCGAATTATTTTGATTGGAATGAGGTGATGCGACTTGGGGCCATACTAAACGAGTGTTCAGTAAGGCGGCAATTGGGGGGATGAATGGCTGTAACAGACGCGAAAACCACTTATCTTTCTGTTTTTTAAGGCTTTTTTGTTTCTTAACGCGAAGACAGGGATGGGTTTGTTACAACTTTGAACAACTGGGTACACCGAGGGCTTTTCCGAACTCCACAATTCATCCCGATACCCCAATACCCCCTGGAGCGCCGGGGGCGATTGGCGGGCATAAAAAAACGCGACGGTCACCCGTCGCGTTTTTCAGTTTGCCCTTGCGCAATTACACGGACGGCAAGCTCGGCGCTAGCACGCCCTGGCGTTTACGGTAGATCAGGAAGTAAGCGCTGTAGCAGACCATGATGAAACCAAAGCCCCAATACAGCGAAGGACGTTGCGTCTCATCCAGTGCCAGGAACACAAACAGCGAGCAGCACAGTGCAATGCACGTCAGCGGAATCAGCGGGAACAACGGCGCACGGTATTTCAGGTCGCTGAGTTTGCCGCCATCACGCAGGAAGGCTTTGCGGAACTTGTACTGCGCCAGCGCGATAACGATCCAGGTCACGGTGCCCGACATGCCACTGACCGCCATCAACACCATGAACAACGTGTCCGCCGCGATGAAGCTGGTCATCAGTGACACGAGCGCGAAGCACAGGGTGATGCTCAGCGCCCGCAATGGCACGCCACGTTTGCTCAACGTCGACAGGCCTCTTGGCGCCATGCCGGTTTTCGACATGGCCCACAAAATGCGCGTCGAGGCATACAGACCCGAGTTACCGACCGACAGAATCGCGGTAAGGATCACGAAGTTCATCAAGTCAGCGGCGTACGGAATGCCGACCATGTCGAACACCTGAACGAACGGGCTTTCCATCAGCCCCGCCTGCTCCCACGGCACAATGGCCGAGAGCACCACGATGGCCAGCACATAGAAAATCAACACACGAAACACGACATTGCGGACCGCGCGGGGAATGCTTTTTTCCGGCTGATCGGTTTCGCCAGCCGCCACGCCCATGATTTCGCAGCCCTGGAACGCGTAGACCACGGTCATCATCACCGCGAACACCGCTGAAAGGCCGTGGGGGAACAGCGAGTCACCCACCAGGTTCGTCAACAGAGGCGCCGGTGCGCCGCTGGTCAACGGAATAGCGCCGAAGATCACCAGGATACCGACCACGATGAACCCGAGAATCGCCGCAACCTTGATGCCAGAGAACCAGTACTCCGCCTCACCGAAGGCACGGGTCGCCAGCGCGTTCAGGCCGAACAACACTGCCACGAACAATGCTGACCAGTACCAGATCGGGATGTCCGGAAACCAGCGCTGCATCAACATGCCAGCGGCGGTGAATTCCAGGCCCACGGTGGTGGCCCAGCTCATCCAGTACACCCAGCCGATCATGAAGCCTGTGGCCGGTCCGATGAATTTGGTGGCGTGGGTCTGGAAGGAGCCCGACACCGGCATTTGCACGGACAGCTCGCCCAGGCAAACCATCACCAGGTACATCAGGAAACCGGCGACCAGGTAAGCCAGAATCGCGCCCACCGGACCGCTTTGATTGATGATGACGCCAGACCCCATGAACAATCCGGTGCCGATCACGCCGCCCAGCGACAACATGAAAATATGCCGGCTTTTCAGGGCTCGGGTGAGATGAATGCCTTCGCGTTCGATAGGTTTGCTCATATCGGCACCTCAGTATTTGACGAGGTGCATGGCGAATGACAGGACGTCACGGCGCGGGGAAGAGTCAGCATTACGGCGTTTCATTATTATTATCTCCAATAAGCTTCGAAGACCGCTTGCGGCGGTTGCCATCGATTATTGGAAGACCATGTAAGCTGGAGTTGTACGCAAGGATCAAAGATGTAAAAAGTCGTAACAAACTTGTACGTCAGGCGTGTAACAGATCGCCCAAGGTCTGGCGGGAGTGCCGCAGTTGCTCATGAACCTGCGGTGCCAGCACTCGCAACGCCCCTTCGTCATTGATTATCGCGGCCTCCTCCAGCGCTCGCAGTACGTTGGCCAATGCGCGGAATCCAAGCGAATCGCTGCTGCCGGCTAACCGGTGCGCCAGATGCGCGACTTCGGTGCAATCGCCGGCATCAATGGCTTCCGTCAGTGCTTCGCTGTGCTGCTTGATCGAGTCGCGCAACACCTCCAGCAAGCCCAGGAGTTTCTGTTCCCCGAGCAAGGTGCGATGCGTGTCCAGCAGCGGCCAATCCATCGCGTCGTCATCACGTTGCGGCACCGGCAACGGCAACGGCAATTGACCGGACAATGCCTGACGCAGATTGTCGAGCTTCAGCGGTTTGGCGAGGATGGCGTCCATGCCGGCATCCAGGTAGCCGCGCACCAGGGCCGGCTGCACGCTGGCGGTCAGGGCGAAGATTCGGCTGTGACGATTGGGCCCGTCTTCACTGCGCAGCTGTTTGCACAACTCGACGCCACTGATGCCAGGCAAATGCACGTCGAGCAGGATCAAATCGAACCTCTGCGCGGTGCATAGCGTCAGTGCCTGCCGGGCTTCTTCGGCGAACCAGACCTGATGCCCGTCTCGCTGCAACAATCCGTTGACCACTTCGCGGTTCAGCGCCACGTCCTCGACCACCAGAATGTTCAGCGCGCGGCCCGGGACGCTGCTCAACTTCACACTGGCCATCGCAGCGGTCGGTTGCAACGCCAGTTCAAACCAGAAACAGCTGCCCCGCCCGACTTCGCTGTCAACGCCGATCCGCCCGCCCAACTGCTCCACCAGGTGCTTGCTGATCGCCAACCCGAGCCCGGTGCCGCCGAAGCGTTGCGCGACTTCTTCACTGGCCTGGGTGAAGCGTTCGAAGATCTTTTCCTGCATCGCCGGCGCGATGCCAATGCCGTTGTCGGTCACGCTCACGCGTAGCCACTGAGCAGCGTGATCAGAAACGGCAGGCAGCAGGATGACCTCCACCGTGACCTCGCCGCCTTCGGTGAACTTGATCGCATTCGCCAGCAAGTTACTGAGCACCTGACGCAAGAATTGCTCGGCCCCAAGATGTCGGTCCGCCACCTGTGGATCGACCCGGCATTGCAGCATCGTGTCGTTGCTCGATGCCCGTGGCTCAAGCAGCGTCAACACTTCATCGAGCAATTGTCGCAGGGAAAAATTGACCGGCTCGGGATGGCTTTCACCCTCTTCCAGCCGGGCGAAATACAGCACCTCGTTGAGGATCGACAGCAACCCTTCGCCAGCCTTGTACAACGCATCCAGACGTTTGCCGTCGCGCTCATCCAGACGGGCGTCGCGCAGCAATTCGGCCATGCCAAGAATGCCGTTGAGCGGTGTGCGCAGTTCGTGGCTCATGGTCGCGAGGAAACGCGACTTGGCGAGGTTGGCCGCTTCCGCTTCGTCCTTGGCGCGCATCAGGCTGGCGGTGCGGCGCTCGACCCTGCGCTGCAGTTCATCGCGGTTGGTCTGCAGGGCCAATCGATCGGTTTCGCGCCGGGCAATGTCGCTGAGTATCGCTCGACGCATGTCGTCCAGCGCGTAGGCCACGGTGTCGATTTCGTCTTCGTCAGGGTGCGATTTTTTGTCCAGGTGCAGCGGCTCGTGCCAGTCGCCCGCAGCGATGCGTCGGGCAAAGTCGGCCATCACTTGCAGATGACGCGTGACCAAACGGTAAAACAACGCCGAGAGCACGACCGCCAACCCGCACAGGAACACACTCATCCACAACAGGCTGGTCAATCCCGTGGTGTATAGACGTTCATGCACCGCGCCGAGATCGGTGCTGACTTCCAATTGACCCAGATGCCGCAACGGTCCTGACGGCGGTTGATAGTCCAGTTCAAAACGCTCGATGCGCAATGCCCCTGCCGGGTCGGGATTACCTTGCAGCAGATTGAAATCGGGGCTGATCAAACGAACACGCGCCACGTCTGAGAAGTCCACCAGGCCGCGGAGTTGCACATTGAGCTGGTCCTGGTTCAAGTCCCAGAGACTGCGTTCCAGACTCGCGAGATAGCCGGCGCGAATCAGCTCCATGCGCGAGTCGATGTCGCGCATTTCGCGTTGGTATTCGAAGTACAACTGCACGCTGCTCGCCAGCACCGTGAAGCACAGACTGAAGAACAGAATGAACAACAGGAGCCGACGCAGCAGCCCGACCGGGCGCGCATGAATCATGGTGAACTCGTGGGCGGTTTCAGGAGGTCGCGGTAAATGGCTTCACTTTCAGCCAGCAGGCGGTCGACCTGTCCCGAGTCAATCATGTGCTGCAACTGTTCATTGATCTCCGGCATCCGCCTGGCCAGGGACGAACGCCGAGAGACGGCCACGCGCAGAGAGTCCACGCCAAAAGAATTGCGCAAGGCGACGATGTCCTGTGCACCCGCCAGCGTATCGACTTGCATTTGTCCTGTGCGCCGTTCCGAGACGATGAAATCGATGCGTCCACGCATCAGTTTTCCGAAGTTCTGACGGCTGTCCGATACCCTTTCAAAGTTCTGATGTTCGGCGACGAAGCGGTCGAACACTTCGCCGTAACTTTCGCCGAACAAAAAGCCGCCCCGGTAATTGGCCAGGTCTTCGAGACGATCGATTTTTACCGGGTGCTGACGGTTGATGAACACGGCCACCTCTTCGCGCAACACCGGCACCGTCGAGAACACCAGACCGTGTTCACGCTCCGCGGTCCGGTAAGCCAGTACCACATCTACCCGACCCTCGGCGGCGTCCAGAACGCAGCGATTCCAGTTGTCCAACTCGACCATTTCGACTTCATAGCCCAATCGCGCAAACAGTTCATTCACCACACTGGGGGCCAGGCCACGCATGTGTTTGCCGTCGCTCCAGGAGATGGGTGGGTAGACCGGATAGTCGCAGTAGCGGACCTTTTCCGCAGCCATCACACCCGTGGCCAACAGCATCAAAATACAAACGAGCCACTGCCGCATCGTGCTCAGGCCGCCGCGCTGGCGGTGAACAGATAGCCGGCACCATGGATGGTAATGATCAATTGCGGCTCGGCCGGATCGTCGTGCAACTTGCGACGCAAGCGCCCGACCAGCACGTCGATGGAACGGTCGTTAGGCACCCATTCACGGTTGCGGATCTGGTCCATCAACTGATCGCGACTCAGGGTATGGCCGCTGTTGCGCAGGAATACGCTGAGCAGCTGGTACTCGCCGTGGGTCAGCAGGGTTTCGCAGCCACTCTGGTCGATCAACCGCCGACGATCGGTGTCCAGCGCCCAGGCCGCGAACTGTTTGACGGGCCGGGAAATACTCGCAACCGGTTGCGGTGTATGGGCATGGCGAACCCGGCGGATGAGGTTCTTCGCCCGGGAGACCAGTTCGCGTGGATTGAGGGGTTTGATCACGTAATCATCGGCGCCGCACTCGAGGCCGACGATACGATCGATTTCATCGTTGCGGCCGGTGATCAGAATGATCCCGACCTCCGAGCGGACCCGCAGTTCTCGGGTCAAGGTCAGGCCGTCCTTGCCCGGCAAGCGGATATCGAGCATCACCAGATCGACGGAATGGCTCGCCAGAAAGGTTTCGGCCAGTTCCGCGGTGGCGGCGCAATGCACTTCATAACCTTCCTGGGACAGGTAGGCCTGCAGCAGTTCGCGAATCAGCGGATCGTCATCGACGATCAATACCCGAGGAGTCATCGCTAGGTGTCCTGCTTATGCCCGAAGGCGTGTTTCTTATTAGAGTTTTTTCCTGCACTGGCGCCAGAGAGTATCCACTGCTGAACGATCGATCAACAGCCCGTCGTCTGGACGCAAAATCTCTGTCGACCGCCGGCTTGCAATCCATCGACCCAGGCTTCACAAATCTGGATGCCCTGTTCCGGGGTGAAGGTGCCGGGGTTCAATCCGGATTCCAGCCACAAGCCGTCGAGCAATGCACTGAGGCTGATGGCCGCCAGGTCGGAATCAAAGTTTTCCCAGCCCTCCTCCTGTGCCAGCTCATTCAGCACCTTGCGCAGGATGCCGCGGTACTCACCGTAGGAATGTTCGTGCGCAAGGTTGATCGCTTCCGCCGTTTTCACCGCGCCCCAGAACGCCAGCCAGGCGTCTAGCAGTTGCGGGTCCAGCAGCTCAGCGGAAAACGAGCCCCGGAAGAAGGCCGAAAAACGCTCGCGGGCATTGGGTGCTGCCTGCTCCATCGCGGCGCGTAACAAGCCCATCACACGGCCGGTCACCGCCAGATAGGCTTCTGCGACCAGTTCGTCTTTGCCGGAATAGTGATGACTGATGAGGCCGACGGAGACACCGGCCTCGGCGGAAATCTTGCGGATGGAGGCGCCCTGAAAGCCATGGCGCTTGAGGCAAACGAGCGTTGCCTCGATGAGATTGGTTTTGCGCAGTTCTGGCGCCATTCTGGAGAATCGGACTTCCTGTGTCATTGGAGGACGTTCCTGGAGGCGAGAGTTGAGCCCTGAGCGAGCCGTTCACGAACTGAACGACTGTACAGCAACTACCCTCGCCGACTCCAGATGTAGATCCCGTTTACATCTCGGGGAATATATCGGAAGGAACAATGGCGCCGCCCTTCATGACCACCGGTGTTTTCTCGAGGATTGAGATGTCGGCGATCGGATCGCCATCGACGGCGATCATGTCGGCAAATCGACCGGCACTCACGGCGCCTACGTCCTGCTGCCAATTCAGCAAGTCGGCGGCAACCAAGGTAGCGGATTGGATCGCCTGCATGGGGGTCATGCCGTACTTCACCATGTAGGCAAACTGTCGGGCATTTTTGCCATGCGGGTAAATGCCCGCATCCGTGCCGTAGGCGATTTTAACCCCGGCCTTCACCGCTTTGCGGAAACCTTCGCGCTGGACTTCAGTGGTTTCAGTGTTTTTGCGCAGGTAATCTTCCGGCCACTCTTCCTCGCGCCCCACTTTATCGATGTAGTCACCGTTGTAGATGTCCATGACCAGATAGGTCCCGTTGTCCTTGGCCAACTTGACGCCTTCGTCGTCGAGTAACGAAGCATGCTCCACGGACTTCACCCCTGCACGAATGGCAGCTTTGATGCCGTCGGCGCCATGGGCGTGAACAGTGGCATAGCTTTTATGAACCTTGGCTTCCTGCACCACCGCACGCATCTCGTCTTCGGTCATTTCCATCTGACCGGGTTCGGTTCCTTCGGCCAGTACTGCGCCCGTCCCGACCATCTTGATGGTGTCGACACCATGCTGGAACAGGTAGCGGGTCTTGAGTTTTGCGTCATTGGTGATTCTTAGTTGTCTGACGCTATCTCCGGTAAAAGCGTGTTCGGCATACCGCACTCGAACCGACAGATCCTTCAACGGACCGCTTTCAACAACTGTTTTAAGGTCAACATCTCGCTCTATTTGCTTATCCGAATGAGCGAAGTAGGCATATAAACCATCAGGATCAACTTTTTAATTATCGACATCGAACCCGTAGATGTATTTGAAAGACAACGTCGTATGCAAGACGCCCGTTGAGCCAAAATCATATTCATACGCCAATCCGACTGATTGTTCTCCGGGGCCGTTGAAGTCCCCGTACTGCGAAGAGTTAGCCAAATAAATAGAGTCCATGCAGGTGCCGTCCGAAGCCATCAAATGATCAAACGGCTGACTCCCGTGTATTTTTTGATAGGACAGCGTGAAGGTGTGTGGACCGTTGGCATAGGCATTGGCTAACGACCAGGCAGTGACGTTGATATCCCCGGCACGGGCCTGGCCCTCGTCCAGAGAGCGATACAGGTTGAAGTCGAAGCTCAGGGATTGTTCGGCATCCAACGCCAGGCTGTAGTTGCCGTTGACGTAGTACTGACGCCACAGGTCTTGCGCGCGGGAGGCGTAGAAGCCGACGCTGCCTTCCTCCACTGGCGTGTAAGTCAAGCCGGCGTAGTCCACATCGCCAGCTTCCACTGCGGCGTAACCGGCCATGAAACCACCGTCGTGGTTAGTGCTGGTGTAGCCTCGCGTAGAGTAAAAATGCCCAATATCGATGTTGACCTTGTCGATATCATCACTTAACAACTGTATGCCCCGGGTGGTCATGGGCATCAGTCGCAGGTCGGGCGTTGCGAACACCGGGTTATGGGGCGCAGGTCGCCATACTTCAAAACCGTGTTCGACACTTTCATTTTTACCGACGAATTGAGTGTCGATGACTCGGTTTTTTCATCGTCACCGTCAGCTTGATCGTCCTGTGTAAGTCAAGTAACGCCATGTAACAGCGTTATTACATCACTCTCAGACATTTCTGTTCGTTGATCTGCCAGAAGACCATCAGTAAAGAAATCTGTTGATTTTTTACTTACGGTAAATTCTTATAGAAAAATAATAATCGCCGAAAACGGCCTTTCGGCTTCAGCCTGCCTGGAGTACCTGCACCATGCCGACCTCGTCCAGCGCCTTTGCGCACCTTTTCGAACCGTTGCAGTTGCGTGGAAAACGCCTGAAAAACCGCATCATGTCGAGCGGCCACGACACCTCGATGCCCACCGACAACCTGGTGAATGATCAATTGATCGCGTACCACAAAGCACGAGCTGAAGGCGGTGCCGGGCTGATCGTGCTGCAGGTGGCCGGTGTGCATGACAGCGCCCGTTACACCTCCCACGTGCTGATGGCCACCGATGACGCCTGCATCGAGGGTTACCGCAAACTGGCACAAACCTGTCATGAACACGGCACGGTGGTGCTGTCGCAGGTGTTCCATCCGGGGCGTGAAATCATGGAGTCCAGTGATGGCCTGCTGGCGGTGGCCTACTCCGCTTCAGCAGTGCCCAACGAGCGGTTTCGGGTGATGCCGCGGGCGCTGGATCAAGTGATGATCGACGAGATCGTTGCCGGTTACGGTGCAGCGGCAAAACGTCTGTATCAGGCCGGGATCGATGGCGTGGAAGTGGTCGCCAGCCATGGTTATCTGCCGGCGCAATTCATCAACCCGCGGGTCAACCGTCGCACCGACGACTACAACGGCGAGCTGGAACAGCGCCTGCGTTTCCTGCGTGAAGTGATTGCGTCGGTGCGCGCCAGCACCGACGAACAGTTCATCATCGGCCTGCGTATCTCCGCCGATGAGCGTGATCCCGAAGGGCTCACCGAGGACGAATCCCTGGCCGCCGTACAGTCGCTGCAACCGCTGCTGGATTACGTGCACATCGTCGCGGGAACCTCGGCGTCGCTGGGTGGTGCGGTGCACATCGTGCCGCCCATGGCCATCGAAGCCGCGTACCTGGCCAAGGAGGCGGGGACGTTCAAGGCCGGCCTGTCGATCCCGCTGTTCGTCACCGGACGCATCAATCAACCTCAGGAAGCCGAGTTGATCCTGGCGCGCGGTCAGGCCGACGTCTGCGGCATGACCCGCGCACTCATCTGCGACCCGCAAATGCCCAACAAGACCGACACTGGACATGTCGAGGATGTACGGGCGTGCATCGCCTGCAATCAGGCGTGCATCGGCCACTTCCATAAAGGTCTGCCGATCTCCTGCATTCAAGCCCCGGAGACCGGGCGCGAGCTGATCTTTGGCCAGCGGCAACCTACGGGACAGCGTAAACGCATCATGATTGCCGGCGGCGGACCTGCCGGGATGAAAGCCGCTGCCGTCGCCGCTCAGCGTGGGCACGACGTCACCCTCTACGAGGCCAGTTCGCAGCTGGGTGGCCAGGTTCTGCTCGCGCAGCTTCTACCCCGGCGCAGTGAATTCGGCGGCGCCAGCACCAACCTGCAACGGGAGATGGAATTGGCCGGCGTGCGCGTCGTGCGCAACACCCGTGTCGACCGGGCATTGGTGGAGCGCGAACGGCCCGACATGGTGATCGTCGCGACAGGCGCCGAGCCGTATTGGCCGGCCTTCGAACGCGGCGGCGAGTTGCAGGTGGTGGACGCCTGGCAAGTGCTGCGCGATGAGGTGCAGATCGGGCGTTCGGTGGTGGTGGTCGATTGGCGTTGCGACTGGATCGGCCCCGGCATTGCCGAACGATTGGTGCGCGCAGGGCATCAGGTGCAACTCGCGGTGAACGGCACTCACTGCGGGGAAAACCTGCCGCTGTATGTGCGCGATCAACTGGCAGGAGAACTGCACAAACTGGGCATTCCGATCACGCCGTACGCCCGACTGTATGGTTGCGACGACAACACCGTTTACCTGCAGCACACCGCCAGCGGCGAGCCGATGCTGTTCGAAACCGTCGACACACTGGTGCTCTGCCAGGGACATCAACCCGTCGATACCCTCGGCGCAGAACTGCAAGGCCTGGCGGAGATTCGGCGCATCGGCGACTGCCTTGCACCGCGCACCGCCGAAGAGGCGATTTACGAAGGTTTGAAAGTCGCCTGGGAGCTTTGAGCCTGTTTTATACTCCGGGGCTTTTACACGCAGGCTCGCGCGCGAGCCTCACCCCGGTTCGGAGCACGCCATGAGCAACAGCAGCAAGATGCCGCCTGCCCGCAGCGCGCCCACACAGGACAGCTCCCCGGCAGAGCCGCAGTTCCTGGGTACGCGCATTCGCGGCCTGCGCAAACGCCGGGGCATGACCCTGGCCGAACTGGCGCAGATGAGCGAACTGACGGCGGGGTACATCAGCCAGCTTGAACGCAATCTGGCGTACCCCTCCATCCCTGCCCTGTTCAACATTGCCCGCAGCCTGGGCGTGACCATCCAGTGGTTCTTCGCCAGCGAGGCCAACACCGCACCCGAGGACAACGGCGTCGTGGTGCGCAAGAACACGCGAATGAGCGTGCATTACGAAGACGGGATTGTTGATCAGTTACTGACGCCGCAACCGAACCGGCAATTGGAGATGCTGCACTCACGTTTTCCGCCCGGCACTTACAGCCAGCAAAGTTACAGCCATGAAGGTGAAGAAGCTGGGTATTTGCTGTCGGGGATTTTTGAGTTGTGGGTGGGGGAACGGCATTTTCAGTTAAGTGAGGGAGATAGTTTCAGTTTTTCCAGTCAGGAGCCCCATCGGTACGGCAATCCTGGGGAGGTGGATGCGGTGGTGATTTGGGTGATTACGCCGCCTACGTTTTGAAGCGGTGGATGCAATGGAGAGGCCTCGAAGCTTTGTTAGTTTCGGGGCTTTTTTTAGATGGGGGAACGAAGTTTTTTCCTACAGTCACTTCCTGATTTTTCCGAACTACTGGCGGGAGTTTATTTAACACTTAAGATCTGCGATAGCCCACGAGATCCTAATGATTCACTGTTAAATAATTATCACGACAAGGACAAAAGGAAATGGCATTTGACGCGTACCTGAAGATAGAGGGGATTCCCGGTGAAGCTCTGGATGAGCAGCATAAGGACTGGATAGAAACTACAGGTTACAGCTTTGGCACCCATCAGAGCACTTCGGCTACCGCAAGCTCTGCGGGAGGGGCTTCCTCAGGTAGAACGACCGTCACCGATTTAACCATTACCAAGCTTCTGGACAAATCCAGCTGCAAGCTGATCGAAGCCAGCTGTGCAGGCGAGCACCTTAAAGAAGTAGTTTTGTCCCTACACAGGGCGGGCGGAGATAAATTAAAATATTTTGAGATCACACTTGAAGAAGTGATTATTTCAAATTACTCGCAAGTTGCGAACGATGGCGTCCCAACCGAAACGATCAGCTTGAACTATGGGCGTATCAAAACGACTTACACTCAGCAAAAACGAGCGGATGGCGCTGGGGGAGGTAACGTCGCAGGTGGTTGGGACCGAATCAATAACAGAAAATATTCCTGAGGCGTTAATTTATGTCTGAGGTTTACAGCTTTATCAATCCACGAGTGCAACCCTATTCGTATTTGAAATCGAATCTACAGCTTGACAAATATACACGCGCGAAATTCGATATTCTGAACGCGCACATCTTCAATACCGTGGTATTGCCGGGTGAGATTGTAATTATTGGGGATAACTCGACCCCGTCTTGTACCACTGAAGAAGCTTTTTATATGCGAAAAGCTTCTGAGTCTCATATCGCACTAATGACAAACGGAATGCAGAGTGATGGCTTCTTAATTGAAAACCACCAATTTTTGACTAAAATTCTCGGCTACTCTTCACTTGGTATTGGTACGGTAGGTGGTGCATGGAGCAAACACCTTGAGGGCATCCAGAGCACCCTGCTCGATATTGAAGCAGCGCATAAAGATCACCTGAGAAGTCGCACAAAACAAAGTCGAGATGATTTCTACTCAAGGCGCAGGGTGCTGTTTGACAAACTCGACAGCCAACTGAAAAGTTTTGGGGGCTATGGTTCAGGGATGCGGAACCAAGGTCCGATCAAAAATATGCTTGGGATCTCGACCAAGAGCTTTTTACATAAGGGAATCATCGCGGGTTACGCGGACACCATCAGCGGTGTGGCGAAAGCTTCCAGCCTGATAAAAAATGGCACATACCTGGGGATTGGGTTAAACGTCGCAGCGGCTGGAACTTCAATCTACGCAGCTTGCTCCAGCGGACGAGAACAAGAGTGCCGAAAGGCCAAATATACGGAGGGGGGTAAGTTGGCGACAGGTATTGGTCTTGGAATGCTTGGTGGCACAGTCGGAAGCGCATTGGCTATTTCTGGTTGCGCCGTTGCATTTAGTCCCGTCACATTCGGAGGTAGCATTTTCGTCTGCGCATTGGTTGGCGGAGGTTTAGGAGGCTGGGCGGGAGGCGAATATGGCGGCAGAAGCGGAGAGTTTATCGGCGATATTATCTATGAGTACTCCCAATGAGCAGCAGCTTAACGTTAGTTATTGCCGGTATATTTATAATGACTGGACAAATCTCTTCAGTTATCTGGATCATCATCTCTGCGCACAAATTAACTGGACTAGCAGAAAACCACTTAAAAAAAAGCATATTCGTAGAGATCAATCGAAAAAGCTTTGAAAGTTTTGGAATTTTTGGAAAAGTCATCAGATACGGTCCGATAGCTCTGATGTTTTTAGCACCTAAATTTTTTGAGAGACGCGGGATGATCGACGCAAATGAGTTATCGAACATGCCGATCAACCTCAGAAACAAGCTTTTACTGCCGTGGATCGTCGGCATAGTATTTGCGATCGCTCTTTTTGCGTTTCCGTATATTGGAAAAAACCTTACATAAACTACTAAAAGGGACGGAGCCGTGAATTACCAGCGCAAAAATGGGACTGATCTATTTTTCGCCAGCACCCAGGCCCAGTCTACCCCCGTTTTAACCCGGCGAAGCCAGTGAGTGTAGCTGTGACGAGGCGCGGAAATCGCAACGATCGCGGGGAACGAAAGCTCATTAACTTGTTTAGTTGCTGAGCTTTTTTTGTTTAACTCTATGGCGAACGCTAGTTTCGTCTGACATCCACTTCCTGATTTTGCTGATAGCCGGACATAACTAATATTTGCCTCTAAGCTCAGAAACGTTTGGGGCTGAACGGCCCTGGCATTAACATCTATTTGAACTCGAAAGGAGTTTCATCATGGCTAGAGACAAGGCGAAAGACGACAAGTACTTTAACTGCACTCAGAACCACGAGGCCGATTACGTGGCGGGGCTTTATCCTCATGCGAAAGAACAGGTCAAAACTTTCCTCGCGTCGGCGTGCGAGAAAAAAACCCTGAATAACTCCACCCACAAAGAGGTTTACGACCTGATCAAAAAGGAACTGGGTCACTCGCAGCCGTAAGCTTTAAGATCCAAGTGAAGCTGCTCTGATCGAGCAGCTTCACCCTGTGGATTCTAGATTTCCTTCACCGGGGTCTGACCGTGAGTCCCGATGATCAAGTTGATGGCATGCACGCAGTCAGCCTTATTGATATACGACTCCCCGCTGGCAATCGTTTCGTGGTTACCCGCCCTCAAACGCCACCGCCACTGACCCATGCCAGTTTTTTCGGTGCCCCGGGTTTGCCTGTAAATCTCAAAATACATTGCTCGCTCCTTGCGATTGCTGGTGAAGACAGATGTGTGATCTGCGAAACCAGAGTAGATGAAGATTTTTCCGGGTAGCGGGTTTCAGTGTCAGGGGATGTTTCTTGAGACCAGGATTGATTGCTTGGGAGAACAAGGGCTACGAGCGTGGCTGAATCAGGAAGCGCGAAGAGGAATCTTTCCTTTGGAACGCGCTGATTTTTCGTACGGTCAGGAGATATCAGCGGGTCGTGGAAGTGATGCGATCATTCGATCAAAGACTGCCACCGCGTACCGTTCATCAAGGTTCTTCAAAGCTGGCATTTCTGCAGGAAAACCGAATTGCACTCTGCCGGGAAGTACTGCATCCATCGCTGAGTACCAGGTCAACAGCGTTTGTTGGAGGCGCACGTGTAACTCGAATCCACTCCGGCGGCGTGTGGTGTCGGCTTTGGCTCGCTCGCGCGCGAGCTGAGGATCGATGCTGCCAACAATGTAACAGTCAGCAAAGCCAATACGCCCTTGTGCGAACGTTTCCCTCGTGGCATCCAACTCAAATTGCCAGTCGCGCTCGCTCGCCTCGCCGATCTGCCAAAGACACCAAATGTAGTGGAGTTTGAGGGGGTCGCTGTCACACAAAGCCCACGAAGAAACGTGTTCCATGGCGAGCGCCTTTTGCCAGCGCTCCACGTTTCGTTCGGCCCAAAAAGTGGCAGTTCCTACGGGATCCCTTTTTCGATCCGGCACATCTTCAAAACGGCCGTTTTCAGGAACAACCTGCTGCCCTCCATGCTTGGCGCACCAAGTGGTTTTCCCGCTGGCGCTGATACCTTCAACAACCAAAATCATCGTGACAACTACTCCGTTAATTGCGCGAGCTTTGTGAGTGTTCAAGTATGGGGCTTGCCTGATTTTTTGCGTCAGGCACTGTGCGTTAGCATCATCCTTGATTTGTAGGCGCGCATTAGAACTGCAGCCTCGGAAAACGAAAAAGCCCCGTAACTTTTCAGCTACGGGGCTTTTTCTATGTAATGGCGGAGAGATAGGGATTCGAACCCTAGGTACCGGTGAAGGTACAACGGATTTCGAATCCGTCCCATTCGGCCACTCTGGCATCTCTCCAACGGCGCGCATCATAACAACACTTTTGCCGGAAGCGAACCCCCTAAGCGAAATATTTCTGTGCTATCAGATGCTTGCGTCGATTACAGCGGTACGCCCAGACGGTTGGCGACTTCTTCGTAGGCTTCGATGACGTCACCGAGGCCCTGACGGAAGCGGTCCTTGTCCATTTTCTTGCCGGTGGCCTTGTCCCACAGGCGGCAGCCGTCCGGGCTGAATTCGTCGCCCAGGACGATGGAGCCGTCGCTGAACACGCCGAATTCGAGTTTGAAGTCGACCAGCAGCAGGCCGGCGTCGTCGAACAGTTTGTTCAGGACTTCGTTGACCTTGAGCGACAGTTCTTTCATGCGAACCAGTTGCTCGGCGGTGCCCCAACCGAATGCCACGACGTGGGATTCG
Organism: Pseudomonas sp. TNT3; assembly: GCF_010095445.2. Lineage (GTDB taxonomy): Bacteria > Pseudomonadota > Gammaproteobacteria > Pseudomonadales > Pseudomonadaceae > Aquipseudomonas. The sequence goes on from NZ_WFGV02000004.1 coordinate 167,876, forward strand.
TTGATGAACGGGTCGCCCTTGGCGTCGTCCTTCAGAAACAGTTCGAAGGTGTAAGGGTTGAGCTTCATGCCTTCTTCGACGCCCAGGCGCTTGACCAGGCTGCCAGCGGCGTAGTTACGCACGACGCACTCGACCGGGATCATGTCGAGCTTTTTCACCAGGCATTCGTTATCGCCCAGCAGTTTGTCGAATTGGGTCGGCACGCCGGCGGCTTCGAGTTTCTGCATGATGAAGGCGTTGAACTTGTTGTTCACCATGCCTTTGCGGTCGAGCTGTTCGATGCGCTTGCCATCGAACGCCGAGGTGTCGTTGCGAAACAGCAGGATCAAGCGGTCAGCGTCGTCGGTCTTGAAAACCGATTTGGCTTTGCCGCGGTAGAGTTCTTCACGTTTTTCCATGATGGGCTCCGCTTGCTAAGTAGGTGGGCTAGGCGATATGTCGCCAGTCGAGCCCTGAATCTTGATCGGCCAGTTGCAGCCAGTCCGGATCGCACCCGAGGGTGTCGACAAAACATTGCCGGGCCAGCTGCGGCAGGTTGTTCTTGCTGCTCAGATGGGCCAGGACCAGGTGTTGCAGGCCTTGCCAGCCCAACTCGGACACCAGGAATGCCGCCTGGTGGTTGTTCAAATGTCCCAACTCCCCGCCTACCCGCTGCTTGAGAAAGTACGGGTAGTGACCGCGAGCCAGCATGTCACGGCAATGGTTGGACTCGATCATCAACGCATCGAGGTCCCGATAGCCGTCCAGCACTTTGTTGCAGTACGAGCCCAGGTCGGTCAACAGGCCGAAGCGCCGCTCACCATCGCTGAAGACGTACTGCGTCGGCTCCTGTGCATCGTGGGCCACGGCAATGACGCCGATGCTCAGAGCGCCGATCTGCAGTTGCTCGCCGCCAGCCAGAAGGCCCGCAGGTTCAATCGGTTTGCGCATCCCGCGCAGGGTGCCGCGACTGAGGTAGACAGGCAGATTGTAACGCCGAGACAGTAAACCCACGCCATGCACGTGGTCGGCATGTTCGTGGGTTACGAGTATCGCGCTCAGTTGCGCCGGGTTTACACCCAGGCGCAACAGGCGTTTTTCGGTTTCCCGAAGAGAGAAACCACAATCCACCAGCACATACGTGTCAGCGCTGGCGATCAGCGTGCCGTTCCCTTGGCTACCGCTGCCGAGAACGGCAAAGCGCATGTGATCAGCCCAAGTTGTCCTGAATAACGCTCAACACTTTGCGCGCAACTTCTGCAGGCGCGACGGTGTTGATGTTCTTCTCGACGGTGACCTGGACGTTCTCGCCAACCTTGCTCAGGCGAACCTGATAACGCTCGGCACGGGCTTCAACTTCTTCCTTGCTCGGCGCACTGCCAAACAGGCTGCTGAAGAAGCCAGGCTTGTCGTCCTTCTTCTCGGCCTTTTCAGACAAGTTGATGTAGTACAGGCCCAGGCTGCGGTTGATGTCTTCAACGCGCCATTCGCCCTGTTCCAGCGCACGGCCGACGCTCGACCAGGCGCGATCCAGGTCAGGACCCACGTTCAGTACCGGGTTGCCGCTACCGTCTTCGCTCAGGCTGACGCGGTTAGGGGTATCGAAATCACGGGAGGCCAGCATGGAGACGGAGCCGCCCTTCTCGGAAATGCGGCTCATGCTCGCGAGCATGTCATCTACCAGAGCAGCGTCCAGCCCGGTGTTGACCGAACGGTTAGGGAAGTCTACGTCTGCGGTGCTGCCAGCAGGACGTTCGGCACTCACCACGTAGATTTCACTGGTGTTGCGCTGCACGCCTGGCTCGATGCGCACCCGCACGCGGGTTTCGCTGTCAGTGCTGACACCGGCGGCGCTCAGGCGCTTGGCCATGGCGGCGGACAGTTCGTCGGAGTGCTGCCAGGTGGTGGTGAATTCACCGGTTTGCGGGCGCTGTTCGTCCAGACGGAAACCGTTGTCCTGGAAGAATTGCACCGCCACTGGCCAAGCTTCGGCCGGTGGGTTCTGGGCAACGATCCAGCGCGTATCACCGCTCTTCTGCAGCGAGTAGGCGCTGGCATCAGCCGATGCCGTCAGCGGTTGCGGACGAGGAACGATGTATTCACCTTTGACGGTGTCATCTGCCACGTTGCGCGGGATCGGCAAGAGCGGATCCAGACGTTTGGCGGTGGTGACATCCGGCGGCAATTGCATCGGTGCAGTCTGTTGCGCTTCGAGGTAATCGCTACCACGGTCACGGAAATAACCTTCCGGGCCCCAGACCCATCCGCAGCCACTGGTGCTGGAGATGATCAAGGCAAGTGCGGAAAGTCCGGCCAATCGCTTCATGCGTAGTGCTTCCTCAATTAAACCAGGACGCCGGACTGGCGCATGGCCTGCCGCAGCGGTTCGTGACAGGCAGTGCTGAGCCAGGTGAGCGGCAGACGGATACCGTCCGGCATCAAGCCCATTTCATGCAGTGCCCATTTCACGGGAATAGGGTTGGATTCGATAAACAGGGTTTTATTGAGCGGCATCAGCTTTTCGTGAATCGCACGAGCCGTGACGGCATCGCCTTTCAAGGCGGCGTTGCACAGGTCGGCCATGTCACGCGGGGCAACGTTGGCGGTAACGGAAATATTGCCCTTGCCGCCCAGCAGGATCAGCTCGACAGCCGTAGGATCGTCACCCGAAATCACCAGGAAGTCGTCGCTCACGCCGTCGATGATGGCTTTGGCACGCTTCAGGTCGCCGGTGGCTTCCTTGATACCGATGATGTTTTTCACGGTCGACAGGCGGATCACCGTCTCGGTCAGCATGTCGCATGCCGTGCGGCCTGGCACGTTGTACAGGATCTGCGGAATGTCGACGGCTTCGGCGATGGCTTTGAAGTGCTGGTACAGGCCTTCCTGAGTCGGCTTGTTGTAATACGGCGTCACCAGCAGGCAAGCATCGGCACCGGCAGACTTCGCATTGCTGGTCAGCTCGATGGCTTCGCGCGTGGAGTTGGCACCTGTGCCGGCGATCACCGGGATGCGCCCCGCAACCTGCTTCACCACGAAGCGAATCACTTCGATGTGCTCGTTCACGTCGAGGGTGGCCGATTCACCTGTAGTACCGACCGCCACGATGGCGTGGGTGCCGTTTTGCAGGTGAAAGTCCACCAGTTTGCTCAGGCTGTCCCAGTCGAGACGACCCTGTGCATCCATGGGTGTGACCAGTGCCACCATACTGCCCGCAATCATGCAACCGCTCCTGCCGGAAAAAGAGAGCGGTAATGGTACTGGCGCCAAGATGCTTGTACAAGCGAAGTACTGCGCTGCTGCCATTCCCCTTGGCGCTGCTTTTCGCTACCCTTCAGACTTTGATCGGTACTGATAAGCTCGTACGCCGTGTTTCAGCCTCCTTTTTCGGCATCACAAGCCCCGATCCAGCGTTGCCACCCTTCGCTCTTGCCACACTGGAGCACGTTGCAACCTGCCACTCGGGTTTTCTGAATTCGCATCCGCAGGCCCGTTTCCGGTAACAAGAGCCCTTCGAAGTATCGACCGCTCATCGCTTTAGGAATGCTGCATGTCCACCCCCACAGTTCGCGAACAATTCCTTGTCATCAGTGCCCTCGGCGCCAACCCTATGGAGCTGACTAACGTCCTGTGCCGCGCCAGCCATGAAAATCGCTGCGCCGTGGTCACCTCTCGCCTGACGCGTCATGGCGAATGCAGCGCGTTGGTCCTCGAGATTTCCGGCAGCTGGGACGCCCTGGCGCGCCTGGAAGGCAGCCTGCCGAGCCTGGCCAAGAAGCACGCTTTCACCGTCAACGTGGTGCGCAGTGCGGCCCTGGAGAATCGTCCCCAGGCCCTGCCGTACGTCGCTTATGTCAGCTCGGCCTATCGCTCGGACATCATCAACGAGCTGTGCCAGTTCTTCATGGACCACAACGTCGAGCTGGAAAACCTGACCTGCGACACCTATCAAGCCCCTCAAACCGGCGGCACCATGCTCAATGCCACGTTTACCGTGACGTTGCCTGCCGGCGTGCAGATCAGCTGGTTGCGCGATCAGTTCCTGGATTTTGCCGACGCGCTGAACCTGGATGCCCTGATCGAACCGTGGCGCCCACAAAACCCAATGTAAGGAAGCTTTTCATGGCCGTTGCCATCGACCAACCGGTTGCCGACTTCGAAGCGCCTGCCACCAGCGGGCAGACCGTCAGCCTCGCCAGTCTCAAAGGCAAGCAGGTGGTGATCTACTTCTATCCGAAGGACAGCACGCCGGGTTGCACGACTCAGGGTCAAGGTTTTCGTGATCAGCTTGATGCGTTCAAGGCAGCTAACACTGAAGTGTTCGGCGTGTCCCGTGACAGCCTCAAATCTCATGAAAACTTCAAGGCCAAGCAAGCGTTCAACTTCGAGCTGATCAGCGACAAGGAAGAAGCCCTTTGCCAGCTGTTCGATGTGATCAAGCTGAAGAAGCTGTATGGCAAGGAATACATGGGTGTTGATCGCAGCACGTTCCTGATCGACAAGGACGGCGTGCTGCGTCAGGAATGGCGTGGCGTGAAAGTGCCGGGGCATGTGGACGCTGTTTTGGCGGCAGCTCAGGCGCTGAACAAGGGCTGAGTTTTGTGGCGTCCATCAGGGCGCCATCGCGGGCAAGCCTTGCTCCCACTGTTGACCGCGTTGGTCATTCAGACGCGAATCAATGTGGGAGCCACGGTGCGACGATTCGACCTGCTCGCGATGAGGCCCTCAGTCTTATTTACCGTTAAAGCAGCGGCGCCACCACCGGCTCCTTCCGAGGCCAGGCATCCAGCACAGCCTTGAACAGCGTCGCGAGCGGTATCGCAAAGAACACGCCCCAAAATCCCCACAGCCCGCCGAACAACAGCACCGCGCAAATGATTGCCACCGGGTGCAGGTTCACGGCTTCCGAGAACAGCAGCGGCACCAGTACGTTGCCGTCCAGGACCTGGATAATTCCGTAGACCGCCATCAAATAGATGAACTGATCGCTCCAGCCCCACTGGAACAGCGCAATCAGCAGTACCGGCACGGTCACCACCACAGCGCCGACGTACGGCACGACCACCGACACACCCACCAACAGCGCCAGCAACGCCGCATAGTTGAGTCCCAGAACAACGAAGCCGATGTAGGTCACGCCACCACAAATAAAGATCTCGATGACCTTGCCGCGAATGTAGTTGGCGATCTGCCGGTTCATTTCATGGGCGACGCGGGTGATGAGCGCTCGCTCGCGAGGCAGATAGCCGCGCACCCACTGACCGATCATTTCCCGGTCCTTGAGAAAGAAAAACACCAGGATCGGCACCAGCACCAGGTAGATCATGATGTTCACCAGCAGCGGCAAGCTCGACAGGGAGAACGTCAGCGCCCACTGGCCGAAATTGCCGATCTCGCCTCGCGCCACTTCGATGGCCCGCAGCACTTGCTCATCGGATACCAGATGCGGGTAGCGCTCCGGCAGCAGCAATAGCAACGACTGCCATTTCGCTAGCATGCCCGGAAGCTCGTTGAACAGTGTGATCAGCTGATGCCAGAGCAACGGCAACACCACCACGATGAACACCAGCAACACACCCATGAACAGCGCGAACACCAATCCCACAGCCGCTCCACCTGGCACGCGCAAGCGTTCGAGGGTTACCACCAACCCTTGCATCAGGTACGCCAGCACCATGCCGGCCAGCACTGGCGCGAGCATGCCGCCCAGGGTCAATACGGCGGTGAACGCCAGAAACAGCAGGACCGCCAACACCACCGCTTCTTCATCGGAAAAATAGCGCTGGATCCAGTCGCGTAACACTTTGAACATCAAAAATCCTTAGAAACGAACGCTGCGGTTTTCAGGCTTTTTTCAACCAGTAGCGGTATACACCTGCTTCATCTTCCTCGCGAAGCAGCGTATGACCGGCCAAACGAGCAAAGGTGCGGAAGTCGCGCTGTGAACCCGCGTCCGTGGCGATCACCTTGAGTACCGCGCCGCTGGCCATGCGATTGAGTTCCAGCTTGGCCTTGAGCAGTGGTAACGGGCAATTCAAGCCACTGGCGTCCAGTTCGGCATCATGGGCTACAGCGTCGGTCATTGCGTCACTCCGGGTCAGGCGATTGAGCGGGTTAGAATATCTGGTCCGAAGCGAAGTGTCCGGCTACAGTAAGGTCTTTGTCGACTAAGGCTTTGTGCATGACTTTTTTGCGCCCTACCCTGCTGACGCTCGCTTGCCTGCTCGCCTCCCCGGGCTTCGCCGACGACCTGCCGTCACTTGGCGACGCCAGTTCTGCCATCGTCTCGCCGCAACAGGAATACCAACTGGGCCGCGCCTGGCTTGCCCTGTTGCGCAGCCAGGTCTCGCAGCTCAACGATCCACAGCTCAAAGACTACGTCGAATCCAGCGTTTACCGGTTGGTAGAAACCAGCCAGGTCAATGACCGGCGTCTGGAGTTCATCCTGATCAATAGCCCGCAGCTCAACGCCTTTGCGGCGCCGGGTGGGATCGTTGGGGTCAACGGCGGTTTGTTTCTCAATGCTCAGACCGAAGGCGAATATGCCTCGGTACTCGCTCACGAATTGGCTCACTTGTCCCAACGCCACTTTGCTCGCGGTGTTGAAGCGCAACAGCGCATGCAGGTGCCGATGATGGCCGCGTTGCTGGCCGGGATCGTGATTGCTGCGGCAGGCGCCGGCGATGCCGGTATCGCAGCGATTGCCGGTACGCAGGCAGCGGCAATTCAGGAGCAACGGCGCTTCTCTCGCCAGAACGAACAGGAAGCCGACCGCATCGGCATCCTCAATCTGGAAAAAGCCGGGTACGACCCGCGCTCGATGCCGAGCATGTTCGAGCGCTTGGGGCGTCAATACCGCTTCGACGCCAAACCACCAGAATTCCTGCTGACTCACCCGGTTACCGAATCGCGGATTGCCGACACCCGTAACCGTGCCGAACAGGCCAAGCCCGGCGGTATAGAAGACACCCTGCGTTACCAGCTCATTCGTGCACGGGTTCAATTGATCTACGAAGAAACACCGGGGCTTGGCGCGAAACGCTTCCGGGCTCAGCTCGATGAAAATCCGAAAAACGATGTAGCCCGCTATGGTTTGGCAATCGCCCAGATCAAGGGTGGCCAGCTGAATGAAGCGCGCGAGAGTCTCAAGCTGCTTCTGGACAAGGCGCCGAACGAGATCATCTACAACCTGGCGCAGGTGGACCTGGACATCACAAATAATCGCCTGGCAGACGCTCAGTCGCGCGTTGACCGCATGCTGACTCAGTACCCCGGCAACTATCCGCTGAACCAGGTGCGTGTCGACCTGTTGCTGAAACAGAATCGCGCCGCCGATGCTGAAAAAGCCCTTGAAGGCCTGCTTAAATCGCGCCCGGATGATCCGGATGTCTGGTATCAAGTGGCCGAAACTCGCGGATTATCTGGCAACATCATCGGCCTTCACCAGGCTCGCGCCGAGTACTTTGCCCTTGTGGGTGACTATCGCCAGGCCATCCAGCAACTCGACTTTGCCAAACGCAAGGCCGGCAGCAACTTCCCGCTGTCGTCGCGCATCGACGCTCGACAACGCGAGCTGATGGAGCAAGAACGTATGGTCAAGGACATGATGGGCTGAGCAGATTTAGCAGCGGTTTCAGAGATTACCGGACACAAAAAAACCGCCTCTTTCGAGGCGGTTTTTTATTGAGCCAATAACCGGTTTATTCAGCCAGTTTGAAGGTAATGAAGCTCGCGCGACCTTGACGCAAGACTCGCATCGACACCGAGCGATTCTTCGGCAATGCCTTGGCGATCTCAGTGAACTCCTTGGTGGAACCAATCGCCTGATTGTTCAGGTGAGTGATCACATCATTAGGCTGCAAGCCAATCAGGGAGGCAGGACCGTCCTGGACTTCCTTGATGACAACGCCGCCTTTGAGATCAAACGTCTTCTTCTGTTCATCGGTCAGCTCGGCCACCGAAACACCCAGGCGATTGCTGCTGCGCTCAACACCTGATTTCGGCAAGGCATCCAGCTCTTTGCCTTCTTCCGGAATGGCGCCAACGGTCAGCTCGACATTCTGACGCTTACCGTCACGAATCACTTCAAGCTTGGCCTTGGAGCCCGCTTTCAACGCGCCGACCAGGTGTGGCAAATCGGCAGACATGACGATCGGCTGACCGTTCATGCTGAGGATCACGTCACCGACTCGCAAGTCACCCTTGGCAGCCGGGCCATCGTCCTGGATCTGCGCGACCAGTGCACCGGCCGGTTTATCAAGACCGAACGACTCGGCCAGGTCCTTGTTAACCTCCTGAATCACTACACCCAACCAGCCACGGCTGACTTTGCCACCGTTTTTCAACTGATTGGACACATCCATGGCCACGTCGATCGGGATTGCAAACGACACGCCCATGAAGCCGCCGGAGCGGGTGTAGATCTGCGAGTTGATACCCACGACTTCGCCATTCAGATTGAAGAGCGGGCCACCCGAGTTACCCGGGTTGATCGGCACGTCGGTCTGGATGAACGGCACGTAGTTTTCGTTCGGCAGGCTACGACCGATGGCGCTGACAATACCTTGCGTCACCGTGTGGTCAAAACCGAAAGGTGAGCCGATGGCTACGACCCACTGGCCAGCCTTCAGGTCCTGGGATTTGCCGAGCTTGAGTACCGGCAGATCCTTACCTTCGATTTTCAGCAGCGCCACGTCAGAACGTGGATCGGTGCCGATCAGCTTGGCCTTCAATTCACTGCGGTCGGCAAGACGAACGAGAATTTCGTCGGCATCGGCAATCACGTGGTTGTTGGTGAGGATGTAGCCATCAGACGAGATGATGAAACCAGACCCCAGGGATTGGGCTTGCTGGCGATCACCCCGTGGTGAACGCGGCGTGCGGGGTTGAGGCATACCGCGCTCAAAGAACTCGCGCAACATCGGCGGCAAGCCTTCAAGGTCGGGCATATCCTCGCTGGACACTTTACGGTCCGGCAGTTTCTGCGTGGTACTGATGTTCACAACGGCGGGCGAGGCTTGCTCGACCAGTTGCGTGAAGTCAGGCAATTCGACCGCCTGGACAGCAACCGCCTGACCGAGCACCAGCACGGTAGCGAAGATGGAAAGGTAAGACTTCAAGCGTGGTATCGACATACGGCTCCCGTTACGACGAGCATGGTTAAGCGATATGGAGCAAGGAACACCGGGAACGATACGCCGGTATCTTTGTTCCGGGAACAACAAACAAGGCCAGAGCCGAGAGGCCCTGACCTATAAAAAACTTTGGGGGTATTTGCAAATAGAAATGCTCACCAAACATTTCGATATCGGCTCACTACTTGGTTGCAGTGGCGTCGGTGCGCATGGACAGCGCGATCCGTTCTGCGGTGCCGATTGGAATTTCACCGACGACGGTCACCATCATTTCGCCTTGAGGGGTGGTCAAGCGCCGAGAAACGGCAACGGTCGGCCCCAGCTGGGTGCGCGTATCGGTGACAGTTGCACCGTTCAACGGCTCGAGAAACACCGAGAAACGAGCAAGACCGTCGTCGTACAGCAAGCTGTTGACCTGGGTTTTGGTCTCAGGATCTTTGCGGGCACTGCTACTTGTCAATTCGAAGCCCGGAGGCAACCAGTCCGAATGCCAGGATTGGGTCACTTTGGCAGCCGAAGCCTTGTCACTGTCCAGATTAACGGTCTTGCAATCAGCCCCCGCCCTCAAGTCGCTGTCAGAGGGGACATCTGCAGTGTTCAGCTGAGTGAACTGGAAACGCTCCAGCAACTGGCCCTTGTCGTTCAACAACAACGATTTAAGCGGCAGGCCGGTTTCTTTATCCAGATGCAGTTCAAAACCATATCGATGCTGATCACGCGGCGTCAGTGAAACGATCACTGCCGGACGCCCAGCCACACGCGATTTGCCGATGACGGCAAGGTCATACCAATTCTTTAGCTTTTGAGGATCGAGTGCACGCGCAGTGGAATTGGGAGAATCCCCAAGCCCCGCAATCAGGGTGCCGCTGACACATTGAGTATGTCCATCAATGCGCACGACTTCCTGAGCCGAACCGTCGAGCTGTAGTAAACGCTCGCGGACCTTGCCATCCTGGACGCGATGCCAGATGTTGTGGGTAGAAAAACTACCGTTACGCTCGTAAACGAAAGTACCGTAAAAGCTTTGCTGTTGCTCAGCTTGGCCCAGGCGGGTCAACCAGTCCTGGGCTTCATCGGCATGGACTGGAACAACGAACCAGCCACTGAGCAGAAGCGAAAGTAGAGGTATGGCGCGCATGATCCTCCTTAACGGTTTTCCAGGCTTGCTGCACGAGCATACGGCAGTGCACTTTCAGTGCCTTTCAATGCAGCCTGTTGAGCGTGTTGGCGCAGATAGCTTGGCAGACGCTGATCGTGCCAGCCTGGCTGACCTTGCAGCACGCCATTGGCCATTGGGCCAGTTGCTTCCGAACTCTCACTATAGCCTGCCAAGACAGCTGGACCCTTGACCTGAGGAACGGCCAACGTCGGCTGGTTGGACTGCTGAGCCAGTTCGACACCGGCAATTTCGTCCTGGTTGTACAGGCGAACACCGGCCAAAACGGCAACGGTAACGGACGCAGCAACTGCCAGGCGACCCAGGCTACGCCAAGGACCGCGGGTTGCTTTTACCGGTACGGTTTCGTCAGCCAGAGCTGCCGAGACGGCCGCCGCGATATCCAGGCGTGGAAGCAGCAGGTCCTTGTGCATGACTGCCCGAGCGATTTGATAACGAGCCCAGGTTTCACGGGTCTCAACATCGTCGAAGGCATTTAATACCCGACGCAATTCCAGTTCGTCCGCTTCGTTATCCATCACTGCGGACAGCGATTCCTGCAGGGCTTCACGACTCATGGCGTTCCTCTCTTGGCTATCGCCGCTGTCTTTAGTTTTCCTGCAACAACGGCTGCAGGGCTTTATCGATGGCTTCCCGAGCGCGGAAAATCCGGGAGCGCACGGTACCCACCGGACATTGCATGACTGCCGCAATGTCCTCGTAACTCAGACCATCGAATTCACGTAAAGTTAAGGCCGTACGCAAATCTTCTGGAAGTTGCTGAATGGTTCGATGGACGGTGCCTTCGATCTCATCCCGCAGCAACGCACGTTCTGGTGACTCGAGATCCTTGAGGCCATGATCGCCATCGTAGAACTCTGCATCCTCGGAACTTACATCGCTATCCGGCGGCCGGCGGCCGCGTGAAACCAGATAGTTCTTCGCCGTGTTGATGGCGATGCGGTAAAGCCACGTGTAAAACGCGCTGTCTCCGCGAAAATTTCCAAGTGCGCGGTAAGCCTTGATAAAGGCTTCCTGTGCCACATCCTGGGCTTCATGGGTGTCGTGCACGAAACGCACGATCAACCCGAGAATTTTGTGCTGGTACTTCAGCACTAACAGATCGAAAGCGCGCTTGTCGCCGCGTTGAACGCGCTCGACCAGCTGCTGATCCTCTTCCTGGGTTAGCATGAACACTCCTCGATAAGCTCGGAGGAGGCTTGCATAACTAAACGACCAGACTTGCAAACATAGACTCGGGCTTTTCGCAAAAGTTCTCCCCTCCAGGCAAGTTTCCTGCGGGCTCTGATTTGGCACGCACGAAAAGCGCAGCGCGGGCTAGCCCGGCTGCGCGAATAGTCTTTTCATCGGATTCGTCGGCAAGGATCCAGCCACAGATCCCGCGTTGAAGCCGACACTGTCCCTTGATTCGGGCAACGGTCTATTGATCTTGGCCCTTTGGCAAAAGTTCCAAATATTTATAGCCGTGCGAACCGACATTGTGCGGATATGAACAGAAAAAGACTGTTAAATCCACGATACAGTCCTGTTGTCGCCGAACCGGCCAAAAAAACATCCGACGAAGCGTCCGATAAATTCCGTCACAGTAGTTTCACAATGCCATATAGGCTCGGCTATTGTGCCGCTCCCCCTCTCTATATACTAGTGGGCTGTGTGGCTGCCTTGACTCGCCGTTGCGGGAGTTTTGCGCCAACCCCGACCCGGGTCGCATTGAGCGGAATCCTGAAATGAGCCAACAGTTTCAACACGATGTTCTGGTAATTGGCAGCGGCGCTGCCGGTTTGAGCCTTGCGCTGACCTTGCCCGGTCATCTGCGCATCGCCGTTCTGAGCAAAGGCGACCTCGCCAATGGCTCGACGTTCTGGGCCCAGGGAGGTGTCGCTGCCGTCCTGGATGACACCGACACCGTTGAGTCTCACGTCGACGACACGCTCAATGCCGGTGGTGGCCTGTGTCACGAAGACGCCGTACGCTTTACCGTCGAGCACAGCAAAGAAGCCATTCAGTGGCTGATCGACCAAGGCGTACCCTTTACCCGTGACGAACAATCCGGTACCGAAGACGGTGGATTCGAATTCCACCTGACTCGCGAAGGCGGGCACAGTCATCGACGCATCATCCATGCAGCCGATGCCACCGGCGCCGCAATTTTCAGAACCTTGCTCGATAAAGCCAGGCAACGACCCAACATCGAACTGCTGGAGCAGCGGGTTGCAGTCGACCTGATCACCGAGAAACGTCTGGGCCTGGAAGGCGATCGCTGCCTCGGCGCCTATGTCCTCAATCGCAGCACTGGCGAAGTCGATACCTACGGCGCCCGCTTTGTGATTCTCGCGTCGGGCGGCGCTGCCAAGGTCTACCTCTATACCAGCAACCCCGACGGTGCCTGCGGCGACGGTATTGCCATGGCCTGGCGTTCCGGCTGCCGGGTGGCGAACCTGGAATTCAACCAGTTCCACCCCACCTGCCTGTATCACCCTCAAGCCAAGAGTTTCCTGATCACCGAAGCCCTTCGCGGTGAAGGTGCGCACCTGAAACTCCCTAATGGCGAACGCTTCATGCACCGCTTCGACCCCCGAGGCGAGCTGGCACCGCGGGACATCGTCGCCCGGGCCATCGACCATGAAATGAAGCGTTTGGGTGTTGACTGCGTCTACCTGGACATCAGTCACAAGCCCGAGTCGTTCATCAAGACGCACTTCCCGACGGTCTATGAACGCTGCCTCGAATTTTCCATCGACATTACCAAACAGCCGATTCCAGTGGTGCCGGCCGCGCACTACACCTGCGGCGGCGTGATGGTCGATCAAAACGGCCGCACCGACGTACCCGGCCTGTACGCCATCGGCGAAACCAGCTTTACCGGCCTGCACGGCGCCAACCGCATGGCCAGCAATTCGTTGCTGGAGTGTTTTGTGTACGCGCGGTCGGCTGCGGCAGACATTCTTGAACAGCTGCCCGCCGTATCGATCCCGATCGCCCTGCCCGTCTGGGATGCGAGCCAGGTCACCGACTCCGATGAAGACGTGATCATTGCGCACAACTGGGATGAATTACGGCGGTTCATGTGGGACTACGTCGGCATCGTGCGCACGAATAAACGCTTGCAGCGAGCGCAACACCGCGTGCGCCTGCTGCTCGATGAAATCGACGAGTTCTACAGCAACTACAAGGTCAGCCGGGATTTGATCGAACTGCGCAACCTCGCCCAAGTGGCCGAGCTGATGATCTGCTCGGCGATGGAACGCAAGGAAAGCCGCGGCCTGCATTACACGCTCGACTACCCGAACATGCTGCCGGTCGCCCTGGACACTATTCTGGTGCCGCCCACCTACGCCGACTGAACTTGAGCCGAACCCGCAGGCGTCGGTGCACATCCGCCGCCTGCGAATCCCGGGGCACACAGACCGACCGCACGCGCCGCTCCCCCCTCAGGCGAAAACGCAGCACCACTATCAATGGCAATGCCAGGCTGTCCGGCCGTAGCTGTACCGACTGCCAACCCGCCGCTTGATTCCATAACTGCCAGCCGTCGGCGTCACGCCGCAAACCGCGAAAAGCCTGGGGATGACTGAGCAGAATTTGCCGAGGCAGCACCCATGCGCCATGTATCAGACAGGCAAAAGCGCCGAGCAGACTTGCCCAGAGGGGAATTAAAAGCGGGAATAGCGAAACCAGCGCGAGCAGCTGGGCGATCAGATAAGCCGCCAGCAACTGCCGTGAGGCATGCCAGCGGCATTCAAACGAATTACTTGGGCTGGACACGATCCAGAATCATGCGAACCATGCGCTGAAGCTCCGGATCTTCCGATTCGGCCCGCTCCATGAACCAGCCAAACATGTCCTGATCTTCACACTCCAGCAGCCTGACGTAGCAGTCGCGATCAACCTGGTTCAAGTGCGGATAAACTTCCTTTACGAAGGGCACCAGCAACACGTCAAGTTCAAGCATGCCGCGGCGGCTGTGCCAGTAGAGGCGATTCAGTTCAACATTTTCGACCATGGAGCGCTCCTCAAATAGGCCGCAAGTATACAGCCCCCTGTCCGGGCGAACAGTCGGCTTTGGTCGGTCAATACGCCGCTTTTGTGAACTACCCATTTCAAGAGCGCGCCCTTATGATGTCCCCCAGACTCTTTACCCTGCGATGACCCATGGCCGATTCCGCTTTTTTCTGCACCCTGTCCCACGAAGGCGTTCTCGCGGTTCGAGGCGCGGACGCCAGCAAATTCCTGCAAGGCCAATTGACCTGCAACCTCAATTACCTGAGTGACACCCAAGCCAGCCTCGGCGCCCGCTGTACCCAGAAAGGCCGCATGCAGTCGAGCTTCCGCATCCTGCTCGAAGGTGACGGCGTTCTACTGGCGATGGCGACAGAGCTGTTGGAGCCGCAACTGGCGGACCTGAAAAAATATGCGGTGTTTTCCAAATCAAAGCTGACCGATGAAAGCCACGCCTGGGTTCGTTTCGGTGTTGATCATGGCGATGACGCGCTGACCGGTCTGGGCCTCGCCTTGCCGGCGGAAACCGACAGCGTCGTCCGTAACGACGGCCTGATCGCCATCCGTGTTTCGCCGAACCGCGCTGAGCTCTGGGTCGCCGTCGATATAGCTGATGACATCAAAGGCAAGCTGTCCGCCGTTTTGCCCGAACGCGATCTCAATCAATGGCTGCTCGGACAGATCCGCGCCGGGATCGGCCAGGTCATGCCTGCTACCCGCGAGCTGTTCATCCCGCAAATGCTCAACCTGCAAGCCGTCGGCGCCGTCAGCTTCAAGAAAGGCTGCTACACCGGCCAGGAAATCGTTGCGCGCATGCAATACCTCGGCAAACTCAAGCGCCGTCTGTACCGCTTGCAGCTGGATGCCAGTGAACTACCCGAACCCGGCGCACAACTTTTCTCGCCGACCCACGCCAGCTCCATCGGCGAAGTGGTCATTGCTGCGCGCACCGAGCAAAACATTGAACTCCTGGCGGTGTTGCAAGCCGAAGCAGCAGAAGGTGGCGATATCCACCTGGGCGCGCTCGAAGGGCCTGCCTTGCAACTGCTCGACCTGCCTTATGAACTGGACCGCGACCGCGAAATCCAGCGTTGAAGGCAGCACCTGTCGCAATCCCCCTGGAAAGACGAAATGAGCGAGCTGGCGGATAAGGTCCAACAGGATTTGGTGGCGGCCATCAACAACGATGATCTGGTTCTGCCAACATTACCGGAAGTGGCCCTGCAGATTCGCAAGGCCGCTGAAGACCCGGAAATCAGTGTCAGCGCCCTGAGCAAAGTGATCGGCCGCGATACCGCGTTGTCGGCGCGACTGATCAAGGTCGTCAATAGCCCCCTGCTGCGCGCGACTCAGGAAGTGACTGACCTGCACACGGCCATCACTCGCCTGGGCGTCAATTACAGCAGCAACCTGGCCATCGGCCTGGTCATGGAACAGATTTTCAATGCCCGCTCTGAAGTGGTTGAGCAGAAAATGCGCGAAGTCTGGCGCAAGAGTCTGGAAATTGCCGGCATCAGCTATGCACTGTGTCGCCGCTACACCCAGCTCAAACCGGATCAGGCAGCACTTGGCGGGTTGGTGCACCAGATCGGCGTACTACCGATTCTCACGTACGCTGAAGATCACAACGAATTGCTGGCCGACTCCATCAGCCTCAACCACGTGATCGACCAGATACATCCGTTGATCGGCGACAAACTGCTCAGGGTCTGGGACTTCCCGGAAAAGCTGGTGAAGTTGCCAGGACAGTACCTGGACTTCCAGCGCGATTCCGAGCGAGTGGATTACGTGGATGTGGTGCAAGTTGCGAGTTTGTACTGCCACAAGGGCACCGACCATCCGATTGCGCGAGTGAATGCGTTCGACGTGCCGGCGTTCAAGAAACTGGGAATTGACCCTGACAATCTGGCTGTCTGCCAGGATCTGGAAGCATCGCGCTCGATGTTTTACTGATCACTGTGGCGAGGGCCAGCGCCCTTGCCACAAAAGCCTCACCCCGCAATAAAACTCACCCGCACCTTCAACCCGGCCTGCTCGCCATCGTGCAGGCTGATCTGCGCCAGGTGCGCACGACAGATCTCCCCAACAATCGCCAACCCCAATCCCGAGCCGGCCACTTGCTGATTGCGCCGATAAAAGCGCTCGAACACGCGCTCGCGCTCTTCGAGTGGAATGCCAGGGCCATCGTCCTCAACCTCCAGCACCGCAGGCGGCGTCACCCGCAAAATCACGTTACCGCCCGGTGGCGTGTGGGCCAGCGCGTTGTCCACCAGGTTGCTCAACAACTCATTCAACAGCGTCGGCTCACCGCGCAGCCACACCGGCTCGTCCGCTTCCAACGCCAACGCCACCCCGCGCGCATGAGCCAGTGGCGCCATGGCCATGCCCAACTCGCGAGCCAACTGACTGAGGTCGAGTAATTGCGCGCCACCTTCGGCAATCGCACGCGCCCCGTTTTCAACCCGCGCCAGCGACAGCAGCTGATTGGCCAGGTGCGTCAGGCGATCTGTGCCCTGGGCCGCCGTTTCCAGGGTGCTGCGCCACGTCTGCGGTTCGGTTGAACGCAGGCCCAATTCAAGTCGCGCCTTGAGCGCTGCCAAGGGTGTACGCAACTCATGGGCGGCATCGGCAATGAACTGCGCCTGACGCTCGAACTGTCCGCGCAGCCGTTCGGTAAAGTGATTGAGCGCGCGCACCAATGGCCCTAGCTCATGCTGCACTTCCACCAACGGCAACGGCCGCAAATCGTCCGGCTGACGCTCTTCCACTGCGGTGCGCAAACGTTCCAGCGGACGCAATGCCGCACTGACCGCAAACCACACCATCAGCAGCGCACCGATCGCCAGCATCCCTAACCGCAGCAACGTATCCGCCGCCAGGCTGCGCGCCATGCTGACCCGTGCCTCATCGGTTTCTGCGACACGAATCTCCGCCATGCCGTTCATGTTCGGCTCGCTCACCGGTTTGAGCAGGCTGACCACTCGGACGTTCTGGCCCTGATACTTGGCGTTGTAGAAGCGCGCCAGTGCGGGATAGTCATCCGTGCGAGGTGTTCCCGGCGGCGGCGGTGGAAGGTTTTCGTACCCGGAAATCAAATTCTGGTGGATGTCGTTGACCAGGTAAAAAATGCGCCCCGCACTGTCGTAAGCGAAGGTATCGAGGGCCACATAAGGCACATCGGCGCTGAGCGTACCGTCACGCTGCGAAACACCAGCGGCGATGGTTCGCGCGGAGGCCAGCAACGTGCGGTCATAAGCGGTGTCGGCGGCTTCGCGCCCGTTCCAGTAAGCACTCAATCCACTGGCCAGCATCAACACCACCAGCAACAGCGCGAGGTTCCACAGCAACCGCCAACGCAGGCTGCTGGGCTTATGCATCACGACTTTCCAGCAAATAGCCGAGACCGCGGAAGGTCACGATGGCGACCGGGTGGCCGTCGAGTTTTTTGCGCAAACGGTGGACGTAGATCTCGATGGCATCCGGGCTGGCTTCTTCATCCAGCCCGAACACCTGGGAGGCCAGTTGCTCTTTGCTCATCACCCGACCGGGACGCGCGATCAACGCCTCAAGTACGGCTTGCTCGCGGGAAGTCAGCGTCAGCAATTCTTCGCCGAGGGTGAAGCGCCGGGTGTCCAGATCATAGGCCAGCACCCCGCAGGTCTGCTGCCGTTCACCGCCCAGCACACTGCGCCGCAACAAGGCTTTGACTCGCGCTTCGAGCTCCGTCAGTTCGAAAGGTTTGGCCAGGTAGTCATCGGCGCCCAGGTTCAAGCCATGTACCCGATCCTTCACGTCGCTGCGCGCGGTCAGCATCAATACCGGCAAGTTTTTACCCCGAGAACGCAGGCGCGCCAGCACTTCGAATCCGTCCATGCGCGGCAGCCCGACGTCGAGAATTGCCATGGCATATTCCTCGCTGCTCAAGGCCAGGTCAGCGGCCACGCCATCGTGCAAAACGTCCACGGTCAGCCCTGTGCCCTTGAGCGCCTGAGCGACACTTTCAGCGAGCTGCAGATGGTCTTCGACGAGCAGGACACGCATGGATCATTACCTCATTCAGGGATGGTCGACGCCATTCTTTGGCGCGAAGTTTACAGCCGCATCCGTCGCTGTGAAGCCCGAAAACCGTGAAAGGCTGCTGAAAGGTTAGCGAAAGGTTGAGCCGTTAGAGTCGGCCCACGGATGGTTTCGACTGCAAGCCATCAACTCGTGCTTTGAAATGTAGCTCCCGAAAAACGCCTTGATGCGTTTTCGCCAATAAGAACAATAACCGAGGTACTGCACCATGCCGTTGTTACAGCGCCAGGCTGTCCCGCCCTACCCTTTCCCTGAATCTCCACCGCTTGCCAGCGCCGCTACCGGTTGCACGGTGCGAACCCGCCTCGCCTGACTCATCTCGAAAAACAATAACTCCTGTGGAGACATCATGAATCGATCACTGCGCCGTTTCGCCCTCGCCGCCAGCTGCATGCTGTTTGCCGGCCAACTGATGGCCGAACCAAAACGCCCGGAATGCATTGCCCCAGCCTCGCCAGGTGGTGGTTTCGACCTCACCTGCAAACTGGTGCAGAGCGCGCTGGTCAACGAAAAGCTGCTGAGCAAACCAATGCGTGTGACCTACATGCCCGGTGGTGTAGGCGCCGTGGCCTACAACGCAGTGGTCGCTCAACGTCCGGCCGACGCCGGCACTCTGGTGGCGTGGTCCAGCGGTTCATTGTTGAACCTGGCGCAAGGCAAATTCGGTCGTTTCGATGAGAACGCCGTGCGCTGGCTGGCCGCCGTCGGCACCAGCTACGGCGCTATCGCGGTGAAAAGCGATTCGCCGTACAAGACCCTGGACGACCTGGTCCAGGCGCTGAAAAAAGACCCGAGCAAAGTCGTCATCGGTTCCGGTGGAACCGTCGGTAGCCAGGATTGGATGCAAACCGCGCTGATCGCCAAAGCAGCCGGCATCAATCCCCGCGACCTGCGTTACGTTGCCCTCGAAGGCGGCGGTGAAATCGCCACGGCACTGCTCGGCGGCCATATCCAGGTCGGCAGCACGGACATCTCCGACTCCATGCCGCACATCCAGAGTGGCGACATGCGCCTGTTGGCCGTGTTCTCCGAAAAACGCCTGGACGAGCCGGAAATGAAAGACATTCCGACGGCTAAGGAGCAGGGCTACGACATCGTCTGGCCAGTGGTTCGCGGCTTCTACCTCGGGCCAAAAGTCAGCGATGAAGACTACGCCTGGTGGAAAGACGCCTTCGACAAACTCCTCGCTTCCGAAGAGTTCGCCAAGCTGCGCGATCAGCGCGAACTGTTCCCGTTCGCCATGACCGGTCCGGAGCTGGACACGTACGTGAAGAAGCAAGTGTCGGATTACAAAGTGTTGGCCAAAGAATTCGGCCTGATTCAGTAATCGCCTCTGTCCAGCGGCTGCGTCCCCGATGATCGAGGGGACGCGGCACAGGAGTTCCCCATGCTCTTACAACGCATTTTTGCTTCGGTGCTGTTGCTGGCCTGCGTCGGCCTGGCACTGATGGCATGGCCGTATCAGGCCGCTTTTTCCTACGAACCGGTGGGGCCTCGGGCCTTTCCACTGCTGATGCTCGGCCTGATGGGCCTGGCGCTGCTGTACATGGTATTTCGCCCGGCGCCGATCAAGCACGACGCTGATGAACCCCCGATGGACCGTGAAACCCTGACCAAAATCGCTATTTGCGTCGTGCTGTTGCTGGTATTCGCCGGCACCTTCGAACCCCTTGGGTTCATTGTGGCCAGCATCCTGGTCGGCATTCCGATGGCACGCCTGTATGGCGGTCGCTGGGTGCCCAGCACAGTGATCATCAGCCTGATGGCGATCGGTCTCTACCTGCTGTTCGACAAGTTGATGGACGTGCCGCTGCCTCTGGGCCTGCTCGACGTTCTGGAGAACTGATATGGATACTCTTGGTTATTTGGGTCAGGGTTTCGGCGTTGCGCTGAGCCCGTACAACCTGGTGACAGCGCTCTGCGGCACCCTGATCGGTACGGTCGTCGGCCTGTTGCCGGGCCTGGGACCGATCAACGGCGTAGCGTTGTTGATCCCGATCGCATTCGCCCTTGGCTTGCCGCCAGAGTCAGCGCTGATTCTGTTGGCAGCGGTGTACCTTGGCTGCGAATACGGCGGCCGGATCAGCTCGATCCTCCTGAACATCCCGGGCGAAGCCTCCACCGTGATGACCACCCTCGACGGTTACCCGATGGCCCGTAAAGGCCTGGCCGGCGTGGCACTGTCGCTGTCGGCGTGGAGCTCGTTCATCGGTGCGTTCATTGCCACCTGCGGCATGGTGCTGTTCGCGCCGCTGCTGGCGAAATGGGCGATTGCCTTTGGGCCGGCGGAATACTTCGTGCTGATGGTCTTCGCGATTGTCTGCCTGGGCGGCATGGCCGGCGATCGTCCGTTGAAGACGTTTATTGCCGCCTTGATCGGCCTGTTCCTGTCCACGGTCGGGATCGATGCCAACAGCGGCGTGTATCGATTCACCGGGGACAACATCCACCTCACCGACGGCATTCAATTCGTCGTACTGGTGCTGGGTCTGTTCTCTATCAGTGAAATTCTCCTGCTGCTGGAAAAAACCCATCACGGCCAGGAAGCGGTGAAAGCCACCGGACGGATGATGTTCAACTTCAAGGAAGCCTCGGCGGTGTTCGTGGTGAACCTGCGTTGTGGCGTGCTCGGCTTCATCATGGGCGTACTGCCCGGCGCCGGTGCAACACTGGCCAGCGCTGTGGCCTACATGACCGAGAAACGCATCGCCGGTGCCAAAGGCACGTTCGGCCAGGGCGACATGCGCGGCCTCGCGGCACCTGAAACTGCCATCGGCGGCGCAGCGTGTGGCGCACTGGTGCCAATGCTGACCCTCGGCGTTCCGGGTTCGGGTACCACCGCGGTGATGATCGGCGCGCTGTCGCTGTACAACATCACCCCGGGTCCCCTGCTGTTCCAGCAACAGCCGGACATCGTCTGGGGCCTGATCGCGTCGTTGTTCGTCGCCAACATCATGCTGGTGATCCTCAACATCCCGATGATCCGCATCTTCACCCGCATCCTCGCTGTGCCGAACTGGGCACTGGTGCCCGTTATCGCGATCATCACCGGCATCGGCGTCTACGCGGTGCATGCGACCACGTTCGACTTGTTCCTGATGATCGGGATCGGCATCTTCGGTTACATCCTGCGCAAGCTGGACTTCCCGCTGTCCCCGGTGCTGCTGGGCTTCATCCTCGGCGGCCTGATGGAACAGAACCTGCGTCGCGCCTTGTCGATTTCCAACGGTGCACTGGAAATCCTCTGGTCGAGCCCGATCACGTTCGGTGTCTGGGTACTGACCGCAGTGATGTTGCTGATGCCGCTTCTGCGGATCTGGCGCAAACGTTCTGTCGCCCGGCGCGTTGTGGCCGATGTCTGATCGCACACCGTTCAACGCCTGGTGGGGTACGCCGCTGGTCGGCGCGCTGGGCGGTTACCTGGCCAGTCTGATCGGCTGGCCATTGCCGTGGATGGTCGGGTCGTTGCTGGCGATCATCCTGGTGCGCTGCCTGACACCCTGGCAGCTGGCGGAAATCCCTGGTGGCCGCAAATGCGGCCAGTGGGTGGTCGGTATCGGTATCGGCCTGCACTTCACCCCGGTGGTGATGGAGCAGGTGCTGAGCCACTTCGGTTTGATCTTCTTCGGTGCGTTGGTCACCAGCCTGTCCGCCGTGGTCGGGGTCTGGTTGATGCGCCGTACCGGTGAAGATCGCGCCACCGCGTTTTTTTCCAGCATGCCTGGCGGCTCAGGCGAGATGGTCAACCTCGGCGCCCGCAACGGTGCAGTACTCAGCCGCGTCGCGGCCGGGCAAAGTTTGCGGGTGTTGGTGGTGGTTCTGTGTGTACCGGCAGCGTTCAAGTATTTGCTGGGCGACGGAGCACCGGTGTTTCACCCTTCCGCCGTCAACTGGTGGTGGCTGGCGGTTCTTTTCCCGGCAGGTGCCTTGGCTGCCTGGCTGTGGGAACGTCTGCGTCAACCCAACCCGTGGCTGTTCGGCCCTTTGCTGGTGAGTGCGGCGGTGAGCATTGGTTGGGATCTGCACATCGGATTGCCCGACGGCGGCAGCCAGATCGGCCAATGGCTCATCGGCAGTGGCCTGGGTTGCCACTTCAATCGACAGTTTTTCCGTCGCGCACCATCGTTCATGGGGCGCACCTTGATCGGCACGGTGCTGACCATGTTGATCGCAACCGTGGCGGCGCTGGGGTTGAGTGCGCTGACCCACCTGGATTTGCGTTCGCTGACACTGGGCATGATGCCCGGCGGCATTGCCGAGATGAGCCTCACGGCGGAGACCCTGCAACTGTCGGTGCCGTTGGTGACGGCGATGCAGGTGATGCGGCTGTTGTTTGTGTTGTTTCTGGCGGAGCCGTTGTTCAAGTACTGGAACCGTAGTCCAGAGTAAAGACCGAGTTGAAATCATCGCCGGCAGGCGGGCTCCCACAGGTTTTGTGAAAACCATAGACCAATGTGGGAGCCCGCCTGCCGGCGATGCTTTTCAAACCGGCGGCAACCGCCACTCAATCGGCGTCTCGCCATTCTGCTCAAGAAATTTATTGGTCCGGCTGAAATGCCCGCAACCCAAAAACCCACGATAAGCCGACAGCGGCGACGGATGCACCGACGTCAGCACCAGGTGCTTGGTCGCATCGATCAGTTTCTGTTTACTCTGGGCATGCGCGCCCCACAGCATGAACACCAGATGCGGCTGATGCTGGCTGACCACCTCAATGATCCGGTCCGTAAAAAACTGCCAGCCCTTGTCCTTGTGCGCATTGGCACTTGCCCGCTCCACCGTCATGGTGGTGTTGATCATCAGCACGCCTTGATCGGCCCAGCTTTGCAGGTAGCCATGGCTCGGGATGTCGATGTTCAAGTCGCGCTTCAACTCTTTATAGATGTTCACCAGCGAAGGCGGCGCCGGAACGCCCGGCTGCACCGAGAAACACAAGCCATGGGCCTGGCCCGGGCCGTGATAGGGGTCCTGCCCCAGGATGACGACTTTCACCTTGTCCAGCGGCGTCGAGTTGAGCGCATTGAAAATCATCGGTCCCGGCGGATAGATCTCCTTGCCCGCCGCACGTTCCTGTTGCAGGAAGTTGCGCAACTCTGTCATGTAGGGCTGGTCGAACTCAGCACGCAGTGCCTCCTTCCAGCTCGGTTCGAGTTTGATACGGTCGTCAGCAGTCATGGTTACATCCGGCAAAAACAATGGGGCGAACCCTAAGAAGGCCCATCACGCTTGTCAATTGATCTGACGCAGAACCGGCACTTTCTTGCACAGCGATCATACTGAACGCTCAAATTCCCGATCGAGGTCACGATGAATCTGCACTTCGAAGAACTCACCGGCACCGACGGCGCGCGCATCGGCGTTGCCAGCCTGGATGCCGAAAAGTCCCTCAACGCCCTGTCGTTGCCGATGATCAACGCCCTGAGCGATCAGCTGGACGCCTGGGCCAAGGAACCGCAAATCGTCTGCGTCCTCCTGCGCGGCAACGGGGCCAAGGCATTCTGCGCCGGCGGCGAAGTCCGTAGCCTGGTAGAAGCCTGCCGCGCGCATCCGGGTGAAGTACCGCCCCTGGCTGCACAGTTTTTTGCGGCGGAATACCGATTGGACTTCAACCTGCACACCTATCCCAAACCGCTGATTTGCTGGGGACACGGCTACGTGCTCGGCGGCGGCATGGGTTTGCTGCAAGGGGCGAGCATCCGGATTGTTACGCCCAGCAGTCGCTTGGCGATGCCGGAAATCAGTATTGGCCTCTACCCCGATGTTGGCGCCAGCTGGTTCCTGTCCCGCCTGCCCGGCAAGCTCGGCTTGTTTCTCGGTTTGACCGGTGCACACATGAATGGTCGCGATGCCATTGATCTGGACCTGGCCGACCGCTTCCTGCTCGATGAACAACAGGAACAGCTGATTGAAGGCCTGTTGCAGTTGAATTGGCAGGAGCAGACATCAATGCAGCTCAACAGCCTGCTCAAGGCCTTGCAACAGGAAGCCCTTGGGCAAATGCCCGAGGCTCAATGGCTGCCCAGACGCCAGCAAATCGACGAGCTTCTGGATGTCAGCGACGTACGTTGCGCCTGGAAGGCCATCAGCCAACAGCGCGATCACACGGACCTGTTACTCAGTCGCGCCGCCCGAACCATGAGCGAAGGTTCACCGCTGACCGCGCACCTGGTGTGGGAGCAGATCATCCGCGCCCGACACCTGTCGCTCGCGCAGGTTTTCCAGATGGAATACACCCTGAGTCTCAACTGCTGCCGACACCCCGAGTTCAGCGAAGGCGTGCGGGCGCGATTGATCGACAAGGATCAGAAGCCGCACTGGCATTGGCCAGACATCAACACCGTGCCAGATGCTGTGGTCGAAGCGCACTTCCACAAGGCTTGGGAAGGCCGGCATCCTTTGGCGGATCTGGGGGAATACTGAACGAAATGTGGGAGCGAGCCTGCTCGCGATGACGGCGTATCAGCCAACTTTAAGGTCGACTGATACATCGCAATCGCGAGCAGGCTCGCTCTCACATGGATTTTTCTACAACCTAGCGATGACCACCCCGTCCACCATTGTCACCACGGCCGTTGTGATCGCCTCGTCCACCGTGATTATTGTTACGCCCGCCCCCTCGATAGTCATTGTTCCCACCGCGATTGCGGCCGTCCCACCCATGATTCTGATGAGCCCGATAATGCGCCCGTGGCGCCGACTGGTAATAGCGCGGTGCCGGTTGATAAACCCGCGGCTGGTGGTAATACCGGGGGGTTGGCTGGTAGTACCGCGCCGGAGGGGCGTAGTACCGGCGAGGCTGGGTGTAATAGCCTCCGCCGCCTGAATAGTAAGTGGCGCCACTTGAGTAATAGGCAGGTGCTGGCGAGGTGTAGACCTCGGAACTGTAGTAGCTGGATCCTCCATCGGAATAAGGCACGCACGCCCCTAAGGACAATCCCACTACTGCAATAAGAAGAATTCGGCGGAGCTGTTTTCGACAGAGCATGGCGGCCTCCTGGACCGCGAGTGAGCCATACCAGCGACGCTGGCAGGCGACAGTCAATTATTCGGTGACTGTCGAAAGATAAGACATCGATTTCAGAATCTGGTGCGCCCCAGCAACAAGTTGAAACATCTAGCCGATGAAAGGTTTTTCATACATTCACTGGCTGATTGATGGTTCAGCCTGCTGTATCCACCGCTGAAATGAAGCGGCCCGTGTTCGGCGTGTATTGGCTACACGCCACCGTCCTGACATCAGCAGTGTGGACGTTCCATTGCAGTGCATCTCTGCACCATCCCAAGGCAATCAACCCTGCACCCCTTATCGACTATGCAGCTGAACGCCCACGCTAGAGCCTTCAGACGGACTTGGCACGCCTCTCGCTTTAACAATCACGTGCAGGAGTCACTACAGGTTCGCGGCACCACAATTTGCAATGGCTGACTAGGGTTCCGGCTCGCTAAGGCGAGTGACTGGTCCGAGAGTTGGCGACCTCCAGTTGAGGTTACACGGCGGGACAAAAGCCCGGGAGACAAGCCACCGCTAGCGGTGCCGCGTTGCCTCCTGTCCGCCCTTGATCAACTGGAGAACCACCATGTCCCAGCTTCGTTTACCCACCCTGCTCGCCGCTGCATTCGCAGCCTTTGTGAGCCTCTCATCCCAAGCCGCGCAAAAAGACCACTTCAGCGTCTGCTGGACGATCTATGCCGGCTGGATGCCCTGGGAGTACGCGGGCAGCCAAGGCATCGTCGACAAATGGGCGAAGAAATACGGCATCAAGATCGATGTGGTACAGCTCAATGACTATGTCGAATCCATCAATCAATACACTGCCGGCCAGTTCGACGGTTGCACCATGACCAACATGGACGCGCTGACCATCCCGGCGGCCGGCGGCGTCGACAGCACCGCGCTGATCGTCAGCGACTTCTCCAATGGCAATGACGGCATCGTACTTAAAGGCGAGGGCAAAAAAGTCACCGACCTAAAAGGCATGGACGTCAATCTGGTCGAACTGTCGGTGTCCCACTACCTGCTCGCCCGGGCGCTGGATTCCGTCGATCTCGCCGAGAAAGATTTGAAAGTGGTGAACACCTCCGACGCCGACATCTCGGCAGCTTTCAACACGGATCAGGTCAACGCCGTCACCACCTGGAACCCGATGCTCTCGGACATCAAGGCCAAGCCCGGTGTGACCGAAGTCTTCAACTCCAGCCAGATCCCCGGCGAAATCATGGACATGATGGTGGTCAACAGCGCCACGCTCAAAGACAACCCGGCCCTGGGCAAAGCATTGACCGGTGCGTGGTTCGAAGTGGTCGAGTTGATGAACGCGAAAAATGCCGCCAGCAAAGCTGCGCTCGAACACATGGCCAAAGCCTCAGGCACCGATTTGGCCGGCTTCCAGTCCCAACTCGACACCACCAAATTGTTCGCCACACCGCAGGAAGCCCTCGCCTTCACCACCAGCAAACAGTTGCCGGACACCATGCGCAAGGTCGCCGAATTCTCGTTCCAGCACGGTTTGCTGGGTGAAGGTGCGAAGGACACCAGCGCCGTCGGCATGGCCTTCGCCAACGGCGTGACCAGCGGCGACAAAGCCAACCTCAAGCTGCGCTTCGACCCGAGCTACGTGCAAATGGCGGCCGACGCCAAGCTGTAATCAGGAGGACATGGCCATGCGCCTGATCAATCGCCACCCGGATCGCCCGAGTCGCCTGTTACTGGTGATCCTGCCCTTCGCCCTGGTGCTGTTCGCCTACTTCATGGGCTCGGCAGAGCGGCTGATGGACAACCCCAACGACAAGCTGCTGCCCAGCGCCGTGCAAATGACCGACGCGGTCAAACGCCTGGCGTTCACTGCGGATACCCGCACCGGGGATTACCTGCTGTGGCAGGACACCGCGTCCAGCCTGCGACGCTTGGCTATTGGCCTGGGCATCAGCGCGATTGCCGGACTTTGCCTGGGCATCGCCGCCGGCACGCTACCGCTGTTTGGGGCGCCGCTGTCCCCCTTGCTGACGGTGCTGTCGATGGTGCCACCGCTGGCGATCCTGCCGATTCTGTTCATCGTGTTCGGGCTGGGCGAATTGTCGAAAGTGATGCTGATCGTGATTGGTATCACCCCCTGCCTGGCCCGTGACCTGGAACAGCGCGCCCGGGAAATTCCGGTCGAACTGCTGATCAAGGCCCAGACCCTCGGCGCATCCACCTGGACCTTGATGTTGCGCGTGGTGCTGCCTCAACTATTGCCGCGCCTGTTGATCTCGTTGCGCCTGATGTTGGGCTCGGCGTGGTTGTTCCTCATCGCCGCCGAAGCCATTGCCTCCACCGACGGTCTCGGTTACCGGATTTTCCTGGTGCGCCGTTACCTGGCAATGGACGTGATCCTGCCGTACGTGGTGTGGATCACCCTGCTCGCCTGGCTGATGGATTGGGGCCTCAAGCGCCTGACCCGGCGTGCGTTCCCCTGGCACGAAGGTGCCTCCAAATGAGTTCCGAAGGAGCCCGCGCATGAGCTTCATCACGGTGAAAAACGTCTGGCAGCAATACGCCGATCAGGTGGTGCTCGAAGGCTTGAACCTGAACGTCAACGAGGGGGAGTTCTGCACCCTGGTCGGCGCATCCGGGTGCGGCAAGTCGACCTTCCTGCGCCTGTTGCTCGGCCAGGAACGCGCCAGTCGCGGAGAGATACTGCTCGACGGCCAGGCTTTGGCCAGCGAACCGGATTCGAGCCGTGGCGTGGTGTTCCAGCGCTACTCGGTGTTCCCGCACCTGACAGTGCTGGACAACGTCGCCCTCGGCCTGGAGCTGCCCCGCTCGCCGTTACTCGGTCGGTTGTTTGGCAGCGCCAAAAAAGACGCCCGCGAACAGGCCTCGGTACTGCTGCACAAAGTCGGCCTCGGTCATGCGCTGGACAGGTATCCGGCGCAGCTGTCCGGCGGCATGCAGCAACGACTGGCCATCGCTCAGGCGCTGATCATGAAACCGCGGGTATTACTGCTCGACGAACCCTTCGGCGCCCTCGATCCGGGCATCCGCAAAGACATGCACGGCCTCCTGCTGGAGCTGTGGCGCGAGACGCAATTGACGGTGTTCATGGTCACCCATGACCTGTCCGAAGGCTTCAGCCTGGGCACGCGTTTGCTGGTGTTCGACAAGGTCCGCGTCGACCCGCACGCCCCCGGCGCCTATGGCGCGCGCATCACCTACGACATCCCTTTGAACAGCGACCGCCGCGTCAATCGCGCCGCCGTCGACGCCTTGCCGACGCCGTTGGCAGGCCTGCTTCGTACCGCTTAGAGGAGTTTGCACATGACTGATTCGACCCAACTGTTCCCGGTCTTCGCCGAAGAAACGCTCCCTGGCGGCGGCCATCGTTCTTTCATCATGAAACGCGGTCAGCTGCTACGCCTGACCGACCTGCGCGGCGGTGCCAATGTCAGCCTGACGTTACTCAACGCGAACGAAAAAACCGAGCGCCTGAACCTGCCCGACAGCCTCAAATGCCAACACACCGCCAAGCTCACCACCGGCCATTGCCTGTACTCGGACATGGGCCGCGTGCTGGCCGCCATTACCGCCGACACCTGTGGCTGGAGCGACAGCCTCGGTGGCGTGCTCTGCGCTGAAGAAGTCGCGCAAAAATACGGCGCCGGTCGCTATCAGGAACTGCGTAACGGTTTCTTCCGCAACGGCACTGACAACCTGCTGGTGGAGCTGGGCAAATGGGGGTTGGGCCTGTCCGACTTGCTGATGACGCTCAATCTTTTCAGCCGGGTCAACGTCGATGAGGCCGGGCATTTTCACTTCGTCGAGGGTAACTCCAAAGCCGGTGACTACATCGAGTTGTACGCCCCCATGGACACGCTGGTGGTGCTCACCGCCTTGCAACACCCGATGGACCCCTCCCCTGACTACGCACCAAAACCCTTGAAGCTCAGCTGGATGAAGGCTGACGCCAGCGTCGCCGAACACTGCCGCACCTCGCGCCCGGAAAACGAGCGCGGCTTCATCAACACCGACCGTCTGTTCGCCTGAGGATCGCTGCCATGTCACTCGCTATTGCAACCGCACAACCACAGCCTGAAAACGCGGTGTATCGCGCCAAGGTCCCGGCTGGCGAACCCTTCCTGACGGAGGTCAAGGCTGGCCAGACCCTGCGCATCCTCGATCTGGAAGGCAATCAAGCCGTCGACACCCTGTTCTACAGCGTGGCCAATCCGAAAGAACGCTACGACGTACAGCGCACGTTGCGCCGGCAGAACAGCGTCTACCTGAGCACCGGCAGCGTGCTCTATTCCAACCTCGGCAAACCAATGCTGACCATCGTCGCCGACACCTGCGGACGCCACGACACCCTAGGCGGCGCGTGCGCCCAAGAGAGCAACACCGTGCGCTATGCCCTGGAAAAACGCTACATGCACAGCTGCCGTGACAACTACCTGCGCGCCTGCGTCCACGATGGTCGACTGGGCAAGGGCGACATCGGGCCGAACATCAATTTCTTCATGAACGTACCGGTCACAGCGGACGGCGGACTGACCTTCGAAGACGGGATTTCAGCGCCAGGCAAATACGTCGACCTGCGCGCCGAGATGGACGTGATTGTGCTGATTTCCAACTGCCCGCAACTGAACAACCCCTGCAACGCCTACAACCCGACCCCGGCGGAGATCCTGGTATGGAACTGAAAATGACGCGGTTGCGTAAATGGCTGTTCAGCCTGTGCCAGGCCCGCTCCGGGCAGTGCCTGAAAAAACCCTGAAACCACCCAACCTGTGGGAGCTGGCTTGCCAGCGATGGCGATGTGGCAGTCGACATCCATTTCAAATGTGCCGACGCCATCGCGAGCAGGCTCGCTCCCACAAGGGACTGCGCTGTTCTGAAGAGAATTGTTTTTGCCGCCCGAGGACGACCCCGGCGCTTATCGAAAAACTGCGGGACGGCCCGCATCCCAGGTCGAGGCTGATACGCAATCGCCTCCGGGGGTTATGCCATGTTCGAAAAAGTCCTGATTGCCAACCGTGGCGCTATTGCCTGCCGCATTCTGCGCACCCTGCGTGAACTGCAGGTCAAAGGCGTCGCCGTGTATTCCGAAGCTGACGCTGCCAGCCTGCACATCCTGCAGGCCGATGAAGCTCACAGCCTCGGCGAAGGCGCTGCCGCTGGCACGTACCTGGCCGTCGACAAGATTCTCGCCATCGCCCGGGCAACCGGCGCCACGGCGATCCATCCCGGCTACGGCTTCCTCTCGGAAAACGCCGCGTTCGCCGAAGCCTGCGAAGCGGCCAACATCGCGTTCATCGGCCCGACGCCAGAGCAACTGCGGGTATTCGGCCTCAAGCACACCGCACGCGCCCTGGCGAAACAGCATGGCGTGCCGATGCTCGAAGGCACCGAGCTGCTCGACAGCCTCGACGCGGCATTGATTGCCGGCGAACACGTCGGCTATCCGGTGATGCTCAAAAGCACCGCCGGCGGTGGCGGCATCGGCATGCGCGTCTGCCGCAGCGCGGCGGAATTAAGCGAATCCTTTGAAACGGTCAAACGTCTTGGGCAGAACAACTTCAGCGACGCTGGCGTGTTTATCGAGAAGTACATTCAGCGCGCCCGCCACCTTGAAGTCCAGGTGTTCGGCGACGGTCGAGGTGACGTCATTGCCCTCGGCGTGCGCGATTGCTCCGTCCAGCGTCGCAATCAGAAAGTCCTTGAAGAAACCCCTGCGCCCAACCTGCCCGACGGCATGGCCGACGCGCTGTGTGCTGCAGCGATCAAGCTGGCCAAAGCAGTGAACTACCGCAGCGCCGGCACCGTGGAGTTTGTGTTCGACAGCGAAGCCCAGCGTTTCTACTTCCTTGAAGTAAACACCCGTTTGCAGGTCGAACACGGTGTCACCGAACAAGTGTGGGGCGTGGATCTGGTGCGCTGGATGGTGGCGCTGGCGGCCGGTGATCTGCCGCCCCTGAGCGAACTGAGCCAAGGTTTGAAACCCGACGGCCATGCCATCCAGGCACGCCTCTACGCCGAAGATCCAGGTCGGGATTTCCAGCCAAGCCCAGGCTTGCTGACGGCCGTTCATTTCCCTGCCGCCGATGGTAAACAGTTGCGCATCGACACTTGGGTCGAGGCAGGTTGCGAGATCCCGCCGTACTTCGATCCGATGATCGCCAAGGTCATCTGCTGGGCGCCGACCCGGGCAGAAGCAGCCGCCGATCTGCATCAGGCATTGGGCGACAGCGTGCTGTATGGGGTGGAAACCAACCGCGATTATCTGCGGCAGATCCTGCTCGACGCGCCCTTTGCCAGCGGCCAGCCGTGGACTCGCTGCCTGGAAGATCTGGTCTATCAGGCCAACACGTTCGAGGTGCTCAGCGCGGGGACCCAAACCAGCGTGCAGGACTATCCCGGTCGTCTTGGTTATTGGGCCGTGGGCGTTCCGCCGTCTGGGCCGATGGACAGTCGCGCGCTGCGTTTGGGTAATCGTCTGCTGGGTAACGACGAAGGTGCCGCGGCGCTCGAAATCACCATGAGCGGACCGTTGCTGCGCTTCAATTGCGAGGCGGTGGTGGCGGTCACCGGGGCCGTGATTCCGCTGGCGTTGAACGGCGAAACGGTGTCGATGAACACCACGCTGCTGATTCCCGCGGGCGCCACGTTAAGCCTCGGCACGATCGCCGGCGCGGGTGCTCGCAGCTATTTGTGCGTGCGTGGAGGCCTTCAGGTACCGGACTATTTGGGCAGCAAAAGCACCTTCACCCTCGGCCAGTTTGGTGGGCACGGCGGGCGTGCTTTACGGGCGGGGGATGTGTTGCATATCCCTGTTTTGAGCGACCGTAAGCATGGTGAACATCTGCCCGAAGAACAGGTCACCGAGCTGCCAGGCGTGCGGCAAATCCGGGTGATCTACGGCCCCCACGGCGCGCCGGAATACTTCACTGAAGACTACATCGGCACCTTCTTCGACACTCAGTGGGAAGTGCATTTCAACTCCAGCCGGACCGGTGTGCGCCTGATCGGACCGAAGCCGCAATGGGTGCGGGCTGATGGCGGCGAAGCCGGGCTGCATCCGTCGAATATTCATGACAATCCGTATGCGATCGGCGCGGTGGATTTCACCGGTGACATGCCAGTGATCCTCGGCCCGGACGGCCCGAGCCTCGGCGGTTTTGTCTGCCCTGTGACGGTGATCGAAGCGGATCTTTGGCAACTGGGGCAGCTCAAGGCGGGCGACAAAGTACAGTTCCTCCCCGTCGACCTGAAGACTGCCCGTAACCTTGCGACACAACGCTTTTGTGGCGAGGGAGCTTGCTCCCGCTCGAGTGCGAAGCAGTCGCCAGGTCTATCAGAAAAAACGGGGGATCAGGTCTTGGGGCCGCTTCGCGACCCAGCGCGAGCAAGCTCGCTCGCCACAGGGTTTGTGCTCCCCCAGGCGGTTGTGTCGCCTGTTGTGCTGGATTTGGGCCAGGACGATACCCGGCTGGTTGCACGCCTCTCCGGCGACACGCATCTACTGCTGGAAATCGGCGCCCCCGAGCTCGATCTCGTCCTGCGCTTTCGCGCCCACGCCCTCATGCAGGCACTGGAAAGCAAACACCTGCACGGTGTGATCGACCTGACGCCAGGCATTCGCTCACTGCAAGTGCACTACCAACCCGAACAACTGCCGCTGGCGGATTTGCTTGGCATCGTCGCCGGCGAATGGGACGCCGTGTGTGCCGCCAGGGACCTGCAAGTCCCGTCGCGCATCGTCCATCTGCCCCTGTCATGGGATGACCCTGCCTGTCAGCTGGCCATCG
Source organism: Pseudomonas sp. TNT3 (assembly GCF_010095445.2). GTDB lineage: Bacteria > Pseudomonadota > Gammaproteobacteria > Pseudomonadales > Pseudomonadaceae > Aquipseudomonas. The sequence goes on from NZ_WFGV02000004.1 coordinate 201,023, forward strand.
AAAAATACATGACCACCGTGCGCAAGGACGCACCGTGGTGCCCGAGCAACCTGGAGTTCATCCGCCGCATCAACGACCTGCCCAATCTCGACGAAGTACAGCGCACGGTGTTCGACGCCAGCTACCTGGTCATGGGCCTGGGCGACGTCTACCTCGGCGCCCCGGTCGCCACGCCGCTCGACCCGCGGCACCGCCTGGTGACCACAAAATACAACCCCGCGCGCACCTGGACCGCCGAGAATTCGGTGGGCATCGGAGGTGCCTACATGTGCGTGTACGGCATGGAAGGTCCCGGCGGGTATCAGTTTGTCGGTCGCACTTTGCAGATGTGGAACCGTTATCGCGAAGTCGCCGCATTCGATGGCAAACCGTGGTTGCTGCGCTTCTTTGACCAGATCCGTTTTTACCCGGTCAGCGCCGATGAACTGCTGCGCATCCGCCGGGATTTTCCGCTCGGGCGTTTCGATTTGAACATCGAACACAGCCAGCTGAACCTGGCGGATTACCAGGCGTTCCTGGCGAAGGAAGCCGAGACCATCGCCGCGTTTCGCGATCAGCAAAAAGGCGCCTTCAACGCCGAGCGCGAGCGCTGGATCGCCAGTGGCCAGGCGCATTTCGACAGTGAAGAACTCATCCCCGAGGCGACCGAAGAGGCGCCGCTGGGCAATGGACATCAGAGCGTCGACAGCCACATCGCCGGCAACCTCTGGCAGGTTCAAGTTGAAACCGGCAGCCGGGTTCAGGCCGGCGACGTGCTGGTGATTCTGGAGTCGATGAAGATGGAAATTCCGCTATTGGCACCCATGGCTGGCGTGGTGCGCGAGATTCGCGTGCAACCGGGTTCGGCGGTGCGCGCCGGGCAGCGTGTCGTGGTGCTGGAACTCGACTGAAACCATTTCTAAAAGGATCAATGCCATGAACATCAATCTGCAACTCGACGCCCTGCGCAATGCCTACCGCGACGGCAGCGTCACGCCTCGGCAACTGCTGCTGAGCCTGCGCGACAAAGCCGCAGCGTTGAACCCGGACTATCACCTGTTCATCCACTTGCTCAGCGTCGAAGAACTGGAGCCCTATCTGGCCGCCCTCGATGATCAAACCATCGACAGCTTGCCGTTGTTCGGCGTGCCGTTCGCGATCAAGGACAACATCGATTTGGCGGGCATCCCCACCACCGCCGCGTGCCCGGCATTTGCCTATGTGCCAGAGCGCTCGGCGACCATCGTCGAGCAGTTGCTGGCGCTGGGGGCGATCCCGTTGGGCAAGACCAATCTCGACCAGTTCGCGACCGGCCTCAATGGCAGTCGATCTCCCTACGGCGCCTGCCCCAACAGCGTGTTGCCGGAGTATCCATCGGGGGGTTCCAGCGCCGGTTCTTCGCTGGCCGTGGCACTTGGTGTGGCGAGCTTTTCCCTGGGCACCGACACCGCGGGCTCCGGACGGGTCCCGGCGGCGCTGAACAATCTGGTCGGACTGAAAGCCAGCAAAGGCCTGATCTCGACCGCGGGTGTCGTTCCGGCCTGCCGCACGCTCGATTGCGTGACCACGTTCACGGCGACTGCTCGGGAAGCCAGCCAACTATTGGCGCTGACCGCGCAGCTTGATCCTCGGGACGAGTACAGCCGCAGCAACCCGCTGTGGAATGACGGCTCGGCGTTCGGTACGCCTCATCCATTTCGTTTCGGAGTACCCCGTGCGCAGGACCTGCAATTCTTCGGCTGCCCCGAAGGTCCGCTGTTGTTCGGTGATGCCATCGACCAGCTCAAAGCCTTGGGTGGTGAAGCGGTGGAGCTGGATTTGTCGCCGTTCCTCGAAGCCGCCCGCCTGCTCTATGAAGGGCCTTGGGTCGCCGAACGCTACAGCGTCGCCGGGGAGCTGATGGAGACCCATCCCGAAGCCGTGCTGCCGGTGATTCGTGCCGTGCTGGCCAAGGCGCCGGCGGTGACCGGCGTACAAACGTTCCGCGCGCAGTACCGCCTGCAAGCCCTCAAGGCGCTGTGCGACAAGGCACTGGAGGACCTCGATTGCGTCATCACGCCCACCATCGGCCGCCCGGTGACGCTGGCCGAACTGGAAGCCGAACCCGTGCTGCGCAACTCGCAATTGGGTTACTACACCAACTTCATGAACCTGCTCGACTACGCGGCCGTCGCCGTGCCGAGCGGCTTCATGGGCAACGGTTTACCGTGGGGTGTCACGCTGTTCGGGCGGGTATTCACCGACCAGTACTTGTTGAGCGTGGCGGATGCGTTGCAGCGTCATCAAGGTTCAGGATCGCCCGCTCCGACGACGGTCGCTCGCGATGATCGCGCACGGCTGGTGGTCTGCGGCGCGCATCTGGATGGCCTGGCGTTGAACTGGCAACTGAAACGGCGTGGGGCCACGTTGGTCGAGACGACATTCAGTTCGCCGGACTATCAGTTGTACGCACTGGCTGGTGGGCCACCCTTTCGCCCGGGTATGGTTCGGGTGAAAAACGGCGGCGTGGCGGTTGCAGTGGAGGTGTGGGAATTGCCGAGCAGTGAGCTGGGCTCGTTCCTGACCGGAATCCCGGCGCCATTGGGGCTGGGCAAGGTGCAACTGGCGGATGGGCGCTGGGAGAGCGGGTTCATCTGCGAAGGGTACGGGCTGGAGGGGGCTGTGGATATCAGTCACTTCGGAGGGTGGCGCGCGTACCTGAAAAATCTGCAGTGATCCCGAGGTTCCCCCTGACCCTGTGGGAGCTGGCCTGCCAGCGATGGCGGTGTGTCAGTCGACTAGTGCTTTGACCGGCACACCGCCTTCGCGAATTCACACAGAACCCTGTGGGAGCTGGCCTGCCAGCGATGGCGGTATGTCAGTCACAGTTGTGTTGACTGATACACCGCCTTCGCAAAATTCACACATAACCCTGTGGGAGCTGGCTTGCCAGCGATAGCGGTGCGTCAGTCGACTAGTGCTTTGACTGGCACACAGCCTTCGCGAGCAAGCCCGCTCCCACATTCGTTTTGTGCGTATGGAAATAGTGTGATTTTTCAGCGCCAACCGGTTCATCCTCGCCATTCAGCGAATCTTCCTACCAACAACACCTACTCCGCCTGACTTCTTTCCACCCTGATCCCCCGCACAGTCTCCCGCGCCATTTTTCCTGCGCGAGGGACTGCTCATGTTCGACCCGATTGTGTGTTCGCCTGCGTTCGAAGCGCCGCGCTGATGGAACACAGCGCACGCATCGAGCAGGCGCTCGACGACTTCCCCAACACGCTGACGCTGTATCGCCAGCAGCTCGATCACTGGTTCAGCCGTGCCGCCGACACCGTCAGTCACGCGACGGATCTGCCGTCGCTGATGGACATGGATCGGCGGATCAAGCTCGGTGATAGCACCACGGTGGTCGGTCGTCGCGACGATGACTTTTTCTCCACGGTGGCGCAGTGCCCGAGCGGCGGGATTCTGCTGATCGAGAGCACGTTCGAGTCGGTGTATGACATTCCGCTGGGGAACATTCAGGTTGATGTGATTGCGGTGGACGGGGGTGAGCGCAAGTCGATCACGCTTGATGAACACGGTAAGGGACAATTCCGCGGTATTCCCGGGAAGTTTTACCGGGTGCACGTGCAAAGCGCGGTGACGAAGGATCAGGTTGATGCGCTGTTCAAGTCTTACGACGGACTGACCGGGCAACTTGAAGACTGGCTGCGCAAGGAGTGGGAGGGGTTCAAACCGCAGTGGTCGCAGTCGGCGATGGCAGCGGCGGGGAGCGGTGTTCTCGCCGGGAGTTGGGCGGCGATTATCGGGGTGTGGGACAGCCTGAGCCTTATCTACGACATCTTTAAAGACCCTGAAAAGTACGCTGAGCGGCTTGGCAGTGGTGTGCAATCGCTGATTGATCTGGCGCGAGAGTCCCCCGCAGCAATGGAAAAAGCCATGCTGTTAGCCAGTGACGAGGCGGCGCTGTGTTTGCTGCTGCGCACGGCGAGTCTATGGTGGGACATGCTGCCGCCCAGCCTGATTGCTGGCCAAACGACCGCAGCGGTGGTGCAACTACTGATCGAACTTCTGATCGGTACTCTTCTGTGCTTCGCGGGGGGCGCTGGCTTCGTCTACCTGGGCATACGTCTGGCGCATTACGGCCCTCGGATCGTCAGTGCTGCGAAGGGTTTCATCAGAGCCATCTTCGCCCTCCTCGACACCGTCATGTCCTACGTCGACCACTACAAAGCCGTCACCGCACGCGGCATCGCGGCCGGCGCCAATCAGGGTCGCCTGCTGCTGAACTGGAACGCCCGCAAGAACACTACCCTCAAGCAGAACGAACACCGCGACGATGCCTCGAAACAGGCGAAAAACCCCAACGACGACGCCGCCACCTGCGTGGCCTCCACCTGCAAGAACGGCTGCCCGGTGTCGATGGTCACCGGCGAAGAACTGCTGACCCTCACCGACGGCACGCTCGACGGCGTCCTCCCTTTCGACTTCACCCGCCTCTACCGCACCAGCGCCGCCGAGCTCGATGTCGGCCTCGGTTTCGGCTGGAGCCACAGCCTCTCCCATCGCCTGGAAATCGTCGGCGACGAAGTCATCTGGATCGACCACGAAAACCGTCGCACGCCCTTTCCCCTGCCGAACAGCGAACGCCCGGCGATCCACAACAGCCTGTCCAGGGCGGCGATTTTTCTCGGTGACGCGGCCGAAGAACTGATCCTCGCCCAGGCCGGCGACGCACCGCGTTTTTATCACTTCCTCAACGGTCGCTTGAACACGATCAGCGACACCTACGACAACCGCCTGCTCCTGACCCACGACTACCACGGCCGCCTCGAACGCGTGGACAACGGCGCCGGCCGCGCCTTGCTGTTGCGCTACGACCGTCGCCACCTGATCGCCGTCGACTACCAGCGATTCACCCCGGCGCCCACCGTGGCCCAAGGCTGGGTGACCGAGCAGACGCTGGTTCGTTATCGCTACGACGAGCACCAGCAGCTGATCGAAGCGACCAACGCGGCCGAAGAAAGCGAGCGTTACCGCTACGACGAGCAGCACGTGATCCTGCAGCGGCAACTGGCCGGTGGGGCGAGTTTCTTCTGGGCGTGGGAAAGGTCCGGCAAGGCTGCTCGTTGCATCCGTCACTGGGCCTCGTTCGGGCAGATGGACGCGCAATACATCTGGGATGACCAGGGCAGCGTCACGGTCAGGAACCTCGATGGCAGCGAAGAGGTGTACGTCCACGATGATCGGGCGCGGCTGGTGCGCAAGGTCGAACTGGATGGCGGCGAACACCTCAAGTCCTACGACGAGCAGGGTCGGTTAGTGGCGGAGCAGGACCCGCTGGGCGCGGTTACCGAATACCACTACGACGACGCCGGACGGTTGGTGGCGCTGATTCCGCCAGAAGACACGCCAACAGCCTACGAATACCGCAACGGTTTCCTGCACGCACGCTTTCGTGGCAAGGCCGAGTGGAAATACCTGCGCAATGCCCAGGGCGATGTCACCGAAGCCATCGACCCGGACGGTCACACCACGCACTACCGCTACGACGCCCAAGGCCGCCTGCTGTCGATCCGTTACCCGGATCACAGCCGTCATCTGTTGGTCTGGAATGCGCTCGGCCAGCTCGTTGAAGAAACCCTGCCAGAAGGTGGCAAGCGGAAGTTTTCCTACGATGCTTTGGGGCGGAGGATTACCCAGGAGGACGAACACGGCGCCGTCACGCGCTCGCAATGGGACGCTGTTGGCCGCCTGATCCACACCACCCTGCCGAGCGGCGCCACCCGCGCTTACAGCTACAACGCCTACGGCACGCTCACCTCTGCCACTGATGAACTGGGCCAGGTCACGCGTTACGAGTACGTCGAGGACCTGCACCTGGTCAGCCGCCGGATCAATCCGGACGGTTCGCAGCTGCGTTACCGCTACGACAACGCACAGTTGCTGCTGACGGAGATCGAGAACGAGTCCGGCGAAAAGTACCTTCTGGACTACACCGCCAACGGACTGATCCGACAGGAAACCGGCTTCGACGGTCTGCGCACCGCCTACGAATACGACCTCAACGGGCACCTGCTGGAGAAGACCGAGTTTGGCGAGGACGGCTCGCAACTGGTCACCGGGTATACACGCGATGCGGCCGGACGCTTGCAGGTCAAAACCCTGCCCGATGGCACCTCCGTGGCCTACCACTACGACAGCCTCGGCCGCCTGACCAGTGTCGACGACGGCCACGACCACCCGCTGGAATTCGAATACGACCGCCAGGATCGGCTGATCACCGAACACCAGAGCTGGGGCACCTTGCGCTATGGCTACGACGCCTGCGGCCAGC
>NZ_WFGV02000050.1 GCF_010095445.2 Pseudomonas sp. TNT3
CTCCGGTCCTGCTCCGTGGGCCCGCCGCGATCGGCCATCCATGGCCGTGCGCGGCTAACCCGGCATCCATGCCGGGTTGCCCACTGCGCAGAACCTGCGCTCGGCCTTCCGAGGGGGCAAGAAGATCAAAAGCAGATCAAAAGCCAAAGCGAGGCGGCCTGATAGCCGACCTGACTTTCGAAGCGCACGCGGTCACCTGTGGGAGCCGAGCTTGCTCGCGATAGCGGCCTGACAGCCGACCATTCTCTTCGGATTTACCCGGATCAAACTGTGGGAGCTGGCCTGCCGGCGATGGCGGCCATGAAGGTGCCTCAATTCGCTCCGATACAACAAAACTCTCGCCCTACGCCTGCTTGACCCTCATTAACTTCTTCAAAAGCGGTCTGCCCAGCATCAACAGGAACACCGGTCCGCCCACCAGTAGATAGAAGTAGTAGGTCACCGCCCGCCAGATCAGAATCGCCGCTGCGGCAGTGGATTTACCCACCATGGGTGCCAGCAGCGCTGCTGAAGTCAGTTCTGCCGCTCCGGCGCCGCCCGGCAACAGGCTGAATTGCCCCGCGCTGAGAGAGAGCATCTGGATCAAAAAGGTCCAGGCCCATTGCAGGTCCGCGCCCAGGCCGCGCAGTGCCAGGTACAACACGCTGTAGCGCAGCGCCCAATGCAGGCAAGTCAGTGCAAACACCGTGATCAATGTCTTGCGGGGTAGCTTCAATGTGTCAGTGAACGCTGCCAGAAAATGCAGGAGTTTTCGTGCCCATCGCAGGCGCGTGCTGGCCTGGACGTTGAGACGAGCGAGCAAACGACCGGTCAGGCGAATCAGCAAGCGGTGGTAGCGTGCCACTACCACGCAACTGACCAGACCACCGAACATCGAGAGGGCGCTGACCATCAGCAGCCACTCCATGCGCTGGCTCAGGTGCTGGAACAGTGCATAAATCAGGATCCCACTGAGCGCACAGAGAAAAAACACCAGGTCACTTAACTGGTCCATTGCAAATACAGCGCTGCCCCTGGCCGGTCGGACGCCGTTACGGGCGAGCAGTGCCATGATCGTCAGCGGTCCACCGCTGCCCCCGGGCGTGGCGCAATAGGCAAATTCGGCGGCCATCACCACGCCAAGGCTTTTCACCCGGCCGACCTTGTCGCGCTGATCGCCCAGCAATAGACGTAAACGCAGGGTGTTAAGCACCCAGCACAGCAGGATCATGCCGAACATGATGAGAAGCCAATGCAACGGAAAGTTGCGCAGCCGGTACCAGGTTTCGTTGCCTCCGAGCAGGGAGGGGATCAGCACCGCAACCAGCAGCGCGACGAGCAGCAGAATTCCGCGACTCATGCCGCGTGACCGATGCGCTGGTTTTGCCGTTCAAGCCACCGGGCTTTGGTCATGGGGACGCGGCCTTCGTCGAGCAGTCGTTTAAGGGTTTGTAGCCAATAATTGCGTGAAAACTCATGGCGCATGTCCACTGGATGCAGGCCGAGACGAATCACGGGTGCATGCCGCCGATGTTGTTCACGATAATCGCTGATCCACTTCGACAATCCCCGGCGCCATGGGCTACGCGCGCTCCAGACCAGTCCGGGTGCATCAACCGTGCTGAAATCGGGCAAGCGATACAGGTGCTGCGGGTCGCTGGTGTAGCTCAGCGGTAACTGGCGCAGTGCCTCGCGTGTCCCCTCGCTCATCAGCCAGGCTGGCGCGACGAAGCCATGAAGCGGCCAGTTGTAGCGATCAAACAGTTCGATGCCTGCGCGTAAGCGGGCAAGGGCCGCCTGTTCGGACAGGGTGTAGAACTCACCTTCGTGGGTGTAGACCCGACGCATGAACCAGTCCCGTGGATTACTCGGTTTCGTGCCGTCATCGCAATGAAAGTAGCCGTGAAGAGCCAGTTCATCACCTCGGGCGACGCGATGGGTGAGCATTTGCCGGAAGTCCGGGTGAGCATCGAGATTGTTGTGCCGGTGAAAATCGGGCACGACCAGCCAGGTCATCGGCACATCGCCCAAGGCGTCGACGGCTTCAACGAAAGGTTGGTAGTCGGCCCAGGTTTGTGGCGCGACATCATGCAGCACCAATAACAGGCTGGGCGAGTTCATGGCTTTATCCATTGGCCGTCCGCGGCCAGTGGTTGCCGAGCACGGCGTGGTAGTGCCCCAGAAGACTATTGACCACGGTGTCCCAGGCGTAATGCTGTTCGACATGGGCGCGGGCTTTTTTACCAAGCTCTGCACTGCCTGAGTGGAACAGTTCGCGGACCGCACTGGCCATCGCCGACGAATTGTTCGGGGCGCAGAGCAAGCCACATTGATCAGTGACGATCTCCTTGAATGCCCCGGCATCAACGGCGATGACCGGGATGCCGCTGGCCATGGCCTCCAGAATGACCAGGCCGAAAGTTTCCTGGTCGCCGGCATGCACCAGCGCATCGGCACTGGCTAACAATCGCGCCACCTGTGCAGCCGGGCAGAACTCATCGACGACGGTAACGTTATCCGGCACGACTGCCGGCATGGACGAGCCGACCAGTAGCAGATGATAGCGAGCACCTAGCTGTTTCATGCAATCGAGCAGCACCGGCAGGTTCTTTTCCTTGGAGCCGCGCCCGGCAAAAATCAGCAAATGGGTCTCTTCAGCAATGCCCAGTTCGGCCCTTAGTTCCGGGTCCCTTGCGCCAGGATTGAATGTTTGCAGGTCGACGCCCAAAGGCTGGACGTAAACATTCTTGACCCCAAGCCCCTTGAGTTTTTCAGCCATGACCTGGCTCGGCGCCAGCACCCGGTCGAAGTTGCCATAAAGTCTGCTGACATAGGCTTCGACATTCGGGGTCACCCAGTTGCCCATGCGATTGCTGCACAGCAACGGCAAGTCGGAGTGATAGAAACCAATCACCGGCACATCCAGTTGACGCTTCGCATCTAAAGCAGCCCAGGCGGTGAGGTATGGATCGCCGACTTCTATGAGATCAGGCTGCAAATCCTGCAGGACGTTTCGCCACGGAGCCAAACGTACGGGGAAACGGTAGCCCTTGCCGAAGGGCAGGGCGGGAGCGGGAACGGTGAAAATGCCATCCCGTTCGCTCAGGTGGGCACCGGGGATCAGCAGGCTGTGGCGAATGCCAGGCTTGATCCCCAGGCGTCGGTGTTTGGCATCCAGATACGTGCGCACGCCACCGCTGGCAGGGGCGTAGAACATGGTTATGTCAGCGATATGCACGATGAGCATCCCTCCGGTCCGTTGTTCTCCCTTGGTTGACCTTTATGAAGGATAGATGTTCGGTTGGGGTTTGCTGGCGCAGGGGTTAGTGGGGGGCGGTGAGAGCAAGACCGCCATCGCTGCATCGGTATCTACACATCTTTCAGGAGCTGCCAAAGTCCTGTGGCGCGGGAGTCATTCCCTCGCCACAAGTTCGGTGTGTTCTACGACGAGATACGTAGATCTGATGGAGCGCCAACCGTTCTAGATTCGGAAACTCCCCACCAACTGTTTCAAGCGCGCGGCCTGCTGTTCAAGGTCGGAACACGCCCGCAACGTCGATTGCAGGTTTTCCACGCCTTCCTGGTTCAGCGTATTGATCTCCGTGATGTCGACGTTGATCGATTCAACCACGGCCGTCTGTTCTTCGGTCGCGGTGGCCACCGACTGGTTCATGCCGTCGATCTCGCCAATCCGCAAGGTGACGCTGTTCAAGCGTTCACCGGCGAGGTTGGCGATGTCCACGCTGTCCTGGCTGTGGCGCTGGCTGTCGCTCATGTTGCTGACGGATTCACGGGCGCCGACTTGCAGTTCCTCGATCATGGTCTGAACCTGTTGCGCCGATTCCTGGGTGCGATGCGCCAGGTTGCGCACTTCATCGGCCACCACCGCAAATCCACGTCCCGCTTCACCCGCTCGCGCTGCTTCGATCGCCGCGTTGAGGGCCAACAGGTTAGTTTGCTGGGAGATGCTGGTGATCACTTCAAGAATCTGGCCGATGTTCACGGTTTTGCTGTTCAGCGATTCGATGTTGGTGCTCGACGCGCTGAGCATGCTCGACAGCTGATTCATCGCGGCAATGCTGCGGTCCACCACTTGCTGGCCGTCTTCGGCCAGGTTGCGGGCGTCGCTGGCCTGACTCGAGGCCTGTGCAGCGTTGCGGGCGATTTCCTGGGTGGCGGCGCCGAGCTGGTTGATCGCCGCGGCTACGCTGCTGGTGCGTGAGGCTTGTTGGTCAGAGTTGAACATCGACGAGTTTGAAGCGGCGAGCACGCGCAGGGCCACTTCGTTGACTTGGCCGGTGGCCGATGACACTTCGCGGATCGAACCGTGGATACGTTCCACAAAGCGGTTGAATGCGGTGCCGAGGACACCAAACTCGTCGTTGTTCTGGATGGTCAGGCGCTTGGTCAGATCGCCTTCACCGTCGGCAATGTCTTCCATGGCGCGGGTCATGACATGCAGCGGCTGGATCAGGATGCGGATCAGCATGCCCAGCAAGGCAATGATGATTGCCACGGCAATAAGGGTCGCGACGACGGCCGAGGTGCGAAATTCGCTAAGCATCGAGAAGGCTTTTTCTTTATCCACCGATAAACCGATGTACCAGTTCACCGAAGGCAGGCCTTTGACGGGGGTGAAGTTGACGATGCGGGTCTTGCCATCCACTTCCACTTCGCTGAAATCGCTGCTGATACGCGGCGTGTTGCGTGGATAGGCCTCGCTCAACGTTTTCATCACCAGCGATTTGTCCGGGTGCACCAGGATCTTGCCGTCGGCGCTGACCAGGAATGCGTAGCCCATGCCATCGAAATCCCGAGCGCTGAGGGTGTCGATCAAGGTTTGCAGGCTCAGGTCGCCACCGACCACGCCGATGCTCTGACCGGCCTTCTTCGAGGCGCTGGCGATGGAAATGATGGTTTGGCCCGTGGCCGCATCGACGTAAGGTTCGGTCAGCGTCGCAGTGTTGCTGCTTTCGGCGCCTTTGTACCAAGGGCGCACGCGCGGATCGAAGCCAGCAGGCATTTTCGCGTCCGGGCGAATGGTGAAGCTGCCGGTGGCATCGCCAAGGTAGGACGCCATGAAGGTCGATGTCAGGGCTTTCTGCTCGAGCAGGCTGTCAACCATGGACCGCTCGGGGTTGAGGGCGATGTTCTGGGCAAGGTTGTCGATCAACAGGATGCGGCCGGTCAACCAGGTCTGAATGTTGCTGGCGGTAACATCGCCCATTTCAGTGAGGTAGTTGTCCAGGTCTTCGCGGATGGCGGTACGCTGCAAGTAGTCGTTGTACAGCGTGAACGAGGCGAAGGCGGCGATGACAATGAGCGCGGCGGCAAGCAGTATCTTATGGCTGAAACGCAGATTTTTGTTCATGGCTTGGGGTTCCGCTAAGGTCTTAATGTCAAGGGCGTGCTTTTATAAAGGAACGCGAAAGGGGTGGTGGTAAACACAAGCGGATAGTTCCGTGCTCTCCTTAGGGAATTACCGACGCTATTAGTCTTTTATATCGGCCGTGAAGGATCAAAGATTAACCATGGGTGACAAAATGCCTGACTCCTTGCAACTCGTTATCGGTGCCGATCTCGCGGGGCAGCCGATCGCCCAGGCGATGCGTCTCGCAAACCGCCATGGCCTGGTCGCCGGCGCTACCGGGACCGGCAAAACCGTCACCTTGCAACGCCTGGCCGAAGCCTTCAGCGATGCCGGCGTGGCGGTGTTCGCGGCGGATATCAAAGGCGACCTGTGCGGGCTGGGCGCTGCCGCAAACCCACAGGGCAAGATCGCCGAGCGGATCGCCGGGATGCCCTGGCTGAACTACACACCTCAGGCGTATCCGGTGACGTTGTGGGATATCCATGGCCAGTCGGGTCACCCGTTGCGCACGACTTTGAGCGAGATGGGCCCGTTGCTGCTGGGCAGCCTTCTGGAACTGACTGACAGTCAGCAGTCGGCGCTGTATGCCGCGTTTAAGGTGGCCGACCGTGAAGGTCTGTTGTTGCTGGATCTCAAGGATCTGAAGGCGCTGCTCAATCATTTGCGCGACCACCCGGAGTCATTGGGCGATGACGCCGCACTGATGACCACCGGTTCCAGCCAGGCATTATTGCGGCGCCTGGCGACGCTTGAGCAGCAGGGGGCGGAAGCGCTGTTTGGCGAGCCTGCCCTGCAACTTGAAGACATATTGCAGCCGGCCGTCGATGGTCGCGGGCGCATTCACCTGCTTGATGCCAGCCGTCTGGTGCACGAGGCCCCGAAGGTCTACGCGACGTTCCTGCTGTGGCTGCTGGCCGAGCTGTTCGAGCAACTGCCGGAACGCGGCGATGCGGAAAAACCGTTGCTGGCGCTGTTTTTCGACGAAGCACATTTGTTATTCGCTGGCACGCCCAAAGCCTTGCAGGACCGCCTGGAACAAGTGGTGCGGCTGATTCGCTCGAAAGGTGTCGGGGTGTATTTCGTCACCCAATCGCCGGGCGATCTGCCGGATGATGTGCTGGCACAGCTTGGCCTGCGCATCCAGCACGGGCTGCGCGCGTTTACCGCCAAGGAGCAGAAGTCCCTGAGGGCGGTGGCTGAGGGTTTCCGCCCGAACCCGGCATTCGATGCCTTGGCAGTGTTGACGGAGCTGGGCATCGGCGAGGCGCTGGTCGGTACGTTGCAGACCAAGGGCACGCCGGAGATGGTCCAGCGGGTGCTGATCGCGCCACCGCAATCGCGGATCGGGCCGTTGACCGAGACGGAGCGCACAGTGCTCATTGCAGGGTCGCCGTTCAAGGGGCGTTACGACAAACCGATCGATCGCGAATCGGCCTATGAAGTATTGATGGGGCGCAAGGGATTGGCGCCCGAGCCTGAAGCGTTGCCGGGAAAACCCGCCGCTGAAGAGCCAAGCTTTACCGACAAGGCCGGGGAGTTTCTCGGCACTGCTGCAGGGCAGGCACTGAAATCAGCGATGCGACAGGCGGCTAACCAGTTGGGCCGGCAATTGGTGCGCGGGTTAATGGGGTCGCTGCTGGGTGGCAGCAAAAAACGCTAAAAGCAAAAGATCGTCCGAACGCGACCCGAGCCTTCGGACGATCTTTTGATCCTGCTTTCAATCCTTGGGTTTGGCGTGAGCCGCCAGTCGTTCAAGCGCAGCCCGCAGGTTCGGGTCGGTAATGCCATCGGCCGTCGCCTGGATGGTCGCCCCGGCGTCAACCGACAAGCTGATGGTATGCCCCGCCGCCCCTTGCGGGACAGTCGGTGGCTGCACCTTGAACAGGATGCGTGTCAGGCTGGCAAACTCATCGAACAGCTGCAATTGCCGTTGCAGGCGTTTTTGTTGATAGCGCAGGCGGGTCGCCCAGTGGCCGTCGGTGACGATCAGCAACAGGCTCCCTTCGCGCCATGAAGCCACGTGGCAATGCTCGCGGGCAGCCGGCTGCAATTGGCTTTCCAGCAGACGCTGGAGATGACCCAGGCGTTGAGCGTGGCCGAAGATGGCTTTCAGCGGTTTGGCTTCGCGAAGCAGGACGGCGGGTGCTCTGGCCGTAAGAGGGCGAAATGCCATGATCAGACACCTGAAGTAACAGAGCCGCCATGTTAGCAGAAAGCACCCGATTGACCCGACCCATTGCTTTGCGAGCGCTTTACCCATTAAATCAACAAGTAACTTCTGCCGTGTATGACTTGAAGTTCAGCAAAAAGCCCTTATTTTAAGTGAGCCCCGTAACAACGCTGTGCCAGCATCGTGGAACAACGCCACTTTCCTCACCATCGTTTCCGGGTAGAATGCTCGTTCGCATGCGGCCATGAGGGCTGCTCGGGCGACTCACGGGGCCGCCCTCCATCCCTTTAGTGTGGAAGATCCTGCCGATATGTTTGCGCCTTTGTTAAAGAAACTTTTTGGAAGCAAGAACGAGCGTGAAGTCAAACGCATGCTCAAGACGGTGCAATTCGTCAATGCCTTCGAAGAGCAAATGGTGGCCCTTTCGGACGATCAATTGCGTGCCAAGACAGACGAGTTCAAGGCCCGCATCGCCAAAGGGGAAACCCTCGACAAGTTGCTGCCAGAAGCCTTTGCGGTCGCCCGCGAAGCCGGTAAGCGTGTCATGGGTATGCGCCACTTCGATGTCCAGCTGATCGGCGGCATGACCTTGCATGAAGGCATGATCGCGGAAATGCGTACCGGTGAAGGCAAGACCCTGGTGGCAACGCTGGGTGTTTACCTCAACGCGCTGTCCGGCAAGGGCGTGCACGTAGTGACAGTGAACGACTACCTGGCACGTCGCGACGCCAACTGGATGCGTCCGCTCTACGAATTCCTCGGCCTGACGGTCGGCGTTGTCACGCCGTTCCAGCCGCCGGAAGAAAAACGCCTGGCCTACGCCGCTGACATCACCTACGGCACCAACAACGAATTCGGCTTCGACTACCTGCGCGACAACATGGCGTTCAGCATGGAAGAAAAATTCCAGCGCGAACTCAATTTTGCCGTGATCGACGAAGTCGACTCCATCCTCATCGACGAAGCGCGTACCCCGCTGATCATTTCCGGTCAGGCCGAGGACAGCTCCAAGATGTACGTCGAGATCAACAAACTGATCCCGCAGCTGGAGTTGCACGTCGAGGAAGTTGAAGGCGAAGTCACCAAGGCGGGTCACTACACCGTCGACGAGAAGACTCGTCAGGTGGAGCTCAACGAAGCCGGTCACCAGTTCATTGAAGACATGCTCACCCGCGTCGGCCTGCTGGCTGAAGGCGAGAGCCTGTACTCGGCACATAACCTGGGCCTGCTGACCCACGTATATGCCGGTCTGCGTGCGCACAAGCTGTTCCATCGCAACATCGAATACATCGTGCAGGACGGGCAGGTCGTCCTGGTCGACGAACACACCGGTCGTACCATGCCGGGTCGTCGTTTGTCCGAAGGCCTGCACCAGGCCATCGAAGCCAAGGAAGAACTGAACATCCAGGCCGAGAGCCAGACCCTGGCCTCGACTACGTTCCAGAACTACTTCCGTCTGTACAACAAGCTGTCCGGCATGACCGGTACTGCAGACACCGAAGCGTTCGAGTTCCATCAGATCTACGGTTTGTCGGTGATGGTCATTCCGCCAAACAGACCGTTGGCCCGTAAGGACTACAACGACCTGGTGTTCCTGACCGCCGAAGAGAAATACGCAGCGATCATCACCGACATCAAGGAATGCATGACCCAGGGCCGTCCGGTGCTGGTGGGTACTGCAACCATCGAAACTTCCGAGCACATGTCCAATCTGCTCAACAAGGAAGGCATCGAACACAAGGTTCTGAACGCCAAGTTCCACGAAAAAGAAGCCGAGATCATTGCCCAGGCCGGTCGTCCCGGCGCACTGACCATCGCCACCAACATGGCCGGTCGCGGTACCGACATCCTGCTGGGCGGCAACTGGGAAGTGGAAGTGGCTTCGCTGGAAGACCCGACGCCTGAGCAGATTGCCCAGATCAAGGCCGACTGGCAGAAACGTCACCAGCAAGTGCTCGAGTCGGGCGGCTTGCAGGTGATCGCGTCCGAGCGTCACGAATCGCGCCGTATCGACAACCAGCTGCGTGGTCGTGCGGGTCGTCAAGGTGACGCCGGTTCCAGCCGTTTCTACCTGTCGCTGGAAGACAGCCTGATGCGCATCTTCGCCTCTGATCGGGTGAAGAACTTCATGAAAGCCCTGGGCATGCAGCCTGGCGAAGCGATTGAGCACCGCATGGTGACCAACGCCATCGAAAAGGCTCAGCGCAAGGTTGAAGGCCGTAACTTCGACATTCGTAAGCAATTGCTCGAGTTCGACGACGTCAACAACGAACAACGTAAAGTGATCTATCACATGCGTAACACGTTGCTGGCCGCTGACAACATCGGGGAAACCATCGCTGACTTCCGTCAGGACGTGCTCAACGCTACCGTCAGCGCACACATTCCACCGCAATCGCTGCCTGAGCAGTGGGATGTGGCCGGTCTGGAAGCGTCGTTGCAGAGCGACTTCGGCGTGGCGTTGCCGATCCAGCAATGGCTCGACGAAGACGATCACCTGTACGAAGAGACCCTGCGCGAGAAGCTGATGAACGAGCTGATCGCGGCGTACCACGAGAAAGAAGACCAGGCGGGCGCCGAGGCGCTGCGCACCTTCGAGAAGCAAATCGTGCTGCGCGTACTGGATGACCTGTGGAAAGACCACCTGTCGACCATGGACCACCTGCGTCACGGTATCCATTTGCGTGGCTACGCCCAGAAGAACCCGAAGCAAGAGTACAAGCGCGAGTCGTTCACGCTGTTCTCCGAGCTGCTGGATTCGATCAAGCGCGACTCTATTCGTGTGCTGTCGCACGTTCAGGTTCGTCGCGAAGATCCGATCGAAGAAGAGCAACGCCTGCGCCAGGAAGCCGAAGCACTGGCGGCACGCATGCAGTTCCAGCACGACGAAGCGCCTGGTCTTGAGCAACCGGAACTGCTCGGTGAAGAGGTCGATGTGGCCCTCGCCGCTGCGCCGGTACGCAACGAGCAGAAGCTGGGTCGAAACGAACTGTGCTACTGCGGTTCGGGCAAGAAATTCAAGCATTGCCACGGGCAGATCCAGTAAAACCCGTTTCATACGCTGAAATACCCGCGCCGCGACCGGCTTATGCCGTCGCGGCGTTTTGCCATTTAACACCGCCGTTCATTCTGTGACGGTGATGACTACTTTTTAAGGAGCGCATTCATGGCTGTTGGTCTTGGTCCTTTGCCAACGTTGCACCCGGTTGCCGGTTTTGAACTCGGCATTGCATCGGCTGGCATCAAGCGCCCCGGGCGCAAAGACGTCGTGGTCATGCGCTGCGCCGAAGGTTCGACGGTGGCAGGCGTGTTTACGCTGAACGCCTTTTGCGCCGCCCCGGTGATTCTGGCCAAGCAACGCGTGCAAGGCCCTGTGCGTTACCTGCTGACCAACACGGGCAACGCCAACGCCGGTACCGGCGAACCTGGCCTGGCCGCCGCCGAGCGCACCTGCGCCAAACTGGCAGAGCTGACCGGTGTCGATGCCAGCCTGGTGCTGCCGTACTCCACGGGCGTGATCGGTGAGCCGCTGCCGGTCGAGAAGATCGAAGGCGCGCTGCAAGCCGCTCTCGATGACCTGTCGGTGGACAACTGGGAAGCTGCCGCCACCGGCATCATGACCACTGACACATTGCCAAAAGGCGCCAGCCGCCAGTTTCAGCATGACGGCGTAACCATCACCGTCACTGGCATCAGCAAAGGCGCCGGCATGATTCGCCCGAATATGGCGACCATGCTGGGCTACATTGCCACCGATGCCAAAGTCTCCCGCGATGTGCTGCAAAACCTGTTGCTGGACGGCGCCAACAAGTCGTTCAACCGCATCACCATCGACGGCGACACCTCGACCAACGACTGCTGCATGCTGATCGCAACCGGTCAGGCAGCACTGCCGGAAATTACCCGCGCCGAAGGCGAGTTGTTCGCCAAGTTGAAGCAGGCCGTGTTCGAAGTGTGCATGGACGTCGCTCAAGCCATCGTCCGTGACGGTGAAGGCGCGACCAAGTTCGTGACCGTTGAAGTCAATGGCGGCGGCAATCATCAGGAGTGCCTGGACGTTGGTTACACCGTGGCACACTCGCCGCTGATCAAGACGGCTCTGTTTGCTTCCGATCCAAACTGGGGCCGCATTCTGGCCGCTGTTGGCCGTGCGGGTGTGCCAGACCTGGACGTGAGCAAGATCGACGTGTTCCTCGGTGAAGTGTGCATCGCCAGCCATGGCGCCCGCGCAGCAACTTACACCGAAGCCCAGGGCTCGGCGGTGATGCAGCAGGAAGAAATCACCATCCGCATCGAGCTGGGTCGCGGCGATTGCAGCGAAACCATCTGGACCACCGACCTGTCCCACGAGTACGTCAAGATCAACGCTGAGTACCGTACGTAAACCGGGCCGGCCGAGCGCGACCCCGGCCCATCGCGAGCAGGTTTGCTCCCACATTGGATGTGTGTACAGCTCGATCCATTGGGGGCGCGGGCTTACTCGCGATGACGGTCTGCCAGTCACCACAAGACTGGCCTGTTTTCCTCATCAAAAGGTCCCGAACATGAGCCTGCACCTGATCATCGGCGACAAACTGCTTTCCTCCTGGTCCCTGCGCGGCGCACTGGCTCTCGAACTGGCCGGCGCTACCTATACCGAAGAATTGATCAAGCTGAACCAGCCCGATACTCGCGAACGTCTGCTCAAGCACTCGCCGACCGGGAAAGTCCCTCTGTTGAAAACCGAGCACGGCACCATCGCTGACTCCATGGCCATTGCTGAATACCTGGCCGAACAATTCCCCGATGCCAATCTATGGCCAAAAGACACCGCCGCCCGTGCCCAGGCGCGTTCGGCCTGCGCGCAGATGCACGCCGGGTTCTTCGCCATGCGCGGCAACATGCCGTTTGACCTGTCTCGCGATGCACCGCTGTCGCCGGTTCCAGCGGACGTTCAGGCAGACACTGAGCGCATGCTGGCGTTGTGGGCCGAGTGCCGTAACGCTGCGACCGAACCAGGTGCGTTTCTGTTTGGCGATGCGACAATAGCCGACGCCTTTTTCGCGCCGATCGCCGTTCGCCTGCGCACCTATCAGGTGAAATTGCCGGCGGTTGACGAGGCCTATGTCGAAACCATCTACCAATGGCCAGCATTCAAGGCTTGGCAGAAAGCAGGTCTGGAGGAGGTTGGGCAGTGAAACGTGTTCATGTAGCTGCAGCGGTTATTCGTGACGGCAGCGGCAAGATCCTCATCGCTCGTCGTGCGGACACTCAGCACCAGGGTGGCCTTTGGGAGTTTCCCGGTGGCAAGGTCGAGACCGACGAATCTGTTGAAATCGCCCTGGCGCGGGAGCTTCAGGAGGAGTTGGGCATCGTGGTCAACGCTGCGCGTCCGCTGATCAAGGTCCGACACGATTACCCGGACAAGCAAGTGTTGCTGGATGTGTGGGAGGTGTCGGCGTTTAGCGGCGAGCCTCACGGCGCTGAAGGCCAACCGCTGGCCTGGGTCGCACCCCGTGATCTGCTGGATTACGAGTTTCCGGCCGCCAATCAGCCAATCGTCGTAGCCGCGCGTTTGCCTGCCGAATACTTGATCACCCCCGAAGACCTGGAAACCCCGGCCCTGCTGCGCGGTATTCAGAAAGCCATTGCGGGCGGCATCAAGCTGATCCAGCTGCGGGCGCCCAACGGCTACGATCCGAAGTACCGCGATCTGGCCGTGGATGCAGCGGGTCTGTGTGCCGGCAAGGCGCAGTTGATGATCAAGGGACCGTTCGAATGGCTGGGTGATTTTCCGTCAGCCGGGTGGCACATCACTTCGGCACAATTGCGCAAACACGCGGCTGCGGGCCGACCGTTGCCGACATCGCGCTGGTTGGCTGCGTCCTGCCACAACGCTGAAGAGCTGGCACTGGCCGAGCAGATGGGCGTGGATTTTGTGACGTTGTCACCGGTACAGCCGACCCAGACGCATCCGGATGCTCAGCCGTTGGGTTGGCCACAGGCTGCCACGTTGATCGAGGGATTCAGCAAGCCGGTGTTCCTGTTGGGCGGTGTTGGCCCGACTGAACGGCAGAAGGCTTGGGAAGCAGGGGCGCAAGGTGTGGCGGGGATTCGGGCGTTTTGGCCTGAGGCCTGATTTTGTGTTCAGGCTGCTGGCCCCATCGCGGGCAAGCCTTGCTCCTACAGGAGTAATGCTTGCTCGCGATGGGGCCACTCAATGCTTGGACTAAGCCTCAGGTTTGGAAGCCGGCTGCCACAAAATCTCGGCAACGCCCTGGCGCTTGGCAATCAAGCGCGCCACCACAAACAACACATCCGATAACCGATTGATGTAGGCCAACCCAACCCCGGCCAACGGTTCAATCGCATTCAACTGCTGGCACCGGCGCTCCGCACTGCGTGCCAGGCTTCTGCACACATGGGCCTGGGCGATCAGCATCGAGCCGCCCGGCAGGATAAAATTCTCCAGCGGTCCCAGCTCCTCGTTCCAGAGATCAATGGCCGCTTCCAGGCGTTCGATTTCAGCCGCGTTCAGTGCTTGATACACCGGCATCGCCAGCTCGCCACCCAGATCGAACAGGCGGTGCTGACAAGGTGCCAACACGTCGATCACTTCGTTCAAGCCCGGATAACGGTCGCTTTCTGCCGCCAGACCCGCCAATAACACGCCGACCTGGCTGTTCAGCGTATCAACCTCGCCAATCGCCTCGATGCGCGGGTGATCCTTGGGGACGCGGCGGCCGTCACCCAGCCCGGTTTCGCCTTTGTCGCCGGTGCGGGTGTAAATCTTCGACAAGCGAAAGCCCATGGGTTACCTCGATAGCTGATTGAGTTCTTGAGAGACCAGCGGAGTGCCCGCCAGGGGCAGGCGTAAGGTGAAACACGTGCCTTGGCCCAAGGTCGATTGCACTTCCATCTGACCCTTGTGGTTGTTGGTGATGATGAAATAAGAAACGGACAGGCCAAGGCCGGTGCCCTGGCCGATTTCCTTGGTAGTGAAAAACGGCTCGAAGGTGCGCTTGCGGACGTTCTCACTCATACCGATACCGTTGTCCTCCACCTGGATCTCCGCCCAAGGCGGGTTCAACTTGGTACGCAGGATAATTCGTCCGGGCTCACGGTCATCCTCGCGCTGGTGAATGGCCTGTGCGGCGTTTTTCAGCAGGTTGAGTAACACCTGTTCCAGTTCGTTGGCGGTGCCAGGCACCGGGCCGAGCTGTGGATCGAACTGGCGAACGATGGCCTGGCCTTTGAAATCGAAACCGATCGCCAGGTCGAAGTCGTTACCCGCGATTTCCACTGCCTGATCAATCAATGCCGGTAGATCGCAGGGGGCCATTTGGCGGGTGCTGCGACGGCTGAAACTGAGCATGTGCGTCACGATCTTCGCCGCGCGAGCGCCCGCCTGCTGGATACCGTCGAGCAGCTGTGGGACTTCGCGCGCGACCAGGTATTGGTTAACGGTCTCCAGCTCAATACCCATGAGTTCAGCTTGTTCGAGGTTTTTCGGCAGCTCCGAGGACAGGCGTCGGCGAATGTTCTGCACGTTATGCAGGATGGCGCCCAGCGGGTTATTGATCTCGTGGGCCATGCCGGCCGCCAGCCCCCCTACGGAAAGCATTTTTTCCGACTGCACCATCATTTCTTCGAGCGACAGGCGTTGGGTGATGTCATCGATGCGGATCACCACACCGCGTCCGGCCCCGCCCATCAATGGATAAAACGTCAACGCATAATGCTTGGGCTCGTCGTCCTTGAACCAGGTCACACGCTCGATCTTGGCCACGGTGTGCTGTTCGACTGTTTGCTTGAGTTGCGGCAGGAACGGCTTGAGGGGTTCGAACGCAAGGAATATCGGCTGATTCAACGCTTCATCGAGGCGCGTACCGGACAGGGCGCTGGCTTCCTGATTCCATTGCGTCACGTAGAGCTGTTCATCCAGTGCGATCAGCGCCGACGGCATGGAGTCGATGATGCTGTTGAGGTAGTTCTGGAAGCCCGTGAGTTTCTTTTCGATCTTGCTGCGCACCTGGACTTCGAGCTCCAGCTTGCGGTTGGTGTGACGGGTTTCTTCGGCCAGACCCTGGGCCTGGTCATAGGCTGCCTGGGAGTCGTCCCGGGCGCGCTTGAGTTGGTGCTCGCGGGCTTCGATTCGCGAGAGCATGGTATTGAACGCCTCGGCGAGGCTGCCGATTTCATCATGGTTGCCCCGGGACGCGCGCAGGGCATAGTTCTCTTCGCGGGTCACCTGTCGGGACAGTTCTTCGAGTTGATGGATGGGCTGGGTAATCAGGCGCTTGATCTGCCGGGCGATCACCAGCCATAACAGCACACTGAAAATCAGAATGCCGAGACTGGCCGTCAGGGTGCCGGTGTAGAAGGCCACCGGTAATTCGCTGCTGGCAACCAGGAGCAAATGGCCGGGAGCCGTGCCGGGGCGGGGCAGGGTGATCAGTTGATTGCTGCGAAATTCAGTCGCTTGCCAGGACTCGATGTGCCGGTAGCGCTCCGGCAGCTTGAGCTTTTCGCCATGTTGCAGTTGCGCGAGCCGTTCGCCCTTGCCGTCGTAAAGTGCCGCCGCGCGCAACGGGGAATAGCTGTTCAGTTCGTTGAGCAGGCGTTCGGCGCTTTCCGGCGACTGCAAGGCCTCGGACACCAGACTCGGGTTGGACACCAGCCGCCCGATGGTCTGCAACGCTTGGGGCGCCATGCTCTCCTGCGAGATGTAATACGCGGCGCTGACAAAGGTCAGGTTGGCGACCAGCAGGACAGTGGTCAATAGCACCAGCAGGGCGGCCAGCAGTTTCTGGCCGACCGGGAGGTTTTCAAGGCGCTGGCGCAATGGCATCAGGTTCGTCGCTGAAAAGGAACAAGTGGCCAGCGTAGCCGCTGCTCAGTCGCTGGGCAATCCAAGGGTGTGCAGATGGGCGATCAACCGTGACTCAAGCTGATTGAGGTGCGGCAGGTTCAATTGATGCCGGGCGGCGACTTTACAGGCGTAGCCCAGCAGGTAGCTGATTTCGGTGCGCCGCCGATTGCTGACGTCCTGATACATCGAAGAGTAATTGGCTGCGGTGGCATGGATGACGCGCTCTACTTCCTGCTGCAGTTCCTCGGCAGCGGCGGGCTGGCCGCAACGTTCGAGCAGCTCGGTCAGTTCGCCACAGAGGGTGGCGACTTCGCAATGATGGTCCTGAAGGCCGCCGTTGCGGCAATCGTGCAGCACCGTCAGCGGATTGATCGCACAGTTGAGCGCCAGTTTTCGCCACAGTCGAGTCAGGATATCGGTACTCCATTCATGTGGGATGCCCGCGGCGGTTACATCATCCAGCCAGAACGGCGCCACTGGATGACTCGCATCTCCCAGCCAGGTGTAACCGTGGCCGGCGAACACTACGCGCCAGTCGCCATCGCGAAAGGCGCCTTCGGTGCTTGAAGCGAAGATGCAGCGCGCCTGTGGGGCCTGTGCGGCGACGGCGTCCTGGCTGCCCAGGCCATTTTGCAAGAGGATCAACTCCGCTCCAGGGACCATTCGGGGTACAAGCTGGGCGACAGCGTTCTCGGCATCGTAGGCTTTGCAGGCCACCAGCAGGCGGGCAATCGGTTCACTGTTGTCAGGTGTCTGCGCCGGTACCGGATAGCAGCGTGCTTCACCGTGTTCGATCAGTGTCAGCCCGCCCGCGGCCTCGTAAGCTTGCAGGCGCGTCGCGTCCCGCACGATCAACCTGACCGGTAACCCGGCACGTGCCAGGCGTGTAGCCCACAATGTGCCGAGACTTCCGGCGCCCAGAACATGCCAGGTGGTGGACATCAGCTTTTTGCTCGGATTGAGGCGTGCATCAGCGGCTCGCAGTGAATGATGGGAAAGACCCGTTATAATCAGCGCGGATTTTAACCGCAAGCCAGGCGTGCTCCATCGGTACGCCTTTTATTGGAGAGATTACATGCCGTCGTTCGACGTGGTATCCGAACTGGACAAACACGAAGTCACCAACGCGGTCGAAAACGCCGTCAAGGAACTCGATCGCCGTTATGACCTTAAAGGCAAAGGCACCTTCGAGTTCAAGGAAAAGGACCTGACTGTCAACCTGACTGCCGAGGCCGATTTCCAGCTCGAAGCTATGATTGAGATCCTCAAGCTGGCGCTGGTCAAGCGCAAGATCGATGTGCAGTGCCTTGAGGTCAAGGACGCTTACGCATCGGGCAAGCTGATGAAGCAGGAAGCTGTGCTCAAGGAAGGCATCGACAAAGAGCTGGCGAAGAAAATCGTCGCTCACGTCAAGGACGCCAAGCTCAAGGTCCAGGCCGCCATTCAAGGCGAGCAAGTGCGTATCACTGGCAAGAAGCGTGACGACCTGCAGGAAGCCATTGCGGCCCTGCGCGCCAAAACCTTCGACATGCCGCTGCAGTTCAACAACTTCCGCGACTGACGGGGGCGGGAACCTCTCGGCGTTTTCGGCGTCCGAGGCCCAAGCAACGGCAGAAACGATTGAGCCCCATGGGTTCGGTCTTTCTGCCGCTCATTTTTCGTGTGCCGGGTAGCCGGAAATCAGGAGTGTAACGATGGATTTGAATGCTGAAGTGGACAACCTGGTCAAGGCGTCCCAGGCCTGGATTCCGATGATCATGGAATACGGTAGCCGTGTGCTGCTGGCGATCATTACCCTGGCCATCGGTTGGTGGCTGATCAATAAGGTCACGCAAAAGCTCGGTGCCCTGCTGGCGCTGCGTAATGCCGACCTGGCCCTTCAAGGCTTTATCAGCAGCCTGGCGAACATCATTCTCAAGGTATTGCTGATCGTCAGCGTGGCGTCGATGATCGGTGTCGAAACCACATCATTCGTTGCGGCCATCGGTGCAGCGGGTCTGGCCATCGGCCTGGCATTGCAGGGCAGCCTTGCAAACTTCGCTGGCGGCGTGCTGATTCTGTTGTTCCGCCCGTTCCGTATTGGTGACTGGATCGAAGCTCAGGGTGTCGCAGGTACAGTTGACAGCATCCAGATCTTCCACACCGTACTGCGTACCGGCGACAACAAAACCATCATTGTCCCGAACGGTAATCTGTCTAACGGCATTATCACCAACACTAACCGTCAACCGACTCGCAAAGTTGTCTTTGATGTGGGCGTGGATTACGAGGCGGACTTGCAGAAAGCCCGTGAAGTCTTGCTGGATCTGGCCAAGGACGAACGTATTTTGGCAGAGCCGGCTCCGCAAGCCGTCATTTCTACACTGGGCGATAGTTCGATTACTGTTTCCCTGCGTGTTTGGGTTAAAACAGCTGATTACTGGGACGTGATGTTCATGTTCAACGAACAGTCCCGTGATCGCTTGAAAACTGCCGGTATCGATATCCCGTTTCCACAACGGGTGATTCGAGTGGTTCAGGAATCTGCGGTGCAGTAACTGTAAAACGTAAACAATAAAAAAGGCCCATCCGAAGATGGGCCTTTTTTTGGTTACCGCGAACTAACTGCTTTCGATTACAAGATCGACAGCGGGTAGTCGACGATCAGACGGAACTCGTCGATATCGCCTTCGCCTTGGTCAGTGTTGGCGCGGTGCCATGCTTGACGAATGCGGAACGACAGGTCTTTAGCCGGGCCAGCTTGTACTACGTACTTGGCCTCAACGTTGGTTTCGTGGTGTTTGCCATCTTCACCGTACAGGCCAGCGTATGCGCCATTAGTTGGAGCGTTCGAACCGTCGATGTCCCAACCTTTAACGTAACGGGTCATGAAGCTCAGACCAGGAACGCCGTATTCGGCCATTTTCAGGTCATAACGTACTTGAGCCGATTTCTCGCCAGGACCGTTGAAGTCAGAGTACTGGATGGAGTTGGCGAGGAAGATCGAGTCGCCGCCACGGTTGTTTTTACCCACGCCGACGTAGTCGAACGGAGTATCGCCGTTGATTTTCTGGAAGCCAACGGTGAGGGTGTGTGCTTTCAGGAACGAGAAAGCAGCTGCCAGGGAGAACGCGGTGTTGCTGATGTCGCCGGCTTCAGCGCTACCGGAATCGTCTGTGCGGTAGATGTTACCGTCCAGGTTCACCGACTGATCGCCACCCATAGGGATGGTGTAGTTGGCGTTGGCGTAGTACTGGTTCCAGATATCTTCGAGCTGGGCGCCATACAGCGACACGCTGAAGTTTTCGTTGATGCCGTATTTCGCACCACCGTAGTTGATGGTGTCGGCTTCAACGCCAGCGTAGTTAGCCCACAGACCGCCGTCACGGCCGTTTTTGTCCTGGCTGGTCGCCGAGTAGAAGTGACCGGCTTCGAGGTCAAGGTCTTTGATCTCGCTGCTTTGCAGTTGGAAACCGCTCGCAGTTTGCGGAAGGATACGCGAGCCGCCAACAGCGAATACAGGAGCGGTGCTTGGCTGCATGTCGCCAGCTTTCAGCTCGGTCTTGGAGATGCGAACTTTCAGTGCAGCGCCGGCTTTGCCTTGGCTGTCATTGTTTTCGCCAGCAGCGTTAGTGCTCAGGTTACCCGAACCCGAGTACTTGTCGGAGCCGTCCAGTTTGATGGCGAGGTAACCGAAAGCGTCAATACCAACACCAACGGTGCCCTGGGTGTAACCAGAGTTGAATACACCGTGGAAACCCTGGGTCCAGTCTTTGTCATCGACTGCGCCGTCTTTCTTGTTACGGTTGAAGTAGTAGTTGCGGAGCAGCACGTTGAAAGTGCTGTCTTCAACAAAACCTTTGGCTTCGGCCTGGTCGCCTACGAAAGGTGCGGCCGTAGCCATTTGAGTGCTGGCTGCTGCTGCAACTGCCAGTGCGATCATGCTCCACTTCATCACGCGCATCGTGATTTGCTCCTTTGGTTTTATAAGAGTACTGCCGTCCCACCTGTTTTATTATCTGGGCGGCTCTTTCTTTTTGTGTCGGCGCAAACTTATATCACGCCGACCATGTTGGCGATACTTGCCCATCTAACCTTTCAGCATCTTTACGAGCGTGTCGCAAATAGCGTGGTCGATGTCGCAAATTTGCAGCCCCGACGCAAGCGGACTGACAACTTTTTCGTTGTTTTCCAGGGCCTGAGCATCGGTAAAAAGAGTCCCTGGTAAAACGTGTGAATCTCCATTGGGCAACCCTGCCACTGTTTTTATTTGCCTTCAGGCTGCCACATCCAGTGGAGGCGCCAAAAGCTATGTGGGTGTGAATGCAACAAGCGTGCACAAATCAGGGTTACGCCGCTGTTTTTTTCAGAAACACCTTCTTCCGCTGTAAAAACCTCATAAAGCCGGGGGGTTCAGCGCCTTTTTTCAGGGCTTGACGCCATCATTGGCATCGTGTTTCAGCCTGATGGTCGGCAGCGTGACAACCAAAAACGTTACCGGTTCACCCCGTCAGTGAGTAAACGGCGGATGCCCGACGCATCAGCGTAGACGCACTGTGCGATTTTGGTGCAATAAATTTCAATCGCTGTGCTGAATTCATACAGCAAGCCCGCCAAGCTGTCGCGAACACATCGTTGTTTTTCAGTCATTTCCGAGGTTTTTTTAAAGTAATTGGTTCTGAAGTGGTGCGCCTTGGCCAAAAATGTTCCATGTCGGAGCATGTGTCGTGTGAATTGTCGATCATCGTGAAGCGGGCGGCGTTCGCGGGTATGCTGCCGTCCTGTCGCTTGGCGCGTCCTCTCTGGAGGCGGACGCTAAGCTAAAAACTGATGACCAGCCGGGAGTGCGCGCAGTGTTCGCTTTAGATCCACGACTTCAACAAGACACGTTACCGATCGGGGATTTCCCGCTTTGCCGGCTGCTGCTGTCCAACGATTCCAACTACCCATGGTTCATTCTGGTACCGCGCCGCAACGATATCAGTGAGATGTTTCAATTGGATGTCGCCGATCAACAGCAGCTTTGGCAGGAAACGACTGCACTTTCGGAGTTGCTCAAGGACTCGTTCGACGCCGATAAATTGAATGTCGCGGCGTTGGGTAACGTAGTCAGTCAGTTGCACATGCATGTGATCGTGCGCAAGCGCGAGGATGCTGCGTGGCCGGCTCCGGTGTGGGGCAAACACCCTGCCATTCCTTATAGTCAGGAGCAGGTTGCGACCATTCGCGAGCGACTGCGGCTGGTGTTATCCGATGACTTCACGTTTCTGGAGGGTTGAATCATGAGCCTGGAAGAACGCGTCAACGATCTCGAAAGCCGACTGGCGTTTCAGGATGACACCATTCAGGCGTTGAATGATGTGCTGGTAGCGCAACAGCGCGTGGTTGAGCGCTTGCAGTTGCAGATGGCTGCCTTGCTCAGGCGCCAGGAGGAAATGGCGGGTCAATTCGATTCGTCCGAAGAGGAGGCGCCACCTCCGCACTACTGATAAACAGCAGGCAATAAAAAAACCGCGATCAGCCTGGCTGCTCGCGGTTTTTTTTAGCTTTGGATCAGCGTCGCGGCAGAGCAGCGATCACGTCTTCGGCTTGCAGGCCCTTGTCACGATTCATGACGGAGAACTCCACGCGCTGGCCTTCCACCAGAACGCGGTGGCCTTCGCCACGAATAGCCCGGAAATGCACGAAGATGTCATCGCCGGAATCACGGGAAATAAAGCCGAAGCCTTTGGACGTGTTGAACCACTTGACGGTGCCGGTATCGCGGTTGGTCATGTCATAGCTTGGCGAGGCGGCAGCCGGTGAAGATTTGTAGAAGCTGATCGCCAGGTGCAGCAGAACGGCGATGACGGCAGCGATCAGGCTGAACAGAACGGCAGGCTGGCCGGCAATGACAGGCATTGGCGCGAACAACGTCAGGGTTTGCAAGACGACAGCCAGAACCAGCAAGGCGCTGACGAGGTTTTGCAATTGATGACGCGTGCCTTTGTTCCAGTAAGGAATGACAGGAGCGAGGGTCAGATTAAGCAGGCCGAAAAAGGCCAGGTACAGCGCATCTTGGTGTTGCAGGTAAGGAACAGCTTCGGCTTGCAGGCTAGGGATGAAGGACAGCAGCAAGGCTGCTGCGCCCATTAGCAGGTGGACGATTTTCAACATTTTGATTAACTCACGTTAAGACGGATCACAAGGAAGAGCTGATGGAGCACGGTTCGCTTCAGAACAATAAGAGGCGTTGGGCACGTTCCCGATATCAGCCTATGCGCAGCGCCCGGAAAAATAGGTGCTAGCGACACACTGCCTATTTAACAGCAAAGCCCGTGGCTACTCAAATCAGGGAGTCCAGCGGCACTGGGCGGTCGATTTGTCGCACGCCCCAAGGGCATCCATTGCTGCGGTGTGGCGACAGGCTTGCTAGAGTGGTCCTGCACCTGTTGGATGAATTTTCATCACCTTTAGGGGAAACGCATGGCAATCGATATTGGTATCAGCGAAGAAGATCGCAAGTCGATCGTCGACGGACTTTCGCGTCTGTTGTCGGACACTTATGTGCTTTATTTGAAGACCCATAACTTCCATTGGAATGTCACCGGGCCCATGTTTCGGACCCTGCATCTGATGTTCGAAGAGCAATACAACGAGTTGGCGCTGGCCGTCGATTCGATTGCCGAGCGCATTCGCGCACTGGGGTTTCCGGCGCCGGGCGCCTATTCCATTTATGCGCGTCTGTCTTCCATTAAGGAAGAAGAGGGCGTTCCCAAGGCCGAGGACATGATCCGGCAGCTGGTCGAGGGTCAGGAAGCTGTCACCCGCACGGCTCGCGGTATTTTCCCATTGCTCGACAAGGTCAGCGACGAGCCAACGGCAGATTTGTTGACCCAGCGCATGCAGGTCCACGAGAAAACCGCGTGGATGCTGCGCTCATTGCTGGATCAGTAATAAAGAGCAGGCGAGCGCGGATGACGTCTGGTCGATGTCGTCCGCGCAATGCCATCCTTTTCCCTTCTTGCTGAATGAGCTTTTACCCGCGCATGTAGGAAAACGTCTTCAGCAAGACCCGCTCCGAGATCGCCTCTCAGTTGTAGGCTTATCCTACGTCGACGGTCATAAAGTCATCTGGATATACCTTTGCGCCTGCGCTTTGATAAGAGCCAGCATTGCTCTTGCAAGTGGCGGGATGACAAAGGAGTGTCAACAGTATGGATAGTGTTGTCAGAGGCAAAGAGGGACGGTTCGATCCACTCAAAGGTATCGGGATCGATCCGTTTGTCAGTGAATTCGATATGGGGCTGGCCCAGCCGTTATCACGGTCTGTTCGTTTAAACGGCTTTGCGACCTGTTTGCGGCTGGAGCAGGTTTACTGGGATATTCTGGGAGAAATGGCCAGGGCCAATCGATGTTCGGTCAGTGCGTTGTTGTCTCACGTCGATCGCGAGGTGCATTTGCGCCACGGAGGAGTGAAGAATTTCAGCGGACTGGTCAGGGTTGTCTGCGTTGTACATAGCTTGAAGGAAGGGCGCGCGTGACCCTGACTGGGCAGGCGCGCTAAAAGTGGCAGAGTGTCGGTCTGTGCAGTCTTACGGCTGCACTGGCTGCATTTAATGGATATAATCCCGCACTTTTCCGCAAAGCCCTGCGTATGCGGTAGCAACCTGAT
This sequence comes from Pseudomonas sp. TNT3, assembly GCF_010095445.2. GTDB lineage: Bacteria > Pseudomonadota > Gammaproteobacteria > Pseudomonadales > Pseudomonadaceae > Aquipseudomonas. The sequence continues at coordinate 24,005 of NZ_WFGV02000050.1, forward strand.
CGCCGAGACAACCCCCATGCCGATGTACGACTATCAATGTGCTTCCTGTGGTCATCAGTTGGAAGCCATTCAAAAGATCAGCGCAGCACCGCTGGTCGACTGCCCTGCCTGCCAGGCGCCAGAGCTTAAAAAGATGCTGTCCATGCCAGGCTTCCGCCTTAGCGGTACCGGCTGGTACGAAACCGATTTCAAGACCGGTTCCAAGAAGAATCTGGCTGGCGGCGACAAAGCTGACTAAGGTCTGGAACCTGAGTTGAACGACACGAGCGAGTTCTTGCACCATCAGCAGACTGATGCGCGCGGGGCCTCCAACCGAATTTCGAATTACGAGAAGTGAAACCACTACCATGATGCGCAGCCATTATTGCGGCCAACTGAACGAAAGCCTGGAAGGCCAGGAAATTACCCTTTGCGGATGGGTTCACCGTCGCCGTGACCACGGTGGGGTGATTTTCCTCGATATCCGTGATCGTGACGGTCTGGCCCAGGTGGTTTTCGACCCGGATCGCGCAGAAACCTTCGCCGCCGCCGATCGCGTGCGCAGCGAGTACGTGGTCAAGGTCACTGGTAAGGTGCGTCTGCGTCCGGCCGGTGCCGGCAACGCCAACATGGCTTCGGGCATGATCGAAGTGCTGGGCTACGAACTCGAAGTCCTGAACGAAGCGGAAACCCCGCCGTTCCCGCTCAACGAGTTCTCGGATGTCGGCGAAGAGACTCGTCTGCGCTATCGCTTCATCGACCTGCGTCGTCCGGAAATGCTCGAGAAGCTGCGTCTGCGTTCGCGCATGACCACCAGCATCCGTCGCTACCTCGACGAGAACGGCTTCCTCGACGTCGAAACGCCGATCCTGACCCGTGCCACGCCAGAAGGCGCCCGTGACTACCTGGTGCCGAGCCGTACCCACGCGGGTTCGTTCTTCGCATTGCCGCAGTCGCCGCAACTGTTCAAGCAACTGTTGATGGTGGCCGGCTTCGACCGTTACTACCAGATCGCCAAGTGCTTCCGCGACGAAGACCTGCGTGCCGATCGTCAGCCTGAGTTCACTCAGATCGACATCGAAACCAGCTTCCTCGATGAAAAAGACATCATGGGCCTTACCGAAGGCATGATCCGCAACCTGTTCAAGGAAGTGCTGGATCTGGACTTCGGCGACTTCCCGCACATGACCTGGGACGAGGCCATGCGCCGTTACGGTTCCGACAAGCCAGACCTGCGTAACCCGCTGGAACTGGTTGACGTTGCCGACCAGCTTAAAGAAGTCGACTTCAAGGTCTTCAGCGGACCGGCCAACGATCCGAAAAGCCGTATCGCCGCTCTTCGCGTTCCAGGCGGCGCAAGCATGCCGCGCAGCAAGATCGACGACTACACCAAGTTCGTTGGCATCTACGGTGCCAAAGGCCTGGCCTACATCAAGGTCAACGAGCGCGCGAAGGGTGTCGAGGGTCTGCAATCGCCTATCGTCAAGAACATCCCTGAAGCCAACCTCAATGTGATCCTTGATCGCGTTGGCGCGGTAGATGGCGACATCGTGTTCTTCGGTGCCGACAAGGCCAAGATTGTCAGCGAGGCCCTGGGCGCACTGCGGATCAAGGTCGGTAACGATCTGAACCTGCTGACCTGCGAGTGGGCGCCGATGTGGGTTGTCGACTTCCCGATGTTCGAAGAGAACGACGACGGCAGCTTCACCGCCTTGCACCACCCATTCACCGCGCCGAAGTGCACGCCGGAAGAACTGGAAGCCAACCCGGCGACCGCTCTGTCCCGTGCCTACGATATGGTATTGAACGGTACCGAGCTGGGTGGCGGTTCGATCCGTATCCATCGCAAGGAAATGCAACAGTCGGTATTCCGTCTGCTGGGTATCAGCGAAGCGGAGCAGGAAGAGAAGTTCGGCTTCCTCCTCGATGCTTTGAAATACGGCGCGCCACCCCACGGTGGTCTGGCTTTCGGTCTGGACCGTCTGGTCATGCTGATGACCGGCGCCCAGTCGATCCGTGAAGTCATTGCCTTCCCGAAAACCCAGAGCGCGGCTTGCGTCATGACTCAGGCTCCGGGTGTGGTAGATGCCAAGGCATTGCGCGAACTGCACATTCGTCTGCGCGAAACGCCTAAAGCAGAGTAACGCTGACCGTAAAGGCGCATCCTTCGGGGTGCGCCTTTTCTTTAGGTCGAGATTTTTTTTTGCTGGCCGACGATTCGCGTGGCGGGCAATGTTTCAAAGAGAATTCGGAGCGAGTTATGGCGGGTCATTCCAAGTGGGCGAACATCAAGCACCGCAAAGAACGTCAGGATGCCAAAAAGGGCAAGATTTTCACCAAGTGGATTCGTGAGCTGACCGTCGCAGCCCGTCAGGGTGGCGGTGATCCGGGTTCCAATCCGCGTCTGCGTCTGGCGTTGGACAAGGCGCTTGGTGCGAACATGAGCCGTGACATCATTGATCGCGCAGTGGCTCGTGGTGCGGGCGCTGCCGACACTGACGACATGGTCGAGTTGACCTACGAAGGTTACGGTCCTGGCGGCGTGGCGGTAATGGTCGAGTGCATGACCGACAACCGTAATCGCACTGCTGCAGCCGTTCGACATGCCTTCAGCAAGTGCGGCGGCAATTTGGGAACTGACGGTTCGGTCGCTTATATGTTCGAACGCAAAGGACAGATCTCCTTCGCGCCGGGTGTCGACGAAGACGCGCTGATCGAAGCCGCCATGGAAGCGGATGCCGATGACGTGGTCACTCACGAAGACGGATCCATCGACGTGTTCACCTCGTTCGCCGGTTTCTATTCCGTGCGTAACGCGTTGGAGGCGGCCGGTTTCAAAGGTGATGATGCGGAAATCGTCATGCTGCCGACCACCAGTGCCGAGCTGGACCTGGAGGGCGCCGAGAAGGTCCTCAAGCTGATTGACATGCTTGAAGACCTGGATGACGTGCAGAATGTCTACTCCAATGCGGATATCCCGGAGTCGGTTGCCGCTCAACTCGGTTGATGCATTTATTAAAGATCGCAGCCTTCACTTGGCCCCTGTAGGAGCTGGCGAAGCCTGCGATCTTTTGATTTTGGCTTTTTATTAAAGGATCGCAGCCTTCGGCAGGTCCTACACGGTTATTCTCAAGCTACAGCGATCTCTTTCTGCAGGCGTTATGACTTTAATACTTGGTATCGACCCCGGTTCGCGCATCACCGGTTATGGCGTGGTGCGCGATACCGGGCGTGGCTGTGTGTACGTAGCGTCGGGCTGCATTCGTACCGGTTCGGGGGAATTGCATGAGCGTCTGCAAATCGTTTATCGCGGCGTTCGTGAAGTCATTCAGACCTATGGCCCTGTAACAATGGGAATTGAAAAAGTCTTTATGGCGCGCAACGCCGATTCCGCGCTGAAACTTGGCCAGGCGCGCGGCGCCGCCATTGTGGCCGGCGCTGAGGAAAGCCTGGAAATCGCCGAATACACGGCGACTCAGGTCAAGCAGGCGGTAACAGGGACGGGGTCGGCGAATAAAGAGCAGGTGCAGATGATGGTCATGCATATGCTGAAATTGACCAGCAAGCCGCAAATTGACGCCTCTGATGCCTTGGCCATTGCGATTTGTCACGCTCATACCCGGTCCAGTCTGCTGCCGCATGGCCTGGGTGCCGCACGCAGTCGTGGCGGTCGCCTGCGTCTCTGATAGCATCAGCAATCATTTTTAGGGAATGAGGGTTTCTGTGCCTGTGTTGCCGGTACGAAACCCTTGTTCTGTCAGTCGCCAGCAATGCTCTGGCCAACGCTCAAGGATCTGAAACGTGATTGGACGCTTGCGCGGCACACTGGCTGAGAAACAGCCGCCGCACCTGATTCTGGATGTAAATGGTCTGGGATATGAGCTGGAAGTGCCTATGACCACGCTTTATCGCCTGCCGTCGGTCGGTGAACCGCTGACCTTGCACACCCATTTGGTCGTGCGCGAAGACGCGCAGTTACTCTATGGTTTCTATGGCAAGCGTGAGCGAGACTTTTTTCGCGAGTTGATCCGTCTCAATGGTGTGGGGCCGAAACTGGCCTTGGCATTGATGTCGAGTCTGGAAGTCGATGAGCTGGTGCGTTGCGTGCAATCCCAAGACACTTCGGCACTGACCAAGGTGCCCGGCGTCGGGAAGAAAACCGCCGATCGTTTGCTGGTAGAGCTCAAGGACCGCTTCAAAGCATGGGAAACCGTGCCGGCGATGTTCGCTCTGGTACCCAATCAGCCAGGTGGTCCGGATGCACCGGCGCCGGTCGCGACGGCAGAAAATGATGCAGTCAGCGCGCTGATCTCCCTGGGTTACAAGCCGCAGGAAGCCAGCAAGGCGATTTCCGCGATCAAGGAGAAAGGCTTGAGCAGTGAAGACATGATTCGTCGTGCCCTGAAGGGAATGATCTAAGTGATTGAAGCTGATCGTCTGATTACCGCCGCGCCGGGCCCTCGTGATCGCGAGGAAGTCCAGGACCGGGCAATTCGTCCTGTCAGCCTGGCCGAGTACATCGGTCAACCGACGGTTCGCGAGCAAATGGAATTATTTATCCAGGCTGCTCGTGGGCGTAACGAATCCCTGGACCACACATTGATTTTTGGTCCGCCGGGGCTGGGTAAAACAACCTTGGCCAACATCATCGCTCAGGAAATGGGGGTGTCGATCAAAAGCACCTCCGGTCCGGTGCTGGAGCGTCCGGGTGATCTGGCGGCGTTATTGACCAATCTTGAACCTCATGACGTGCTGTTCATCGACGAAATCCATCGGCTGTCGCCGATCGTCGAGGAAGTACTGTACCCGGCCATGGAAGATTTCCAGCTGGACATCATGATCGGCGAGGGGCCCGCTGCGCGATCGATCAAGCTTGATCTGCCACCCTTCACCCTGGTGGGTGCGACGACTCGCGCCGGGATGCTGACCAACCCGTTGCGGGATCGTTTCGGTATCGTGCAGCGCCTTGAGTTCTACAGCACCGCGGACCTGGCAACGATTGTCAGTCGTTCAGCGAGCATTCTTGGCTTGCCGCTTGATCCGGAGGGCGCCTTTGAAATTGCCCGTCGGGCCCGGGGTACTCCACGAATCGCCAACCGCTTGTTGCGTCGGGTGCGGGACTTCGCTGAAGTGCGTGCCAAGGGCCATATCACCAAGCCGATCGCCGACCTCGCCTTGAACCTGCTGGATGTCGACGAGCGTGGTTTCGATCATCAGGATCGGCGTCTGTTGCTGACCATGATCGAAAAATTCGACGGTGGCCCGGTCGGGGTGGACAGCCTGGCAGCCGCGATCAGCGAAGAGCGCCACACCATTGAAGATGTGCTGGAGCCGTATCTGATTCAGCAAGGCTATATCATGCGGACACCCCGGGGGCGGGTGGTCACGCGGCATGCGTACCTGCATTTTGGTTTAAACATCCCGTCACGAATGGGCGATATGCCTGTAGTAGACGAATCCCTGGATGCCGTAGACGATTAATCACTTCTGCGGGCTGATCGATTCGAGGTTTGCGCTGTCCTAGGACCGTGCTTTCGCGAGAAAGCCGCAGAACAATGAAAAACAGTTGCCTGGCCGGATTGGCAACCTGAGGAGTAAGCACTAGAGTATGCGCGCGCAAAACGGGCTTGAGCCTTTCGCACATCGTTGTCGCGTTTATTACGAGGACACCGATGCGGGCGGCATCGTGTATTACGTTAATTACCTCAAGTTTATGGAACGGGCTCGAACCGAGCGGCTCCGGGAGCTGGGCTTTGCCCAATCCCAGCTGGCAGGGGAGGACCTGTTATTCGTCGTGCATTCCAGCGAAGCGCGCTACCACGCGCCGGCGCGACTGGACGACGAGCTTCTGGTAAGTGCTGAAGTAATCGAATTGAACCGGGTCAGCCTGCGTTTCAAGCAGCAGGTCAGGCGGACAACGGATAATGCGCTGCTCTGTGAAGGGCAGTTTTTGGTGGCCTGTGTGCGCACTGACAGTTTGAAACCCCGGGCCATTCCCGAAGCTCTACGTGCGGCCTTTGCCGACGTGAGCGGCGCGGGTACACACTCAAAGCAGGAGATAAAGCGTGGAAGCTAACGTCGTCGACCATTCCTCCATGTGGAGCCTGGTCAGCAATGCCAGTATCGTGGTGCAACTGGTAATGCTGATCCTGGTAGCCGCATCGGTGACCTCATGGATCATGATCTTTCAGCGCAGCAACTTGCTGCGCGCGGGTCGACGTGCCCTGGAGAGCTTTGAAGAGCGCTTCTGGTCGGGTATCGACCTGTCCAAACTCTACCGTCAGGCCGGCAGCAATCCTGACCCGGATTCGGGTGTGGAGCAGATCTTCCGTGCCGGTTTCAAGGAGTTCTCCCGTCTGCGTCAGCAGCCAGGCGTTGATCCTGAAGCGGTCATGGAAGGTGTGGCCCGTGCCATGCGCGTTGCCATTTCCCGCGAAGAAGAAAAGCTTGAACAAAGCCTGCCTTTCCTGGCGACCGTCGGTTCCGTCAGCCCGTACATCGGTCTGTTCGGTACGGTTTGGGGCATCATGAACTCTTTCCGTGGCCTGGCCACCGCGCAGCAGGCAACCCTGGCCACTGTGGCACCGGGTATTGCCGAGGCACTGATTGCTACCGCGATCGGCCTGTTCGCCGCGATCCCTGCCGTTATCGCCTACAACCGTTTTGCTGCCCGCAGCGAAACGCTGATCAGCCGCTACTACACCTTCGCCGATGAATTCCAGGCGATCCTGCACCGCAAAGTGCACACCAGCGAAGAATAAGCAGGTAATTTCCAATGGCTTTAATCGCTCGAGCTCGCAAAAAGCGCAAGCCGGTCGCCGAGATGAACGTAGTGCCTTACATCGACGTGATGCTGGTACTGCTGGTCATCTTCATGGTGACCGCGCCGATGCTCAATCAGGGCGTGAAAGTTGATCTGCCGAAGGTTTCCAGCGAAGCCTTGCCGCAGGACAACAACACCCAGGTCCTGACCATTTCGATCAAGGCTGACAAGACCTATTACTGGAACCTTGGCAGCGAAGTCGATACCCAGAAGCAGCAGGACAAGGCCATGACCTTGCCGCAGATGACTGACGCCGTGACCAAGATCATTCGGACCGGCACTGAAGGTGGCAAGCACACCCAGGTCTTCATTCGAGGCGACAAGACCGTCGATTACGGATCGGTCATGGGCGCCATGGGCGGTCTCCAGAAAGCCGGGGTCGGTAACGTTGGCTTGATTACCGAGGCGCCCTGATGCAGCAACAGCGAGAGCCGACAGCCTCGGAAAGCTACTTCTGGCCTAGTGTCTGGGCGATTGGCTTGCACGTGCTGGTATTCGGCATGTTGTTTGTCAGCTTCGCCATGACCCCGGAGTTGCCGCCGGCCAGGCCGATCGTCCAGGCGACCCTGTACCAGCTGAAATCGAAAAGTCAGGCAACCACCCAGACCAATCAGAAGATTGCGGGTGAGGCGAAGAAATCCGCTGCGCGCCAGACCGAAGTCGAACAGATGGAACAGAAAAAGATCGAACAGGAAGCGATCAAAGCCGCGGAACAAAAGAAGGAAGATACGGCTCAAAAAGCCGAAGAATCCAAGAAGGCCGACGAGACCAAGAAAGCGGAAGAGGCTAAAAAGGCTGATGAAGCCAAGAAAGCCGATGAAGCGAAGAAGACCGCCGAAGCCAAAAAGGCAGAAGAGAAACAATTGGCTGATATAGCCAAGAAGAAATCTGAAGAAGAAGCCAAGAAGGCTGCTGAAGAAGAGGCCAAGAAAGCGGCCGCTGAAGAAGCGAAGAAAAAGATCGTCGAAGACGCGAAGAAGAAAGCCGCGGAAGACGCCAAGAAGAAATCTGAAGCTGAAGACGCGAAGAAGAAAGTCGCCGAAGACGCGAAGAAGAAAGCTGCTGCCGATGCTGCGAAGAAAAAGTCGCAGGAAGCAGCACGTAAATCCGCCGAAGAGAAAAAGGCCCAGGCCTTGGCAGATTTGCTTTCCGACACGCCTCAGCGTCAGCAGGCCTTGGCGGATGAGCAGGGCGATGAAGTCGCCGGCAGCTTCGATGACTTGATTCGTGCTCGTGCAGCAGAAGGCTGGGCTCGTCCACCTTCGGCACGCAAGGGTATGACGGTCGTGCTTCAAATCGGCATGTTGCCGGATGGTACGGTGACTTCGGTCAGTGTCGGCAAGTCCAGCGGCGATGGTCCGTTTGACGCTTCGGCAGTGGCGGCAGTGAAAAATATTGGTCGTTTGACAGAAATGCAGGGAATGAAGCCGAGTGATTTTGCTCCGTATCGTTCATTCAAGATGACATTCACACCTGAGGATCTAGCCTTGTGAGAAACCTTCTTCGAGGAATGCTGGTCTTTATCTGCTGCATGGCAGGTATGGCGGCAGCAGATGAGAAAAACATTCTGGTTACCAGCGGCAGTGATCGGGCTACCCCGATTGCAGTCGTGCCGTTTGGCAACCAGGGCGGCAGCGTGCTGCCGGACGATATGGCCGAAATCATCGGTAACGACCTGCGTAACTCGGGTTACTACTCGCCGATTCCAAAGCAGAACATGATCAGCCAGCCAAGTCAGGCCAGCGAAATCATCTACCGCGACTTCAAGGCGCTGGGCGCCCAATACGTCATGGTCGGCAGCATTACCCCTGCGGGCGGTCGCCTGCAGGTTCAGTACGCGCTGTTCAACGTCGCCACCGAGCAGCAAGTGCTGACCGGTAGCGTGTCGGGTAGCGTTGATCAGCTGCGTGACATGGCTCACTACATCTCAGACCAGTCGTTCGAAAAACTCACCGGTATCAAAGGTGCATTCTCGACTCGCCTGCTGTACGTGACGGCTGAGCGTTTCTCCGAGAAGAACACGCGTTACACGCTGCAACGTTCGGACTACGACGGTGCCCGCGCCGTAACGCTGCTGCAATCGCGCGAGCCAATCCTGTCGCCGCGTTTCGCACCGGATGGCAAGCGCATCGCCTATGTTTCGTTCGAGCAGAAGCGCCCGCGCATCTTCATGCAGAACATCGACACCGGTCGCCGCGAGCAAATTACCAACTTCGAAGGCCTGAATGGCGCGCCAGCCTGGTCGCCGGATGGCAATCGCCTGGCATTCGTCCTGTCGAAAGACGGTAACCCGGATATCTATGTGATGAACCTGGGTTCGCGTCAGATCACGCGTGTCACCAACGGTCCTGGCATCAACACCGAACCGTTCTGGGGTAAAGATGGTTCAACCATCTACTTCACCTCCGACCGTGGCGGCAAGCCACAGATCTACAAAACCAGCGCCGGTGGTGGCGGTGCAGAGCGTGTGACTTTCATTGGTAACTACAACGCCAACCCTAAACTGTCGGCTGACGAAAAGACCCTGGTGATGATTCACCGCCAGGAAGGCTTCACCAATTTCAAGGTGGCGGCCCAGGATTTGCAGCGAGGTAGTGTAAAGATCCTCACTGATAGCACTCTGGACGAGTCGCCTACTGTTGCGCCCAACGGCACCATGGTAATCTACGCCACCCGCCAGCAGGGCCGGGGAGTCTTGATGCTCGTGTCCATTAATGGACGCGTAAGGCTCCCGCTTCCTACCGCACAAGGCGAAGTCAGAGAACCTTCCTGGTCCCCTTACCTGAACTGACGCGGCGCTACACGTTGTACTTAACACATTGGGGTTCATTAGGAGTTTCACGATGGAAATGCTGAAGTTTGGTAAGTTTGCTGCTCTGGCTCTGGCTTTGTCCGTAGCCGTTGGTTGCTCGTCTAAAGGCGGCGACAATGCCGGTGAAGGCGCAGCTGTTGATCCAAACGCTGGTTATGGCGCAAACACTGGTGCAGTTGACGGCTCCCTGAGCGAAGAAGCTGCTCTGCGCGCTATCACCACTTTCTACTTCGAATACGACAGTTCGGACCTGAAGCCAGAAGCCATGCGCGCTCTGGACGTTCACGCCAAAGACCTGAAAGCAAACGGCGCTCGCGTTGTTCTGGAAGGCAACACCGACGAACGTGGTACTCGTGAGTACAACATGGCACTGGGCGAGCGTCGTGCGAAAGCCGTTCAGCGCTACCTGGTACTGCAAGGCGTTTCCCCAGCTCAGCTGGAACTGGTTTCCTACGGCGAAGAGCGTCCAGTTGCTACCGGCAACGACGAGCAGTCCTGGGCTCAAAACCGTCGCGTCGAACTGCGTAAGTAATTCGTCATGCGAACGTGCCGTCGTGCTGTAACTGTTTTGGCTCTCAGCCTCGCACCGCTTGCGGTGTGGGCTGCGGTTCCTGTGGTCGAGGACAACTCCGGCTATAACAATAGCGGGAGTAGTTATCCGCCTGCGGGTTACGGTACGAACGGCGCCTATGCCGGGGGAGGGGTTTCGGCCCCTGTCTCGGCACAGGGCGAGCTGTTCAACCAACTGCAATCGATGCAGGAGCAGATCTCGCGCCAACAAGGCATCATCGAAGTTCTGCAAAATGATGTAGCGCGCATGAAGCAAGAAAGCCTGGAGCGATATCAGGATCTTGATCGGCGCATAGGAACCGGCGGTGCACCAGCCGCGACTCCTGAGAATTCTTCAAGCGGTGGCGATTTGAATGCCCCCGCAGCAGCAGGCGCAGGTGCCGGAGCAGCTGCCGCTCAATCACCGGCTGCCGGTACTGAACCGGCTGATCCGGCGAAGGAAAAACTGTATTACGATGCAGCCTTCGACCTGATCAAGGCCAAGGATTTCGACAAGGCCAGTCAGGCCTTCGCCGCTTTCCTGCGCAAGTACCCGAACAGCCAGTACGCGGGTAACGCTCAGTACTGGTTGGGCGAGGTAAACCTGGCCAAAGGCGACCTGCAAGGCGCAGGTCAGGCGTTTGCCAAGGTTTCGCAGCTGTATCCCAAGCATGCAAAAGTGCCTGACTCACTGTACAAGCTTGCTGATGTAGAGCGCCGCCTGGGTCATACCGACAAGGTCAAAGGCATTCTGCAGCAGGTGGTTGCCCAGTATCCGGGGACTTCCGCCGCTCAGCTGGCACAGCGCGACTTGCAGCGCATGTAAGCTTGCTGGACCCGTTTTGAAGAAACCCGCACTTGTTGCGGGTTTTTTCGTTAGAATTCACGCCCTTTTTCTGTAATACCGCTTTTTGGGATTCGCGCGATGGCGGGGTTCCTTGAAGTGCCTGACGGAGGCGGACAGCCTGTTTAGCTGTTACGCCCGTGGCGACTATGCAAGACACATTGAGAATCACCGAAGTTTTTTACTCGTTGCAGGGTGAAACGCGAACTGCCGGGCTGCCCACTGTTTTTGTGCGCCTGACCGGTTGCCCACTGCGTTGCCAATACTGCGACAGCGCCTACGCGTTCACTGGCGGCACTGTCCGTCCGCTCGATGACATCATCGAGCAAGTCGCCGGCTTTCGTCCGCGCTATGTGTGTGTCACAGGCGGCGAGCCTTTGGCGCAACCCAACGCCATTCCTTTGCTCAAGCGCTTGTGTGATGCCGGTTACGAAGTGTCACTGGAAACCAGTGGTGCTCTCGACATCTCGGCAGTAGATTCGCGGGTCAGTCGAGTTGTTGATCTGAAGACGCCGGGTTCGAAGGAAGCGCACCGTAATCGCTACGAGAACATCGAGCTGCTCACACCCAATGATCAGGTGAAGTTTGTCATCTGTTCCCGGGAGGACTACGACTGGGCTGTCTCCAAACTGATCCAGTATGGTCTGGATCGACGGGCCGGCGAGGTGCTGTTCTCACCCAGTCACCATGACCTGAATGCTCGGGACCTGGCTGATTGGGTAGTGGCGGACAATCTCCCAGTGCGTCTGCAACTGCAGCTGCATAAATATCTTTGGAATGACGAGCCGGGGCGCTGAAATGACTGATCACCTGAACACTGCTGAAAAACGTGCGGTTATCCTGCTGTCCGGCGGCCTGGACTCGGCGACTGTCGTGGCCATGGCTCGCGCAGATGGTTACACCTGCTACACCATGAGCTTCGATTACGGTCAGCGCTCCCATGCGGAATTGCACGCTGCTGCACGCGTCTCCCGAGACCTCGGCGCGGTTGAGCATAAAGTGATTGGTATAAACCTGAACGGCATCGGTGGTTCAGCGTTGACTGACAGCAGCATCGAAGTGCCTGAGGTTGCCGGTGAAGGCATTCCGGTGACTTACGTCCCTGCGCGCAACACGGTGTTTCTATCCCTGGCGCTGGGCTGGGCCGAAGTGCTGGGAGCGCGTGACATCTTTATCGGCGTGAACGCGGTGGACTATTCCGGATACCCGGATTGCCGTCCCGAGTTCGTCGAGGCGTTCGAGCGTATGGCTAATCTGGCGACCAAGGCTGGAGTCGAGGGGAATGGTTTCCGCATCCAGGCGCCTTTGCAAAACCTGAGCAAGGCACAGATTGTCCAGGCAGGGGTGAAGCTTGGGGTTAATTACGGCCTGACCGTTTCCTGCTATCAGGCCGACGATAACGGCCGGGCGTGCGGTAAGTGCGACAGCTGCCGACTGCGTGCTGAAGGCTTCGCAGCGGCCGGAATCGACGACCCAACACCTTATTTTTGATTTATTTCAAATTAGGTGTTGAATAGTCCTTAAAAATCAGTATTATACGCGCCACCACACAGCGGGTCGTTAGCTCAGTTGGTAGAGCAGTTGGCTTTTAACCAATTGGTCGTAGGTTCGAATCCCACACGACCCACCATTTTTATAGCAGTTTTAAAAGTCTGGAAGGCCCACGAAAGTGAGGATTTCCGGATTTTTTTTTGCCCGCGATTTGTGTTTGCCGCCGAGTGAGCCGTATCGCGTGGCACAGGTCAGAATCATCTTTTGCATCCATTGGATATTCTGTAGCCTTGCGCCTCTTCAACGTTGTCCGTGCCTGATGATACTCACTCTCCCGGCGGTGCCCTCAAGGGGGCTGGAGCCGGGTGTATACTCGACTTTCGCGCGTAAGCGCTTGCAGGTCTTGCGAACATGACGCAGATTTCTGAACGCCTTCTGGTTCAAGCCCACCTCGACGCCAAGCAGCCCAAGCCGCTGACTGCCGAGGAAGAGGCCTATTACCGCGCCGCTATCGCCGCCGAGCTCAAGGCTCAGGACGCGGTACTGGTCGCCCACTTCTATTGTGATCCGGTTATTCAGGCCCTTGCCGAAGAGACTGGGGGCTGTGTCTCCGACTCGCTGGAGATGGCCCGCTTCGGCAATGCTCATCCAGCCAAGACTGTGGTCGTCGCCGGTGTAAAATTCATGGGGGAGACGGCGAAAATCCTCAACCCTGAAAAGCGCGTCCTGATGCCAACCCTGGAAGCGACCTGCTCGCTGGACCTGGGTTGCCCGGTGGACGAGTTTTCAGCGTTTTGCGATCAGCACCCGGAACGCACGGTGGTGGTGTATGCCAATACATCGGCCGCCGTCAAAGCCCGGGCGGACTGGGTCGTGACTTCAAGCTGTGCGCTGGAAATCGTCGAAAGCCTGATGGATAACGGCGAAACGATTATCTGGGGTCCGGACAAGCATCTGGGTACCTATATCCAGCGCAAGACCGGTGCGGACATGCTGCTGTGGGACGGTGCCTGCATCGTTCACGAAGAGTTCAAGTCCAAGCAGCTCGAAGACATGAAGGCGCTGTACCCGGACGCAGCGATTCTGGTGCATCCGGAGTCGCCAACGTCGGTGATCGAGCTGGCCGATGCCGTAGGCTCCACCAGCCAGCTCATCGCCGCGGCTCAGAGCCTGCCCAACAAGACGTTTATTGTCGCTACCGACCGCGGCATCTTCTACAAGATGCAGCAGCTGTGTCCGGACAAGGTGTTCATCGAAGCGCCAACAGCCGGTAACGGGGCAGCGTGCCGCAGTTGCGCACATTGCCCGTGGATGGCCATGAACACGCTTGAGCGCACGCTGAAGAGCTTGCAGGAAGGGACTAACGAGATCTTTGTTGATCCGGCGTTGATACCGCAGGCGATTCGCCCTTTGAAGCGGATGCTGGATTTCACCCAGGCTGCCCGGATGAAGCTGGCGGGTAACGCTTAAGACCGAAATCGAAAGCTCAAAAGATCGTCCGAACGCGGCCCTCGCCTTCGGACGATCTTTTTTTTGGGTCGTTATTTGGTTTTCTTTGGAATTCGAACGAGTTGGGTTCCTGAATACATGTCATGCCAGCTGCGTTTCTGTTTATCGAACAGTGACCAGACGAATCCCATGCCAACGCACAGCAGTGACGCAATCGATACAACAAAGCGCAATAGCGCCTGCCACAAGCTGATAGATGAGCCGTCGGCATTCTGCACGCGGATGCACCAGACTTGCATGCCCAGTGTCTGACCAGACCAGGTCCAGAACTTGGCGAAGAAACCAAACAGCACAAACACCAACACAGTAGACAGTAATGGATCGCCATCCAGCGCCCCTGCTTCGGTCAGCGTGCGCATTCTGTCTTCACCAATGATCGCCATCTGAATCATCTTGTAAATACCGCTGGTGACAATGAGCAGGGCGGTGCACAACAGGAAGTCGTAGAACATCGCTGCCAGACGACGACCCAGACCAGCGGCGGGAAAATCGCCCTGGGGATTCAGCAGGTGTTTCGACATGGCAGGCTCTCGGCGGAAAAAAGAAGCCATTTTACGGATTTACGCGCACAAAAAAGCCCCTGATGTCAGCATCAGGGGCTTTTTCGTAACAGAAGATTAGGCTTCTGCTTGTACTTCGTCAGCCTGCATGCCTTTCTGGCCCTGCACAGCAACGAAAGTCACTTTCTGGCCTTCTTTCAGGCTTTTGAAGCCGTTGCCCTGAATAGCGCGGAAATGCACGAACAGATCCGGACCGCTTTCTGGAGTGATAAAACCAAAACCTTTCTCGTCGTTAAACCACTTGACGGTACCGCTCTGACGTTGGGACATTTCTTATTTCCTATCACGCAAAAATTAATGACAGCCTCCTTCTAATGAAAGAGTACTGGGGCTGGTTGCAGGAAAGTAAGAAGACGTCGAACGGGATGTAGCTAACTTGTAGGCTACTGCCCAGGTCACGATTCCAAGCGACCCATGCAAACACAGTGAACAAACTCTACGCCAACTAAGGGAGAAAAAACAAGCCCCCGCGAAGGCCCGGTTTTGCTCAGGTTGGCGGCAATAGTCAGTGCACTAGTGCTCGCTTATTCGTTAGCGTTGTTCAATTGTTTTCGATCGTTATAAGTAAAGTTCATAATCGAAGCCTGAGGCCAAACCATGCACTCTTTTATGGCGATTGCGTTACACATTAGTGCACTGTTAACGCAATCGCGTTACTTATAGGAACAGTCAATCAACCGCGATAGTAGCGTTGTGGAACAAATGGCATTTTGCTTACAAGCAAAGGCACCTTTTTCCCACGAACGATCGCCCAGACCGGGGTATCGATGGCGACGTATGCACTGTCCACGTAACCCATCGCCAGTGGCGCCCCCAACGTCGGCCCGAAACCGCCGCTGCAGATAGTGCCGATGATATCGCCTGCTTCGTTGACGATTTCCGCGCCCTCACGTACGGGAGTGCGTTCCTGGGGCAATAGTCCAACGCGTTTGCGGCTGACACCGGATTGCTGTTGGGCAAATATCGGTTCAGCGCCAGGGAAGCCGCCAGCACGTGCACCCTCGGCACGACGAGGCTTGGAGATGGCCCACAGCAGGCTCGCTTCGATGGGGGTGGTCTCGGTGTTCATGTCATGGCCGTAAAGGCACAGGCCGGCTTCCAGGCGCAGTGAATCGCGAGCGCCCAGGCCAATGGCGGCGACTTCCGGTTCGGCCAACAGTGCGCGAGCCAAGGCTTCGGCACTGGCCGCCGGTACGGAAATTTCGAAACCGTCTTCACCGGTGTAACCGGAGCGGCTGACGAAGCAATCAACACCCAGCAGTTTTACCCGAGTGAACTGCATGAACGTCATGTTCGCTACTTCAGGTGCCAGGCGCGCGAGTACGGTCACCGCTGCCGGGCCTTGCAGCGCCAGCAGGGCGCGTTCTTCGAACAGCGGCTCGATGGTGCACTGGTCGCCGATGTGCTTGCGCAGGTGAGCCAGGTCCTGATCCTTGCAGGCCGCGTTGACCACCAGGAACAGTTCATCGGCACCCAGGTTGGCAACCATCAGGTCGTCCAGAATGCCGCCGGTGTCGTTGGTGAACATGGCGTAGCGCTGCATGCCCACTGGCAGGTCGATGATGTCGACCGGAACCAGTGTTTCCAGTGCCTTGGCAGCATTGGCGCCGGTCAGACGGATCTGGCCCATGTGCGACACATCGAACAACCCGGCCTGATCACGGGTGTGCTGGTGTTCTTTCATCACGCCAAGCGGGTATTGCACCGGCATGTCATAGCCGGCGAACGGCACCATGCGGGCGCCGAGTTCGATGTGCAGGGCATGCAACGGGGTTTTCAACAGGTGTTCGGTGGACATATTCAGCTCCTGAAAAAAATGTGCAGATGCAGGTGAGCGCATCAGCACTCGATAATGTTGACCGCCAAACCGCCACGGGCGGTTTCCTTGTATTTGCTTTTCATGTCTGCACCGGTCTGGCGCATCGTGCGGATGACCTTGTCGAGCGAGACGAAGTGCTGACCGTCCCCGCGCAATGCCATGCGTACCGCATTGATCGCCTTGACCGAACCCATGGCATTGCGCTCGATGCAAGGGACTTGCACCAGCCCGCCGATCGGGTCGCAGGTCAGGCCGAGGTTGTGTTCCATGCCGATTTCGGCGGCGTTTTCCACTTGCTGCACGCTGCCGCCCAGGACTTCACACAGTGCGCCGGCGGCCATGGAGCACGCTACGCCGACTTCGCCCTGGCAACCGACTTCGGCGCCGGAGATCGAGGCGTTTTCTTTATAGAGGATGCCGATAGCGGCGGCGGTCAGCAGAAAGCGCACCACGCCGTCGTCATTCGCGCCGGGAATAAAACGCATGTAGTAATGCAGTACCGCTGGAACAATGCCCGCGGCACCGTTGGTAGGTGCCGTCACTACTCGTCCGCCATTGGCGTTTTCTTCGTTCACTGCCAGCGCATAGAGGTTGACCCAGTCCAGCACCGACAGTGGGTCGCGCAGTGACGATTCCGGGTTTTTGCACAATTGCCGATGAAGTGCGGCGGCACGACGCTTGACCTTTAAACCGCCGGGCAAGATGCCTTCGTTGCGGCAACCGGCGGCAACGCAATCCTGCATCACCTGCCAGATTTTCAGCAGACCGGCGCGCGTCTCCGCTTCCGGTCGCCAGGCACTTTCGTTGGTCAGCATCAGCTGGCTGATCGACAGACCGTAGGTGGTGCAGTGACCGAGCAAGTCTTTGGCGCTTTTGAACGGGAAGGTCAGTTTTGTTGCGTCTTCGACGATTCGGTCGGCGCCCGCAGCGTCTTCATCGACCACGAACCCGCCACCGACCGAGTAATACTCGCGGCTGCGTATTTGCAGGCCAGCGGTGTCGAAAGCGCGAAAGATCATGCCGTTGGGATGATAGGGCAGGGGCTTGCGAATCATCGCCAGGTGTAGCTTTTCATTGAATTCGATGGTGTGTTCACCGAGCAGGTTCAGGCGACCGCTGCTGCGAATTTCCAGCAAGCGGGCGGCGACTGTTTCAGTGTTCACTGTATCCGGGTGTTCGCCTTCCAGGCCGAGCAGCACTGCTTTGTCGCTGCCATGTCCTTTGCCGGTGGCGCCGAGTGAGCCGTAGAGCTCGACCTTGACGCAGGTGGTTGCAGACAAAAGCGCATCACGCCGCAAGCCTTCAACGAACCGTGCGGCTGCACGCATCGGGCCAACGGTGTGGGAACTGGAGGGGCCGATGCCAATCTTGAACAGGTCGAACACGCTTAAAGCCATGGTTGTTCTCCGGTTTCTTGTTATAGGAATTGGCGGAAACTGTAACCTTCCACAGATCCTTTGTAGGAGTGAGCCTGCTCGCGATAGCGCTCTGACATTCAACAAAAATGTCCACATACAGATAGCTATCGCGAGCAGGCTCACTCCTACAGGGGTTTGTGGTGTTCTTGAATTTGGGGGCGATTAAACCCGCCCCCTTATTTGTTTAAGCGTAGCTTTCGATCGACGGGCAGGCGCAAACCAGGTTGCGATCGCCAAACACGTTGTCGACACGACCGACCGGTGGCCAGTACTTGCCTTCGATCAACGACGCTACCGGATATACCGCCTGCTCACGGCTATACGGATGCGACCACTCGCCCACCAGCTCCGCCGCAGTGTGCGGGGCGTTTTTCAGCGGGTTGTCGTCCTTGTCAAGCGTGCCGTTTTCCACCGCACGAATCTCTTCGCGGATGCGGATCATGGCGTCGCAGAAGCGGTCCAGTTCTTCTTTGGATTCGCTTTCGGTCGGTTCGATCATCAACGTGCCGGCCACCGGGAACGACATGGTGGGCGCGTGGAAACCGAAGTCGATCAGGCGCTTGGCCACGTCATCGACGCTGATGCCGCTGCTGTCTTTCAAGGGACGCAGGTCGAGGATGCATTCGTGTGCCACCAGGCCGTTGCTGCCGGTGTACAGCACGGGGTAGTGCTCTTCGAGACGACGGGAAATGTAGTTGGCATTCAGGATCGCCAACTGCGAAGCGCGCTTGAGGCCGGCGCCGCCCATCATGCGAATGTACATCCAGGTGATCGGCAAAATGCTTGCGCTGCCGAACGGTGCCGCGCAGACCGCGCCTTCCTTGCGCGCCATGTGTGCGTGGCCCGGCAGGAATGGTGTCAGGTGCGCTTTCACGCCAATCGGGCCGACGCCCGGGCCGCCACCGCCGTGGGGAATGCAGAAGGTTTTGTGCAGGTTCAAGTGGGACACGTCGCCGCCGAACTTGCCCGGTGCACACAAGCCGACCATCGCGTTCATGTTGGCGCCGTCGATGTACACCTGGCCACCGTGATCGTGAATGATCCCGCAGATTTCGCGGATGCCTTCTTCGAACACACCGTGGGTCGACGGGTAGGTGATCATCAGCGCGGCGAGGTGTTCGCGGTGCTCGATCGCCTTGGCGCGCAAGTCTTCGATGTCGA
>NZ_WFGV02000051.1 GCF_010095445.2 Pseudomonas sp. TNT3
AAACCGAATCGATGCAGGACGGTTCCGACGCCGTGTCCGACTGGCCACTGCTCAACGCCCTGCTGAACACCGCAAGCGGCGCGACCTGGGTGTCGCTGCACCACGGCGGCGGCGTCGGCATGGGCTTCTCCCAGCACTCGGGCATGGTCATCGTCTGTGACGGCACCGATGAAGCGGCCGAACGCATCGCTCGCGTGCTGCACAACGACCCGGCGACCGGGGTCATGCGCCACGCCGATGCGGGATACCAGATCGCGATCGACTGCGCCAAGGAACAGGGCCTGAACCTGCCGATGATCACCGGTAAATAGACAACCCATGTAGCAGCTGCCGAAGGCTGCGTTAAGGGCCGAAGGACCTTCGCTCCACATTGGAGTGCCGGGGTCGCTTCGCAACCCAACGCAGCCTGCGGCAGCTGCTACAGGGATTGCGTAAACCTACAATAACAATCCACAGAGGTTGAATCATGGCTGTAAACAACGATCGTGCAGGCAACAAACCGTTGATCGAGAAACGTTCGATCGACTACATCCCGGAAGCGGAAAGACACGGTCGTCTATTGAGTCAGTTCACCCTGTGGATGGGGGCCAACCTGCAAATCACTGCGATTGTCACCGGGGCCTTGGCCGTGGTGCTGGGTGGTGATGTGTTCTGGTCGTTGATCGGTCTGTTGATCGGTCAACTGCTGGGGGGCGGGGTGATGGCGTTGCATGCGGCGCAAGGGCCCAAGCTTGGCCTGCCACAGATGATTTCCAGCCGGGTACAGTTCGGTGTTTATGGCGCGGCCATCCCGATCGTACTGGTCTGCTTGATGTACCTCGGTTTCACTGCCACGGGCACCGTACTTTCCGGCCAGGCGCTGGGCCAGTTGTTCGGCGTCAGCGACAGCGTCGGTATCCTCATTTTTGCCAGTGTCATCGTGCTGGTCACGGTGCTCGGCTATCGGGTGATCCATTGGATTGGCCGCGTCGCCAGTGTCATTGGCGTGATTGCTTTCGTTTTCCTGTTCAGCCGTCTCATGAGCCAGACGGACGTTGGCGCACTGCTGGAAATCCGCCACTTCAGCTGGAGCAGCTTCCTGCTGGCTGTATCACTCGCGGCGTCCTGGCAGATCGCCTTCGGCCCTTACGTGGCTGACTATTCGCGCTACCTTCCAAGCAAGACTTCCTCGGTGAAGACCTTTTTCGCCGCTGGCGCGGGTTCGGTCATTGGTGCACAGGTGGCAATGATCCTCGGTGTGTTCGCCGCTGCATCGGCCAACGGCCAGTTCGTCGGTCACGAAGTCGCCTACATCGTGGGTCTGGGCGGGACCGGTGCCACCGCCGCGCTGCTGTACTTCAGCATCGCCTTCGGCAAGGTCACCATCTCCACGCTCAATTCCTACGGCAGCTTCATGTGCATTGCGACCATCATCAGCGGCTTCCGTGGTGAGCTGAAGGTCACGCGCTTGCAGCGTCTGGTCTTCGTGCTGGTCATCGTCGGTGCTGCGACCCTGATGGCATTGCTCGGCCAGCACTCGTTCCTCGGTGCATTCAAGTCCTTCATCCTGTTCCTGCTGGCGTTCTTTACGCCATGGAGCGCGATCAACCTGGTGGACTACTACTGCATCACTCGCGAGCGTTATGACGTGCCAGCGCTGTCCGATCCGAAAGGTCGCTACGGCCGTTGGAACCCATTGGGTATCAGCGTCTATGTTTTCGGTGTACTGGTGCAGCTACCGTTCATCTCCACCAAGTTCTATACCGGTCCGCTGGTAGCGGCCCTGGGTGATGTGGATATCTCCTGGATCATTGGTCTGGTGCTTCCTGCAGCCCTGTATTACGTGTGTGCGAAAAAATGGCACGGCTCAGTGCCCGATCAACTGATTCTGCCGGTCGAGCAGGACAGTGTTGGACAACCAGTAACGAGCGGGGCCAGTCGCGCTGCGGCGCGGGCCTGATTGGACGAGGACAGGGCTGGATGCCTCTTGACTGCCGTAAGCCAACTCATGATTAGGAGCGTCACAACAATGAAATCGAACAAGACCCTGCTGACTACATTGATTTCCATGGGCCTGCTCGCCAGCGCCGGCGCCAGCCAGGCAGCCGGTTGGTGCGAATCCGGTAAACCGGTGAAGTTCGCCGGCCTCAACTGGGAAAGCGGCATGCTCCTGACCGACGTGCTGCAAGTCGTGTTGGAGAAAGGCTACGACTGCAAGACCGACAGCTTGCCAGGCAACTCCATCACCATGGAAAACGCCCTGAGCAGCAACGACATTCAAGTCTTCGCCGAAGAATGGGTGGGGCGTAGTGAAGTCTGGAACAAGGCCGAGAAGGCCGGCAAGGTCGTCGGTGTGGGCGCTCCGATTACGGGCGCTGTCGAAGGCTGGTACGTACCGCGCTACGTGATCGAAGGCGATGCCAATCGCAAGCTGGAAGCCAAGGCGCCAGACCTTAAAAACATTGCTGATCTGGCCAAGTACGCCAGCGTGTTCAAGGATCAGGAAGAACCGTCCAAAGGCCGTTTCTACAATTGCCCGGCCGGCTGGACCTGTGAGCTGGACAACAGCGAGATGCTGAAGAGCTACGGCCTGGAAAGCACCTACACCAACTTCCGCCCAGGCACCGGCCCGGCGCTGGATGCAGCGGTGCTGTCGAGCTACAAGCGTGGCGAGCCGATCCTGTTCTACTACTGGTCGCCGACGCCGCTGATGGGGCAGGTCGACCTGGTCAAGCTTGAAGAGAAACCGGGCGTGGACAAGAGCGTGACCATCAAGGTCGGCCTGTCCAAAACCTTCCACGACGAGGCCCCGGAACTGGTGGCCGTGCTGGAAAAGGTCAACCTGCCGATCGACCTGCTGAACCAGAACCTGGGGCGCATGGCGAAGGAGCGGATTGCTTCGCCGAAGCTGGCGAAAATCTTCCTCAAGGAACATCCTGAAGTCTGGCATGCGTGGGTAAGCGAAGACGCAGCCAAGAAGATCGACGCGGCTTTGTAGGTCCAGCTTCGTCGACTGCCGGCGACGGCAGTCGGGTGCTGCATCGCAACCCCTTGATTGAGAGTCTCTTATGTTTCCCGAAAGCTTTACCTTTTCCATCGCCGACTGGGTCAACGGTTGGGTCGATTCGCTGGTGACCAATTACGGCGATGTGTTCCGACACATCTCAGACACCCTGTTGTGGGCCATCGTCAACCTTGAAGGCCTGCTGCGTGCGGCGCCCTGGTGGCTGATGCTGGCAATCGTTGCAGGTGTGGCCTGGCACGCGACCCGCAAGATCGTGACCACCGCTGTCATTGTCGGCTTGTTGTTCCTGGTGGGGGCGGTTGGCCTCTGGGACAAGCTGATGCAGACGCTCGCTCTGATGATGGTCGCGACGGTGATTTCGGTGCTGATCGGCATTCCGCTGGGCATCCTCTCGGCGCGCAGCAATCGCCTGCGTTCGGTACTGATGCCGTTGCTCGACATCATGCAGACCATGCCAAGTTTCGTGTACCTGATCCCGGTGTTGATGCTGTTCGGCCTGGGCAAGGTGCCGGCGATTTTCGCGACCGTGATTTACGCCGCGCCGCCGCTGATCCGCCTGACCGATCTGGGCATTCGCCAGGTCGACGGAGAAGTGATGGAGGCCATCAACGCCTTCGGTGCCAACCGCTGGCAACAACTGTTCGGCGTGCAACTGCCGCTGGCCCTGCCGAGCATCATGGCCGGGATCAACCAGACCACCATGATGGCCCTGTCGATGGTGGTGATTGCCTCGATGATCGGTGCCCGTGGCCTGGGTGAAGATGTGTTGGTGGGGATTCAGACCCTCAACGTTGGACGAGGCCTGGAAGCCGGTCTGGCGATCGTGATTCTGGCAGTGGTCATCGACCGCATTACTCAGGCGTATGGTCGGCCACGGCATGAGGTGAGCAAATGAACGACGCAACCGTGAGCAAGATCGAAGTCAAAAACGTCTTCAAGATTTTCGGCAACCGTTCCAAGGATGCGTTGGCCATGGTTGGCCAAGGCAAGACCAAGGATCAGGTGCTTTCCGAAACCGGCTGCGTGGTGGGTGTGAACGACTTGTCGTTGAGCATCGGAACCGGTGAGATCTTCGTGATCATGGGCCTCTCGGGCTCCGGCAAGTCGACGCTGGTTCGCCACTTCAATCGCCTGATCGATCCCACCAGCGGCGCGATCCTGGTGGACGGCGTGGACATCCTGCAATACGACATGGAAGCCTTGCGCGAATTTCGTCGGCACAAGATCAGCATGGTGTTCCAGAGCTTCGGCCTGCTGCCGCACAAGACCGTGGTGGACAACGTCGCCTACGGCCTGAAAGTGCGCGGCGAGAGCAAGCAGATGTGCACCGAGCGTGCCCTGCACTGGATCAACACCGTGGGCCTCAAAGGCTACGAAAACAAATACCCGCACCAGCTCTCGGGCGGCATGCGCCAGCGTGTGGGCCTGGCCCGCGCCTTGGCGGCGGACACTGACATCATCCTGATGGACGAAGCCTTCAGCGCCCTCGATCCGCTGATCCGTGCGGAGATGCAGGACCAGTTGCTGGAGCTGCAAAAGACCTTGCACAAGACCATCGTTTTCATCACCCACGACCTCGACGAGGCCGTGCGCATCGGCAATCGCATTGCGATCCTCAAGGACGGCCGCCTGATCCAGGTCGGCACGCCGCGCGAGATCCTGCATTCGCCAGCGGATGAGTATGTCGACCGGTTCGTGCAGCGTCGGGCTGCGGTGGTTTAAAGAGATCTGCGGTGCTTGTTCCGGCCTCATCGCGGGCAAGCCCGGCTCCCACAGGTTTAGTTGTGTTGCACAGATGTTGTTTACACAAGAGAACCTGTGGGAGCCGGGCTTGCCCGCGATGGGGCCAGTGAAGCTGCATCAATATTCCGGATTGAGGTCAATGATGTCCCAGGCTGAAAAAATCGTTATCACCGAAGCGCAAGTCACTTGGCAGAACGTGGTCGCCGTCGCCCGTCATGGCGCACAGCTCGAGCTGTCCCCCCAAATCTGGGCGCGCATCGAGAATGCCCAGGCGATCGTCCAGCGCATCGTCACCAGTGGCGAACGCGCCTATGGCATCAACACCGGCCTGGGCGCGCTGTGCAACGTCTCGCTGCAGGATGAACAACTCAGCCAGTTGTCGCGCAACACCTTGCTCAGCCACGCCTGTGGCGTTGGCGCGCCGCTGGCCGACGAGCAGACTCGCTCGATCATGTGCGCCGCGGTCATCAACTACAGCCACGGCAAATCCGGCCTGCACCGCCAGGTAGTTGAAGCGCTGCTGGCGTTGCTCAACCGTGGCATCACCCCGCAAGTGCCGTCCCAGGGCTCCGTGGGCTATTTGACCCACATGGCGCACATCGGCATCGCGCTGCTGGGTGTCGGCAATGTCAGCTACCGCGGGCACATCGTCTCCGCGCAGCAGGCATTGGCGGAAGAAGGGCTGCAACCGGTCAAACTGGGTGCCAAAGATGGTCTGTGCCTGGTCAACGGCACGCCGTGCATGACTGGCCTGAGCTGCCTGGCCATTGCCGACGCCGAGCATCTGTTGCAGTGGGCCGACGTGATTGGTGCCATGAGCTTCGAAGCCCAGCGGGGGCAGATCGACGCTTTTGACGCCGAAATCATCGCGCTCAAGCCGCATCCGGGTATGCAGCAGGTCGGTATCAACCTGCGCGCCTTGCTCGACGGCAGCGAAGTGATTGCCCAGAGCAAAGGCATTCGGACTCAGGACGCCCTGAGCATTCGTTCCATCCCGCAAGTGCACGGCGCCGCGCGCGACCAACTGGTGCACGCGACCCGTCAGATCGAAACCGAACTCAACAGCGCCACCGACAATCCGCTGGTGCTGGGCACTGCGGACAACTACCGCGTGGTGTCCCAGGCCAACCCGCATGGCCAATCTGTAGCCATGGCGGCGGACCTGCTGGCCATCGCCATGGCGGAGATCGGCTCCATCGCCGAGCGTCGCCTGGATCGCTTGATCAACCCGCACGTCAGCGGCCTGCCGGCCTTTCTGGTGGCCAACCCGGGCGTGAACTCCGGGATGATGATCGTGCAATACGTCGCCGCTTCGCTGTGCGCGGAAAACCGCCAACTGGCGCAACCGGCCGTGCTCGATAACTACGTCACCTCTGGCCTGCAGGAAGATCACCTGAGCCTTGGCACCAATGCGGCGCTGAAGCTGCACCGCGGCCTGGAAAACTGCACGCAGATTCTCGCCATCGAGTACTTGCTGGCGGCCCAGGCATTCGAGTTCCTGAAAGAACAGCGCTTTGGTGCTGGCACCGATGCGGCATGGCGTCTGCTGCGCGAGCGTGTCCCGGCTTACGATCAGGATCGCTGGTTGGCGCCGGACATTGCCGCTGCGGCCAGTGTGTTGAAAGAACCGAATCTGCTGCACAAAGCTTTGCCGAATCTGAACTGATTTTTATCCAAAACCAGCGTGCCAAGGCGCCAGCCCCCTCAAAAAGGGGGAAGCGACGGACAACGGATATTTCCGGAGCGTCTGGTCTGCCTCTCTAAACAGAGAGCATTTACAACTCTCAAAAGGAGCACAAAATGACAGCCCTAAACCTGATTCCCGGCCAGCTGAGCCTCGCCCAACTGCGTGATATCTATCAGCAGCCCGTGCAACTGACACTCGGCAGCAGCGCTTCGGCCCAGATCGAAGCCAGTGTCGCGTGCGTGGAACAGATTCTCGCCGAGAACCGTACTGCCTACGGCATCAACACCGGGTTTGGCCTGCTGGCCTCGACCCGCATCGCCAGCGAAGACCTGGAAAACCTGCAGCGCTCGCTGGTGCTGTCCCACGCCGCCGGTGTTGGCGAACCGATCAGCGACGCACTGGTGCGTCTGGTCATGGTGCTCAAGGTCAACGGCCTGAGCCGTGGCTTCTCCGGCATTCGCCGGGTGGTGATCGACGCGTTGATCGCCCTGATCAACGCCGAGGTTTATCCCCACATTCCATTGAAGGGCTCCGTCGGCGCCTCGGGTGATCTGGCGCCGTTGGCGCACATGTCGCTGGTGCTGCTGGGCGAAGGCAAGGCGCGCTACAAAGGCGAATGGCTGGAGGCGACCGAAGCGCTGAAAGTGGCCGGCCTGACCCCGCTGACGTTGGCGGCGAAAGAAGGTCTGGCGCTGCTCAACGGTACTCAGGTGTCCACCGCTTATGCGCTGCGTGGTCTGTTCGAAGGTGAAGACCTGTTCGCTGGTGCTGTTGCGCTGGGTGCGTTGACGGTGGAAGCCGTGCTGGGTTCGCGCTCACCGTTCGACGCCCGTATCCATGCCGCGCGTGGCCAGAAAGGCCAGATCGACGCCGCGGCCGCTTACCGCGATCTGCTCGGCGAGCGCAGCGAAGTGTCCGATTCGCATCAGAACTGCGAGAAGGTTCAGGACCCGTACTCCCTGCGCTGCCAGCCACAAGTCATGGGCGCCTGCCTGACCCAGTTCCGTCAGGCCGCCGAAGTGCTCGCCATCGAAGCCAACGCAGTCTCGGATAATCCGCTGGTGTTCGCGGCTGAAGGCGATGTGATTTCTGGCGGTAACTTCCACGCCGAGCCAGTGGCCATGGCCGCTGACAACATGGCGTTGGCGATCGCGGAAATCGGCTCCCTGAGCGAGCGTCGTATTTCGCTGATGATGGACAAGCACATGTCGCAACTGCCGCCGTTCCTGGTGGCCAATGGCGGCGTGAACTCCGGTTTCATGATCGCCCAAGTGACGGCTGCCGCATTGGCCAGCGAGAACAAGGCATTGTCCCATCCGCATTCCGTGGACAGCTTGCCGACCTCGGCCAACCAGGAAGACCACGTGTCCATGGCGCCCGCTGCAGGCAAGCGTCTGTGGGAGATGGCCGAAAACACCCGCGGTGTTCTTGCGGTGGAATGGCTGGCAGCGTGCCAGGGCCTGGACTTGCGTGAAGGCTTGAAGACCTCGGCGAAGCTGGAACAGGCACGTGGGATTCTGCGTAAAGAAGTGCCGTTCTATGAGAAAGACCGTTTCTTCGCGCCGGACATTAATGCCGCGACTGAGTTGTTGGCGACCCGTTGCTTGAACGAGCTGGTGTCGACCAAGCTTTTGCCTAGCCTGTGATGGACTCATCGCCAGCAGGCTGGCTCCCACAGAGGTACGCATTCCAACTGTGGGAGCCAGCCTGCTGGCGATTCTATTTTGAATACTGTGGAGACTAAGGGATGAAAACTCTCTGGCAACACTGCCACGTCGCAACCATGGCGCAAGGCGTCTACTCGATCATCGAGGACGCGGCCATCGTGACGTCCGGTGCGCACATTGAGTGGGTTGGCCCGCGCAGCGAATTGCCGTCCGGCGAGTACCCGGCGGTCAACGATTTGAAAGGGGCCTGGGTTACACCGGGCCTGATCGACTGCCACACCCACACGGTGTTCGGCGGTAACCGCAGCGGCGAATTCGAACAGCGCCTGCAAGGCGTCAGCTACTCGGAAATCGCCGCCAAAGGGGGGGGTATCGCCAGCACCGTTCGCGCCACCCGCGCCGCAACCGAAGACGAACTGTTCGCCAGCGCCGCCAAGCGTCTGAAAAGCCTGATGCGCGATGGCGTCACCAGCATCGAAATCAAATCCGGCTACGGCCTGAACCTGGACAACGAACGCAAGATGCTGCGCGTGGCCCGGCGCCTTGGCGCCGAACTGCCGGTCAGCGTGCGCACCACCTGCCTGGCCGCTCACGCCCTGCCGCCGGAATACGTGGATCGCGCCGACGCCTACATCGATCACATCTGTGCCGATATGCTTCCGGCGCTGGCTGCCGAAGGTTTGGTGGATGCGGTGGATGCCTTCTGCGAATACCTGGCGTTTTCTCAGGAGCAGGTCGAGCGGGTATTCATTGCCGCACAGGAACTCGGATTGCCGGTGAAGCTGCATGCCGAACAACTATCGTCGCTGCATGGCTCGAGTCTGGCCGCGCGGTACCACGCCCTGTCTGCCGATCATCTGGAATTCATGACCGAAGACGATGCCATCGCCATGGCGAAGTCCGGCACCGTCGCGGTACTGCTGCCGGGGGCGTTCTACTTCCTGCGTGAAACCCAGTTGCCACCAATGGACGCCTTGCGCAAACACGGTGTGAAAATCGCCATTGCCAGCGATCTGAACCCCGGCACTTCGCCTGGGCTGTCGTTGCGCCTGATGCTGAACATGGCCTGCACCTGCTTTCGCATGACCCCGGAAGAAGCCCTGGCCGGCGCGACAATTCATGCCGCCAGCGCTTTGGGTATGGCGGACACCCACGGTTCGCTGGAGGTCGGCAAGGTTGCGGACTTTGTTGCCTGGCAAATCGATCGTCCTGCCGACCTTTCGTACTGGCTGGGCGGTGATCTGGAAAAACGCGTCGTGCGTCACGGCGTCGAAACGAGCGTTTAGGAGAACAGTTGTGGATAAAGTTCTGAACTTCAAACAAGGCCGTGTGCCGCTGCTGATCAGCATGCCTCACGCCGGCTTGCGCCTGACACCTGCGGTAGAAACCGGGTTGATCCCCGATGCGCGCAGCTTGCCGGACACCGACTGGCACATCCCCACGCTTTATGAATTTGCCGCTGAATTGGGTGCCAGTACCCTGGCTGCCGAGTACTCGCGATTTGTCATCGACCTGAACCGTCCGTCAGATGACAAGCCTTTATATGCGGGTGCCACGACCGGTCTGTATCCCGCGACGCTGTTCGACGGCATTCCGTTGTTCCGTGAAGGCATGGAGCCGTCGGCGGCAGAGCGGGCGACCTACCTGGAGCAGATCTGGACGCCGTATCACAGCACCTTGCAGAACGAGCTGGCTCGACTCAAAGCCGAATTCGGCTATGCGTTGCTGTTCGATGCGCATTCGATTCGCTCGATCATCCCGCACCTGTTCGACGGCAAGCTGCCGGACTTCAACCTGGGCACCTTCAATGGTGCCAGTTGCGATGCGCAATTGGCGTCGCAGCTGGAGGCGATCTGTGCGCGCCACGGCGAGTACAGCCATGTGCTGAACGGCCGCTTCAAGGGCGGCCACATCACCCGAAACTACGGCAACCCGGCCGAGAACATTCATGCGGTGCAGCTTGAACTGGGGCAGTGCACGTACATGGAAGAGTTCGAGCCGTTCCGTTACCGGCCTGATCTCGCGGCACCGACTCAGGTGGTGCTGAAGGAATTGTTGCAAGGGTTGCTGGATTGGGGGCAGGCGCATTATCGAGGCTAAAACGTGTAGGAGCGAGCTTGCTCGCGATGGACGTTAACGATAACGGGGGGCACTTGGATGAATATGTACCCTCACGTTTTTCGCGAGCAAGCTCGCTCCTACACAGGACATGCTCATTCACGTAATTCGGGTTTATGATGCCTCACGGCAGAATAATAGTAGTCCCCCCAGGGATGACCTCGACCCCTTACGGAGCGCGCAATGCAGACTTTGTACCCGCAGATCAAACCCCACGCCCGGCACGATCTGGCCGTCGATGAAACCCACACACTCTACGTTGACGAAAGCGGTTCACCGGAGGGTTTGCCGGTGGTGTTCATCCACGGCGGTCCCGGCGCCGGATGTGATGCCCAGAGCCGTCGTTACTTCGATCCGAACCTGTATCGCATTGTCACCTTCGACCAGCGCGGCTGCGGTCGCTCCACGCCCCACGCCAGCCTGGAAAACAACACCACCTGGGATCTGGTCGCCGATCTTGAGCGAATCCGTAAACACCTGGGTATCGAGAAATGGGTACTGTTCGGCGGTTCCTGGGGTTCGACGCTGGCGCTGGCTTACGCGCAGACCCACCCGGAGCGCGTGCACGGTCTGATCCTGCGCGGGATTTTTCTCTGCCGTCCGCAAGAAATCGAGTGGTTCTACCAGGCTGGCGCCAGCCGTCTGTTCCCGGATTACTGGCAGGATTACATCGCGCCGATCCCGATGGACGAGCGCGGCGACTTGCTCACAGCATTCCACAAACGCCTGACCGGCAACGATCAGATCGCCCAGATGCACGCGGCCAAGGCCTGGTCCACATGGGAAGGGCGGACCGCGACCTTGCGTCCGAATCCGCTGGTCGTCGATCGTTTCTCCGAGCCGCAACGCGCCTTGTCGATCGCCCGTATCGAATGCCACTACTTCACCAACAATGCGTTTCTTGAACCGAACCAGCTGATTCGTGACATGGGCAAGATCGCCCACTTGCCTGGCGTGATCGTCCATGGCCGCTACGACGTTATCTGCCCATTGGATAACGCCTGGGAATTGCACCAGAACTGGCCCAACAGCGAACTGCAAGTCATCCGTGACGCCGGCCATGCGGCCTCCGAGCCGGGGATCACCGATGCACTGGTGCGTGCCGCCGACCTGATGGCGCGGCGTATGCTCGACCTGGCGCCAGAAGAAGCATGAAGGGGTTGTTGCAGCGCGTGCGAGGCGCGCGAGTCGAAGTAGAAGGCGAGGTGGTCGGCGCGGTCGACCAGGGTTTGTTGGTCCTGGTGGCGGTCGAACCCGACGATACGCGGGCCAGCGCCGACAAACTTCTCCATAAGCTGCTTAACTATCGGGTGTTCAGTGACGCTGAAGGCAAAATGAATTTGTCCTTGGCCGATGTCGGTGGCGGGCTGCTGCTGGTCTCTCAGTTCACCCTCGCCGCCGACACACGCAGCGGGTTGCGCCCGGGTTTTTCGACCGCCGCCCCTCCGGCCTTGGGTGAAGAGCTTTTCGACTATCTATTAAACAAAGCGAAACAAGTGCATGGCACTGTGGCATCAGGTAGATTCGGCGCGGATATGCAGGTGCACTTGGTCAATGATGGCCCGGTCACCTTCCTGTTACAGACCTGAAAGCGCTTGAAACAACTTTTTAAGCCCTTTTCGACTGAAAGCAGGGGTTTTTCGCGATAAATACTTTGTTACCCCTGATGCGTTGTAACGCGGCCTGCTAGATAATCGCGCGCTACGGGGATCAGCGTTCGTTGGCCCATTTTTGACTTAGGTAGAGACTTGTCCTGGACCTCTTGGGGAATCATTTTGCCCCATAGGAGTCGGAATAATGCTCGCCAACTTGGCAAGAGTCGTTCGCAGGGTCGGGTTTTCGATACCGTACACCGTGCAGGCACTTTAACTGGCCGTTGGTTTTTTGATCTGTTTTCGGCGAGGGTTGCTCGTGATTGTTAGTCCCTGTAATGCTCCAAAATTGTCTGCCAAACGGTTCCGAAGCGCTCTGGTAGCGGGCTCTGCACTGCTCTGCCTGCTCAGCGCCGGTCAGCTTTGGGCTTTCAGTCTGGATGATGTATCGGCCAAGGCAAAAGAGTTGGCCGGGCAGAAATACGAAGCCCCGCGCAGTAATCTGCCGAACGAATTCCGCGAGATGAAATTCGCGGACTATCAAAAAATTCGTTTCCGCACCGAAAAAGCCGAATGGGCCGATCAAAAAACCCCGTTCAAGCTGTCCTTTTATCACCAGGGTATGCATTTCGATACGCCGGTGAAAATCAACGAAATCACGGCTAATACCGTCGAAGAGATCAAATACGACCCAAGTCGTTTCGATTTCGGCGATGTGAAGTTTGATCCTAAGGCCACTGAACAACTGGGTTATGCCGGTTTCCGTGTGCTGTACCCGATCAACAAAGCCGACAAGCAAGACGAAATCATGACCATGCTGGGCGCGAGCTATTTCCGCGTTGTCGGCAAAGGTCACACCTATGGCTTGTCCGCTCGCGGCATGGCCATCGATACCGCTTTGCCGTCCGGCGAAGAGTTTCCGCGTTTCACCGAATTCTGGATTGAACAGCCGAAGCCGGGCGACAAGCACCTGGTAATTTTCGCGCTGCTGGATTCGCCGCGAGCGACCGGTGCCTACCGCCTGACCCTGCGTCCAGGCAGCGACACCGTTGTCGACGTCAAGGCGCAAATGTTCCTGCGTGACAAGGTTACCAAGCTGGGTATCGCTCCGCTGACGAGCATGTTCCTCTTCGGTGCCAACCAGCCCTCCAAAGTGCTGAATTACCGTCGCGAGCTGCACGATTCAAGCGGTCTGGCTATCCACGCCGGCAATGGCGAATGGATCTGGCGTCCGCTGAACAACCCTAAACACCTTGCCGTGAGCAACTTCGCAGTCGAAAACCCGCGTGGTTTTGGCTTGCTGCAACGTGGCCGCGACTTCAGCCACTATGAAGACCTGGATGACCGTTACGACAAACGCCCAAGTGCCTGGATCGAGCCAAAAGGCGATTGGGGCAAGGGTTCTGTAGACCTGGTGGAAATCCCGACGGCCGATGAAACCAACGACAACATCGTTGCGTTCTGGAGCCCGGAGAAGCTGCCTGAGCCTGGCCAACCGCTGGACGTCGCTTATCGCATGCACTGGACCATCGACGAAGCCGCGCTGCACGCACCGGACAGCGCCTGGGTCAGCCAGACCTTGCGCTCCACGGGTGACGTCAAGCAGTCCAACCTGATCCGTCAGCCGGATGGCAGCGTTGCTTACCTGGTGGATTTTGAAGGTCCATCCTTGGCAGCTTTGTCGCCGGATACCGATGTTCGCAGTCAGGTCAGCGTTGGCGATAACGCCGAGCTGGTCGAGAACAGCGTGCGCTACAACCCTGAAACCAAGGGCTGGCGCCTGACGCTGCGCATGAAGATCAAGGATCCGAGCAAGTCCACCGAGATGCGTGCGGCCCTGGTGCAGAACATCGTGCCTGCCGATCTCGCCAAGACGTCGCTCCCGGTCTCCAACTCTTCTGTAGCCAAGGCCGACAAGGTTGCCGCCAAGCAGCAGGAGAAGGCGGACAAGGAAGCTAAAGAAGCCAAGCAGGCAGAGGCCAAACCGGCCGATGCCAAGCCGGCAACGGATACCCAGAACAAGGACAACAAAGACGCCAAGCAGCCTGCAGCTGCCGACGCGGCCCCAGCCACACCGGAATCGGCACCGACTGAACAAGTCCTGACCGAGACCTGGAGCTACCAGTTGCCTGCCGATGAGTAACTCTCAAGTACAGCCGGAGACTCTTGCAGAGTATCTGGCGCATCTGCCGATGACCGACGAGCAGCGCGCGGAACTCGCGGGCTGCCAGTCGTTCAGTGAACTGCATCAACGCCTGTCGTCCTCGACGTTCGACGCACCGAGCGAGGCCGCCCAGGCCTCGGTCGGCAAGCGCCTGACCTTGAGCACCGCTGAAGAACTGCAAGACGCGGAAATGCTGGTGCTGGATGCCAGTGGCCGGGTATGCCTCAAGGCAACCCCGCCGATTCGTCGGACCAAAGTCGTGCCAGAGCCGTGGCGCACCAACATTCTGGTGCGCGGCTGGCGTCGCCTGACCGGTCGCACCAATCCGCCGGCTCCGCCGAAGGATGAACGTGTGCTGCCGGCTGCACGCTGGCGCACGGTGGGATCGATCCGTCGTTACATATTGCTGGTGCTGATGCTTGGCCAGACGATCGTCGCTGGCTGGTACATGAAAGGCATCATGCCGTACCAGGGCTGGTCGTTTGTCGACCTCAACGAAGTGCTGCATCAACCGCTGTTGCAAACGGCCACGCAAGTACTGCCGTATGCACTGCAAACCAGCATCCTGATTCTGTTCGGGATTCTGTTTTGCTGGGTATCGGCCGGTTTCTGGACAGCACTGATGGGCTTCCTAGAGTTGCTCACCGGTCACGATAAATACCGTATCTCCGGTAAAAGTGCTGGCAATGAGCCGATCGCCAAGGACGCGCGCACCGCGTTGGTGATGCCGATCTGCAACGAAGATGTGCCGCGGGTTTTCGCCGGCCTGCGAGCAACGTTCGAGTCGGTAGCCGCCACGGGAGACCTGGACCGCTTCGACTTCTTCGTACTCAGCGACAGTAACGATGCAGACATCTGCGTCGCCGAACAGCAAGCCTGGCTGGACGTCTGCCGTGAAGCAAAAGGCTTCGGCAAGATTTTCTACCGCCGCCGTCGCCGTCGCGTCAAACGCAAAAGCGGCAACCTCGACGACTTCTGCCGTCGCTGGGGCGGTGACTACAAGTACATGGTCGTGCTCGACGCGGACTCCGTGATGAGCGGTGAATGCCTGACCAGTCTGGTGCGCTTGATGGAAGCCACGCCGGACGCCGGGATTATCCAGACCGCGCCGCGTGCATCGGGCATGGACACGCTGTATGCACGCATGCAGCAGTTCGCCACCCGTGTTTACGGCCCGCTTTTTACCGCCGGTCTGCACTTCTGGCAGTTGGGCGAATCCCACTACTGGGGTCACAACGCGATCATCCGCATGAAGCCGTTCATCGAGCATTGCGCACTGGCGCCATTGCCCGGTAAAGGCGCATTTGCTGGTGCGATCCTGTCCCACGACTTCGTTGAAGCCGCGCTGATGCGCCGTGCCGGCTGGGGCGTGTGGATTGCCTACGATCTGCCGGGTAGCTACGAAGAACTGCCGCCCAACCTGTTGGACGAACTCAAGCGTGACCGTCGTTGGTGCCACGGCAACCTGATGAACTTCCGGTTGTTCCTGGTCAAGGGCATGCACCCGGTTCACCGCGCGGTGTTCCTGACAGGCGTGATGTCTTACCTGTCGGCGCCTCTGTGGTTCTTCTTCCTGGTGCTGTCGACGGCGCTGCTGGCGGTCAACACGCTGATGGAACCGCAGTACTTCATGGAACCCCGGCAGCTCTATCCGCTATGGCCTCAATGGCATCCGGACAAGGCGGTCGCGCTTTTCTCGACCACAGTCGTGCTGTTGTTCCTGCCGAAGCTGTTGAGCATCATCCTGATCTGGGCCAAGGGCGCGAAAGAGTTCGGTGGCAAGTTCAAGGTGACGATGTCGATGCTGCTGGAGATGCTGTTCTCCATGCTGCTGGCGCCGGTGCGGATGATTTTCCACACCCGTTTCGTCCTGGCTGCGTTCCTCGGTTGGGCCGCGACCTGGAACTCGCCACAACGTGACGATGACTCCACGCCGTGGAGCGAAGCGGTAAAACGCCATGGTCCGCAGACCTTGCTGGGCTTCTTCTGGGCGCTGCTGGTGATCTGGCTGAACCCGAGCTTCCTGTGGTGGCTGGTGCCGATCGTCGGTTCGTTGATGTTGTCGATTCCGGTGTCGGTGATTTCCAGTCGTGTCGGCCTGGGCCTCAAGTCCCGTGACGAGAGCCTGTTCCTGATCCCTGAGGAATACAATCCGCCGCAGGCGCTGGTGGCAACGGACCAGTACACCCATGAAAACCGTTATCACGCGCTGAATGACGGCTTCATCCGGTCGGTAGTCGATCCACAGCAGAACGCCTTGGCGTGCTCGCTGGCGACCTCCCGTCACGGTCAGGCCGAGCCGATTGAGTGGCTGCGCGTCGAGCGTGTGCGTCACGCGTTGAAGGTCGGGCCCGCAGGTCTGAACAACAACGAGCGCTTGCAGTTGCTCAGTGACCCTGTGGCATTGGGTCGTCTGCATGAGCAAATCTGGAACGAAGGTCACCCCGAGTGGCTGGAAGCCTGGCGCAAATCGGTGAAAGCCGATCCCCATGCACCGTTGCTCCCGCTCAAACCGCTGAGCGCACAGCCTCAGTTGGCGTGAGCATGGCCCCCGCTGCCAGATGAAGCGGGGGGGCCATTAAAAGATCGCAGCCTTCGGCAGCTCCTACGTTGTTCGGTGTTAACCCGACCCTGTAGGAGCTGCCGAAGGCTGCGATCTTTTGCTTTTGCGTCTAACAAATCCTCCGAGGCTACGTTAGCATCCGTCCCCGAATTGGTGCGCCCGGACAGCTTTCTGTTCGTATCTGCCGGTTTTCCAGGGAAAACCGCCGATTGCGTGCCTCACACCGCAATGGTTTTGGGGACTTGATGATGAAGAAGTATCTTTCGATGCTGCTGGTCGGCGTCACGGCTTTGGTTGCAATCAACACGGCGCAGGCCGGTGCCATCGATGACGCGGTCAAGCGCGGCACGCTGAAAGTCGGGATGGACCCGACCTACATGCCGTTCGAAATGACCAACAAGCGCGGCGAAATCATCGGTTTCGAAGTCGACATCCTCAAAGCCATGACCAAGGCCATGGGCGTCAAGCTGGAGCTGGTGTCCACCGGCTACGACGGCATCATCCCGGCCCTGATGACCGACAAGTTCGACATGATCGGCAGTGGCATGACCCTGACCCAGGAACGCAACCTGCGCCTGAACTTCAGCGACCCCTTCATCGTGGTCGGCCAGACCCTGCTGATCCGCAAGGAGCTCGAAGGCACCATCAAGTCCTATAAAGACCTGAACACCGCCGACTACCGCATCACCTCCAAGCTAGGCACCACCGGCGAAATGGTCGCCAAAAAGCTGATCTCCAAAGCCAAATACCACGGCTACGACAACGAGCAGGAAGCCGTGCTTGACGTGGTCAACGGCAAGGCCGACGCGTTCATCTACGACGCGCCGTACAACGTTGTTGCGGTGAACAAAGTGGGTGCCGGCAAGCTGGTGTTCCTCGACAAGCCGTTCACCTACGAGCCGCTGGCCTTTGGTTTGAAGAAGGGTGACTACGACAGCATCAACTTCATCAACAACTTTCTGCACCAGATCCACGAAGACGGCACCTACGATCGCATCCATGACAAGTGGTTCAAAGACACCGCTTGGCTCAAGGATATGGAATAAGGCTTCAGCGCCAATCGCGAACAGCCTCGCCCCCTGTAGCAGCTGCCGAGGTACGAGGCTGCGCTGGGCTGCGTAGCGGCCCTTTGGGGCGGTCCTGCGGACACGCAACGCAGCCTCGTACCTCGGCAGCTGCTACAGGACCGCGAACTGGCTCGATGACGCCGTTCCTGGCGACACGAATTCTGGAAACTGCTGACAAATGAAACAAAGAAAATCCCAATGGCCATGGCACGTTCTAACCGTGCTCGTGCTGATCGGCCTGGCCGGCGCGTTGTATTACGCCACGTCGCTGATGTCATACGAATGGCGCTGGAACCGTGTGCCGCAATACTTCGCCTATCACGCCGAAGAGTCCCAGCGCGCTGCCGATATTTCCACCGTCAGCGAACTGGTGCGAAAGGGCGACAAGGCTGAAGTCACCCTGCGCAACGATGCTGGCGATGAACAGCGTCTGATCGTGGACGACAACAGCCTGCAAGTCGCTCAAGGCGATGATGTCGCTGAAGGCGATGTCATTGGTGTCACCCGTCATTGGGCCGCAGGTCCGCTGTTGTGGGGCCTTTGGACGACCTTGTGGCTGTCGGTGGTGTCGGGTGTGCTCGGTTTGTTGATCGGCCTCGCCACCGGCCTGTGCCGTCTGTCGAACAACCCGACGTTGCGCGACCTCTCGACGATCTACGTCGAACTGGTGCGCGGCACGCCGCTGCTGGTACAAATTTTCATTTTCTACTTCTTCATCGGCACCGTGATGAACCTGTCCCGGGAATTCGCCGGGATCGCCGCGCTTTCGCTGTTCACTGGCGCCTATGTTGCGGAGATCATCCGTTCGGGCGTGCAGTCGATCGCCCGCGGCCAAAACGAAGCGGCGCGTTCGTTGGGCCTGAGCGCCGGTCAGTCGATGCGCCATGTCGTGCTGCCCCAGGCGTTGAAACGCGTCCTGCCACCCTTGGCAGGGCAGTTCATCAGCCTGGTGAAAGACACCTCGCTGGTGTCGGTGATCGCGATCACCGAGCTGCTAAAAAGCGGCCGTGAAGTCATCACCACCTCATTTTCGCCGTTCGAAATCCTGTTCTGCGTGGCCGGTCTTTATCTGTTGATCAACCTGCCGCTGTCGAAAATCGCCAGCCGGCTTGAGCGGAGGCTCGCGCAAAGTGATTGAAGTTCGCGATCTGGTAAAAGTCTTCGACACCCGCGGCCAGGTGGTTCGTGCTGTGGATAACGTCACGACGCACGTGAAGCGGGGCGAGGTGCTGGTGGTGATCGGCCCGTCTGGCTCCGGCAAGTCGACCTTCCTGCGTTGCCTCAATGGCCTGGAAGAATTCGACTCGGGGTCGGTGAGCATCGACGGCTTGCAACTGGCCGACCCGAAAACTGATGTCAACGCCTACCGCCGTGAAGTCGGCATGGTGTTCCAGCACTTCAATCTGTTCCCGCACATGACCGTGCTGGAGAACCTTTGCCTGGCCCAAAAGGTTGTGCGCAAGCGCGGCAAGAAAGAGCGTGAGGCCAAGGCTCTGGCGTTGCTGGAGAAGGTCGGCATTGCGCAAAAGGCCAACGAATTTCCGTCACGCCTGTCCGGCGGCCAGCAGCAACGGGTGGCGATTGCCCGCGCGCTGGCGATGGAGCCGAAGGTGATGCTGTTCGATGAACCGACTTCGGCCCTCGACCCGGAGATGGTCGGCGAGGTGCTGGATGTGATGAAAACCCTGGCGCTGGAAGGCATGACCATGGTCTGCGTTACTCATGAAATGGGTTTTGCGCGGGAAGTGGCGGACCGGGTGCTGTTCTTCGATCACGGGAAACTGCTGGAAGATGCCTCGCCAGCGGAGTTCTTCGATGCGCCGAAGGATCCTCGGGCGCAGGCGTTTTTGCGCCAGGTTCTCTAACTGCGGCGGCCTTGAGGGCCGCTCATCGCTAGCAGGCTAGCTCCCACCGGGTTAGGTGTGAACACCACAAATCCACTGTGGGAGCCAGCCTGCTGGCGATGGCATCGCCTCGGTGCCGAGTGCACCGAGATCAGGCCATCACCTCAAACCCTGAACCGCCCCACCAGCATCTGCAAATGCGTCCCCAGCCGCGCCAGCTCAACACTGGACGCCGCAGTCTCTTCACTCGCTGCCGAGGTCTGCTCGGACACATCGCGCACGTTCAGCACGCTGCGGTTGATCTCTTCAGCCACGGCGCTCTGTTGCTCGGCTGCCGCAGCAATCTGCTGGTTCATCGACTGGATCGCCGACACGGTGCGGGTGATGTTGGTCAGCGAACCTCCAGCTCGGCGGGTCAGTTCGACGCTGCTGTCGGTCAGGGTGCGGCTGTTGTCCATGATAGTGGCGACGTGCTGGGTGCCGGTTTGCAGGCCGACGATCAACTCTTCGATTTCTTCGGTGGACTTCTGGGTGCGCTGAGCGAGGCTGCGAACTTCGTCGGCGACCACTGCGAAACCCCGTCCTGCCTCACCGGCGCGGGCAGCTTCGATGGCGGCGTTGAGGGCAAGCAGGTTGGTTTGCTGGGCCACGGACTTGATCACGTCGAGCACGCTGCCGATTTTGTCGCTTTCGCGCTTGAGATGACCCATGGCTTCGGTGGAGTTGCCAACCTCGAGGGCCAGGCGCTCGATCTGGGCGATGGCTTCACCGACCACTTTGTCACCTTCACGGGCTTGCTGGTCGGCGGCAACGGCGGCTTCCGAGGCTTCTTCAGCGTTGCGTGCAACTTCCTGCACGGTGGCGGTCATTTCGTTCATGGCGGTTGCGACCTGGTCGGTTTCAACCTTCTGGCTGTTAACCCCGGCGCTGGTCTGTTCGGTCACCGCGGACAGTTCTTCGGCAGCGCTGGCGATTTGCGTTACACCATCGCTGATGCCGCTGATCAGTTCGCGCAGCCCTTGAGTCATGCTCTGGATGGCGCGCTGCAGTTGGCCAAGTTCGTCCTGGCGCTGGGAGATGAGGCTGTGGGTCAGGTCACCCGCCGCGATGCGCTCGGCGACTTTTAGAGTCTGGTTGAGAGGAATCACGATCTGACGAGTAATGGCCCA
This sequence comes from Pseudomonas sp. TNT3, assembly GCF_010095445.2. Taxonomy (GTDB): domain Bacteria; phylum Pseudomonadota; class Gammaproteobacteria; order Pseudomonadales; family Pseudomonadaceae; genus Aquipseudomonas. The sequence goes on from NZ_WFGV02000051.1 coordinate 20,619, forward strand.
GGCCGCTATCAAACCAAACGCCAGGGCCAGGAGGGTGGCCAGCAGCAGCATGTTTTTGGCATGCGCGGCATCGGTGTCACGTACGACGGTTTGCGACGCCGTCAGTTTTTTGCTGAGGTCGATCAGGATTTCGCCTTGTGCGGCCATGTGTTTCAGAGCGGTGGCGTTTGCTGTCTGCGAGTCTCGGAACTGGCTGACGGCAGCGCGGTAAGCCGTTAGCGATTCAGTGGCTTGTTGGAGGTTGGTGAGGTGCTGTTCCGGCACTTTGGAGGAGAGTGTTCCCAGGCTTTCCAGGGCCTTGTCGATAGCGTCCAGCGCGGGCTGTTCTGCTTCGGCCTTACCGCTGTAGGTGTAGCCGCGGACTTGATAACGCGCCTGCTGGAGCAGCTTGCTCAGCTCGATCACGTTGCTGTAATCGGCAACGTTTTCGCCTTGCAGCATGGACTTCTCGACCGTGGCGACCTGAGCCACGGCATTGTCGGCGGTCGCCCCGAGTTTGCTGCGGGCATCTTCACGCTTAACGGTGGCTTGGGCCATGTCGGCAAAGGCGCGCTTATACTCGGCGACGGCGGCGATTTGCTGGTCGACCATGGCGGCATCAGCAGGTTGCTCAATCATCGTACGTGCCGTTTTCAGGCGGGTGTCGAGTTCGCTCAGCACTTCGTTGACCGCGCCCGGCCCTTGCTCGCCGCGACGCATGTCGTAGTTCATTCGGGCAATGCGCAGGTCCTGGCTCAGCTCGATCAGGCTGGAAATGAAACCCAGCTTGTCACCGCGACTCAGCACGCCGCTCAGGCCGGTCCAGCCGGTGAGGGTGATCAACATCGTCAGCAGCAAAACGAGGCCGAAACCCACCCCCAGCTTGCGATTGACGCTGACGTTTCCCAGTTTATCGGCTAGCCATTGGTACATGCTGAAACTCCCTCGAACCACTCATAGGTTTTATGGGAGTTTTATCGGCAGGTGTGCCGGTTTCTGTAGGGATGTGACGCAACTCACCTGACATCCCACGGCCCTGTAGGAGCTGCCGAAGGCTGCGATCTTTTGATTTTTGTTTGGTGAGATGACCGAAGATCAAAAGATCGCAGCCTTCTGCAGCTCCTACAGGGTGCGGTGTTCAGGGAAGAGTGTCAGAAAAGGCGTGCGAGCAGCGCAGTGACGGCTGTTTCGACCCGAAGAATGCGTTCGCCGAGCTGTACCGGTTGCAGACCGGACTTGCCCAGGAGGTCTATTTCGTAAGGGATCCAGCCACCTTCCGGGCCGATGGCCAGGGTCACCGGTTCTTCGAGACCGCGAGGACAGGCGGGGTAGTTGCCGGGATGGCCCACCAACCCGAGGGTACCTTCGCTGATGGCCGGCAGGCGGTCTTCGACGAACGGCTTGAAGCGTTTCTCGATGACGATCTCCGGCAACACGGTGTCTCGGGCCTGTTCCAGCCCCAGGATCAACTGCTCGCGAATCGCCTCGGGCTCCAGGAACGGCGTTTGCCAGAAGCTCTTCTCGACGCGATAGCTGTTCACCAGGATGATCCGTGGCACACCCATGGCCGCTACGGTCTGAAACACCCTGCGGAGCATTTTCGGGCGTGGCAGGGCCAAAATCAGGGTCAATGGCAGCTTGGTCGGTGGCGGCTGGTCAAGGGTGACCCGCAATTCGGCTTCATCTGCGTCCAGGCGCAGCAGTTCGGCAGAACCCATCAATCCGCCAATGCGGCCAACACGCAAGCTATCACCGACTTCAGAGCGGTGGACTTCCTGCATGTGGGTCAACCGGCGATCACGCAGGATCGCCCGGTCGGCTGCAATGAAATCAGCTTCTTCAAGTAGCAGCAGGTTCACGGCTGGGTCGCTGGCGGCTGGTCGTTGTGATCGTCAACCGGCTGGTCGTCCGGGTGCTCGCCACGTTTGCTGATCAGGCTGCCAAACAGGATGCCGATCTCGAACAACAGCCACATTGGAACGGCCAGCAACGTCTGCGAGAAGATGTCCGGCGGCGTCAGGATCATGCCGACCACGAAGCAGCCGATGATCACGTACGGACGGATTTTCTTCAGGTATTTGACGTCGACCACGCCGATCCACACCAGCAGCACCACGGCGACCGGGATTTCGAACGCTACGCCAAATGCGAAGAACAGCGTCATGACGAAGTCGAGGTAGCTGCTGATATCCGTCATCATTTCCACGCCAGCCGGGGTGGCGGCGGCGAAGAATTTGAAGATCAGCGGGAATACCAGGTAATAGGCGAACGCCATGCCGGCGTAGAACAACAGAATGCTGGAGACCAGCAAAGGCACCGCGATGCGCTTCTCATGCTTGTAAAGGCCTGGTGCGATGAAGCCCCAGATCTGATGCAGGATCACCGGGATCGCCAGGAACAGCGAGACCATCATGGTCAGCTTCAGCGGTGTCAGGAACGGTGACGAGACGTCGGTGGCGATCATCGTCGCGCCGACTGGCAGGTATTGCCGCAGCGGCGTGGAGACGAAGGTATAGATCTGCTGGGTAAAGGCGAACAAACCGGCAAAGACGATGAAGATCGCCGCTACACAGCGCAGCAGGCGAGTACGCAACTCGGTGAGGTGCGAAACCAGCGGCATGTGCTGGTCATTTTCAGGAAGGTCGCTCATGGGGCTCGCGGCGGCAATGGGGTGTCGTGAGGCGCCGTGATTGTCGGCGCGGCGGCAGGAGCAACGGGTTCGGCGGGCGCGATGACCGGTGTCGGTTCAACGGCTTTCACCGCTTCCGTCGGCGCAGTGGCGGGTGCAGCTTCCGTCGTCGGAGCATGAATCGTTGGCGTCGTCACCAGTTCGGCAGGCTGAACCGGTGTGGCCTCCTGCTGGGTCGGCGAGAAGATCTTCCGCGCCTCCTGCTCCAGCGACAGAATGTGCTCGTTGTGCAGTTGCCGACGAATCTCGTCAGCACCGATCTCACGTTCAACTTCCTGTTTGATCGCGTTGAAGCTGCGCTTCAGACGCCCGACCCACAGGCCAGCCGTACGCGCAGCACCCGGCAGGCGCTCGGGGCCCAATACCAGCAGGGCGACGAGGCCGACGAGCAGCAGTTCAGAGAAGCTGATACCGAACATTAGTCTGTGCTCACACGTCTTTGCGGATTGGCTCTTCGACTTTTTGTGCCTGCACATCGATGGTGTGCGGCTGGTTTACCGGTGTGGTCTGAGGCTGAACGGGCGGAACCGGTTGGGCCGGAGTCACGGTTGGATCAGCCGGTTTTTCATCATCGTTCATGGCTTTGCGAAAGCCCTTGATGGACTCGCCGACGTCAGTCCCGAGGTTTTTCAGTTTCTTGGTGCCGAATACCAAAACGACAACAACCAGGATGACGATCCAGTGTTTCCAGTCAAAAATGCCCATGTTGCTGCTCCTCTCTAATAGTTGTTCAGGCGGACGGACGCGAGGCTTTCTCGGCGTGTCCGGACAGACCGAAGCGACGGTCCAGTTCATCGAGTACAGCCTGAGGATGCTGCCCCAGTTGGGCGAGCATAACCATGCTGTGGAACCACAGGTCGGCGGTTTCGTAAATCACATCGCTGCAGTCACCGCTGATGGCGGCATCCTTGGCGGCAATGATCGTTTCGACCGACTCTTCGCCGACTTTTTCCAGAATCTTGTTCAAGCCCTTGTGGTACAGGCTGGCGACATACGAGCTATCGGCGGCGGCGCCTTTGCGCTCTTCCAGCACCTGGGCCAGACGGGTCAGAGTGTCACTCATGTTTGTGTCCTGCGGAATAAATGGCATGCGGGTCTTTCAGCACCGGGTCGACGGTTGTCCAGTCGCCGTTCTCGAAGACACGATAAAAGCAGCTCTGGCGTCCTGTATGACAGGCGATGTCACCGACTTGCTCGACCATCAGGATGATCACGTCGGCGTCACAGTCCAGGCGCATCTCATGCAAGGTCTGCACGTGACCGGACTCTTCGCCCTTGCGCCATAGCTTGCCCCGGGACCGGGACCAGTAAATGGCGCGGTTCTCGGCGGCGGTCAGCTCCAGCGCTTCACGGTTCATCCAGGCCATCATCAGGACGCGCCCGGTCTTGTGATCCTGGGCAATCGCGGGCACCAGGCCATCGGCGTCCCACTTGATCTCGTCCAGCCAGTTTTTCATCTTCGACTCCGATGCAGGCTCTCACTTCATCAATTGAGGCCCACGTGAAATTCAGCGTTGAAACAGTGTGCCAGCGTGTTGCGCGACTGGCTATCGGCGAACGACCAGATACAAACCGACAGCCACCATGATTCCGGCCGGCCAATGACCCATTTCACCCAGCGGTCCACCGGCAAGCAAAATAGCGCCACCGGCCAGGTGAGCGCAGCCGAGCAGCCGCAGGAACCAGTCGTCCTTGCGTTTGTGCCACGGCGGCGGTGGGTCGTAGGCGTGGGGTTGGGACATGCGTTCGAGCAGGTCGCGAGCCATATTCGCCAGGTGCGGCAATTGCTCAAACTGGCTCTGAACGTTGCCAATCAAGGCTTTCGGGCTGACGCGCTCACGCATCCAGCGTTCGAGGAACGGCTGGGCGGTGTTCCACAGGTCCAGGTCCGGGTACAGCTGACGGCCCAGGCCTTCGATGTTCAACAGGGTTTTCTGCAGCAGCACCAGCTGCGGCTGCACTTCCATGTTGAAGCGCCGAGCGGTCTGGAACAGGCGCATCAGGACCTGTCCGAAGGAAATATCTTTTAACGGTTTTTCGAAAATCGGTTCGCATACGGTGCGAATCGCTGCCTCGAATTCATTCAGTTTGGTCTCTGCCGGTACCCATCCTGAATCGATGTGCAGTTGGGCGACTCGCCGGTAGTCACGTTTGAAAAACGCGAACAGGTTGCGCGCCAGGTAATCCTGATCTTCCGGAGTCAGGCTGCCGACGATGCCGCAGTCGATGGCAATATATTGCGGGCTCCACGGGTTCACGGTGCTGACGAAAATGTTGCCCGGGTGCATGTCGGCGTGGAAGAAACTGTCGCGGAACACTTGGGTGAAGAAGATCTCCACGCCGCGCTCGGCGAGCATTTTCATGTCGGTGCGCTGGTCAGCGAGGGTGGCCAGATCAGTGACCTGAATGCCGTAGATACGCTCCATCACCAGCACTTTCGGCCGGCACCAATCCCAATAGACCTGGGGGACGTAGAGCAGTGGCGAGCCTTCGAAGTTGCGTTTCAACTGACTGGCATTCGCAGCTTCGCGCAGCAGGTCCAGTTCGTCGTAGATGGTTTTTTCGTAGTCCAGGACCACGTCCACCGGGTGTAGCAGGCGGGCGTCGGCCGATAGCTTTTCTGCAGCTCGGGCGAGGATGAACAGCCAGGCCAGATCCTGCGCAATGATCGGCTTCAGGCCCGGGCGGATAACCTTGACCACGACTTCTTCGCCGGTTTTCAGTTGCGCGGCATGCACCTGCGCCACCGAAGCCGAGGCCAGGGGCTCAACGTCAAAGCGACTGAACACTTCGCTGATCTTTTTGCCGAGCTGTTCTTCGATCAGCTTGACCGACACTTGCGAATCGAACGGAGGCACCCGGTCCTGAAGCTTCATCAGCTCATCGGCAATGTCTTCGGGAAGCAGATCACGACGGGTGGACAGTATCTGTCCGAACTTGATGAAGATCGGCCCCAGGTCCTGTAATGCCAGACGCAAACGTGCGCCTCGGGTCAGGTCCAGGGTTTTGCGCGGGAACCAGCGCCACGGCAAGGCATAGCGCAGCGCCAGCAGAAACCAGGGCAGCGGCAGGGCGAAGAGAAGGTCATCGAGGCGGTAGCGAATCACAACGCGCTGGATGCGCAACAAACGGCGGACGGCAAGCAGCTTCATGCGTTATCGCTTGGGTCGAGGGATCGGGAAAGGCGCTCGAAACGCGCCTCGAGACGTTCCAGATCGAGTTTGATCTGGTCCAGTTCACTGAAACGGGCTTCGGCTTCGCGCTGACCGACGAGGGTTCGCGATTCTTCGGCCAGGTATTCACCCAGGTTCTGCCCCAGGCTTGTGAATCCTTGCTGGTACCAACGTGCGCGGCTGCGCAGATGACCGCCAACCAGTTGCGTGGCCACCGGTCCCAGCCAGCGCGAGAGTTCGTACTCCCAATCCAGTTCGAGGTCCTGAAGGATCGCCGCCAGTTCCAGCAGCACACCGCTGTCACCGTCGAGCTCGACTTCGGGGCCATGCAGCACCGCGGTCTTGTCTTTGCTCATCGCCAGTTTCAGCAGGCTTGAGGCGGGTGCACGCAAAGTGCAGTCGGCGCCGGTTTCCCACTGGGAAGCGAGCATCAGGCCTTCGTCACTGGGCAGGATGAACAGCTGAAAGGCCGGGCTGCGGCAATCGACGGCAATCACCCTGCCACTCAAATGCGCGAGCCGTGGCAGTGCCGTGCTGTCGAGACGCAGCACCCGGTTCAGACCGAGTTCAACGCTGGCGAGCAGACCGGCGAGCAACATCAGGGTTTGATGCCGCGGTGCAAGGCAACGATGCCTGCGGTCATGTTGTGATAGGTCACGCGGTCGAAGCCGGCCTCGACCATCATCGATTTCAGGGTTTCCTGATTCGGGTGCATGCGGATCGATTCGGCCAGGTAGCGATAGCTCTCCGAGTCGTTGGTGATCAGCTTGCCCATCAGCGGCATGAACGCGAACGAATAGGCGTCGTAGGCCTTGGACATCAGCGCGTTGGTCGGTTTGGAGAACTCCAGAACCAGCAGACGGCCGCCCGGTTTCAGTACGCGCAACATCGAACGCAGGGCGTCCTCTTTATGTGTCACGTTGCGCAGGCCAAAAGCGATGGTCACGCAGTCGAAATGGTTGTCCGGGAACGGCAGCTTTTCAGCGTCTGCCTGGACGAACTCAACGTTGCCGGCAACACCGAGGTCCAGCAGGCGGTCACGACCGACCTTGAGCATGGATTCGTTGATATCGGCCAGCACGACCTGGCCGGTCGGGCCAACGAGGTGCGAGAATTTTTTGGTCAGGTCGCCGGTGCCACCCGCGATGTCCAGCACGCGATTACCGGTGCGCACGCCCGACAGTTCGATTGCGAAGCGCTTCCACAGACGGTGCATGCCGCCCGACAGGAGGTCATTCATTAGGTCGTACTTGGCGGCTACCGAGTGAAAAACCTCAGCGACTTTTTCCGCTTTTTGGCTTTCCGGAACGTTTTTGAAACCGAAGTGAGTGGTGGGTTCGGCATCGCTGCCTTTGCGCTGATCAGTCATATCGCTGTCACCAGAAGAGAATGCGGGACATTCTAATCCCGGTGGCCTGCTTTGTCTTGGAGTGGGTAAAGGTAAGATAAGGAAACACCGGGACGTTTTGCCGCAGCGGCGGTCAAGATGCTTCAGGAAGTATTCATCAAGCAGGAGTCATTCGATGGCCCGAATTAGTGTTGAACGTGCCCACGGCCTGGGTAAGGAAGCGGCCCGCGAGAAGGCTGAAAAGCTGGCGCAGAAACTGTCCGACCAATATGGCCTGGAGCCGCAATGGTCCGGCGACACCCTGAACCTCAAACGCTCGGGCGTAAAAGGCACGGTGCAGGTCGGCGAGGACTCGATCAAGGTGGATGTGGAGCTGGGCATGCTGATGTCGGCCATGAGCGGCACGATCAAATCGGAAATCGAGAAGGCCCTGGATAAAGCGTTGGTCTGATTCCGGATTGAAATCCCTTCCCCCTGTAGGAGTGAGCCTGCTCGCGATAGCGGTCTGTCAGTCAACATTAGTTTCGACTGATAGGCCGCTATCGCGAGCAGGCTCACTCCTACATTTGTTTTGTGGTGAAGCCAGAGATTTATGTCAGTTGTTAGGGTGCCGTTTCTAATTATTCTCACTACTTTGTGCCTGAGCCCGACTCTTTCGCGGGCAGTTCCTCAAACCTTCTGCGCGTGAGGTGCACCATGGCCAAAGTTATTTTGAAGAAAAAAATCGACGTTACGACCACTGCTCTGGGCGACGTCAAATCCTATGCCCGCAAGATCTGGCTGGCAGGCCTGGGTGCCTACACCAAGGTCGGACAAGAAGGCAGCGAGTACTTTCAAGAGTTGATCAAAGAAGGTCAAACTGTTGAAAAGAAAGGCAAAAAGGTAGTTGCTGAGAAACTTGAAGCAGCCAACACCGAGATCGAAGAAGCGAAGAGCGAAGTCAGCACTTTCAAAGGCAAGGTCGAAGTTCAACTCGACAAAGTCGAGAAGGCTTTTGACTCGCGTGTCGCAAGTGCCTTGAATCGTATCGGCATTCCGTCTAAACATGACGTTGAGACGCTGTCTGCTAAGCTCGATGAGTTGACGGCATTGCTCGAACGCGTCGCGCGTAAATCTTAAGGAGAACGGGATGGCTGGTAAAAAGAACACCGAAAAAGAAGGCAGCTCGTGGATCGGGAAAGTCGAAGACTACTCCCGCAAAATCTGGCTGGCTGGTTTAGGCGTGTACTCGAAGATCGACAATGACGGCGGCAAGCTCTTCGATACATTGGTCAAAGACGGCGAGAAAGCCGAGAAGCTCACCAAGAACGCAGTCGGCAAGAAAGTCGACGCTGCCAAGGACTCCGCTACCTCGGCCAAGTCGCGCATTACCGGTGTTAAAGATCGTGCGCTGGGCAAGTGGGACGAGCTGGAAGGTGCTTTTGACAAGCGCCTGAACAGTGCCATTTCGCGCTTGGGCGTTCCAAGCCGCAATGAAGTCAAAGCCCTGCACAGCAAGGTCGATACCCTGACCAAGCAGATCGAAAGACTCACCGGTGCCAAGGTTGCGCCTGTTGCGACGAAAACCGCAGCGGCAAAACCTGCAGCTAAAACGGCAGCGGCTAAACCCGCGGCCAAAACGGCTGCCAAGCCACTGGTCAAGGCAGCTGCTAAAGCAGTGGCCAAACCAGCCGCCAAAGTCGCCGCTAAAACCGCTGCCGCAAAACCGGCAGCCAAAGCAGTAGCCAAGGCCGCGGCCAAACCGGTCGCCGCAAAAGCCGCCGCCAAACCTGCCACCAAGCCGGCTGCTAAACCTGCGGCCAAGCCCGCAGCGAAAACGGCAGCAGCCAAACCTGCAGCCAAGCCAGCGGCAAAACCTGCCGCAGCCAAAAAGCCAGCAGTGAAAAAACCGGCGGCACCGAAAGCCGCAGCACCAAAACCAGCAGTGGCTGCCGCCAAACCGGCAACCCCGGCACCTGCGGCCAGCACATCGAACTCTGCTGCCGCGCCGACCCCTGCTGCCACCCCGACTGTCGCGCCAGCCCCATCGACGCCAACCAGTCAGTCCTGATTTCAGGGCTCAAAAAAACGCCCGGCCTGCAAAGGTCGGGCGTTTTTGTTTGTGAAAACATTTTAAGAGTCACCGCAGATCCCCTGTAGGAGTGAGCCTGCTCGCGATTGCGGTGTGTCATTCAACATTGATATTGACTGGCCCCACACCATCGCGAGCAGGCTCACTCCTACAGTGAAATATGTTTATCCAGTGAGAGGGTTATTCGTGTTCTTCCAGGTACTGCATCGCCATGTGCTCCGTTGCAGCCTTGATCGGCGGCAACAAATGCGGTGCCACCAGCATCATGATCTGATACACCACCAGCTTCACTTCACCCTCGCGATCCAGAATTCGCTGATAGTCCAGTGAGAACAACAGCGTCATGGTGATCTGCTCCACCAGTTGCCCCAACGCCTGGGTATCACTGACCAACTGACCCTGAGCCTTCAAACGCGCCAACAACGAAGCCAGCGTGCGCTTGAGCGCGTTGAGCAGGTTGCGGATGCCTTTGGCGAGTTTCGGCAAGCGTCCGGCAAGGTTCGACAGGTCCTGGAACAGAAACCGGTAATGCGCCAGCCGCTCGACGATCAAGTGCAGGAATAGCCAGTAATCCTCCGGCGCCAGTTCCACATCCGCAGGTGGATCGAGCAGCGGTGCCAGCTCGGCTTGAAAGCGCTCGAATAACCCTAGGATGAGCGGTTCCTTGCCGTGAAAATGGTAGTAGAGGTTGCCAGGGCTGATGCCCATTTCGTTCGCCACTTCCATCGTGGAAACGTTCGGTTCGCCCTTCTGATTGAACAACTGCAAAGCACATTCGAGAATCCGGTCGCGGGTTTTCATCCAGTCTTCTTAATGGTTCGTTGAGCGTCAGCGCACGCGCACATAGGTGCCAGGTGCTGCCTCCATCGGTGGATAGTTCTGGTTGCCAAGTGCCATGTGGGTTTCTTTTTGCGCGCCCGAACGTTCCTGAATCCAGCTCAGCCATTGAGTCCACCAGCTGCCGTCGACTTGCTTTGCGTCGTAATACCAGGCGCGTGGGTCGCTGCTCAGCTTGGCGCCTTCGATGTAGTTGGCTTTCGGGTTGCTCGGCGGGTTCAGGATGCTTTGTACATGGCCGCTGTTGGACAGCACGAAACGCCGGTCACCCCCTAACAACAAGGTTGAGCGATACACCGCGTCCCAGGGCGTGATGTGGTCGTTGATACCGGCCACGCTGAAGCTGTCGACCGTGACTTTTTGCAGGTCTATCGGCGTACCGCACACTTCAAGACCGCCTGGGTGACTCAGTGGATTGTGTTTGAAGAAATCCAGCAGATCACCGTGCAACGCTGCCGGCAGCCGTGTGTTGTCGTTGTTCCAATAGAGGATGTCGAACGCTGGCGGCTCTTTGCCCAACAGGTAATTGTTGACGAAGTAGCTCCAGATCAAATCGTTGGGGCGCATCCAGGCGAATACCTTTGCCATGTCACGCCCGTCCAGCACACCTTTCTGATAGGAACGACGCTTGGCGGCTTCCAGCGTCTGCTCGTCGGCGAACAGGGTGGCTGGCGAGTCCATCTGACTGTCGAGCAGGCTCACCAGGTACGTCGCGCTGGAGACACGACGCAGTTGTCGTTTGGCCTGCAAATGACCCTGCAGCGCGGCGATGGTCAGCCCGCCAGCGCAGGCGCCCATCAGGTTGACCTCGCGGGCGCCGGTGATGGCCCGGCACACGTTCATGGCTTCTTCCACGGCTTCAACGTAGGACGAAAGGCCCCATTCGCGATGTCGCACATCAGGATTGCGCCAGCTGATCATGAACGTCTGCAAACCGTTTTTCAGGGCGAACTGGACGAAGCTGTTACTCGGGCTCAGGTCAAAAATGTAGTACTTGTTGATTTGGGGCGGCACCACCAGCAGGGGTTTGGAATACTGTTTTTCGCTCATCGGCTTGTACTGGATCAGCTCCAGCATGTCATTGCGAAACACCACGGAGCCGGTGGTCGTGGCGACGGTTTTGCCCACTTCGAAAGCTTGTTTGGTGACTTGCCTTGGCAGGCCGTCGTTGTGCAGAAAATCGTCGATCAGATGGCTGGCCCCGCGCACGAGGCTGTTGCCGCCGGAGTTGAAAATTTCCTTGATGGCCAGCGGATTGAGCAAGCTGTTGGAGGGCGCCACGGCGTCATTGAGCAAAGCGAACGCGAAGTGCGCGCGAGCGCGATCATCCGGGTTCATGTTGCTCTCGTCGATCCAGCTTTTGACCTGTTTCTGCCAGCTCAGGTAAGCCTGCAGACTGCGGCGGTAAAAAGGGTTGAGGCTCCACGCCGGATCGGCAAACCGATTGTCCTGCGGGTTGGTGGGGTGCAAGGTTTCTCCCAGCAACACGCGGCCCAGTTGACCGCCGAGTCTCAAGGCGTGTCGGGCGCTGTGCACGGGATTGCGCAAGCCATGGGCGGCCACACTGCGCAAGGTCGAAAACAGATCACGGCCACGCAGGCCGGTAATCGCACTCTGTGCGTTGATGAACGCGGCGGGAGTGGGTAAGGAATCCCTCACTGGTTTGTCGCGCATGACTCAACACTCCTTCGTCTTCAGGCCAAAAACAAACGTACCGAACCAGAACACCATAGACGCTGCAACGGGTTGTTGCGCGGTGCGGCATCCTGCCGACCGACGATGGGGAGGCTTAACCGCCCAATGGCGCCGGGTGCGGGTGCATCACCGCGCGCTGCCGTTCTTCCTCGAGGAATTTCATAATGATCGGGGCCACCGCTTCGGCCCGGGTAATGAGGAACAGATGCCCGTCATCGATGACGTGCAATTGAGCGTTGGGAATTCGCCATGCCAGCAAGCGCATGTTGATCAACGGGATCAGCGGATCATCATCACCGGCCAATACCAGCGTCGGCTGATGGATCTTGTGCAGCCAATGAATGCTGGTCCAGCCAAGGCCGGCGAACAGCTGCCAGTAGTAACCGAGCTTGCCAGCCGACCGCACTTTCGCCGCATGGCTGGCCGCCAGTGTGGGGTCGCGACGGAACGAGCCACCATAGATCATCGGCGCAATGCGAATGACGTGAGAAGGCTGAATGTAGCGTCGGGGACTGGCCATCATCCACAGCACCTTCGGTTTGCCCGGGACCATGACTGCACCGGCCGCTGTCGCCGCCAGGACGAGTTTTTTGCAACGCTCGGGATAATCGTAGGCGAACTGCTGGGCGAGGGCGCCCCCCCAGGACACGCCGATCACGTTGACTTGTCCGTAGTCCAGGTAGTCGAGCATCCGCGCCGTGAGTTTTGCCAGACCTGGAAAGCGATACGGCCGATTGGGTGTCGACGAACCGCCGACCCCGGGAACATCGAAAGCGATGACTTCCAGGTCCGGGTCCAGCGCCGCGACAAACGGAAATACCAGCTCCAGGTTGGCGCCGATGCCGTTGAAAATCAGCAAGGGCGTCAAATGAGGCTTGCCGGGGCGTACCGCGGTCCGGAGGGTCTGGCCATCCAGGTCGACGGTACGAAAAACGAACGGTTGCGGCATGCTTCAGGCCCTGTGGGTCACGCTCTCAAATTCATCCCCAACCCTGTAGGAGCTGCCGCAGGCTGCGATCTTTTGATCCTGCTTCAAGGGTCAAGATCAAAAGATCGCAGCCTGCGGCAGCTCCTACCGAAGTGTGGGGTGTGTCAGTTACCGCTCATGTACATAAGTGCCCGGTGCAGCTTCGCCCGCGACATAGGTTTTGTTTCCCAGAGCGGTCGGCGATTTCTTCAGCTTGCCCGAGCGCTCCGCCTGCCACGCCTGCCAGTGCAACCACCAGGAGTCGGTGTGCTTTGTGGAGTTTTCTTGCCACTGCTCGGCGTTGGCGGCCATGTCGACACTGGTCATGTAACGTGACTTCGGATTGCCCGGCGGGTTCAGAATGCTTTGGATGTGGCCGCTGCTCGACAGTACGAACTCGACCTTGCCGCCAAACAGTTGCGCCGACTTGTAGCAGGACTTCCACGGCGTGATGTGGTCGTTGGTGCCGGCCAGCGAGAAGATGTCGGCAGTGACCTGCTTCAGGTCGATCGGCGTACCGCACACTTCCAGTGCATTGGGGCGGATCAGTGGATTACTTTTGAACATCTCGATCAGGTCGCCGTGGAACGCGGCTGGCAATCGAGTGGTGTCGTTGTTCCAGAACAGGATGTCGAACACCGGCGGCTCGTTGCCCAGCAGGTAGTTGTTCACCCAGTAGTTCCAGATCAGATCGTTGGGACGCATCCAGGCGAAGACCTTCGCCATGTCGCGGCCTTCCAGCACCCCGGCTTGGTAAGAGTGACGCTTGGCGGCCTCGAGGGTCTGCTCGTCGACGAACAGGGCCACGTCGCTGTCCAGGGTGGTGTCCAGCACGCTGACCAGCAGCGTCAGTGCATTGACCTTCTTCTCGCCGATCGCCGCGTAGTGGCCCAGCAGCGCGGTGCAGGTAATGCCGCCGGAGCACGCGCCCAGCATGTTCACGTCTTTGCTGCCGGTGATCGCGGTGACCACGTCCACGGCTTCCTTCAGGGCTTCGATGTAGGTCGACAGGCCCCACTCGCGCTGTTCCTTGGTCGGGTTGCGCCAGCTGACGATGAAGGTCTGCACATTGTTGCGCAGGCAGAAACGCGCCAGGCTCTTGTCCGGGCTCAGGTCGAATACGTAGAACTTGTTGATCTGTGGCGGCACCACCAGCAGCGGGCGCTCATGCACTTGCTCGGTAATTGGCCGGTACTGGATTAGCTCCAGCACATCGTTGCGAAACACGACTGCGCCTTCCGTTACGCCCAGGCTCTTGCCCACCTCGAACGCGCCCATGTTGACCTGGCTTGGCATGCCGCCGTTGTGCACCATGTCCTTGGCCAGATGCGAGAGGCCGTCGAGCAGGCTCTTGCCGCCGGTTTCGAAGAAACGTTTGACCGCCGCCGGGTTGGCCGCACTGTTGGTCGGGGCCATGGCTTCGGTTATGAGGTTGATCACGAAATGCCCTCGGGCGACGTCCTTGGGCTCGAGGTTACTGTCGTCAATCCAGTCGTGGAGTTCCTTGCGCCACGCCAGGTAGGTTTGCAGGTAGCGTTTGTAGAGCGGGTTCTGGCTCCAGGCCGGATCGGCAAAACGACGGTCATCACCACCCGGTTGCAACGCGGATTTGCCAAACAAAACGTTCTTGAGCTCAAGGCCGAAATGGGCGACGTGCTTGGCACTGTGAATCGGTTGTTTGATGGCCTGCCTGAGCACCATTCGAGCAGAAGCCAACAGATCCTTTCCACGCAGTCCAACGACAGGATTCAGCCCCAAGGTATTTTCCGAGGCCTGAGATTTCAGGTCATCGTTATTCTTGTTACTCATCTACGACGCTCCATTGTCCTGAGACGAGTACCTGTTCCGCTGTTCAGTCGCACAGCACGCGTCAGGTACTACTGCTCGGGTGACCGATAATCTGCACCACTGCTTTTTTATGCAGAGAGCACTGCAGGGAACTTGCCAGCTCCATTGGTTACCCGAGTTTAATTTTTTTCGCAAGCGGGCCAATCGTCGGCCCTGAAGCGGAGCATTCAAACAGATGAAATTAGAAAATGCCCACTAATGAGCAAGAGGTGCGGGCTAGAGCATCAGCTTGACGATGGATTCGTTCGGGTCGCGGGTTTTCCCTGCCGCTTTGAGCTCGGCAAGATAATCGCTCCAGAGATCCTCCTGACGCACACCCAGCTGGTACAGGTATTCCCAGGTGAACAGGCCGCTGTCGTGCCCGTCGTCGAAGGTCAATTTCAGTGCGTACTGACCGGCAGGTTCTACCTTGGTCAGTCCTACGCCGATCTTGCCAAATTGCAGGATAGGTTTGCCGTGGCCCTGGACCTCGGCGGAAGGGGAGTGCACGCGCAGGAATTCGGCGGGCAGGTGATGTTCCTCGCCGGATGCGTATTTCAGCGACAGGGTTTTCGAGGCTTTGTGGAGTTTGATGTCGGTGGGGAGTTGGGTCGTCATGGGGCCGGTCGTCCGTCTGATGGAGGCCCTGTGTCGGCAGGTGATCCCGTGGCGAGGGAGCTTGCTCCCGCTCGGCTGCGCAGCAGTCGTAAAACCCGGGCGATGCGGTTCATCTGATAAACCGCATTCGCGGGCTTTGGGGCCGCTGCGCGTCCCAGCGGGAGCAAGCTCCCTCGCCACAGAAGCCCGCTCACACAGATTTTGACCTACAGGATATAACGGGACAGGTCTTCGTTCTGCGCCAATTCGCCCAAGTGGCTGTTGACGTATTCCGCGTCGATCAGGATCACCTTGCCGTCGTGGCTGCTGGCCAGGTCGCCGGCACTGAACGACACCTCTTCAAGCAGGCGCTCAAGCAACGTGTGCAAACGACGGGCACCGATGTTCTCGGTCTTTTCGTTAACCTGCCAGGCAATCTCGGCAATGCGCTTGATGCCGTCCGGCATGAACTCGATGCCCAACCCTTCGGTTTTCAACAGGGCGCAATATTGCTCGGTCAGCGATGCATGGGGTTCGCTGAGGATGCGCTCGAAGTCTTCAGGCGTCAGCGCCTTCAGTTCGACACGGATCGGCAGACGACCTTGCAGTTCAGGCACCAGATCGCTTGGCTTGCTGAGGTGGAACGCGCCGGATGCAATGAACAGGATGTGGTCGGTCTTGACCATGCCCAGCTTGGTGTTGACGGTGCAGCCTTCGATCAGCGGCAGCAAGTCACGCTGCACGCCTTCACGGGACACGTCGACACCACCGGAATTGCCGCGCTTGGCGACCTTGTCGATTTCGTCGATGAACACGATGCCGTGCTGCTCGACCGCTTCCAGCGCCTTGGCCTTCAACTCTTCTTCGTTGACCAGTCGACCGGCTTCTTCATCGCGGACCAGCTTCAGCGCTTCCTTGACCTTGAGCTTGCGGCTTTTCTTTTTGCCTTTGCCCATGTTGGCAAACAGGCTCTGCAACTGGTTGGTCATTTCTTCCATGCCTGGCGGCGCGGAAATATCGACGCCGGCCACTTCGGCGACTTCGATTTCGATTTCCTTGTCATCCAGCTGACCTTCGCGCAGACGCTTGCGGAACAGCTGGCGGGTGTTGGAGTCGGCCGACGTTACCGTGTCATCGCTGTTGAAACCCGCGCGTGCCGGAGGCAGCAGGGCGTCAAGAATACGGTCTTCGGCAGCGTCTTCGGCGCGATGGCGCACCTTGGTCATTTCCTGTTCGCGCAGCAGCTTGATAGCCGCATCTGCCAGGTCACGGATGATCGATTCAACGTCGCGGCCGACATAGCCGACCTCGGTGAATTTGGTCGCTTCGACTTTGATGAACGGCGCGTTGGCGAGTTTGGCCAGACGACGGGCGATTTCGGTTTTGCCGACACCGGTCGGGCCGATCATCAGGATGTTCTTCGGTGTTACTTCAACGCGCAGCTCTTCAGGCAGCTGCATCCGGCGCCAGCGGTTACGCAGCGCGATGGCGACGGCGCGTTTGGCATCGTCCTGGCCGATGATATGGCGATTGAGTTCGTGGACGATTTCACGGGGAGTCATGGACATAGTATTTGGCGGACCTCAAGCAAGAATGAGCCGTGGCACAAAGGCCTAAACAGGCTTACTCGGCGCAGTCCTGCTCCTCAATGGTCAGGGTGTGGTTGGTGAATACACAGATGTCGCCGGCGATACCCAAGGCGGTTTCGACGATTTCCCGAGCCGACAGATCGGTTTTCTTCATCAGCGCGCTGGCGGCGGCCTGGGCGTAACCACCCCCTGAACCCATGGCGATCAAACCTCCTTCGGGTTCGACCACGTCACCATTGCCGGTAATGATCAGGGAAGCGTCTTTGTTGGCGACCGCGAGCATGGCTTCGAGGCGGCTGAGGGAGCGGTCGGTGCGCCATTCTTTGGCGAGTTCAACGGCGGCGCGCACCAGGTGGCCCTGATGTTTTTCAAGCTGGCCTTCAAAACGCTCGAAGAGGGTGAAAGCGTCAGCCGTGGCCCCGGCAAAACCGGCGATAACCTGACCGTGGTACAGGCGGCGAACTTTCTTCGCGTTGCCTTTCATCACGGTATTGCCGAGAGAAACCTGGCCGTCGCCGCCCATGACGACTTTGCCGTGGCGGCGAACTGAAACGATGGTGGTCAAGGGAGAGTCTCCACGCAGCGGGGCGAAAATGCCTTATGCAAACTCATATGGGGGTGGTGACGGGTTTTTCAACTGCGGGGAGGGAGAGGAGACGAGTGGTGCGAGTCGCGTAGGAGCTGCCGCAGGCTGCGATCTTTTGATCTTGTCTTTAAAAACATAATCAAAAGATCGCAGCCTGCGGCAGCTCCTACAGGGATTGTTGTCTCCTGCTGGCGCTGTGGCGGCGCAGGGTCAGCGGCTCTGGCGTTGTTGTAACAACAAATTGCTAAACCCGCTGCCCGCCAGTTGTTTCTGAGCGGTGGTCAGCTGTTCGCGGTTGCTGAACGGCCCGACCAACACGCGGTACCAGGTCTCGTCCTTCACCGTGCCGGACTCAACCGCTACGGCTTGACCCAGCAGGATGATCTGCGCCCGAACCTTGTCCGCGTCAGCCTCTTTGCGGAACGAACCGGCTTGCAGGAAGAACTTGGTCACTGGCGCCGCCTTGGAGACCGGAGGCGCAGGCGGTGGAGTGATCCCGGCCAGTGCCGCCTGTGCCCGTGCCGTGTCGATCTTCGCTGCTTGCTCAGGCGTCACCGGCGTTGTCGGAATCGCTGGTACTTGCGGCGTCGGCAGGGTTTTCTCCGGGACAGCATCCGGCGGCACGATGACTTCCGATTCCGGCAGCAACGTGTAGAAGTCGTACTTCGGCTTCACCGGTTGGGTCGGGCTCGGCGGGGTCTTGTTGGCCTCGGCGATCTTCGTGGCTTTCTGCTGCTCGATCTTCTCGCGCTTGACGCTCTCGCTGCCCTTGCCAGGCTCCAGCTTCATCAGAAACACGATGAACGCGCCGACCGTCAGGCCGATGGCCATCCACAGCCAACCCGGAATCGGTTGCTTCGCAGGAGCTTGGTAACGGCTGGCGCCACGCTTGGGTGCAGGTTTTTTCTTGGCAGCCAACTTACATACGCTCCAGAGTTTCCAGACCCAAGAGTTCCAGGCCTTGCTTGAGAGTGCGACCGGTCAGCGCGGCGAGGCGCAGGCGGCTTTGCATTTGCGCCGGGGTGTCGGCACTGAGGATCGGGCAGTTCTCGTAGAAGCTGGAGAACAAGCCCGCCACATCGTACAGGTACGTGCACAGAATGTGCGGCGTGCCTTTGTCGGAAACGTTGTTCAGGACTTCACCGAACTGCGCCAGTTTGGCCGCCAGTTCGTGCTCGTGCTCCGCTTCCAGAACGATCTGGCCTTCGACTTCGCTGAAATCCTTGCCGAGTTTGCGGAACACGCCGGCCACACGGGTGTAGGCGTACAACAGATACGGCGCAGTATTGCCTTCGAAATTCAGCATCAGATCGAAGTTGAAGCTGTAATCGCTGGTGCGGTGCTTGGACAGATCAGCGTATTTGACCGCGCCGATGCCTACGACCTTGGCGATGTTGCGCAGCTCGGCTTCGGCCAGCTCGGGGTTCTTGTCCTTGACCAGGGTATAGGCGCGCTCCTGGGCTTCGATCAGCAGGTCGATCAGCTTCACGGTGCCGCCGTCACGGGTCTTGAACGGACGGCCGTCAGCGCCGTTCATGGTGCCGAAGCCCATGTGTTCCATTTCCATCGGGCGCGTCACGAAGCCTGCCTTGCGGGCCACGGCGAACACCTGCTGGAAATGCAGGGCCTGGCGCTGATCGACAAAATACAGTGCGCGATCGGCTTTCAGTACGTTGCTGCGATAGCGCACGGCCGCCAGGTCGGTGGTCGCGTAGAGGTAGCCACCGTCAGCCTTGACGATGATCACCGGCAGCGGGTCGCCATCGGCATTCTTGAACTCGTCGAGGAAAACGCACTGCGCGCCGTTGCTTTCGACAAGCATGCCGGCGGCCTTCAGGTCGTTGACCACGTTGATCAGGTCGTCGTTGTAGGCGCTTTCACCCATCACGTCGGCCATGGTCAGCTTGACGTTCAACAGCTCGTAGATTTTCTGGCAGTGGGACAGCGAGATGTCCTTGAACTTGGTCCACAGCGCCAGGCAGTCCGGGTCGCCGGCTTGCAGCTTGACCACCAGACCACGGGCACGGTCGGCGAACTCTTCGGATTCGTCGAAGCGTTGCTTGGCCGCACGGTAGAAATTTTCCAGGTCCGACAGCTCGTCACTGGTGATCGGGTTTTCCTGGAGATAAGCCATCAGCATGCCGAACTGGGTGCCCCAGTCGCCGACGTGGTTCTGACGGATCACGGTGTCGCCGAGAAACTCCAGTACGCGAGCCACGCCGTCGCCGATGATGGTCGAGCGCAAATGGCCGACGTGCATCTCCTTGGCGAGGTTGGGGGCGGACAGGTCGACAACGGTGCGTTGGGCCGGGCCGGCCTTGCGCACGCCGATGTGTTCGTCGGCGAGTGCGGCGTCCAGGCGAGCGGCCAGGGCTTGGGTGTTCTGGAAGAAATTCAGGAAGCCTGGGCCGGCGATTTCAGTCTTGGTGACGTTCTCGTCAGCCGGCAGCGCGGCGATGATTTTTTCGGCCAGGTCGCGCGGTTTCATGCCGGCCGGTTTGGCGAGCATCATCGCGATGTTGCTGGCGAAATCGCCGTTCTTCTTGTCTCGGGAGTTTTCCACCTGGATCGCCGGCGACAGGCCTTCAGGCAACACACCTTCGTTGACGAGTTGGGTGATGGCTTGTTGGATCAGCTGACGAATGGTGTCTTTCATGGGGCTCTCTTTCGACCGCAAGCGCGGCGGCGCCTGGATGCGCGGGTGGAAAAACTGGGCATTATCCGTGGCGGAGACGGGCTTGCCAACTATAGCGGGCAGGTTATGGATATGTGGTGACAAAAAGCGGTGCGTCAGGCCCACAGGTATCAATACAGATCGACGGGATCAACATCCAGAGACCAGCGCACCGCCCGCCCGCTCGGCATCTGCTCCAACACCAGCAACCAACTGCTCAGTAATCGATGCAGCGGCGCCCGCGCTGTCGCCTGCAACAGCAGCTGCGCGCGATAGCGCCCCGCCCGACGTTCCATGGGAGCCGGCACTGGCCCAAGCAGCTCAATTCCGGTCAGATTCTGTTCGGCCAGCAAGCGTTCGGCCTCGCTGCACGCCTCATCGAGAAATCCCTCGGCCTGTCCTGGCTTGTGCGCTTCAGCCCGCAGCAGCGCCAAATGCGCAAATGGAGGCAAACCTGCCGAGCGCCGCTCACTGAGCGCCTGTTCGGCAAAGGCGAAATAACCCTGCTCGGTCAGTTGCACCAGCAGTGGATGATCGGCCAGGTGCGTCTGGATAATCACTCGTCCCGGCTCTTCAGCCCGGCCCGCGCGGCCAGCCACCTGAACAATCAATTGCGCCATGCGCTCACTGGCGCGGAAATCGCCGGAGAACAGCCCGCCATCGGCATCCAGGATCGACACCAGGGTCACCCGAGGGAAATGGTGCCCTTTGGCAAGCATCTGCGTGCCCACCAGAATGCAGGGATGGCCCTTCTGGATGGTTGCGAACAATTGATTCATCGCGTCTTTGCGCGACGTGCTATCGCGATCCACCCGCAGTACTGGCACGTCCGGAAACAGAATCGCCAGCCGCTCTTCGGCACGCTCGGTGCCGGCTCCCACGGGCCGCAAGTCGACTTTGCCGCACTTCGGACAATGCCGGGGCACACGCTCAACGTAGCCGCAATGGTGGCAGCGCAGCTCGCCGGAACGCTGGTGCACGGTCATTCGCGCATCACAGCGCTGGCATTCGGACATCCAGCCGCAATCGTGACACAGCAGTGTCGGGGCAAATCCGCGGCGGTTGAGGAACACCAGCACTTGTTGCCCCGCCGCAAGCGTCTGGCCGATGGCCTGCTGCATGGGCCCGGAAATACCGCTGTCCAGTGGACGGCTTTTCACGTCCAGACGCAGGAAGCGCGGCTGCTTGGCACCGCCGGCTCGCTCGTTCAGGCGCAGGAGCCCGTACCGACCGGTGTAGGCGTTGTGCAGGCTTTCCAGGGACGGCGTCGCCGAGCCGAGGACGATCGGGATGTTTTCCTGCCGTGCGCGCACCAGCGCCAGATCGCGGGCGTGGTAGCGCAGGCCTTCCTGCTGTTTGTAGGATCCGTCGTGCTCTTCGTCGATGATGATCAGGCCGGGATTTTTCATCGGCGTGAACAGTGCTGAACGCGTGCCGATAATGATGTCGGCGTCGCCATCGCGGGCGGCGAGCCAGGCTTCAAGGCGCTCGCGGTCGTTCACGGCTGAGTGGATCAGCGCAATGCGCGCATTGAATCGCTGTTCAAAGCGCGCCAGCGTTTGCGGGCCGAGGTTGATCTCTGGAATCAGTACCAGTGCCTGTTTGCCGGCCTTGAGGGTTTCGCGAATCAGTTGTAAATAGACTTCTGTCTTGCCGCTGCCTGTCACGCCGGCGAGCAGGAAGGCGTGGTAACTGTCGAACCCGGCGCGAATGGCCTCGTATGCCGCACGTTGTTCGGGATTGAGGGGCAATTCTGGCTGAGCCAGCCAGTGCTCATGCCGAGCACCGGGGGCGTGCTTGCGGATCTCCACCTGCACCAGGCCTTTGGCCAGCAGCAAATCCAGACTGTCTTTGCTCAGCATCAGTTTGCTCAGCAATTGATGGGCGACGCCGTGGGGGTGCTGGGCAAGGGTCGCCAGCGCTTCACGCTGGCGCGGGG
>NZ_WFGV02000052.1 GCF_010095445.2 Pseudomonas sp. TNT3
AGGAAATCGTCGCGGTAGAGATCCCGCAACGCAAAGGTCCGGCCAAGGTCGTCGAGCATGACGAGCATCCCCGTGGCGACACCACCCTCGAGCAGCTGCAGAAACTCGGCACGCCGTTTCGCGAAGGCGGCAGCATCACCGCCGGCAACGCCTCCGGGGTCAACGACGGTGCCTGTGCCCTGTTGCTCGCCAGCCCGGAAATCGCCAAGCGTCATGGCCTCAAAGCCCGAGGTCGCGTGGTGGCCATGGCCACGGCGGGTGTCGAGCCGCGCATCATGGGCATCGGCCCGGTACCCGCGACGCGCAAGGTGCTGGAACTGGCCAACCTGAGCCTCGCCGACATGGACGTGATCGAACTCAACGAAGCCTTTGCCGCACAAGGTCTGGCGGTGCTGCGCGAACTCGGCCTGAGCGACACCGATTCACGGGTCAACCCCAACGGCGGCGCGATTGCCCTCGGCCATCCACTGGGCATGAGCGGTGCGCGGCTGGTGACGACCGCCCTGCACGAGCTGGAAGAACGTAACGGTCGCTATGCCTTGTGCACCATGTGCATCG
Organism: Pseudomonas sp. TNT3; assembly: GCF_010095445.2. Taxonomy (GTDB): domain Bacteria; phylum Pseudomonadota; class Gammaproteobacteria; order Pseudomonadales; family Pseudomonadaceae; genus Aquipseudomonas. The sequence continues at coordinate 559 of NZ_WFGV02000052.1, forward strand.
GCGTCGGCCAGGGCATCGCGCTGATCATCGAGCGTTTGTCCGACTAAAGAACCGCGATTCCCGAGGAGCCGAGAGGTATCCTTGGGGCATGCACTCAAAGCCCTTCTGCGAAAGGGCTGAAACACAAAAACAATTCGAGTGAAATCATGAACATGCCAATTGCCAAAGCCGTGCTTGATCCAATGCTGGACCCGCTGGAAACCGCCAGCGTCGACGAACTGCGTCACCATCAGCTGGATCGCCTGCGCTGGAGCCTGAACCACGCCTACAACAATGTGCCGTTGTACCGTCAGCGTTTCGATGCCCTGGGCGTTCATCCCGACGACATCAAATCCCTGGAAGACCTGGCGAAGTTTCCGTTCACCACCAAGACCGACCTGCGCGATAACTACCCGTACGGCATGTTTGCAGTACCGATGCACGACGTCGTCCGCCTGCACGCATCGAGTGGCACCACCGGCAAACCGACGGTTGTGGGTTACACCCAGAACGACATCGATACCTGGGCCAACGTCGTCGCCCGTTCGATCCGCGCAGCCGGTGGCCGACGCGGCGACAAGGTGCATATTTCCTATGGCTATGGCCTGTTCACCGGCGGTCTGGGCGCCCACTACGGCGCCGAACGCCTGGGTTGCACGGTCATCCCGATGTCCGGCGGCCAGACCGAGAAACAGGTGCAACTGATCAAGGATTTCCAGCCGGACATCATCATGGTCACGCCGTCCTACATGCTCAACATCGCCGATGAAATCGAGCGCCAGGGCATCGACCCGCACAAACTGGCCCTGCGCCTCGGCATCTTCGGCGCCGAGCCCTGGACCGGCGAACTGCGCAGCGCCATCGAGAACCGTCTGGGCATCACTGCGCTGGACATCTACGGCCTGTCGGAAATCATGGGGCCGGGCGTCGCCATGGAATGCGCGGAAACCAAGGACGGGCCGACGATCTGGGAAGACCACTTCTACCCGGAAATCATCGATCCGATCACCGGTGAAGTGCTGCCTGACGGACAAATGGGCGAGCTGGTGTTCACCTCCCTCAGCAAAGAAGCCCTGCCGATGATCCGCTACCGCACCCGCGACCTCACGCGCCTGCTGCCGGGGACGGCACGACCGATGCGCCGAATCGACAAGATCACCGGGCGTAGCGATGACATGCTGATCATTCGCGGAGTTAACGTGTTTCCAACGCAGATCGAAGAACAGGTGCTGAAAATCAAACAGCTTTCAGAGTGTTATGAGATTCATCTGTATCGCAACGGCAACCTGGACAGCGTTGATGTGCATGTGGAGTTGAAGGCTGAGCACCAGCATTTGAGTGACGATCAGCAGAAGGCCGTCTGTGGCGAGCTGAGTCGGCATATCAAGACGTACATCGGGATCAGTTCGCGGATCGTCTTGCAGCCTCTGCATTCGATCAAGCGCTCCGAGGGCAAAGCGTGCCACGTGATGGACAAACGCCCTAAAGCATGACTGCTGCACCCTTTACGGCCCCGCTCTTGCGGGGCTTTTTTTTGCGGGCGCGGCGGCTATTGGCTCGGTCCTTTTAACGAATGATTTCCCTGTGGGAGCTGGCTTGCCAGCGATGGCGGCCTTAGAGCGGATAAGTATTTCCCTGATGAACCCGGATCAAACTGTGGGAGCTGGCCTGCCGGCGATGGCTACCTGATTGGCGGTGAGATTCTTGATGGTGTACATATCCATTTCTGCGGTCAGGGCCGCTATGGGTTTCGCTTTTACAGCGAGTCACTTTTGAAAAGCCGGAATGCCGGCCCAGTCAAAAGTAACCCAAACGCTCTTGCCCCACCACTTGGCACCTCGCCTGGGCTCGGTGTGCCCTCACTCCGGCATTGCTCCGCGGGTCGCCGCGATGGGCCATCCCTGGCCCAGCGCGGCTAAACCGGCATCCTTGCCGGTTTACCCGCTGCGCAATACCTGCGTTCGGCCAGCGTGGTTTAACGGGGCGCCTGAGATCAAAATCAAAAGCAAAGCGAGGCGGCCCGAGAGCCGACCTGATAGGTGAGGCCCGCGCATTTCCCTGTGGGAGCTGAGCTTGCTCGCGATGGACGTTAACGATGACGCAATGTCATTGGGAAAACGCCGCTATGTAGGAGCTGTCGAGTGAAACGAGGCTGCGATCTTTTGATCTTGCCTTTTAAAACCAGGATCAACGCTAAGCGGCGGAACGCCTGAACGTCAGGTCGGCTGTCAGGCCGCCTCGCTTTGGCTTCTGATCTGCTTTTGATTTTGATCTTCTTGCCCCATGGGAAGGCCGAACGCAGGTTCTGCGCAGTGGGCAACCCGGCATGGATGCCGGGTTAGCCGCGCACGGCCAGGGATGGCCGATCGCGGCGGGCCCACAGAGCAGGACCGAAGCGAGGCACCGGACGAAAGGGGCAAGAGCGTTTGGTTACTTGGCGCTCTTCCAAGTGACTCGCCGTAAGGGTGAAACCAATAGCCGCCGTGACCGCAGGAATGGATATGTACTCCAGCAAGAATCTCACCGCTGATCAGGCCGCCATCGCGAGCAGGCTCACTCCTACAGTTTGATCCGGGGACATCTGGAAGAAACCTGTCGGCTATGAGGCCGCCTTCGCGAGCAAGCTTGGCTCCCACAGGTGAACGCGTGCGCTTCGAAAGTCAGGTCGGCTGGCAGGCCGCCATCGCCGGCAAGCCAGCTCCCACCATTTGATCCGGGTGCATCAGGGGAATACTCATCGTCTATCAGGCCGTCATCGCGAGCAGGTTTTTCTCCTACGAAAACACCCCAACCCAAGACCCTACACCCCAAAGCGATACAAAAAACAAACACGACACGTTATTTTCTGTTTGATATTAATTTCTGTATCGCTTATAAAGTTCTCCATGCCAACAAACAGATTCACGGCGGGAGACCCCCCATGTACGCACAGCTCGTAGAAACAGGCGTCAAGCGCATCAAGGACCTGTCGGAAATGTCCGAACAGGAACGTGCTTTCCAGGAAAAAATCGATTCAGAAATCAAGATCGAAGCTAAAAACTGGATGCCTGATGCCTATCGCCAGACCCTGATCCGGCAGATTTCCCAACACGCTCACTCCGAAATCGTCGGCATGCTGCCCGAAGGCAACTGGGTCACCCGTGCCCCTACGCTCAAACGCAAACTGCAGCTGATGGCCAAGATTCAGGACGAAGCCGGTCACGGCCTCTACCTCTACAGCGCCATGGAGACCCTCGGCGCTGACCGCGACGAAGAAATCGCCAAGCTGCACAGCGGCAAGGCCAAGTACTCCAGCATCTTCAATTACCCGACGCTGAACTGGGCCGACATGGGCGCCGTGGGCTGGTTGGTGGATGGCGCCGCGATCGTCAATCAGGTGGTGTTGCAACGCACGTCCTACGGCCCGTATTCCCGAGCCATGGTGCGCATCTGCAAGGAAGAAAGTTTCCACCAGCGCCAGGGCTACGAAATTCTCCTGACCATGATGCGTCACGGTAATCAGGCGCAAAAAGACATGGTTCAGGACGCGATCAACCGCCTGTGGTGGCCGTCGCTGATGATGTTCGGTCCAAGTGACGAGCACTCGCCCAACAGCGCCCAATCCATGGCCTGGAAAATCAAGCGCCAGAGCAACGACGAACTGCGCCAGCGCTTTATCGACCAGACCATCCCGCAGCTGGAACTGCTGGGCTGCACCTGCCCCGACCCGGACCTGAAGTGGAACGCCGAGCGCGGCCACTACGACTTCGGCGAGATCCAGTGGAGCGAGTTCTACGAAGTGCTCAAGGGCAACGGCCCATGCAACCAGGAGCGCGTGTCCACCCGCCGCAAAGCCATCGAAGACGGCGCCTGGGTTCGTGAAGCCGCGGTCGCCCACGCTCGCAAAAAACAAAACAAGAACGCCGCCTGATTCGGCCACCTGATCTGGAGACACCGTCATGTCCGAATGGACCCTTTTTGAAGTCTTCGTGCGCAGCAAGCACGGCCTCAACCACAAGCATGTCGGCAGCGTGCATGCCGCCGACACCACCATGGCCATCGAGAACGCGCGGGAGTTGTACACCCGCCGCAGCGAAGGCGTGAGTCTGTGGGTCGTGCCGTCGGCGCTGATCACCGCGTCCTCGCCGGATGAAAAAGACCCGCTGTTCGACCCAGCGGACGACAAGGTCTATCGCCACGCCAGCTTCTACGAGTTGCCGGCCGAAGTCGGGCACATGTGAGGTCGACCATGAATAACCAGACTGATCTGATCGAATACCTGCTGCGCCTCGGCGACAGCGCTCTGATTCAGGGCCAGCGCCTGTGCCAATGGTGCGGCAAGGCCCCGGCGCTGGAAGAGGAACTGGCGTTGATGAATGTCGGCCTCGACCTCGTCGGCCAGGCCCGCAACTGGCTGGAATACGCCGCCGAATTGCTGAACGACGGTCGCGATGCCGATCACCTGGCGTTCCGTCGAGACGAGCGCGCGTACCGCAACCTGTTGCTGGTGGAGCAACCCAACGGCGATTACGCCGTCACCATTCTCAAGCAATTCCTTTACGACGCATGGCACCTGCAAGTGCTCACCGGCCTTGCCCTGTCCAGCGACGAACGCATTGCCGGGATCGCCGCCAAAGCCGTGAAGGAAGTGACCTATCACTTGCGTCGCTCCGGTGAGTGGGTCGAGCGCCTGGGTGACGGCACCGAAGAGAGCCACGCGCGCATGCTCGCGGCCATCCCCGAGGTGTGGCGCTTCACGGTCGAGCTGACCAGCGCCGACGACAGCGAACACCGCCTGTGCGAAGCCGGCATCATCCCGGCCACCGCAGAAGTCGCCGCCGCCTGGCAAAAAACCGTCAGCGAAACCTTTGCCCGCGCCACCCTGCCCGTGCCCCCGGCGCCCAGCTATTTCTATCTGGATGCACGCAAGGGTCTGCACTCCGAACACCTCGGCATCCTGCTGGCCGAGATGCAGTTCCTGCCACGAGCGTACCCCGATGCAACCTGGTGAGCTGATCGCCAGCGACCAGGGCGCCCGGCCGGCTCAGCCGAGTGACCTGGCCGCTGCGTGGGCGACATTGGCCCAGGTCATGGACCCGGAAGTGCCGGTGGTCAGCGTGGTCGACCTGGGGATAGTCCGTGATCTCGACTGGCAGGCCGGGCACTTGCACGTGGTGGTCACGCCGACCTACTCCGGTTGCCCCGCCACCGAAGTGATCGAAAGCGACATCCGCGACGCGCTGGAACTGGCCGGCTTCAAGGCGCCGCTGCTGGAGCGAAAATTGACGCCGGCGTGGACCACCGACTGGATCACCCAGAGCGGTCGTGAACGCCTGCGCGCCTACGGCATCGCGCCGCCCGAAGGCAGCACAAGCAAACGCAGCCTGCTCGGCGACAGCCCGGTGATCGCCTGCCCGCAATGCGGTAGCACGCACACCGAAGTGCTCAGTGAATTCGGCTCCACCGCGTGCAAGGCGCTGTACCGCTGCCGCGATTGCCTGGAACCGTTCGACTATTTCAAGTGCATCTGAGCGGCGATCGGCCGTCCCAGCTGGAGAACAATAATGAGTAAATTTCACAGCCTGACCATCAAGGACGTGCGCAACGAGACCCGCGACGCGGTGTCCATCGCGTTCGAGATTCCGCAGCACCTGCAGGACAGTTTTCACTTCACTCAGGGCCAGCACCTGGTGATGCGCACCCAGATGGATGGCGAAGAAGTACGCCGCTCCTACTCGATCTGCACGGGTGTCAATGACGGTGAACTGCGCATTGCCATCAAGCGTGTGGTCGGCGGGCGCTTCTCGGCATTTGCCAACGAACACCTCAAAGCCGGGCACTGCCTGGAAGTGATGCCACCGGCCGGACACTTCCACGTCGAACTCGACCCGACGCGCCATGGCAACTACCTGGCTGTCGCCGCCGGCAGTGGCATCACGCCGATTCTGTCGATCATCAAGACCACTCTGCAGACCGAACCGCACAGCCGAGTGACCTTGCTGTACGGCAACCGTTCCAGCTCCGGCGCCTTGTTTCGTGAACAGCTCGAAGACCTGAAAAACCGCTACCTGCAACGCTTGAACCTGATCTTCGTGTTCAGCCGCGAGCAGCAGGATGTCGACCTGTACAACGGCCGGATCAACGCCGAGAAATGCGAGCAACTGTTCTCCCGCTGGCTCGACGTCAAAGCCCTGGATGCCGCCTTTATTTGCGGTCCGCAGGAAATGACCGAGACCGTACGCGACAGCCTCAAAGCCAAAGGCATGGCGCCGGAGCGTATCCACTTCGAATTGTTCGCCGCCGCTGGCAGCCAGCAGAAACGCGAAGCCCGGGAGGCAGCGCATCAGGTGGACGCCGCAGTCAGCCAGATCACGGTGATCAGCGACGGTCGCGCCCTGGCCTTCGACCTCCCGCGCAACAGCCAAAGCATTCTCGATGCCGGCAACGCCCAAGGTGCCGAACTGCCCTACTCCTGCAAGGCCGGCGTGTGCTCGACCTGCAAGTGCAAGGTCATCGAAGGCGAGGTGGAAATGGACAGCAACCACGCCCTGGAAGACTACGAAGTAGCGGCCGGTTATGTCCTGTCGTGCCAGGCCTTTCCGATCAGCGACAAAGTGGTGCTGGATTTCGATCAGCTTTGATTCCGCAAGCGTTCGGAACCCTGTAGGAGTGAGCCTGCTCGCGATAGCGGTGGTTCAGCCACCCGCGATGTTGAAGGTGATGGCCTTATCGCGAGCAGGCTCGCTCCCACAATTTGTCATGTGATTAACCCCGATTTACTGCTTCACCCCACAACAAAAACAACAACAGAGAGCGCGCCATGACTCCACAAGACGTAGAACTCATTCGCCAGCATCCCGACTTCATCCAGCTGGTCCGACGAAAACAGAACCTGTATTGGTCGCTGTCGCTGATCATGCTGGTGATTTATTTCGGCTTTGTCCTGTTGGTGGCTTTCTCCCCCGCCACCCTCGGCCAATCCCTGAGCGGGGGCGTGACCACCGTCGGCATGCTGGTAGGCGTGGTCATCGTTTTGATGGCGTTCGCCCTGACCGGTTTCTACGTCTATCGCGCCAACAACGTCATCGACCCGCTCAACGAAAAACTCAAGCAGGAGTGCGCGCAATGAGCCGTCTTATGGCCTTGTTCCTGCTGCCATTGGCAGTGGTCACCGACCTGGCGGTTGCCGCTGACGGCGCGTCCCGCCCGTTGAACTGGAACGCCATCGGCATGTTCCTGGTGTTCGTGCTGTTCACCCTCGGCGTGACGCGCTGGGCAGCGTTGCGCACCCGTTCCGCCAGCGATTTCTACACCGCGGGCGGTGGCATGACCGGGTTCCAGAACGGATTGGCCATTGCCGGCGACATGATCTCGGCAGCGTCCTTCCTGGGCATTTCCGCCATGATGTTTCTCAACGGCTACGACGGTTTGCTCTACGCCCTCGGCGTATTGGCGGGCTGGCCGATCATTCTTTTCCTGATCGCCGAACGCCTGCGCAACCTTGGCAAATACACCTTCGCCGACGTGGTCTCCTATCGCCTGGAACAAACCCCGGTGCGCCTGACGTCAGCTTTCGGCACCCTCACCGTGGCCCTGATGTACCTGGTGGCGCAGATGGTCGGCGCCGGCAAGTTGATCGAACTGCTGTTCGGCATCGATTACCTCTACGCGGTCATGCTGGTCGGTGTATTGATGGTGTTCTACGTGACCTTCGGCGGCATGCTCGCCACCACCTGGGTACAGATCATCAAGGCCGTGATGCTGTTGTTCGGCACCACGTTCATGGCCTTCATGGTGCTCAAGCATTTCGGTTTCAGTACCGAGGCGATGTTCGCCAGCGCCACTGCCGTGCACGCCAAAGGCACCGCGATCATGGCGCCGGGCGGGCTGCTGTCGAACCCGATCGATGCGATCTCGCTGGGGTTGGGCATGATGTTCGGCACCGCCGGCCTGCCGCATATCCTGATGCGATTCTTTACCGTCAGCGACGCCAAGGAAGCGCGCAAAAGCGTGTTCTATGCCACCGGTTTCATCGGCTACTTCTACCTGCTGCTGATCATCGTCGGCTTCGGCGCGATCGTCATGGTCGGCACCGATCCGACGTTCCGTGATGCCAACGGCGCGATCATCGGCGGCGGCAACATGATTGCCGTGCACCTGGCGCAAGCCGTCGGCGGCAACCTGTTCCTGGGCTTCATTTCTGCGGTCGCGTTCGCCACCATTCTGGCGGTGGTTGCCGGGTTGGCCTTGTCCGGCGCGTCGGCGGTGTCCCACGACCTGTATGCCTGCGTGATCCGCAAGGGCCAGGCCACCGAGCAGCAGGAAATCCGCGTTTCGCGCATCGCCACCCTGTGCATCGGCGTTCTGGCAATCATCCTTGGCCTGCTGTTCGAGTCGCAAAACATCGCGTTCCTGTCCGGCCTGGTGCTGGCCATTGCCGCCTCGGTGAATTTCCCGGTGCTGTTCCTTTCGATGTACTGGAAAGGTCTGACCACTCGCGGCGCGGTGACCGGCAGCCTGGCAGGGTTGATCTCGGCCATTGTCCTGCTGGTGCTGAGCCCGGCAGTGTGGGTCAACGTCCTGCACTACGAAAAAGCCCTGTTCCCGTACTCCAACCCGGCACTGTTCTCCATGAGCCTGGCCTTCCTGAGCGCCTGGCTGTTTTCCGTCACCGACACCTCACCCCGTGCAGCCCTTGAACGCGGCCGTTACCTGGCGCAGTTCATTCGCTCCATGACCGGGATCGGTGCCTCCGGCGCCAGCAAGCACTAATAACGACGATTGACGGCAGGGAATAAAAACAATGAAGCCCGCACGTACTGCTCCTTATGAATCACTGTTTTCGTTAGCCGCTGCATTGAGTCTGCCCATGGTCGCACCGAGCGCCATGGCCGACTTCGTCAGCGACAGCAAGGCCCGTATCGAGATGCGCAACCACTACATCAACCGCGATTTCCGTCAGGAGAATGCGCCCCAATCCAAGGCTGAAGAATGGGCGCAGGGATTCACTGCGCGCATCGAGTCCGGGTTCACCGATGGGACCTTGGGGTTCGGTCTCGATGCGTTGGGGGAGTTGGGGCTGAAACTCGACTCCAGCCCGGATCGACGGGGCACCGGCCTGCTGCCATTTGGCCCGAACAGCCATGAACCTGCGGACGAGTTCAGCGAGCTGGGCCTGACCGGCAAAGTGCGCGTGTCCAAGAGCGTATTGAAGCTCGGCACCCTGCAACCCTTGCTGCCGGTGGCGACTTACAACGACACCCGCCTGTTGGGTTCGACCTTTGAAGGCGGCTTGCTGACCAGCCAGGAAATCAGTGGCCTGACAGTTAACGCCGGGCGCCTGACCAAGGCCAACCTGCGCGATTCCTCCAGCAACGATGACATCGGTTATGGCGCCGCCAGCAGCGATCACTTCGACTTCGCGGGCGGCACTTACGCCTTCAGCCCGCAACTGAATCTGAGTTACTACTACGGCAAGCTCGAACAGATCTATCGCCAGCAATTCGTCGGACTGGTGCACACCCAGCCGCTGGGCAACGGTTTCAATCTGCGCAGCGACGTGCGTTATTTCGACAGCCGCGGCGACGGTGCCGAGCGGGCCGGGCGCATCGATAACCGCAACTTCAACAGCATGTTCACCGTGTCCCACGGTGCCCACAAAGTCAGTGCGACCTACCAGCAGTTGTCCGGCGACAGTGCGTTCCCGTTCCTCAACGGCGGCGACCCGTACGTGGTCAACCTGGTGACCTACAACACCTACACCCGCGCCGACGAAGACTCCTGGCAGCTGCGTTACGACTATGACTTCGCCGCCCAGGGCATCCCCGGCCTGACCTTCATGACCCGCTACACCGATGGTCGCAACGTCAAGGCAGGCACCGTCGACAACGGCCGCGAACGGGAGCGCGACACCGACATCAGCTACGTCATCCAGAGCGGCATGTTCAAGGACGTGAGCCTGCGCTGGCGCAACGTGACCTTTCGTTCCGGCAATGGCTTGGCGACCGCCCTCGATGAGAACCGGCTGATCGTCGGTTACACCGTGGCGCTCTGGTAATTCCTGAATGGCGCGGCTGCGGCTGCGCCAGACCTTTTCAACATCATCTGGAGCAATCGTGATGTCCTTTTCACCTACACTGCACGCCCCTACTCTGCAAAGTTTCATCGCCGGTCGCTGGATCGGCCAACACGGTGCCCAGGTGCTGCGCAGTGCCATCGATGGCCACGAAATCGCACGCACCCACGAAGAGCGTCCGGACTTCGCCGAAGCCGTCGAGCACTGTCGCCGCCAGGGCGTCAGCGGTCTGATGGCGCTGGATTTCCAACAGCGAGCCCAGCGTCTCAAGGCACTGGCCTTGTACCTGAGCGAGCGCAAGGAACAGCTCTACGCGATCTCCCATCACAGCGGCGCCACCCGCGCCGACAGCTGGATCGACATCGAAGGCGGCAACAGCACGCTGTTCACCTACGCCAGCCTTGGCTCCCGGGAATTGCCATCGGGCAACATCGTCCACGAAGGTCCTGTGCTGCAACTGAGCAAGCTGGGCACCTTCGCCGGCACGCACATTCTGGTGCCCCGTGGTGGCCTGGCGGTGCACATCAATGCCTTCAACTTCCCGATCTGGGGCATGCTGGAAAAATTCGCCCCGAGCTTCCTCGCCGGCATGCCGTGCATCGTCAAACCGGCCAGCGCCACCAGCTACCTGACCGAAGCCGTGGTACGCCTGATGGACGAATCCGGCCTGCTTCCGGCCGGCAGCCTGCAATTGATCATCGGCGGCACGGGGGACTTGCTCGATCGCCTGCAAGGCCAGGACGTGGTGACCTTCACCGGTTCCGCCGACACCGCCGCCAAGCTGCGGGTCAACCCGAACCTGATCCGTAACTCGGTACCGTTCAATGCCGAAGCTGACTCTTTGAACTGCGCGATCCTCGCCCCGGACGTGACCCCGGATGACGAAGAGTTCGAGCTGTTCATCAAGGAAGTCGCCCGGGAGATGACCACCAAGGCCGGGCAGAAATGCACCGCCATTCGCCGCGCCATCGTGCCGGCCAAACACATCGATGCGGTCGCGACCCGTTTGCGCGATCGCCTGAAGAAAGTCGTGGTCGGCGACCCGTCGGTGGAAGGCGTGCGCATGGGTGCACTGGCCTCCCACGATCAACAGAAAGACGTCGCTGAGCGCCTGGAAAGCCTGCTGCAAAGCAGCAACATGCTGTTCGGCGCCCGCGACGGGTTTGAACCCCGGGGTGAGAACGTCAACCAAGGCGCATTCTTCGCGCCGACATTGCTGCAAGCCCGCGACCCGCACGCCGAAGGGGGCGCCCACGACATCGAAGCATTCGGCCCCGTCAGCACGCTGATGGCCTATGACGATCTGGATGAAGCGCTGGTGCTGGCGGCTCGCGGCAAAGGCAGCCTGGTGGCCAGTCTGATCACCAGGGACCCACAGATTGCCGCCAAGGCCATCCCCGTCGCTGCGGCGTGGCACGGTCGCTTGCTGGTGCTCGACCGCGAGTCCGCCGCCGAATCCACCGGCCACGGCTCGCCGCTGCCACAACTCAAGCATGGCGGTCCGGGTCGTGCCGGTGGCGGTGAAGAACTGGGTGGTCTGCGCGCGGTGAAGCACTACCTGCAACGTGCAGCCGTGCAAGGTTCGCCCACCATGCTGGCGGCTGTGACCGGTGAGTACGTGCGGGGCGCCAAGGTCATCGAAACCGAAGTGCATCCGTTCCGTCGGCACTTCCAGGACCTGCAGATTGGCGAGTCGCTGCTGACCCATCGTCGCACCGTGACCGAAGCCGATCTGGTGAACTTCGGCTGCCTGTCCGGTGATCACTTCTACATGCACTTCGACGATATCGCGGCGAAAGAATCGCAATTCGGCAAACGCATCGCCCACGGTTACTTCGTGCTGTCGGCGGCGGCAGGCCTGTTCGTATCCCCTGGTGTCGGCCCGGTGCTGGCCAACTACGGCCTGGACACGCTGCGCTTCATCAATCCGGTGGGGATCGGCGACACGATCCAGGCGCGCCTGACCTGCAAACGCAAGATCGACCAGGGCAAGAAGAGCCCGCAGGGTATCCCGCAAGGGGTGGTGGCCTGGGATGTCGAGGTGACCAATCAGTTGGGTGAGCTGGTGGCCAGTTATGACATTTTGACGTTGGTGGTTAAGCGCGAGGATTGATCAGCGCTTCTGGTTGACCATAGATGTTGTGGTCAACCGCAGATCAAATGTGGGAGTGAGCCTGCTCGCGATGGTGTGTCAGTCGACATCAAGGTAGCTGACACACCGCCATCGCGAGCAGGCTCACTCCTACATTGGGCTGTGCTCGACCACCCTTCTCAATGCTTACGCAACCACTCGATAAACAACGCAAACAACTCCGACTGCGAACCCACCTCCAGCTTCAGGTACAGGTTCTTGCGGTGCATGCGTACGGTTTCTGGCGATATGCCCAACTGGCTGGCGGTGGATTTCACCGAGTGCCCCCTGAGCACCATGTGCGCGACTTCCCGCTCGCGGTCGGTCAGCAAATCGCTGCCGAAATGCTCGAAAGCCCACTGCACCCGTTGCTTGAGATCATCCCCTTCACCCACCGCTTGAACGCACTGAATCTCGGCAATGCGCTGCATGCCGCGCTGGCTGAATGCGCCGATGAATTCGCTTACCAGGGGTTCGACGGCGCGCAGCAGGTTCAGTTGATCGACCCGCAGGCTTTCATTGCTGAAACCTTGAAACAGGCTCACCGAAATCTTCGTCTCGTTGCCCGTGTTGACGATGTAATAGCTGTCCTCCGAACACCCCGCCTTCAAGTAATAGGTGCGGTAATACTCACTGTCGAAGAAGTCATCCGGGGCGATTTCCTCCAGGTGGTAAAAGCCTTGGGCCAAATCCTGTTCCACCGCCAGGCAGAACGGATCAAGCAGATACCCCCCGGAAAAATAGCGCTCGATGATCGACACCTGATACTGCTCGGCAATACCGCGTTGATACAGCAACTGGGGTGGGCGGTCCTTGTGTTCCAGGCTGATCATCACCGATTCGATGCCGACCAGGTGCTCGAACGCTGACGCCAGGTAGTGCAGCGCGTCGGGCTCATCGACACGGGCAAATGCCTCGCGCATTTGCCCGTGCCATTTATGCAGTGCCCCGAAGGGCAAGGCGATCAACGTATCGTCGTTTGGTTTGCTCATACCCCGCAGTCTAGCGGGTGAGCCGGCCCCCGGTAAAAGCCTGGCTGACGAAGTCATTGGCCCTGGTACTGGCCGCTTTCCTGAAGTTCGGCGGCCACTTCAAGAATGCACACGCGCAGGGTCTCGACGATCTCATCGACCTGGGCGCACGTCAGGATCAGCGGCGGCGACATCACGTTGAGGTGCATGATCGGCCGCACCAGCAACCCTTTGGCCTGTGCCCGGGAGTGAATCCGCTCGCCGATGTTGATCTCGTCGGCAAACAACGCCTTGGTGCGTTTGTCGGCGACAAATTCCACGCAGGCCATGAATTTCTGGCAGCGTACATCGCCCACCAACGGCAAATCGCTGAGTGTCGCCAGGCGTTCTTCCAGATAAGCGCCGACGACATCGACGTGTTCCAGCAGCTGTTCGCGCTCGATGATTTCGATGTTTTTCAGCGCCGCCGTGCAGCACACCGGGTGCCCGCTGTAGGTGAAGCCGTGGCTGAAGCAGCGGCCCTTGCCCGGTTCGGCGATGACCTTCCAGATGCGATCGGAAAAGATGCAGGCGCCCAGCGGCAGATAGGCGGACGTCAGGCCCTTGGCCGTGGTGATGATGTCGGGCTGCACATCGAACAGGTCGTAGGACGCAAAGAATTTGCCCAGTCGCCCGAAGGAAGTGACCACCTCATCGGCGACGAACAGGATGTCGTAGCGCTGGCAGACTTCCCACATACGTTTCAGGTAGCCCTTGGGCGGAATGATCACCCCGCCCGAGCCCATGATCGGCTCGGCGAAGAAGCCCGCGACCTTGTCCGCGCCGATGGCCAGGATCTTGTCTTCGAACTCCTTGACCAGAAACTCCAGGAACTGCGCCTCGTCCATGCCATCCGGTGCGCGGTATGGATTGGGGTTTGAGACATGGTGGATACGGTCGTGGGCGTAGTCGAATTCCGGGACACGGTCGGCGGCCTTGTTGCCGATCGACATCGTCAGCGTTGTCGAGCCGTGATAGGCGTTGTAACGGGCAATGATGTGCTTCTTTTCCGGCTTGCCGCGGCAGTTCTGATAGTACTGAATCAGCCGGTAGGCAGTGTCCACCGCCGTCGAGCCGCCGGTGGTCAGGAATACGTGATCAAGGTCACCGGGCGCCAGGCTGGCGAGTTTTTCGCAAAGTTGAATGGCCACGCTGTTGGACATGTCGCAGAACGGATTCGAATAAGCGAGCTGGCGGACCTGATCGGCAATGGCCAGGGCCATTTCTTCACGCCCCAAACCGATATTGGTGCACCACATACCGCCTACGGCGTCGAGAAAACGATTGCCCTGGGTGTCGAAAATGTAGGCGCCGTCGCCGGAAACAATGTTCAGCGACCCCTGCTCGGCGTGCTCGTCGAACATGTGATAGCCGTGCATGTAATGAGCCTTGTCTGCCTTGACCAGGCGGGCCTCTTCGGCGGCGGACAAAATGTGCTGGGTTGGAGTGGCCATACGAAAACCTCAAACTGAATAATTGAACGATCAGATCCCGCTTTTTACCGTGCTCCAGACCCGCGTCATGGCGCGCATGGCTTTGGCGTCCTGGGTCTTCTGTGGAAACAGGCGCTCACGGGTGGCGTCATCGGGATAAATCGCCAGGTTGTTGCGCACTTCGGCATTCACCAGGGGCGTGGCGGCCGCGTTGCTGTTGGCGTAATGGATGTAATCGGTGACGTCGGCGATCACTTGCGGCTGCATCAAGTAGTCGAGGAACTTGTGGGCGTTGGCGACATGCGGGGCATCCGCCGGGATGTACATGTTGTCAAACCAGATCAGCGAACCTTCCTTGGGAATGAAATAGGACAGCTTGATGTTGAGCTTGGCTTCTTCGGCGCGGGCCATGGCTGTGGCGTAGTCGCCGGACCAGGTCATGGCCATGCACACATCGCCATTGGGTAGGCTGGTCAAGTAATTCACCGAGTCGAACTTGCGGATGTAGGGGCGTACTGACAACAGCAGTTCCTGCGCGGCTTTCAGGTCTGCCGGCGCGGCGCTTCGCGGGTCTCGTCCCAGGTACTTCAGGGCCAACGGAATGACCTCGGTGGGCGCATCGACCAGAGTCACGCCGCAATCGGCGAAACGCGAGACGATCTTCGGATCGAAGATCATCGCCAGCGAACCGATCGGCGCATCCGGCATGCGTTCTTTGATCTTGTCGACGTTATAAGTGATGCCGTTACTGCCCCAGGTATAAGGCGCGGAGTACTGCGTGCCGGCATCGAAACCCTGCAAGTCCTGCAAGACTTTCGGATCGAGGTTGGCCCAGCTCGGCAGCAGGTTTTTATCCAGCGGCTGGAAGACCTTGGCCGTGATCAAGGGGGGCGCGAGGGACGCATTCAGCACCACCAGGTCATACCCGGAATGACCGGTGAGCAACTTTGCCTGGACCGTTTCGTAGGCATCGAAGGTGTCGTAGATCACTCGGATGCCGGTGGCTTTTTCGAAATTCGAAATGGTTTTCTCGCCAATGTAATCCGCCCAGTTGTACAGCCGCAGGGTATTGGCTTCATTGACGTCGGCGCCGTGGACGCTGAGTGACAAAGGAACGAGGAACACACTGAAAATCAACTTGAATGCCTTACGCATAGCAAATTCACCTTACCAGGCAGGTTCCGTTCTGAATGACCGGATGAGTCCACTATCGAGCGATTCAGCGCACCGCACCATACCCCGAATGGGTGTGTGGACCGGATCGCGGCGATGCAACATGGCAAAAAGAAGCAGATTCGTTGAACGGTTTTGTCATAGATCCGGCACAGCCCCACGCTTAGAGTGACCGATGCACCGATCAACCAGAGCCGCTCATGAACGATCTGATCAAACAGGAACACAGTGCCGGCGTACTGACGCTCACTTTTGACCGCCTCGACAAGCTGAACGCGCTGAACAATGCGATGTACACGCAACTGGCCGACTGCTTGTTGGCCGCGGATGAAGACGAGAGTGTCGGCGCCATCATTCTTACCGGTGGTGCGACGTGTTTTACCGCCGGGAATGACCTGGCGGATTTCCTGCAGCATCCCCCAACTCATCTCGACAGCCCGGCTTTCCGCCTGATGAAAGTTGTCACGCACCTGCAAACGCCATTGATCGCGGCGGTGTGCGGGGCGGCGATCGGTATCGGCACCACCCTGCTGCTGCATTGCGATCAGGTGCTGGTCAGCCGCAATGCCCGGCTGCGTGTGCCGTTCGTCAACCTGGGCCTGTGCCCTGAGTTCGGTGCGAGCTTGCTGCTACCACGTCAACTCGGCCATGCCCGCGCTGCGCGCTTGCTCCTGCTGGGAGAAACCCTCGACGGTGCCAGTGCCGTCGCGTGGGGCCTGGCCAACGAACTGTTCGACGATGGCCCGCAGTGCCTCGCTGCCGCACAGCAAATGGCCCAGCGTCTGCTCGCCTTGCCACAAGGTGCCTTGCGCCAGACCCGGCAATTGCTCAAGCAAGCGTCGATGGCCGAACTGCAAGCCACGATTCGCCAGGAAAACCTGATGTTCATCGAGCGCCTGAACACTCAGGAAGCGCAAACGGCGCTGAACGCCCTCCTCAATCGCAGTACCGAAAAGAACCCGTCTAAAGGAACACCGTCATGAACACCCCAGAAGTTTTTGTAGTCAGCGCCGCTCGTACCGCCATCGGCACCTTTGGTGGCGCCCTCAAGGACGTCCCGCCGGCCGATCTGGCAACCACCGCGGTCAAGGCGGCGCTGGAACGCTCTGGCGTGGACCCGGCGCAAGTCGGCCACCTGGTGATGGGCAGCGTGATCCCCACCGAAACCCGTGACGCCTACATTTCCCGGGTTGCCGCGATGAACGCCGGCATCCCGAAAGAGACACCGGCCTACAACGTCAACCGCCTGTGCGGTTCCGGCCTGCAAGCCATCATCAGTGCGGCCCAGACCCTATTGCTCGGCGACGCCGACATCGCCATTGGCGCCGGCGCCGAGTCCATGAGCCGCGGACCGTACCTGCTGCCATCCGCCCGCTGGGGCTCACGCATGGGCAACGTCCAGGCAATCGACTACATGCTGGGCATCCTGCATGACCCGTTCCACGGCATTCACATGGGCATCACCGCCGAGAACGTGGCCGCACGCAACGGCATCACCCGCGAAATGCAGGACGCCCTCGCCTTTGAAGATCAGAAGCGCGCGGCGTTTGCCATCGCCAACGGGTACTTCAGTGAGCAAATCGCCGCCGTGGAAATCCAGACGCGCAAGGAAACGACGTTGTTCAACGTCGATGAACACCCTCGCGTCACTTCCATGGAACAGCTGGCGCAAATGAAACCGGCGTTCAAGAAGGACGGTTCGGTGACGGCGGGTAATGCTTCCGGTCTGAACGACGGTGCCGCCGCACTGGTCATGGCCACGGGCGATGCGGTCAAGCGCGGCAATTTGCGCCCCCTGGCCCGACTGGTCAGCTATGCCCACGCCGGTGTAGAGCCAGAACTGATGGGCCTGGGCCCCATCCCCGCCACACGCCTGGCCCTCAAACGCGCCGGACTGACCGTGCAGGATATGGATGTCGTTGAAGCCAACATCGCCTTTGCGGCCCAAGCGTGCGCAGTGAGCCAGGAGCTGGACCTGGACCCGGCCAAGGTCAACCCGAACGGCTCGGGCATTGCCCTGGGTCACCCGGTGGGCGCGACCGGCGCGATCATTGCAACCAAGGCGATTCATGAACTGCACCGTACCAACGGGCGGTATGCGTTGGTGACGATGTGCATTGGTGGCGGTCAGGGGATTGCGGCGATTTTTGAGCGGGTTTGATGGTTGGCCGGGCACGGGATCAAGGTAACCACTCGATTGATTCCGTGCCTGGCACCGTTATATGTGCCGCCGATTACCTGTCACAGCTGGCGGAACTTGTGGTGAGGGGATTTATCCCCGCTGGGTTACGCAGCGACCCCAAAATCTTTACGACTGCTACGCAGCCGAACGGGGATAAATCCCCTCACCACAAGTTTCGTCAGCTGCTACAGATTGTTTGATGGCCTGACTGCCTCAAATTTCCCCGAAAGCCACTTTTCTTTCCAAGATCAAACCCGCCCCTGCAATCGTCGCCCGACGACATCCATCAAATCACAGCCGTCGCGAAGCGAAGTCACCAACACCCGCGCCAGTTCACTGTGAACACCCTCGCCAAACGCAAAACTCTCAAGAAGCTGCGTTGCCGTACGAATGCGATAAGCCGCCGTTTCATGCAACACCTCAATCGGTGCCTCGGTGTCGATCAGTAAAGATGGAACGCTGCAGTCGATACCGGTGACAGGCATGTATCGATCCATGACGTAGAACCTCCAATGGTTAAAAGAACACACCGCCTCAACGTTGACGATTGGACGACACGTCTGCCGATTCCCGAGGCACTTCCAGATTGTCCAGCGCCCGATTGACCAGCAGTTCGCTCAGCGCAGCCAGTTGTTGGATGGCCAGAATCACCTGTCGGCGCGGGCCTTCCAGTTCGCGGGCCAGGTCGGCGGACATCACGCTGAGAGAGGACAAGGTTTCAGAGGCGTGACACAGCATGGCTTCGATGTCGACATCGGGCACCACCGCGAAGAAACAGTTGGAGGTTTCGGGAGTGACTTGATGGCGTAGGGGAATGTTGATGCGACGTTCTGAGGGTTTGGGGCGTGTGGGTGAAACGGGGGCGGATTGAATGTCTGACGCTGGGGTTGTGGTGGGGGTGGGTTTTTTCATTTCGGAGCTCCTTGCAAATTGAGAATCGCCAGTTAGTTGCTTTCAATTGAATGGATTGATGGCTGTACGTGGCGGACCGGTAGATTTATTACCAGAAAATTCATTTTTATTAATCAATTAAATGAACATCTGTGTAATTAAATGATTCTCGCCCGAGCAATCATTAGACCATTCATTCCTTACTACGAATACATCTCCCCCGGTAAATTCTCACGCACTTCCAATTTACTGTAAGACGTTTCCTTAAACAAAGTAGGCAGCGTCTTACACTCGCATGCGGTACTCATTCGAGACATAAAAGGCCATTCCATGGTCATACGATCTCTTAAGAAAATTATCTTTTTCGTTCAGGTACCAAGTGTGTAGGATGCCGCAACCAAAGAGAACCACCCGCGTACGTGTGGTTTGTCGCAACAACAAGGCCGTGGTAAATATCGAATGCACAAGAAAGAAAAAACAGAAAAACTAAAAAGCAATATCAAGTACCTGATTAAGAGTCGCGGAGAGACTCGATTGTCCTTGTGCAATGCAAGTGGACTGACCAGAACAACCATCTACAACATTTTGGAAGGACGGGTCGTAAATGTACAACAATCGACCATTCGAAAAATATCCGATTTTTTTGGTGTTTCTTATAAAGAGATAGAAACAGTTGATTTTGAAGAAAAAGAAATAATAGAAAGTAGCGCCACACCTGACGGAAATATGAATCCGGCAGCGGTGCCTGTGATTCGAGAAAGGTTTCTGATTCAAAGTCTTGATAAGCGGATAGGTGAGTTGGCGATTTCTCATCCGCTGACGTATTACTTCGGCACGGCTTGTAATTTGATAGGAGTGCTTCTTGAGAATGATATTTGTGGAGTGAATGAGGCTGGTGATCTTTTAATAGTGAAGAAAGGATTATCGAATGGCGACGGAGACAAACTGGTGTACGACACAATCACAAAAAAACTGGCCATCACCACCAACGATCCTGACAAGGACAGCATCACTACTATCGGAGTTGTAATTGAGGAAAGATTCTATGGAAAACAATAATAAATCTGAGAACAGCAAATATAAATTACTAGGATTTGAGAAAAAAAATAATCTGGTTGTGATTATGGTTATCTCTACTGGGAAAATAGTAAAAATAAAGACTGCTGAGGTTTTGAAAAGCGAAATTTTTGACAATTTAAATAAGGCGGAAATTAAGGAGATATACCGAAAATACTATTCAGGGGGTACTGCCTCTACCACCACCTACGAAATGAATGATCGTCATGAAAGATCGTGGATGATTTATGTCGCATTGAACGTGCTCCTGCTTTCACTATACATCTTCACCAATATCGCAGCGACTAAACTTGTTTATCTGAAATGGTTTGACCTGGTTATTCCTCCCGCCGTATTTCTATACCCACTAACATTCTTAGTCGTTGACCTGCTAAACGAAACCTATGGGCTGAGGTTAGCGAGAAAAGCCCTGCTCTTTGCATTTTCGAGTAACGCTCTAATCGTTTTACTCTTGAACGGAGTGGTATACCTCCCTGGGCTACCCGGATGGAAACTTGATTTGCCATATACTGAAGTCGTTACACACGTATCATCAGTGCTAATAGCATCATCAATATCATTTCTTTTTTCAGAATATATAAATTCATATCTACTTTGCAAAATAAAAGAGCTAACAAACTCTAGATTTTTATTTTTACGTGTATTTTTCAGCACGTTTTTCGCAGTAATAGTAGACAGTATCCTTTTTTGTTATATTGCCTTTTACGGATCAATGCAGAATAGTGACA
Source organism: Pseudomonas sp. TNT3 (assembly GCF_010095445.2). Lineage (GTDB taxonomy): Bacteria > Pseudomonadota > Gammaproteobacteria > Pseudomonadales > Pseudomonadaceae > Aquipseudomonas. The sequence goes on from NZ_WFGV02000052.1 coordinate 21,217, forward strand.
TTCTAAATATGGTATACGCTCAAATAGCTATCAAGATGTGCTTCGCTGTGATTAACGTTTTTCCAGCATATGGAGCAAGATCGTTATTTAAACGATACATTGCCGGAGGCAAAACCGCATAAAAAATGGGGAGTTACCTGGCATTACTTAACTCCCCATTAGTCACTTCCTCTATAGCCCTAATTTTAACTTAAGGCTGCTCTCAACGCCGACCCGATCCTTCAAAAACTCACTCAACCCTTTCGCACGCAGCGCACAGGCATCACAATCGGCACACCCACTTCCTTTTATGCCGTTATAGCAAGTCAATGTGTGATAGCTAATCAAATCTATCTGCCCGTAATAATCGGCCAAAGCCCATGTCTCTGCTTTATTCAACCGCATAAGCGGCGTTTCAATTCGTAGCTTATAGTCCATCCCCAAGTGAAGGGCACTGTTCAAAACCTTGACGAACTCGTCACCACAATCCGGATAACCAGAGCTCTCAGCCTCGCTAATACCTGTAATGACGGTGTCAGCACCCACTTGATAGGCATAAATGGAAGCCAGGGTTAAAAACAGAATATTCCGCCCTGGGACAAACGTGTCAGGCACTCCGTTATCCGTACTTCTAACAATGGGAATGTTGTTACTCGTCAAACTGCTGATGGCCAGTTCGTTTAGCAAGGTTGTGTCCAACACCTTGTGCACCTTCACGCCAAACTGTTTTGACAACTGTTGCGCCACATCGATTTCCGCACGGTGGCGCTGGCCATAATCAAACGTAATACAGTGAATTTCATCGTACTGCGGCAATGCATGGATCAAGCAGGTGGTCGAATCTTGCCCACCGCTGAAAACAATAACGGCCTTTCTGGTCATGGTTCCTTCTTCCTTGGGGTGTCCCGGCAGGCTGCTGGGGGCCGTTGACCCTACCGGGAAGCTCACATTGTGGCTGTGGGAAGTTTCCTAAATGACTGTCGCCTATTTCCGGTTGTAAGCCTGAACCAACAGAAGTTTTGACCGCATGAATGGATATGTACACCAGCAAGACACTCCCCGCCGATAAGGCTTGCTTCCAGTGCTTGATCAGGGTGCATCAGGAAGATGTCGGTCGGCTGTGAGGCCGTCATCGCGAGCAAGCTCGGCTCCCACAGGTGACCGCGTGCGCTTCGAAAGTCAGGTCGGCTGGCAGGCCGCCTCGCTTTGGCTTTTGATCTGCTTTTGATTTTCTTGCCCCCTCGGCAGGCCGAGCGCAGGTTCTGCGCAGTGGGCAACCCGGCATGGATGCCGGGTTAGCCGCCCCCGGCCATGGATGGCCGATGGCGGCGGGCCCACGGAGCGGGACCGGAGTGAGGGTATGCCGAGCTCAAGCGAGGCACCGGACGAAAGGGGCAAGAGCGTTTGGTTACTTTGCGCTTTTCAAAGTGACTCGCCGTAAGGGCGAAACCAATAGAAGCCGTAACCGCAGGAATGGATATGTACACCAGCAAAAAATCCGTCGCCGATCAGACCGCCATCGCGAGCAGGCTCACTCCCACAGTTTGAACCGGGTGCATCAGGGAAATACTCATAGGCTGTCAGACCGCCATCGCCGGCAGGCCAGCTCCCACAGTTTGATCCGGGGGCAACAGGGAAAGATGCGTCGGCTGTCACGCCGCTATCGCGAGCAGGCTCACTCCTACAGTTTGATCCGGGTACATCAGGGAATACTTATTTGGCTGTCAGGGCGACATCGCTGGCAAGCCAGCTCCCACAATTTGATCCTGGTAATTCCGAGCAATTCATCGGTTATGAGACCGCCATCGCGAACACGCTTCGCTCTTCATTTACAGCGCAATGCACGCCTCCCACCCCCACCTGACGACCGGCACCAAAAACCAATTGCCACTAAATATTACATACGTCATATTACATCCGTAATAAATACCGCCCTCCACAGGTAAACCCACCATGACCAGCATGCCCAGCCTTGAACCCGAGCTCGCCGTCCCGGTGAAATCCAGGCCTCCCCTGCTCAAACGCCTGCTCCTGCTGATCGCCCTCATCGCCGCGCTGATATTCGCCGGCCTCTATGCAACCCACTGGTGGAAAGCCGGCCGCTTTATCGAAACCACCGACGACGCCTACATCGGCGGTGACGTAACGGTGATCGGGCCGAAAGTCGCGGGCTATATCGACGACGTGCTGGTCACCGACAACCAGAAGGTCAAGGCCGGCGACGTGCTGATCCGCCTCGACTCCCGCGATTACCGCGCCAACCTGGCCAAAGCCGAAGGCGCGGTCGCCGCCGAAGAAGCGCTGCTCGCCAACCTCGATGCCACCGAACAACTGCAACACGCGGTCATCGGCCAGGCCCGCGCCGGTATCGATGCCGCCAACGCCGAAGCCTCCCGCTCAAGGGATGACAACGTGCGCTACAAACGGCTGGTCGGCAGCAACGCGGTCTCGGTAGAAAGCGCCCAACGCGTGGACGCCACGTTCAAAACCGCGCAAGCCCTCAGTGCCCGGGCCCAAGCGGAATTGTTGGCCGCACAACGTCAGTTGAACGTGATCGAAACCCAGAAACAGCAAGCCCGCGCCGCCTTGATGCAGGCCCGTGCCGAGCGTGATCTCGCGCAATTGAACGTGGGCTACACCGATTTGAAAGCGCCGGTGGACGGCGTCGTCGGCAATCGTCGGGCGCGGGTTGGCGCTTACGCTCAGGCCGGTTCGCAACTGTTGTCGGTGGTGCCGTCGAGCGGGCTGTGGGTAGATGCCAATTTCAAAGAAGACCAGCTCGCGCACATGACGTCGGGTCAGCGCGTGATCATCCATGCGGACGTGCTCTCGGGGCGCGAATTCCATGGGCATCTGGACAGCCTGGCACCGGCCAGTGGTTCGCAGTTCAGCGTGCTGCCACCAGAAAACGCCACCGGTAACTTCACCAAGATCGTGCAACGGGTGCCTGTGCGCATCCTGCTGGATCCCGCGGATGGCGTACTGGGTCACCTGCGTCCCGGCCTGTCGGTCACGGCAGAAGTGGACACTCGCGAGGAGACCAAAACCCCAGCCGTGGCCAGCGCACCATGAGCCGCGCCCTCGCCGCCCCGGCGCAGCCGTTCAATGCCGCCGACATGGCCACGGCGACCAAGGTCTTCGCCTTCGCCAGCATGTGCATCGGCATGTTCATTGCGCTGCTGGATATCCAGATCGTCTCCGCTTCGTTGCGTGACATTGGCGGCGGGCTCTCGGCCGGCACCGACGAAACGGCCTGGGTGCAGACCAGCTATTTGATCGCCGAGATCATCGTGATACCGCTGTCCGGCTGGCTATCCCGAGTGTTCTCGACCCGCTGGTTGTTCTGCGCATCGGCGGTGGGTTTTACCCTGGCCAGTCTGCTGTGCGGCGCCGCGTGGAATATCCAGAGCATGATCGCGTTCCGTGCCCTGCAAGGGTTTCTCGGCGGCTCGATGATCCCTTTGGTGTTCACCACCGCGTTCTTTTTCTTCACCGGCAAACAACGGGTGATCGCGGCGGCGACGATCGGTGCGGTGGCTTCCCTTGCGCCGACTTTGGGGCCGGTGATCGGTGGATTTATCACTGACATTTCATCCTGGCACTGGCTGTTCTATATCAATCTGGTGCCGGGCATTTTCGTCGCCGTGGCCGTGCCGATGCTGGTGAAGATCGACCAGCCGGAACTGTCACTGCTCAAGGGCGCCGACTACCTGAGCATGGTGTTCCTGGCGCTGTTTCTCGGCTGCCTGGAATACACCCTCGAAGAAGGCCCGCGCTGGAACTGGTTCAGCGACAGCACCATCCTCACCACGGCCTGGATCAGCGGCCTGGCCGGCCTGGCGTTCATCGGCCGCACCTTGCACGTGGCCAATCCTATCGTCGATCTGCGCGCCCTCAAGGACCGTAACTTTGCCCTCGGTTGCTTCTTTTCGTTCGTCACCGGCATCGGTCTGTTCGCCACCATCTACCTGACACCGCTGTTCCTCGGCCGAGTGCGTGGTTACGGTGCGCTGGACATTGGTCTGGCGGTTTTCTCCACCGGGGTGTTCCAGATCATGGCGATTCCGCTGTACGCCTTTCTGGCCAACCGCGTCGACTTGCGCTGGATCATGATGACCGGCCTTGGGCTGTTCGCGTTGTCGATGTGGGATTTCAGCCCGATCACCCATGACTGGGGAGGCAAGGAATTGATGCTGCCGCAAGCTCTGCGCGGGATCGCCCAGCAACTGGCCGTACCGCCCGCCGTCACGCTGACCCTCGGTGGACTGGCACCGGCGCGGCTCAAACATGCTTCCGGCTTGTTCAATCTGATGCGAAACCTGGGCGGCGCCATTGGTATTGCCGCTTGCGCGACCATCCTCAACGATCGCACCAACCTGCACTTCACCCGGTTGGCGGAAAATCTCAACAGCACCAACGAAGCGTTGAATCAGTGGCTGTCCCAGGTCGGCAACAACTTCGCCACCCTGGGCCAGAGCGGCGACACCCGTGTGACGGCCAGCCTGCACCAGTTGTGGCTGCTGACCTACCGCGAGGCGCAGACGCAAACCTACGGCGATGCGTTTCTGATGATCATGGTCTGCTTCATCATTGCCACGGCGATGGTGCCCTTGATGCGCAAGGTGCAACCACCGGCCGCGCCGTCAGCGGATGCTCACTGATCAGTCTTGAGGCATTTTGCGGAAGCCGACCGCCAGGCGATTCCAGCTGTTGATGGTGGTGATCGCCACGGTCAGGTCGACCATTTCCTTGGGGCTGAATTCGGCCGCCAGTTGTTCATAGTCTTCGTCCGGTGCGTGGGTCTGGCTCAGCAGGGTCAGGGACTCGGTCCAGGCCAGGGCCGCACGCTCACGGGCGGTGAAGAACGGCGTTTCGCGCCAGGCCGACAAGGTGTACAGACGACGCTCCGCCTCACCGCCCTTGCGGGCATCGGCGCTGTGCATATCAAGACAGAAGGCGCAGCCGTTGATTTGTGAAGTGCGCAGCTTGACCAGTTCGATCAGGTTTTTTTCCAGCGGCAGTTTGGAGACGGCGGTTTCCAGCGCGATCATGGCTTTGAGCGCGTCAGGGGAAGCGGTGTAGAAGTCGATGCGAGGTTTCATGTCAGGCTCCGGGTACAAGTGGGTGTGGAGCTAAAATAATCCCGTCGGTGGCGCTGACAAATAGCCAATATTTCAGAAGTTGGGTAGGCCACTGGGTGGGGGATAGCCACTCAGCATTCTCAATCCAAGGGCTGAGGTGACTTTGCCGGCCCAATCGCGAGCAGGCTCACGCCTACAGTGGACCGAGTACTCTTATGGGAATGCGGTTAGAAAGGTAGGAGTGAGCCTGCTCGCGATTGGGCCGGCAAAGCCAACGCAATCTCCCTACCCCTGGCCACGCCCCCGCAACCATTGCAAAAACCCTTTCTTTGGCACCACCTTCGGCGCTTCCTGGGTCAGGGTTTGTGCTTTGTTCAAACGGAAATCCAGCAATGTCTTCATCGCTTCGCCGATGTCATGCCGTGCGTCCAGGCACGGTTTCAGGTAGTCCTTTTCGATCCGGTACAAACTGCAGGAAGTCTTGGCGCTGAAGTCCGCCGGCAACGCCGTATCCGACAGGATCCCGCCCTCGCCGATCACCTCGCCCGGCCCCATGCGCCCGGACTCGAACTTGACCCCGCCGCGACTCAATTCCACCGACACCACACCGGACTCAATGATGAACAAATGATCGCTGACCTCCCCCGCCGGCAGAATCATTTCGCCGGCGCGGAAGCTTTGCAGGGTCATGTGCTGGCTGAACGTCTCTTTCTCTTCCTGGCGCAGGGTGGAGAAGATGGTCGAGCTGTCCAGCAGCGCCAGTGGCCGTGACAGGCCGGCGGGCGCATTGGATTCGACGTTCGACAACAGACTCACACCGCACGCCTGCAAGTGCCGGTACGCCAGGTCAAACAACTGATTACGCACCATGCGTTTCTGATCCATCGACGCTACGAACCCGCTGATTTCGTACTCCACACCGGTGGCGCTGGAGCCTTTCAAGGCCACACAGGGCGCCGGTTTGATCAACAGATAGCGGCAACCCTGCATCGCCCTCTCCAGTGCATCGATCACTGTTTGCGGCCGCGCGTGGGGGCTCAGTTGCAGGCTGATGGAGACGCCGAAAATGTCGCTCGGTCGGCTGAAGTTGATGATCTTGGCTTTAGCCGCCAGCGAGTTGGGAATCACCGCCATGCTGCCCTGGGCCGTTTGCAGGCGCGTGGCGCGCCAGTCGATGTCGGTGACCCGACCTTCGGTGCCGTCGATGGAGATCCAGTCATCCAGTTGATAGGGTTTGGTCGTATTCAGGACGATCCCGGAGAACACGTCGCTCAAGGTGCTTTGCAACGCCAGGCCGACGATGATCGCCAGCGCGCCGGAGGTCGCCAGCACGCCCTTGACCGGCAGGTCGAGCACGTAAGCCAGGGCGGCAATAATGGCGATGAGGAAGATGACTGCGCCCAACAGGTCTTGCAGCAACCGTCCGGTATGCCCGACCCGCTGCATCATCACCGCGCCAATCAGCACCGTCAGGGTCCGCGCGCCGAACAGCCACCAGCCGATTTGCAAACCGGTCGCGGCCAGGTGCAGCGGCACATCGTCGGCCCACGGCGCCGGTTCCAGCGGGTTCAATCCCTCGTTGAACAGCAGAAAGCTGAACAGCGAAAAAATCACCAGTCGCACCACCAGCTTCCAGTTACTGCCGTTGGCACTGATCAAGCGCCAAAGCCCCAGATCGATGAGGATCAGGACCAGCGCGCAGAGCAACGGATGATCGGCGAGCAATGACGGCATCTAGCGGCTCCAGCAATGTACGGATGGGCACAGTGTAGGAGCAATTGGGAATGTCAGAACAACACAAAACCCTGTGGGAGCGAGCCTGCTCGCGATAGCGGTGTAACAGTCAACATAGCCGTTGAATGTTATCCAGCCATCGCGAGCAGGCTCGCTCCCACAGGGTCACTGCATCAGCCTGAATTACTTGCCTTCAGTCAGCGCGTTGTAGCTGGTGAACAGGTTGCGGTAGTCCGGGATGTGGTTGGAGAACAGAGTACCCAGGCCTTCCACATCGTTGCGCCAGTCGCGATGCAGTTCACAGGCCAGGCCGAACCAGGTCATCAACTGTGCGCCAGAAGACGACATGCGGTCCCAGGCGGATTGACGGGTCAATTCGTTGAACGTGCCGGAGGCATCGGTCACCACGAACACATCGAAACCTTCAGCCAGGGCCGACAGTGCCGGGAAGGCCACGCAGACTTCTGTTACGACGCCCGCGATGATCAGCTGTTTCTTGCCGGTGGCCTTGATGGCCTTGACGAAATCTTCGTTGTCCCAGGCGTTGATCTGGCCAGGACGGGCAATGTACGGCGCATCGGGAAACAGGGCCTTGAGCTCAGGCACCAGCGGGCCGTTCGGGCCGGTTTCGAAGCTGGTGGTCAGGATGGTCGGCAGCTTGAAGTACTTGGCCAGGTCGGCCAGCGCCAGCACGTTGTTCTTGAAACGATCCGGTTCGATGTCGCGCACCAGCGACAGCAGGCCCGCCTGGTGATCTACCAACAGAACGGCGGCGTTATCCTTGTCGAGACGTTTGTAAGAAGTAGTCATGGGGTAATCCTCGCTATTTTATCGATGCCGACCAGGCCGGCGGTAAGGTTTTCGTTTTCTCGTTCAACCGGGGCCTGACAAGCGTAGTTATCCAGGCCCGTCACACAACTGCGTTACTGCAATCCATTCAACCGCTCATCCGGCCAAAACGACCCGACTGGAAGTCGGTGAACGCCTGCTGGATCTCTTGCTCGCTGTTCATCACGAACGGGCCGTGGCCGACGATCGGTTCGTCGATCGGCTCGCCGCTGAGCAGCAACACCACGGCGTCGTTGTTGGCTTCCAGGGTGAGCTGATGGCCATTGCGTTCGAACAACGCCAGTTGCCCTTCGCGGACCAGTTCCAGGCCGTTGACCTGCACCGTGCCACGCAAGACTACGAGCGCAGTGTTACGGCCTTCGTGCAGATCCAGCGTCAACAGCTTGCCGCCGTTGAGTCGCAGGTCCCAGACGTCAATCGGGGTGAACGTACGGGACGGACCGGTGTGACCGTCGAACTCGCCGGCGATCAAGCGCAGGCTGCCGGCGTTGTCCTTGAGCGGGATGCTCGGGATGTCGCTGTCGAGAATCGTCTGGTAACCGGCGTCGGCCATTTTGTCCTTGGCCGGGAGGTTGACCCACAGCTGCACCATTTCCAGGGTGCCGCCGCTTTTGGCGAAGGCTTCAGAGTGAAACTCTTCGTGCAGGATTCCCGAGGCGGCGGTCATCCATTGCACGTCACCCGGACCAATCTTGCCGCCGCTGCCGGTGGAGTCGCGGTGCTCCACTTCGCCCTTGTAAACGATAGTCACTGTTTCGAACCCGCGGTGCGGATGCTCACCAACGCCGCGACGTGCCGTGGTCGGAGTGAATTCAGCGGGACCGGCGTGATCGAGCAGCAGAAACGGGCTGATGTGTTTGCCCAGGTTGTCGTAGGAAAACAACGTACGAACCGGGAAACCATCGCCGACCCAATGGCTGCGTGGACTGGTGTAGATACCAATGATGTTTTTCATGGTGCCTCCGAAAATGGGGTTTGAAGCGATGGACAAAGCTTAAAACCGAACCCTTTGATGCGCTAGACTGCAAAAATCACTCATAGCGTTCTATTTGGAGAACGATGGTGGAAGACCTCAACACCCTCTATTACTTCACCCAGGTGGTCGAACACGGTGGTTTCGCCGCGGCCGGACGCGCACTGGACATGCCCAAATCCAAGCTCAGCCGACGCATTGCCGAGCTGGAGGAACGCCTGGGCGTACGCCTGCTCCATCGCACCAGCCGCCAGTGTTCGCTGACCGAGATCGGCCAGGCCTATTACCAGCGTTGCCTGGCCATGCGGGTCGAAGCGGAAAGCGCCGCGGAACTGATCGAACGCAATCGCTCCGAACCCCAGGGCCTGGTGCGCATCAGCTGCCCGACTGCGCTGCTCAATTCCTGGGTCGGACCGATGCTGAGCCGGTACATGCTCAAGTACCCGCTGGTGGAGTTGTTCATCGAGAGCACCAACCGCCGGGTCGACCTGATTCATGAGGGGTTCGACATCGCCCTGCGTGTGCGTTTTCCGCCGCTGGAAAACACCGACATGGTCATGAAGGTGCTGGCCAACAGCACCCAATGCCTGGTGGGCAGCCCGGCGTTTGTCGAACACCTGTCGACGCCGGCCTCCCCGGCCGACCTCAGCGGTCTGCCCAGCCTGCATTGGGGCGCGGCGCAACGGGAATATCAGTGGGAGCTTTTGGGTGCAGACGGCGCCAGCGCGGTGATCCGCCACTCGCCGCGCATGGTGACCGATGATCTGTTAGCCCTGCGCCACGCGGTGCTTGAGGGGATCGGCATCGCGCATCTGCCAACCGTGGTGGTGCGTGAGGACATCGCCGCCGGCCGATTGGTGGAGTTGGTGCCGGGATGGGCGCCGAAATGCGGGATCGTCCATGCGATCTTCCCCTCACGTCGCGGACTGTTGCCCTCGGTGCGAGCGTTGATCGACTTTTTGGGCGAGGAATTCAGTCACGCCGACATTGCGTAGATGTTGTTTCGGACTGGGTGGGTAGTTGTTGAAGATCAAAAGATCGCAGCCTCGTTTCACTCGACAGCTCCTACACCGTACCTACGCTGCTCTTTTCACAGCTTTTTTTTGGGATTCATGACTTGCAGTCAACACTGCTTTGTCCCACCAGCGGTTTTTCCCTGGGATGCACACGCGGATACTGATGCCCATACCCACTGCAACCCTGGAGTCATTTGATGTCTATTCCCGCATTCGGTCTTGGTACGTTTCGCCTGCAAGGTCAGGTGGTCATCAACTCGGTGCGCACTGGTCTGGAACTGGGTTATCGGGCAATCGATACTGCGCAAATCTACGAAAATGAAGCCGAAGTCGGCGAGGCCATCGCGGCCAGCGGCATTGCCCGTGAAGAGCTGTTCATTACCAGCAAGATCTGGGTCGCAAACTTTGCCAAAGACCGTCTGATCGACAGCCTCAAAGAGAGCCTGAGCAAACTGCAGACCGACTATCTGGACCTGACTCTGATCCATTGGCCATCGCCTGAAGATCAGGTGCCTGTGGAAGAATTCATGAGCGCTTTGCTGGAAGCCAAACACCTTGGCCTCACCCGACAGATCGGTGTTTCCAACTTCACCGTCGACCTGATGAAACAGGCCATTGCCGCAATCGGTGCCGAACACATCGCCACCAACCAGATCGAACTCCACCCATACCTGCAAAACCGCGCCGTTGCCGGGTTCGCGAAAAGTCAGGGGATCGGGATTACTTCGTACATGACCCTGGCCTACGGGGAAGTGCTCAAGGACCCGGTGATCCAGCAGATCGCCGAACGCCTGCAGGCCACGCCGGCACAAGTCACCCTGGCCTGGGCGATGCAGCTGGGTTACGCGGTCATTCCCTCGTCGACCCAGCGCGCCAACCTGGAAAGCAACCTGCTGGCCTGCAACCTGACCCTGAGCGACGCCGACATGGCCTTGATTGCGGGTCTGGATCGTGGTCACCGGCTGACCAGTCCCAAGGGCATTGCGCCGCAGTGGGACTAAGCGTCAATCCTGCTCAAGGCTAAGCTCCAGTCGCGCCATGGCCTGTTGCAACTGATCGACGGATGCGTCGATCAGTGCCTTGTCGCCCTCGCCGCAGGCTCGTTCAAGACGTTCGCAACACTCCACCAGACTGCCCGCACGGACCATCAACGCCCCGCCCTTGATCCGGTGCGACAGCACTTTCAAGGCGTGATGATCGCCACGGGCATGGGCCTGGAGCAGTTCTGCCCGATCGCTGCGATTGGTCACGGCCACATCGCGCAGCAACTGATCAATCAACTCGCGGTCCGCCCCCACAAACTGTTCCAGTCCACTCAAGTCGATTTCGGTATTGGCGGGCGCGTCGCTGTCGGCAACCGCTGCACTGAACTTCAATGCCAGCCATTGGTTCAAGTCTGCCAACCGAATGGGCTTGAACAGGCAGTCATCCATACCGGCTTCCAGACAACGCGCCTTTTCCTCGGGCTGCGCATTGGCGGTAAACCCCAGGATCAGGGTGGGCTGCAAACCATTGGCACGCTCTTCATCACGTATCGCCCCTGCCAGTTCGTAACCACTGAGCACCGGCATGTTGCAGTCAGTAATCAGCACATCGAATTCGTGTTCACGCCATTGCAGTAATCCTTGTGCGCCATCCTCGGCCACCCGCACGTGATGCCCCAGAAAGCTTAATTGCCGCGAAAGCAGCAAGCGATTGGCCGGGTAATCGTCGACCACCAGAATCGTCAGCGAGCGCACGTTTAACGGGGCAACGTCAGTCACGTGGACCTCACTTGACGACAACGGTGGCAATACCATCAGATCAAGCTGAACGTCGATCTTCGTGCCCTGCCCCAAGGCGCTGTCGAGCTGCAATCGCCCGCCCATCATCTCGCACAAGGTACGGCTGATCACCAGCCCCAACCCGGAACCCTGACGCCCCGACTGCGGGTTATTGCCGGCCTGAACGAACGGACTGAACAGACGCTTCTGATCGAACTCGCTGATGCCAATACCGTTGTCGTTTATCAGCACACTCACCGCCAGATGACTGGCCCGTTTCGGCTCAACCCGCAACGTCAGGCTGACTTCCCCGACCTCTGTGAACTTCACGGCGTTGCTCAGCAGATTGGACAGCACCTGCTTGAAACGCGTGGGATCGATCATCACATCGCAATCGCTTTGTGCATCCAGCTCCACGCGCCAATAGAGATTTTTCTGGCGTGCCAACCCTTCGAAAATCCGGCAGACCGACTCCACCAACTTGCGCAGGTTCGCCCGCTCGGGTGCCAGCGACAGATGCCCGGACTCGATGCGCGCGATGTCCAGGATGTCGCCGATCAGCGCCAGAAGTTGCTGTGCCGAACTGGAAGCCACCTCGATCGCCGAGTGGTCTGGAATGCCCTGCTCAGCCTGCTTGAGCGCCAGTTCGAGCATGCCGATCATAGCGTTCATCGGCGTGCGGATTTCATGGCTCATGGTCGCCAGAAAGGTTGTTTTCGCGCGATTGGCATCGTCGGCGGCGTCCTTGGCTTCCTGCAATTGCTGCAGCAGCACCTGGCGCTGACGAATCTGGCGACGCTGCCAGACGATCCACGCCAGGGCAAGTAACAACAGCGCCCCGGCGGCGGCAAAGGCCCGGAGAATGTCTTGTCGATGCCGCAGCCAATAGCTGGGTTCGACCATCAGGTCGTTGCGCCAGTATTGGGTCATTTCATCGATTTCTTCGGGTGAAATACTCAGCAGTGCCTTGTCGAGTATCGAATGCAGCTCCGGTGAACCCAGACCTGTCGCCAGGGTGCTACGGGCCGGGTCTGTGCCCACGGTGCTGGTGACTTTCAGACGTCCCTGGAACTGGCGGGGAATCATGTAGCGAGCGCCGATCAACGAATTGATGGCTCCCTGCGCCTCGCCCCGGTCGACCATTTCCATGGCTTGTGCCGTCAACGGCGCGGCGATCAGCTTGATCTGCGGGTGATGCTGGCGAAGGTATTGCGCCGTACTGTTGCCTTGGGTCACGGCCAGGGTTTTTCCGGCCATTTCGTCCAGGGTCGAGGGGCTCTGAGGGGCTGCTCGAACGACCAGCACGTTGGGGCTGGTCAGGAAAGGCCGGGTGAACAGCAGATCGGCTTCGCGCTCAGTGCTGGGGCTCATGCCCGCAATCAGGTCGACCTGGCCGGACTTGATCTGGTCGATCATTTCGACCACCGACTTCAAGGGCTTGACGTCGAACTTGAGCCCGGTGCGCACACTGATTTTTGCGAGTACATCCGCACTGATACCCCGGAACGTTCCTTCGCCGTCGATGAAGGAAATCGGCATGATGTTTTCGTTGATCGCTACGTTCAAGCGCGGATGTTCATCGAGCCAGCGCTGTTCCGCCACGCTGAAATTGAGCGGTAGATTTCCCGCAATGCTCGGTCCGCCAGCGCCCCAGCGACGCAGGATATTCAAGCGCTCATCAATCGGAATCACCGCCAGCGCCCGATTGACGATGCGCTGTAATTGCCCGTTATCGCTGCTCATCGCAAACGCAAAACGACCGGACTCCATCCGCGAAAAATCCGCCAGTTGTACATTGTTGATGTAGTTTTTGCTGATCAGATAATGGGTACTGATGGCATCGCCCAGATACACATCTGCCTGACGAAACGCCACGGCCCCCACGCCTCCCAACGTTGAAGGGAATAACTCGACCCGCGCTTGTGGATAGAAAGCCTCTACTTCCTGCCGTGGCAAATAGTGATAGAGCATCGCCAGCCGTTTGCCGGCCAGCTCAGGGTCCAGCGGCTGCGACGAACCGGCCTGCGTCACCAGTACCGGTTGATCGACGGCATAGGCACTGGACATCAGTAACTGCGGGTCCTGGGCTTCAAAACGATTGGATGTTCCCAGCAAGTCCGCCGTGCCTTGCTTGATGGCGGCCAGCGCTTCTTCGCGGGAAGGGTAACGTTGAACCTCAATCTCCACGTTTAACAGTTGCTTGAGCAACCCGGCATAGTCTGCCGTCAGGCCCTCGAATGCCGTACCGGTGGTGGTGATATCGAAAGGCGGGTAATCCGGCGCCGAAACGGCGAGCACCAGACGGCCTTTTTTTCCCAGCCATTGAGCATCTCTTGCCAACAGCATCGCACTATAGCCAGCGACGCTTGATCGGCACAGCAAGGTCAGTGCTTGTGGCTGCGCCTGGGCGACCGTGATCCAGAGGCACTGGCTCAGCAGCAGTAACGCGGTCAGGCAGCGGCTCAGGAAGGTCTTCATTCAGATCAGATGATTGCGCTGGGCGAAATCCCTCAGGTGGACCAGCGAATCCACATTGAGTTTTTCAATCAAACGCGTTTTGTAGGTGCTGACGGTCTTGTGGCTCAGGTGCATTGCCTCGGCAATCGCCTTGTTGGTGGTCCCTTGGGCCAGGTGCAGGAAAATCGTCATCTCACGATCCGAGAGCTGATCGATGCGCTCCTTTTCACTGCGTTGCAACGCGCTCAACGCCACCGTATTGGACGGCAACTGGGCGAAATAGCTGTAGCCGGCCATCACCGCGTGCACGGCTTTGTGCAAATGCTGCAAGTCGTTTGACTTGGCAACGTACGCCGAAGCACCGGCGTGAATACAGCGGTCCTGAAAAAACGTCGGTTCCTGGGACGTAAAGACCAGCACCCGGCATCGCTCCGCACCGTCATGGATGCGCCGCAGTACTTCCAGACCATCGAGCGAAGGCATTGAAAGATCTAGAACCACCAGCTCCGGTTGGTGTTCACGGATCATCGGCATGACTTCGTTACCGCTGCTTGCCTCGTGGATGCTTTGAAAGCCCTCCTGGCGAAGCACAAGTTTGACTGCGGCGCGAACCACCGGATGATCGTCCACAATCAGCACTGACTTCATGGCGTCTCCCTGTAATAAATGACGATATGCAATGAATGTCCACGAAGCAGGTCCCGGATCAACGCAACAGCTGCGCGAAAATTCTGGCATGTGCAAGGCAACGAAACTACCTGACAGAAATGACAGTTCCGACGGACGGTAAGCGTGGATCTACGAGTGCCATGCATCGCTGGATCGACGAAAGATCAGGCAATACCGCCAGGCTGACCTGGATTTTTTGTTGATCGCGCGCCGGGATCGGCGGCAACGCCGCACGCTGGCCGTCATAGATGAAGGCGTGACGAACCTGAGGGTTGTCGCGGAAGAAATCGAGCAGATTCAGCGCGCCATTGGCCAGTGAGGCATTGATCACGACCAGATCGAAAGGCTCGCAGCCGTATTCGATCAGCGTCAGCAATTCCTCGAGGTCATGCACCGGCGCGATGCAGTAGTAATTGAGTTGATTTAACAGTCGCTCGATTCTCATCCGCTGAAAATGCTGCGCGTCGGCAATCAGGATACGTAAGGCTTTGTTGGACAACGTGGGCCCCCAGCAGGGTGTCAGATTCGAGATGGCGCAAGGCTACGCATGAGCGCAAGTCCTTGATGTAGGATTTTTCCTAAATGGCCCCTCCATTTATCCGGCCATAGGTAGGAGATCAACGACGCATCGGTGATTCGCCGTGCAACTGCAGCCATCCAAGCAACGCTTCGCCACTCATCGGCTTTGCGTACCAGTAGCCTTGTCCTTGGGTGCATCCCAACGACATCAATTGCAGGCGTTGCGCGTCGGTCTCGATGCCCTCGATCACCACCGACATGCCCAGGGTTTCCCCCAGGGCCAGGGTGCTGCTGATGACCGCCCGGCATCGGGGTTCCAGGTCCAGCGTGCGGACGAACTCGGCATCGAGCTTGATCTCGCTGAAGGGCAGCTGACACAGCCGTTGCAACGAGGAAAACCCGGCGCCGAAGTCGTCAATGGACAAACGACAGCCCATCATGCGCAGCCGTACCAGATTTTCCATGCTGATAGCGGGCGCCGCCAGCAGACCGCTCTCGGTCAGTTCGAAGGTCAGTCCGGAGCCAAACGCCGAATGCCTGGCCAGAATCTCGCGAATGCTGGCGGTCAGCTCGCTGCGGGCCAGTTGTGCGGCCTGAAGATTGAAGGCCATGTTCAAACAGAAGCCCCGACTTGCCGCTTCTTTCTGAAGGCTCAGCGCCTGGTCCAGTTGGGTAAACAGCAGCGAATCCATCAGCCCCTGCCCCTCCAGAATCGGCAAAAACACTGCCGGTGACAGCACACCGCGAACCGGATGCAACCATCGACTGAGCACCTCAACCCCACACACCTGCCCCGTGTGCAGATTAAATTTTGGCTGGTACCAGGACTGAATCTGACCCTCCGCAAGCGCGGCGCACACCTCCTCTTCGCTGGCCGATTGCACAAGACTTACCGGGACTGGCTCGACCATCGGGCTCCCCAGGTGCTTGTTCAGCAACTGCTCCAACAAGTGCGGATGCAGGGGTTTGCCAACGTCCCCGAGCAGTTTCAAACCCAGGAGGGAAACGATCTGGTGCACGGCACGGCGCAAGTCTGCCGACAGCGAACTGCTGATGATGATCGACTTGACCTGTCCCGACGCCCCCAGCCGCCGAAAGAACTCCAAACCGTCCATGCCCTCCAACTGCAGATCGCACAGGGCAATGTCCACTGGGCCGACGTCCTTTAAAACAGCCAGCGCCTGGGCTCCATCGCTGGCCTCGAAGACCTCGCGACAGCCAGCTTGCTTGAGCATGTTCACCGCCACGGAGCGCTGAAAGCTATGGTCTTCGAGTACCAGAACACGGAGGGGCAGGCGGGTCATGACATCTCGGCTCGTCTTGGGAGGGAGCGACGATTATCCGGAAATGAACGAAGGCGTTATTTAGGAAATATCCCAAATCGTGTAGGAAATTTCCTAAATTACAGGAGTGAACATTCTTCAGATGCCTTGCGATCACGCCAGGCGCTGGGCCAATCGGTCCATCGCCTGATGCAACGCGTCAACCGCTTCAGTCAATTGCCCGGGGTTCACCCCGTCGCAAGCGGCCTCCAGGGATTCGCAGGCGTCAATCAAGGCATGAGCCTTGATGATCCGCGCCCCGCCTTTGACCCGATGGGCCAGATTCGCCAGACCCGGCACATCGTGCTGGGTGAACAGTCGCATCAACCGCGCCATGTCCTCGTCGTTGCTGGCAGACAAGTCATCCAGCAGGCGCTTGATCGACGCATCGTCACCCCGGGTCAGCTGATGAAGACCACTCAGGTCAATTTCATCCGACAGCTCGCAGGACGCGGTCCCGATGGACGCACCGGTATTGATCGGGATCAGGCTGGCCAGCCGATCCCTGAGGTCTTCCAGACTGATTGGCTTGAACAGGCAGTCATCCATTCCCGCCAACTGGCAGCGCTGCTTTTCCTCGGGTTGCGCATTGGCGGTAAAGCCGAGAATCAAACCCGGCGCCAGGCCGCGTGCAACTTCTTCGGCACGGATTGTCCGGGTCAGCTCATACCCGCTCATGATCGGCATGTTGCAATCGGTGATGACCACGTCGAAGGATTCACTGCGCCAGGCGCGCAATCCCTGGACACCGTCTTCGGCGTCCCTGACCCGATGGCCGAGGTAACTCAATTGCTGGGACAGCACCAACCGATTGGCCGGGTAATCGTCGACCACCAGGATGTGCAGCGCACGGCTGGACGTTGCGGGCTCGACCGGCGCCGCCGCGGGCTCATTCGAGGGCATCAGCATCGGTACGTCGAGCACAATGTCGACCTGCGTCCCCTGCCCCACCACGCTCGACAGGGTCAATTGGCCACCCATCATCTCGCACAGCGTGCGACTGATGACCAGTCCCAGTCCGGAGCCGCTGCGGGCCGATTGAGGATTGTTGCTGGCCTGGGTGAACGGGCTGAACAAGCGTTGCTGATCGTCGTCGGAAATGCCGATGCCGGTGTCGGCGACTTGCAGGCACACGGTCAGGCGCTGCGCGTCCGCCCCGGTTTGAACCTTGACCCGCAGCCGGACCTCGCCTCGCTCGGTAAACTTGATGGCGTTGCTTAACAGGTTGGAGACAATCTGCTTGAACCGCAGCGGATCGATCAGCACATCGCGATGGGCCCCGAGGTCCAGTTCAAGTATCAGACGCAACTGTTTTTGCCGCGCCAGTCCTTCGAAAATACGCGCCACCGAAGTCACCAGCTCACCCAGGTTGGCGCGCTCGGGTGTCAGGGACAGATGGTCGGACTCGATGCGCGACACGTCAAGAATATCGCCAATCAGATCGAGCAAACTCCGCGCCGCGCCAGACGCGACTTCAATTGCAAAGCGGTCCGTCACACCTTCGTCAGCCTTTTTCATCGCCAGCTCAAGCATGCCGATCACTGCATTCATCGGCGTGCGGATTTCATGGCTCATGGTCGCCAGGAACGTGGTCTTCGCGCGATTGGCATCATCGGCCTCATCCTTGGCTTCATGCAGCGCCTGCACCAGGCGCTGACGTTCACTGATGTCAATCCAGCCGCCGATCAACCCGCTCACTTCGCCATTGCTGGCGCGATACGGCAGCATCCAGTGGTAGATGGTCAGCACGTTTGCGCCCAAGGTCAGCTGGCGGTCCTGTACCCGAGGCAGGCCGTCCTTCATGACCTGCAGATAGTCCTCGTGATAAACCGCAGCCTCTTGCACGCTTTTGAACATGCCCTCGATAACGGTCTTGCCAACGACGACATCCCGCTCGATCCCGAACACCTCCAGATAGCCCGTATTGCAGATCAACAACCGACCTTCACGATCCCGCACATAAATCGGATGGGGCGTACCGTCGATCAGGACGCGCATGAATTCCAGCTGATCGCTGAGTGCGACTTCTGCCTGTCGACGCTTGGCGATCAGCTGTCGCAGGTAAGCAATCCAGCCCAGCGCCAACAACAGCAACACGGCCGCCAACGCAAAGCCCTGAATGATTGCTGCGCGGTGACGCAGCCAATAACTGTCATCGACCACCACCTCGCTGCGCCAGCGATTGGACAGCTCGTCCAGCTCCTCCGGGGGAATGCTCAGCAGCGTCTTGTCGAGAATCGAGTACAGCTCAGGGGCATTGCGGGCCATGGCGAAACCGATGCGGGCCGAACCGGTGCCGACCGTGCTGGTGACGTGCAGCCGATCGCGAAACTGCCGGGAAATCATGTAGCGCGCGGTGATCAGCGCATTGACTGCGCCATCCGCCTTATCGTTGGCGACCATGGTCATGGCCTGCTCGGCGTTGTCGGCATCGATCAACCGGATCGCCGGATACTGCTCCATCAACAGGCTTCGTACCGGTGTGCCGCGAATCACCGCCAGGCGTTTGCCGTTCATCTCGTCGAGCGTCGCGGGACTGCCAGTGCCCATGCGGGTGACCAGCACATGGGGCGTGCTTAGGTAGGGGCGAGTAAACCGCAGCGACTTCTCGCGCTCGGCACTGGGGGTCAGGCTGATCAACAGGTCGGCCTGACCGGTCTCGACCTGCTTGATCAGCTCAGGGACCGTCTGCAGCCGCTGGATATCGAATTTCAGCCCGGTGCGCAGCGACACCTTCGCCAGGACATCGGCGCCGAGACCGCGAAACTTGCCATCCTGGCCGTAGAACGACAGGGGCAGGAAACTTTCATCGATGGCCACTCTGATGCGCGGATGCTGGTCCATCCAACGCTGTTCGGCGGTACTGAATTTCAACGCATGGAGGCCAGTCATGTCCGCACCGCCAGCGCTCCAGCGACGCAGGATGGTCAAGTGTTCACTGGCCGGAATAACCGCCAGGGCGGCATTGACGATCCGCAGCAGACGCTGGTTGTCCCGGTGCATGGAGAAAGCGAAATCGTGCACCTGCGTATCGAGAAAGCCCGCCAGTTGGACGTTGTTCAGGTAGTTTTTGTTGATCAGGTAGTTGGCACTGATGGAGTCGCCCAGATAGACATCGGCCGTGCCGAAGGCCACGGCGCCAATCGCGCTCAAGGTCGAGGGGTACAGTTGCAAACGGGCATGGGGGAAGTGCGCCTTGACGGCTTCAGGCGGCAGGTAGTGATACAGCATCGCCACCTGCTTGCCAGCCAGGTCAGGTGTCAGCGTCTGGTTGTCCTCTGTCCGGGTCACCAGCGTCGGCTGGTCGTCGGCGTAGGCGCTGGACATCATCAGCTCAGGGTCGGCCGCCTCGAAATCGTTGGACGTGCCGAGCAAGTCCACTTCACCGAGCTTGGTTGCACGAACCACATCAGCGCGCGAATCGTAGCGACGGACCTCGACGCGTACCTGCAGTAACCCGGCCAGCAACGCGGCGTAATCGGCGGTCAGGCCTTCATAGTCCCGCCCGGTGCCCGTGATGCCAAACGGCGGGTAATCCGGCGCCGACGCGCCCAACAGCAACGTGCCCTTGGCGCGCAACCACTCCCTGTCGCCCTCGTCGAGCACCACGCTGTAACCATCGACCTGCGACCGCCCCAGTACCTGCAACGTTTGCGCTGGCATGGTCGCGTTCGCCACCGCATTCAACGCGCCAGACAGCAGAAGCACGACCAGCCATTTTCCAAAGGTCATGTGCATTCAGATCAACTGGTTGCGTTTGGCAAAATCGGCGAGGTAGACCACGGACTTCACGTTGAGTTTTTCGATCAGGCGCGTCTTGTAGGTGCTGATGGTTTTAGTACTCAGGAACATGGCCTCGCTGATTTCCTTGTTACTCATGCCGTTGGACAGTTGCTGCAAGATCATCAGCTCCCGGTCGGACAGGCTCTGGATCAGTTCCACGTCAGTGGCCCGGGTATCACTGCTGCGCACGGAACTGGCTGGCAGGTAGGGAAAAAAGGTATAGCCGGTCATCACGGCCTTGATCGCCTTGACCAGTTCGTTGAGGTCATCGGTTTTGGAGACATAGCCGGCGGCTCCGGCTTTCATGCAGCGCATGGCGTAGAAAATCGCCGGCTGCGAGGTGAGTACGATGATCCTGGTGTGCTTTTTCAGTGTCATGATCCGGCTGATGACTTCGAGCCCGTCAAGCCTGGGCATGGCGATGTCCAGCATGATCAAGTCCGGTGTGTGTTCGCGCGCCATTTGCACAGCATCAGCACCGTTGTCCGCCTCGGCGACAACCTCGATGTTTTCCTGTTGCAGGAGCATCTTGACCGATGCCCGAATGAACGGGTGATCGTCTACCACCATCGCTTTGACCATAGGAACCTCTGCAAGACATGGCGGGCATTGTAGCAAGGGCGACTTCCTGCCGGCGCGTGGCGTTCTTGGGCTGTGACGCGATGATTGGTGGGGAGGCCTCAGATCAATTGCAGGAGCAACGCTTGCTCGCGATGGCGCCCTGCCAGCCGACGAGTATTTCCCTGATGCAACCGGATCAAACTGTAGGAGTGAGCCTGCTCGCGATGGCGGCTTCATTGGCGGTGAGACTGTTGCTGGTGTACATATCCATTCCTGCGGTCACGGCGGCTATTGGTTTCGCTTTTACAGCGAGTCACTTGGAAAAGCCCCAAGTAACCAAAGGCTCTTGCCCCTTTCGTCCGGTGCCTCGCCTGGGCTCGGCATACCCTCGCTCCGGTCCTGCTCCGTGGGCCCGCCGCGATCGGCCATCCCT
>NZ_WFGV02000053.1 GCF_010095445.2 Pseudomonas sp. TNT3
CCCAGGCGTTGGCCGCCGAGGAACCGATCTGCGAACCACGCCCGGCGGTGAAGCCAAGGAAGCCGCTGAGGCTGACCCGAGGAAACAGATCCGCCTTGGCCACGCCGATGCGCGCCGTGGCTGAAGCCAGTTGGCGTTCAGCGCTCAGGATGTCCGGACGCCGCTGCAGCAACTCGCCCGGGTTGCCAATCGGCAGCGCCTTTGCAATCGCCGGCAAGTCTTTCGGGCTCAGGTCCACGGTCAGTTTGTCCGGGCGTTCACCCAGCAGCGTGGCAATGCGGTTTTTCTGCCGCACCTGTTCCGCCTGCAATTGCGGCACGCTGGCTTCGACCGACGCCAGCCGCGCATCGGCGCGCTCCACGTCCAGCTGATCGCCCACACCGGCGTCACGCAGGCTGACGGTGATCTTGCGCGACTCCTGCTGATTGTTCAGGTTGGCCAGGGCAATTTTTTCCCGCAGCTGTGCGCCGCGCAATTGACCGTAGGCATCCACCAGTTCGGCAATCATGGTGACTTGCAGTTGGTACAGATCCGCCTCGAACGCCTGCTGCTCGGCGTCGGCCGATTCCAGGTTGCGCTGGATACGGCCAAACAGGTCCAGCTCCCACGCCATGTCCAGGCCCAGGTCGTAGCGTTCGCTATTGACCCGTTGGGTGGTCTGGCCTGGAATCTGCCCCTTGGCCAGGTCACTGCTGACCCGGCTGGTGATGGTCGGCATGGCGTCATTGCTGACGTCATCACGAATTGCCCGGGCGGCTTTCCAGCGCGCGAAGGCGACGCGCAGATCGCGGTTGCCTTGCAGCGATTGAACCACCAACTGGTTAAGCGTCGGGTCTTCGAACTGCTGCCACCAGATGCCTTCGAAACGCGAACGGTCGTAGTTCTTCTGACCGGCCACGCCGTCGGTGGCGGTGGCGGTGGTGATGTTGGCCGGCTCAGTGGCCGGGGTCTTGTAGTCCGGGCCGACGGCGCAGGCACTCAGGGCGAGCACCAGAAGGCTCGGAAGGAAGGCTTTCAGGCTCATTAGTGCGCCTCCGGTTGCTGTTGAAGATTCAGCGCCTTGGCGGCTTTACGCTTTTCACCACGCTCCACGAAATTACGGATCAACACGTAGAACACCGGCGTCAGCAACAGACCGAAGAAGGTCACCCCGAGCATCCCGGAGAACACGGCGACACCCATGGCGTGGCGCATTTCGGCACCGGCACCGCTGGAGAACACCAGTGGCACAACACCCATGATGAACGCGAAGGAGGTCATCAGGATTGGCCGCAGACGCAGACGGCACGCTTCGAGCACCGCATCGAGCGGGCTCATGCCTTCGTCCTGCTGTTTATCCTTGGCAAACTCGACGATCAGAATCGCGTTCTTACAGGCAAGCCCCACGAGCACAATCAATCCGATCTGGGTGAAGATGTTGTTGTCGCCTCCCCAGGCAATCACACCGGTGATGGCCGACAGCAGGGTCATCGGTACGATCAGGATCACTGCCAGTGGCAGGCTCCAGCTCTCGTATTGAGCGGCGAGTACCAGGAACGCCAGCAGTACACAGAGCGGGAACACGAACAGCGCGGTGTTGCCGGACAGAATCTGCTGGTAGGTCAGGTCGGTCCACTCGTAGACCATGCCATTGGGCAATTCGTCCTTGAGCAGTTTCTCGATCGCTTGTTCGGCCTGGCCGGAGCTGTAGCCGGGGGCTGCCGCGCCGTTGATTTCAGCAGTAATGAAACCGTTGTAGTGCATCACACGGTCCGGCCCCGAGGTGTCGCTGACCTTGATGAAGGTCGCCAGCGGGATCATCTCGCCCTTGTTGTTGCGCACTTTCAGCTGGCCGATCTGGTCCGGCTCGAGACGGAACTGCTGTTCTGCCTGAACGTTAACCTGATAGGTACGGCCGAAACGGTTGAAGTCGTTGGCATACAGCGAGCCCAGGTAGATTTGCAGGGTGTCGAAGATGTCGCTGACGGCCACGCCGTGGGTCTTGGCTTTTTCACGGTCGATAGCCGCATCGACCTGGGGCACGTTCACGGTGTAGCTGGTGAACAGGCCGGCGAGTTCAGGCACGTTGTGGCTCTTGTTGATGATGTTCATGGTTTCTTTGTACAGCTCGTCGTAGCCCAGGTTGCCCCGGTCTTCGATCTGCAGGCGGAAGCCACCAATGGTGCCCAGGCCTTGTACCGGCGGTGGCGGGAAGATCGCCATGTAGGCTTCCTGAATCCCGGCGAACTGGCCATTCAACGCACCGGCAATCGCGCCGGCGGACATGCTCGGGTCTTTACGCTCGTCGAACGGTTTCAAGGTCACGAACACGATGCCGGCGTTAGGACTGTTGGTGAAGCCGTTGATCGACAGGCCCGGGAAGGCCACGGCGCTTTCTACGCCAGGCTGTTTCAGGGCCAGGTCGGACATACGCTTGATCACGTCTTCGGTACGGTCAAGGCTCGCCGCATCAGGCAGTTGGGCGAAGGCCACCAGGTATTGCTTGTCCTGGCCAGGCACGAAACCGGTCGGGGTGTGGGCGAAACCGAAGAAGGTCAGCACCATCAGGCCGGCGTACACCAGCAGGGCGATACCGCTGCTGCGGATGACCCGGGCGACGGTCCCGACATAGCCATGGCTGGCGCGTTCGAAGAACCGGTTGAACGGACGGAACAGCCAGCCGCCCAAGAGCTTGTCCAGCACTTTGGTAAAGCGATCTTTCGGCGCGTTGTGGCTCTTGAGCAGCACGGCGGCCAGGGCAGGGGACAGGGTCAGCGAGTTGAACGCCGAGATCACGGTCGAGATGGCGATGGTCAGGGCGAACTGTTTGTAGAACTGGCCGGTGAGGCCGGAAATGAACGCCGCCGGGATAAATACCGCGCACAGCACCAGCGCCGTCGCGATGATCGGCCCGGTCACCTCACGCATGGCTTTCTTGGTGGCTTCTACGGGCGTCTCTCCCAGCTCGATGTGCCGTTCAACGTTCTCCACCACTACGATGGCGTCATCCACCACGATGCCGATGGCCAGCACCAATCCGAACAGGGAAAGGGCGTTCAACGAGAAGCCGAACAGGTGCATCACCGCGAACGTACCGATCAACGACACCGGCACCGCTACCAATGGAATGATCGAGGCACGCCAGGTTTGCAGGAACAGAATCACCACCAGGACAACCAGAATCAGTGCTTCGAAGAGGGTGTGAACCACCGCCTCGATGGAACCGCGCACGAAAATGGTAGGGTCATAGACGATGCTGAAGTCCATGCCTTCCGGGAAGCTCTTTTTCAGTTCGGCCATCTTGCCGCGCACTTCATTGGAAATGTCGATGGCGTTGGAGCCTGGACGCTGGAAGATCGGGATCGCCACCGCCGGCTGGTTGTTCAGCAACGAACGCAGGGCGTATTGGCTGGAACCCAGCTCAATGCGGGCGATGTCCTTGAGGCGCGTGATTTCACCGTTGTCGCCGGAACGAATGATGATGTTCTCGAACTCTTCCTCGGAAACCAGACGTCCCTGGGTGTTGACCGACAGCTGGAACGCGGTGGCATTCGGCGCAGGAGGAGCGCCCAGTGCACCTGCAGCTACTTGACGGTTCTGCTCACGAATCGCACTGACGACATCGGTGGCGGTCAGGTTGCGCGAAGCGGTCTTGTTCGGATCGAGCCATACACGCAGCGAGTAATCGCCCATGCCGAACAACTGCACATCGCCGACACCGCCCAGACGTGCCAGCTCATCCTTGATGTTGAGCAAGGCATAGTTGGACAGGTAGAGCATGTCGTAGCGTTTGTCCGGCGAGGTCAAGTGCACAACCATGGTCAGGTCGGGCGATGCCTTGTCGACGGTGATGCCAATGCGCGTCACTTCTTCTGGAAGCTTGGGCTCGGTCCGGGTCACGCGGTTCTGCACCTGCACCTGAGCGTTGTCCAGGTCAGTGCCCAGGGCGAAAGTGATGGTCAGGGTGATCTTGCCGTCAGCGGTGGACTGCGAGGACATGTACAGCATGTTCTCGACGCCAGTGATGGCTTGCTCCAGCGGAGCGGCCACGGTTTCACCGATGACTTTAGGGTTGGCTCCCGGGAAGTTGGCGCGGACCACAACGGTCGGCGGCACGACTTCCGGGTATTCGCTGATCGGCAACTGGAACAGCGAGATGGCACCGGCGATCAGGATCAGCAGCGACAGCACTGCTGCGAAGATCGGCCGCGAAATGAAGAATTGGGAAAAATTCATCGGAGTTGTCGTCCCTTAACCGCGTGGAGTCGCGACAGCCACTTTCACAACCGAACCCGGCGCGACCTTGGCAGGTGCGACTTGGGGCAGGTTGCTGGCTTCCAGCGCTTGTCGTTGTTGAGCGATAGCCGCGAGGGTTTGTTCGCTGGCCATAGGGATCACTTCAGGGGAGACCGGAGAACCAGGACGCACCCGTTGCAAACCTTTGACGATGACGGTGTCATCCTTGGACAGGCCGTTACGCACGATGCGCAGACCTTCGATCTTCGGACCCAACTCGACGGCGCGGTAGGCGGTTTTGTTGTCAGCGTCCATCACCAGCACGAACTTTTTACCCAGGTCGGTACCGACTGCTTCGTCGTTGATCAGCACGGCGGAGTAGGTGCCGCTGCCGACCAGTTTCAAGCGTGCGTACAGGCCAGGGGTGTAGGTGCCGTCGGTGTTGTCGAACACTGCACGACCGCGGATGGTGCCGGTTTTCGGGTTGACCTGGTTGTCGACGAAGTTCATCACGCCCTGATGCGGGTTGCCGTCTTCGTTGGACAGGCCGAGGTAAACCGGGGTGGTTGCGCCACGTTTACCTTGGCGAGCCAGTTGGGTGTATTTAAGGAATACACGCTCGTCGGCGTCGAAGTAGGCGTAGACCTTGTCAGTGGAGACAACACTGGTGAGCGCCGTGGTGTCGGCGGTGACCAGGTTACCGGCGGTGATTTCCGCACGGCTGACACGGCCGCTGATCGGCGCGGTCACGCGGGTAAAACTCAGGTTCAGTTTGGCGAGGTCCAGTTGCGCCTGAAGGGCACCGACCGCCGCGCGGGCTTCCTGGGAGGCGCTGGTGCGCGAATCGGCCAGCTCGGCGGAAATCGCATTGCTGGTACGCAGGCGCTCACCGCGTTGGGCTTCGTTTTCGCTGCGGGTGGCGTTGGCGCGGGACTGGGCAACCAGGGCTTCGAGGCGGCGGACCTCGGCCTGGAACGGACGCGGATCGATCTGGAACAGCAGGTCGCCTTTCTTGACCAATGCGCCTTCAGTGAAGGCCACTTCGTCGATCTGCCCGGAGACCCGAGGGCGTATTTCTACAGTTTCCGGGGCTTCGAGGCGGCCGGTGAATTCGTCCCATTCGTTGACGGGTTGTTCGAGCACCTTGGCCACGCTGACCTTGGCAGCAGGCATGGCGGCCGCCGTATCCGGAGTCTTGCCGCAGGCGCTCATCACCAGTACGGCCAACAAGGCCAACGGGAAGCGCAAATGTTTAAGTGACTGTTCCATGGATGCATCCGCCAATGTATTGAGAATGGACGGATGATGCTCGGCAGGGTTGTATCGCACGAATCGAATGAAGCAAAGGTAACTATCATTCGGAATGATATAAGACCGAAGTTAGCCCTCTAGTCTGCACCTTTCGTTAGGGGGCTATCAATTGGTTTGATGACAATTCAGTGTTGCCGGAAGTGCAAAGGATAGGCTGGAAACCGAGGCGCGGCCATCGCGGGCAAGCCACGCTCTCACAGGGGCGAGAAAACTACGCGAAACGGTCTGGATGCATCACTCTTCGCCGGTTTCCACTTCCCGTTCTTCGAAGGCAGAGCGCACGGCTTCCACCACACGTTCCGCCCGGTGAGCGTCAGCCAGTTGCGGATACGCTTTTTTCAATTTACCGGATACCTGCCAGCCTTGTTCCTTGAGTGAGCGAATGATGCGGTTGGCGTCCTGATCCGGCATTTCCAGCACCTCTTTGAGTCGCTCCTGGGCGCGCTGGAAAATGACCAGCACGCGTGCTTCCTCGACTATCTCGGTACGGACCGTATGCGCCACGACCTGCGCCGTGTACAGGACATGCTCAGTCAAATCGGGATAGCGCCACGCGAATTGCGCATCGGCGTAGTCATCGAAGACGAGGTTGCTGCGGGTGCCGTCCTCGTAGACGACTAGTTCGCCAAACCGATAAGACGTTGCATAGCGTTGCATGAACGGTCGTGAAAACACCTCCAGCGTACGATCGTAGCGCGCCCGGAAATCAATCGAACTTGTAATGGTGGCCGACACCGGCAGGATCACGCCATCAGGCACCGCCCGGTCACGGATCAGGCTGTCGTTGATCAGGAAGCGATGAATCCGGCCATTGCCGTCGCGCATCGGATGGATATACACAAAGGCGAAGGCGATTGCACCTGCTCGAGCCAGCGGCTCGGCGCCACGTGTTGCGTGCTCGAATGCTTTAAGACCGTCGAGCAGTTGTGTCACTACCTCAAATTGCGGCGCAATGTAGTGCACGAAGTCCTCGCGTATGGTCGCCTGTCCCACGAAGACTGGGGAGCGCCGCAGGCCCAACCCTAACGCCTCATGACCTAAAATACCGGCTTGCAATGTGTGCAGGCTGTCGTTGCTCAACGGGTCTTCGATGTGGCCACAGTACTGGGCAATCACATGGGCAAACCGCTGAATCCTGTCGGCCTTGTCTGCCTCTCTCTCGATCAGAAAGCTCGCACGAGACTCCTTGAATGTCAGCCAGCTGGCGGTGCGCATCAGGATATCGGCACCAAAGGTTTGATTCAGCTCGCGAAGTGCCGCATCCAGGTCAAATTGCAACGCTTCCTGCACGGTCTCGGTACGGCGGACCAAGGGGCAGAACTCCGCCACGCCGGGCAGATTATCGTTGATGCGCCAGCGCCGTATCCGCCGTGGCTCGACTCGGGTGAGGTATTTCTTTGACGAGATGGCATCGACATAGCCGCCATTGGTGATATCCGGCACATCCAGATGCGCTCCGGTCAGCCACTCATAAAGGAATCCGGTGCGGCGGGCGTATTGGCCAAAGGGCGATTGTCGGCACCAGGTTTCGATGGGCTCTGGGCCAACAACAGCAAACAGGCGGGCGAAAAATTCGAGGTGAATTTCCTCGTATTTGAGCCCAAACTCGAAATGCCCCGCGAAGTCGTCAGCAGGCTGGTAGCTGGCGGGATACTTGCTCTCGACATGCCCGTTGTTCTCGCGGCTCATGCGTGTCGTACCCATCACCGATTCGACACGTAGGGGTTGTGCAAGCGCGATACCGTAGCGATCCGCGAGTGCCTTGAAGCCAACTTGCATGGTTGAATCCCCTAACGAGCACTAAAAAATGATAGCCAGGAGGGGATACTACGCGAAAACGATAATTTGATGGGTATGAAGACTGTGCTTACGTGTCCTCTAGAACCCGCACATTCAAAGACTGTCCGGATCCCCAAAAAACATCTGAATCCGCGACCGTAACCAACGCTCGCCCGGATCATTATCCTGCGATCCGCGCCAGGCCATGTGCAATTCAAAAGTGCGTGTCGGCAACGGCGGATCTTCCGCACGTACACCCCCAGCCGCCGTCAACGCCTCAGCCGTGTAATCCGGCACGGTCGCGACAATATCGGTCCCGGCGAGCAGGGTGCTCAACCCGTTGAACTGCGGTACCGCGAGCACCACATGGCGTTTGCGCCCGAGCTTCTCCAGCTCTTCATCAATAAAGCCGCTCAGGTCGCCAGCGAACGACACCAGCGCATGAGGCCGCGCGCAATAATCATCCAGGCTCAACGGGCCCGGCACGGTGTCGGCGCGCAACAGCTTGGGCTGGCTGCGTCGAAGTACCTTGCGCTTGGCATTGGCGGGGAGATCGGTGGTGTAGCTGACGCCGATGGAGATCTCACCTGAAGCCAGCAGTCCCGGCATCAGGATGTAATTGACACGACGCACCACCAGCACGATGCCGGGGGATTCGGCGCGCAGGCGCTTGAGCAGCATCGGCAGCAGGGCAAATTCCACGTCGTCCGACAGGCCGATACGGAACACCGCCGTACTGGTCGCAGGGTTGAACTCGGACGCACGACTGACCGCAGTGGAAATCGAATCCAGCGCCGGGGAGAGCAGGGCGAAGATCTCTACCGCCCGCGCGGACGGTTCCATGCTGCGCCCGGTGCGCACGAACAACGGATCATCGAACAGCCCGCGCAGGCGCGAGAGCGCCGCACTGATCGCGGGCTGGCCGAGGAACAGTTTTTCCGCAGCGCGGGTCACACTGCGTTCGTGCATCAATGTTTCGAATACGATCAACAGGTTCAGGTCGACACGACGCAGGTCATTACGATTCATCTGGAGTCCTGGCAGAGTCTAGGCTTGACGAGAGCGGTCATATGAGAACAATGGCCGGCATGAATCTTACGGGGAAAGGCTGGTACTCTGCACCGAATAATTCAGTTTACGTGCAACGGCCTTCCAGCTTTTACGACAACCGTTGATCCTGTCGATGCTGCGGAATCAATGACAGGCATGTCGACTATTAATAGCCACTGATAGTCTTGGGTAGAAAGCCCAGATAGAGTTCAGGGCATTAGAGGTTTCTTTGACGAGGTTTGCGATGTCACGCACGATCCGTTTTCACAAGTTTGGTCCAGCCGAGGTGCTCAAATGCGAAGAGCATGCGGCAGCACTCCCTGCACCGGGCGAAGTGCAGGTGCGCGTCGAGGCGATTGGCATCAGTTGGTACGACATTCTGTGGCGCCAGAACCTGGCGTCGTCCCATGCCAAGTTGCCTTCGGGCCTTGGCAGTGAAATGTCCGGCGTCGTCACTGCGGTAGGTGAGGGCGTGGATGACTTGGCGGTGGGTGACAAGGTCGCCAGCTTCCCGGCCGAAAGTCCCAATGATTACCCGGTCTACGGCGAACAGATTGTTCTGCCGCGCACAGCATTGACCCGATACCCGGATGTGCTGAGCCCGATTGAAGCCAGTGTGCATTACACGCCGCTGTTGATTGCCTATTTTGCCTACGTGGATCTGGCACGGGTCAAGCCCGGGCAGTTCGCCCTGGTGACTGACGCCAGTCACTGCGCCGGTCCGTCATTTGTCCAGTTGGGCAAAGCGCTGGGCATCCGGGTGATTGCGGCAACGAAGAGTGCAGATGAACGCGACAACCTGCTGTCCCTGGGCGCCGAGAAAGTCATCGTCACCGAGGAACAGGATCTGCTGATGCAGATCAACAAGATCACCGATAACCGCGGTGTCGATGTGGTGTTCGATGGCCTTGGCGGGCCGCAGATGTCTTTGCTGGGGGATGTGCTTGCCCCGCGTGGCAGCCTGGTGTTGTACGGACTGCAAGGGGGTAACCAGACCCCGTTCCCGGCATGTGCAGCGTTCCAGAAGAACATTCAGTTCTTCGTGCACTGCATCGGTAACTTCACCGGCAAGCCGGAGTTGGGGATTGTCCAGGATCAGGTGGCGCTGCAACGGGCGTTGCGTGATATCAACCAGCTGACCGCAGACCGTGTGCTGCTGCCGCTCAAGACCCGGGTCTTTCCGTTTGCCGAGTTTGTCGAGGCTCACCGCTACATGGACGAATGCCCATGCCGCGAACGAGTAGCCCTGCAGGTTGAGCCGGCGTAAATTCGGCCCAATGAAAAGTCCGTGCTTGCACGGGCTTTTTTTTGTCCGTCGCACGTAAAACGGGACGACCATTCAGTACTGCGCTTACCGGCCAGGTAACTGAACTGGTTTTTGCTCTTGATCTGTATCTTCTAATCAGTCTGTAAGCCTTGATAATTGAATGATTGCTTTCATCTCAAGGAATGAGTCATGACTGAGTGTCAACTCAAAACTTTTAACCACGTTATTTTGATATATGCCGAACATTCTGTTCGTCGTTCTCCAGTTGCCGAAAAAACACGGGTGACTTTCTTCCTTTTTTCTTGTGCTACCTGTCTGTGGGACGCTGTCGGAAATTTCCTAAGATATCTGAAGACATCTCAAGCCCGCGCCATTGCGGGGTGTTCGGGCCATTTGCGTTCAAATAAAGTTTGTTCGAGCTTTATTTATTTCAAGTAATGCCACAAACCTTAAGTGCTAGCATTTAGTAATAAAACCCTGTCTTCGAATCAAGGCGGGCAAGGCACGTCGTAAAAGTTATCGCGCTGCGTGCGATATCGAACTTACAAGTATCAGGTACATAAATATGACCAGCATCCATGATCAAGCCATGAACCATGTCTACCAGCAAATATTGCAACGGTTGATGGGATTCTTCTCTCGCGCCGAACGTACGGCATTGCAGCTCTTGATCCAGCGCTTGATGGTGGCAGCGGGGGGCACAGAGCGGATTGGCACTTACAAGGTGCTGGCGATCCAGTCCGGGTCTCGCGACAGCTGCTACACCCTTGCATTGCTGCGTGCCGCCCAGCTGAGTATTGCCGGTCGGTCGCCCGCCACGTTTCAATTGAGAGTGGCGTCGTTACAGCTGAACGGCACCAGCGCGACGTCGCTTGAAAACATCCACCGCAGCTACAGCGCCTTGTTCCTGTACGACGATCCTCGCGTCGAAGTGCTGATGGTCGATAATCGCGAGGTCCTGCCATTCAGTCATCCAACGCCGATCTCCGATGCGGGCTTTGAGGCCAATCGACTCAATTTTCTGATGGTGGGCCATCGTCGTCCACGTGAAGGCGCGCTTGACCTGTGGGATAACGGCTACCTGGCCACTGGCGAGTTCTATGGACAGATTGCCCGCTGGGACAGTGGTGTCGATGCATTGATCTGCAGCGAAACGCCTCGCCAGCAGAAGCAATTTCTCGAAGGACTGAAACGGGCGACGACCAAAGCGGGATGCCGTCCGACCATTCACCATGAGCCCAGCTACGAGGCATTGTTTGCAATGCTCGATGAGCTGCGGGGTGACTGCTACCGCGCGTTCTATCCGGAACTTGATCAGGTGCAATGGCGACCTGCGGAACATTTTGAATCCTGTCGCCGAACCACCTTCATTGACACCAATGACCTGTTAATCAGTGACCTGGAAGAACGCTGGCCGCTGCTTACCGAGTTTCTTGGCTATCGACCGGACGCGCTGCCGGCACCGTTTGCCGAAAACGAATACGTCAGCCTCGGCATATCCGCTCACCTTCGGGGCTTGCAGGAGTGTTTCATGCACGGCGGAAGCTATGACGCGGGCGTTACCGAGCTCTTGCAGCGGGCATTGGTGATGATGCGTCGCAAGCAGGCTCCGGACAGTGCGTGTCAGCAGGCAGAAAAACTGTTTGGCAAGCTGGCGACTCAACCAGATCAGCGTGAGTTGGCAGCGGCAGAGGCGCAAAAAAACCACGGCTTGAGCGAGGCCCAGCTGGTGTGCCTGCTTTTTGCGCCTTTTGTCGACAAAGGCAAAGGGCTTGAGCACTTTCTGCGTCGGTGTCATCCGGGAATGTTG
Organism: Pseudomonas sp. TNT3; assembly: GCF_010095445.2. Classification (GTDB taxonomy): domain Bacteria; phylum Pseudomonadota; class Gammaproteobacteria; order Pseudomonadales; family Pseudomonadaceae; genus Aquipseudomonas. Next base: position 11,433 of record NZ_WFGV02000053.1, read on the forward strand.
GTGGCCATGCCGGATTTGCACAGGGCAATGCAAGGCGAACCGGTGCCCGAGCAGATTCTGCAATGGATGATCGACGTCAGCGGGTTACCCATCAGTCTGATTGGCAAGCTTTATCGCATGGCACCCCTGGCTGACGATACATCGAACGTTCACGCAGCAACCAGCGACGGTAGCATCGCCTTGGCGGGTGAATGGTCCGCAGGACGTTGAGCGGGGTGCGGGAAACCGGCTTTGCCTACCAGGCGGTGTACCGGTACTTGACTCATCTGATCAACGAGTCTGCCAACGACGAGCGCATCCGGCTCCCATCGCTTCGTCAATTGGCAGACCGTCTGAGCGTGTCGATTTCGACGATTCAGTACGCCTACTCGCTGCTGGAGAAGGAAGGGCGGGTTTACTCGGTTGCCAAATCGGGCTATTACGCGCTGCCGGTGTCCTCGATTGACACGCTCGTGGGCGGGCGCGATTTGCTCGAAACCGTCTACGTCAATGCCAGGCGTCCTGCAATGCTTGTCCTCAGTGCGGATGAGCCGACATTGTTGCAGCCCCTGGACAGTCCACTGTTGCTGCTGGAGAGAGAGCTGCTGCGGCAATATCCGCGTCAGCCGCAATCTTGTGTGCAGCCTTGCGGTGAGCTGGAACTGCGCGCGGCGCTGGCAGCGCGTTACACCACCTCACCCCAGCGTTGCTGGCACGCAGATGAAGTCTATATCGGAGCGGATCTTCGGGGTGTGCTGGAAATTCTGATCGCGGTTCTGGACCTGCGGCACAAGACGGTGGTAGTCGAATCGCCGTGCGACTGGACCATTCTGCGCTTGCTCCAGTCCGCTGAAGTACAGGTGATCGAACTACTGGTGCGGGCAGATGGCAGTCTGGATGTTGACTCGCTCAAGCAGATCCTCGAGATGAAAAACGTTCAGTTGGTGCTGTTGTCTTCAAGGTTGAATATGCCGCGAGGCAGTTTGGCGCCCGACGACAACCGCCAAGCCATTGCGCAGTTGCTTGAGCAGCATGGCAGCTGGGTGCTGGAGAACGATTGTCATGGCGAGCTCGGTTTCGAACCGGATGGTCTGCGTTTTCGCGATCTGCTGAATCCAGACCGATTGATCGTGTTTTCCACGTTCGAGAAAGTAATCGGCCCGGAAGCACCTTATGGCTACGTGCTTTCCCGGCATTTGCGCGACGAACTGCAACGGCAATTCCTGTTGCGCTCGTTTCGCCTGTCACCGTTTCGCCAGAAAGCAATTGCGCGCTTGTACAGCAACGGGCGCATCGATCAGCACCTGCAGGTGCTGCGCCGGTTGCTCAAGGACCGTTCCGTTCAGATGACTCAACTCCTGCGCGAGCGCTTGGGTGATGCCTTGCATATTGTCGAGCCACAAGGCGGCGCGACCCTGTGGGTGCGTTCGTTGCGTCAGGTCGACATCAGGCGGGTGTTTCAGCGTTTGCTTCAGCGCCATGTACTCATCGCTCCGGGTGAGCTGTTCAGTCTTCAGGATTTGCACGGGCAGCACCTGCGCCTGAGCCACACCTTTGGCGGCGACCATGACCTGGCCGCCGCATTGGGTCTTCTGGGCGATGCGCTGCGTCTGGAATCGATCGACTGAGCAGGGCGGTCAACCCTCTTCGAATGGCCGTGGATCGATCCCATCGCGTTGTGGTCAAACTGCCAGTAAACTGCGATCCAATTCCTGAACCAATCGATTCCAGAGGTTTTGCATGACACTCAGTCCTTTTGCGGGCAAACCGGCACCGGCAGAACTGTTGGTCGACATCCCGCGACTGGTTACGGCCTACTACACCGGCCAGCCTGACGCCGGCATTTCCACCCAGCGCGTGGCTTTCGGCACGTCAGGGCATCGGGGCAGCTCGTTCGATTTGAGTTTCAATGAATGGCACGTCCTGGCCATCAGCCAGGCGATCTGCCTGTACCGCGAAGCGCAGGGCATCGATGGCCCGTTGTTCGTCGGGATCGATACCCACGCACTGTCCACCCCTGCTGGGGCCAGCGCCCTTGAAGTGCTGGCAGCCAACGGCGTGACGGTGATGATCGCGCAGGGCGACGAGTACACCCCGACGCCCGCCATTTCCCACGCGATCCTCTGCTACAACCGCGGCCGTACCTCGGGGCTGGCCGACGGCATCGTAATCACGCCGTCGCACAATCCTCCGCAAAGCGGCGGCTACAAATACAACCCCACCAATGGCGGTCCGGCTGATACCCACATCACCAAGTGGATCGAAGCCAAGGCCAACGAACTGCTGAGCAACAAGCTGGCTGGCGTCAAGCGCATCAGCTACGAGCAGGCGTTGAAAGCCGGCACGACCCATCGCCACGATTACCTCAATACCTATGTCGCCGACCTGATCAACGTGATCGACTTCGATGCCATTCGCGATGCCAAATTGCATTTGGGCGTTGATCCGCTGGGCGGAGCAGGGGTGCGTTACTGGTCGGCGATTGCCGAGCATTACAAACTGGATCTGGAAGTGGTCAACCAACAGGTCGATCCGACATTCCGCTTCATGACCGTCGACTGGGATGGCCAGATTCGTATGGACCCATCATCGAGCCATGCCATGCAAGGTCTGATTGGTCTCAAGGAACGCTTTGATGTGGCGTTCGCCTGCGATCCTGACCACGACCGACATGGCATCGTGACCCCCTCCGGTGGCCTGCTGGCGCCAAACAGCTACCTGGCGGTCTCGATCGATTACCTGTTCCAGAACCGCCCGCAATGGCGCGCCGACGCCGCCGTGGGCAAAACCGTGGTCAGCAGTGGCCTGATCGACCGCGTCGCCAAGCGCCTGGGTCGTCGTCTTTACGAAGTGCCGGTCGGCTTCAAATGGTTTGCCGACGGTTTGTTCGATGGCTCCCTGGGCTTTGGTGGGGAAGAAAGCGCCGGTGCTTCGTTCCTGCGTAAGGACGGCGGCGTCTGGAGCACCGATAAGGACGGGCTCATTCCTGCGCTGCTGGCTGCAGAGATGACGGCGCGTACCGGCCGTGATCCGAGCCAGGCATATCGCGCCTTGACCGACGAACTGGGTGAGCCGTTCTCGGTACGGGTCGATGCCAAGGCCAATCCTGAGCAGAAAGCCTTGTTGAGCAAGCTGTCACCCGATCAGGTGACGTCGACCCAACTGGCGGGCGAAGCCATTCAAAGCATCCTCAGTCACGCACCGGGTAACGATCAGGCGATCGGTGGTTTGAAAGTCATGACCGAAAACGGCTGGTTCGCCGCACGTCCATCGGGTACCGAAGACATCTACAAGATCTACGCCGAGAGCTTTGTCAGTGACGACCACCTCAAGCAATTGGTGGCAGAAGCTCAGACGTTGGTGGATGGTGCTATTTCCACGAAATAAAACGCGGATACGGTGTAGAGGGAGGTTAATCCCGCTCTGCTGATATCCGGGCATGAAAAAGGGCGACCCTAACCGGTCGCCCTTTTTTTGCCTTGCCTTCAAGCAATCAAGCCACATCCACCAGCACCACTTCGCTGTCCTCAATGGCCGTCACGCGCAGGACCTGTTCATCCGCAATTGCCACACCGTCTCGAGCTTTTGCGCGTAACCCGTTGATTTCAATGAGGCCGGTTGCCGGTACCAGATAAGCCCGTCGCCCTGCGTCCAAGTGGTATTCGGCAGACTCGCCGGCTTTCAAATTCGCTGCCACCAGGCGGGCGTCCGCACGGATTCGCAGACTTTGATCGTCGCCGGCCTTGCCGCTGGCCAGGGTTACGAAACCTTCACGCTGACCTTTAGGGAACGGTTTGGCTCCCCACGACGGGGCTGAACCGGCTTCATTCGGAATAATCCAGATCTGGAAAATCCGCGTCTCGCTCGATTCCAGGTTGTACTCGCTGTGCGCGATCCCGGTACCGGCGCTCATTACCTGCACATCGCCGGCCTCGGTTCGGCCCTTGTTGCCCAGATTGTCCTCATGGGTGATCGCACCTTCACGAACATAGGTGATGATTTCCATGTCCCGGTGAGGGTGTTTCGGGAAGCCCGTTCCCGAAGCAATCACATCATCATTCCAGACCCGCAAGTTGCCCCAGTTCATGCGCTTGGGGTCATGGTATTCGGCGAATGAAAAGTGGTGATGCGCATCCAGCCAACCATGATGGGCGCCGCCCAGGGAGTTGAAAGGTCTGAGTTCGAGCATGGTCGTCTCCGGAAAGGGTTTGTTGATGGCGACCATCATCTACGAGCAACGCATCGATAAAAAGCGTAAAAAATGCCTCATTACAATCGAATAATTCGATGCTGTTTAAAAGGAAAAATGGCTCATCCAACCTTCACTTCACTCTACAACTCGATGACCTGTAAGCATTTTGCTAGAACTCAATGGCAAATGAAGACACCATAGCGCTCAACAGCCTCACACCCTGGAGTCAGTCCGCGTGCCGCAACACACCCCCGATCTCCCCCCCAAACTTCGTCCCCTGGCAGAGATGCCTTTGCTCAAACGCCTGGCCGCCCGGTTTTTTGGACATGGCCTGACGCGCTTGCGTGCTCAGCACCGTGCCTCGTGGTTGCATGGGCAGGCAGATGGCTTTCGCAGCGGCCACAGCGCGGGTGTGGATTACGGCTACAAGGAAGGCAAACTCGAAGGTCTGGAGGAGGGGCGACAGGTCTTGCTAATCCGCGACTCGCGCTCCACCGAGCATCGCGCCCCCAACGTGGACGACAACCTGTTCGACGATTGGCGCCTGCCTCTGAGTGCCGAACTCAAGAAGCGCATGAAGGCCGATGTTGCCCGATTACTGCCAGCGCATGCCCAGCCAAGTGCTGCGCAGTGGAAAATGATCTTCAGCGACACGCCCTCAACGTCAGTGATAGCCGGCGCGGGCGCTGGCAAGTCGACGACGCTGGTGTTGCGAATCGTGCTGCTTGTGCACTATCTGGGCTTCGAGTTGAGCTCCATGACCGTAGTGACCTTCACGCGGGAATCGCGCAAGGATTTCATCAATAAACTGGTCGAGCTGTTCGCCCTGTGGGGCCGGGCGCTGAGCGTGAAAGAGGCGCGAGAGCTCGTTCGTACTTTTCACTCTCGAATCCTGCCGATGGTGCGCAGCCTGCCAGGCTTCGAACGCCTGCAAGCCTTCGAAAACCTTAGCCATCGTACGCAAAATGCTGATGAGGATGTCGACAGCAACCCCTTCGACCTGCGCATCAACGATGCTCAACGCCAGCAACTGAATGCGTGCTATCACGGCTTGCACACGCGCGATGAACGTTTTCGCGAGTTGATCAGACCTCTGTCTCGCCATGCCCTGCAGCTCAAAGAGCTGGAACGCGATCACCCGGACGTGCAAAAGCGCATGGCCGTGACCGAATTGGCCGCCAAGCGCGACGAAGAACTGTGCGATGCCATTGAAGATTTATGGTTTCGCGCAGGTGCCTGGCCGATTAAAGGGATCGAACCCAATCGTCAGTCGTTCGATATCAACGGATCAACATTTCATTGCCACGGCTACATTCCGAGCCTTGATGCCTGGGTGGTGCTGGGATTCGACCCAAAGGAAAACCCGCAAGTCAGCCGCCCCGGCGCCAAGCTGAGCGTACGGGCGGAGTGGGCAGTCAAGCGCACCCTGTTTCAAGCTTTCTGTCGTAAACCATTGATATGGTTGGATAACTACGATTCATCGAAACGCGTGTTGGCGTCCCTTGCCGGTGACGCAAGTGCCGGGCCGGGCTTCGACTACAAGGTCAAGGGTGAGTTGGGTTCAGCTCCGTTACTGGACTGTTTTGTCGCTGCCGCAGGGTTTATCGAAAACCTGGGACTGGATGTGCCGACGGCTGTGGGCCAGATGAGTTTCTCCAAGGACGACCCGGACCGGTTTTTCTTCGAGGCGCTGAGCCTGTATTGGCGAGCACTGGAAGACCATCTGCTGGATCAGAAACCACCGGTCATGACTTATAACCGGATGTTTGCGCTGTTCAGTGAGCATTCACCGGAAAACCTCAAGTTACTGAGCGATGAACTGCTGCGGCCAATGTCCCACCTGATGATCGACGAATTTCAGGATGTCTCGCCGCAAATCGTTTCCTGGATTCGCGCAAGCCTCGCGCAGATCCGCAGTCGAGGTCCGGCGATGCACGTGGGGCGCGGGGCGCAACGCTCGTCGTTGCTCTGCGTGGGTGATGACTGGCAATCCATTTATGGATGGCGCGGCAGTTCACCCACGTATTTCATGGAATTCGCCAAAGAGTTCCCGTCGCCAAGCACGACAAAAGTGATGCTGAGCGACAACTACCGCAGTCATCAAGCCATCATCGATGCCGCCGAACATATCGTCCGTGCCGCGCCCGCGATTGCAGGAAAGAAGGCCAAGGCCAGTGGCGAACCCAAAGAACTCGTCCCCGTGAGCGTCTTCGATCGGGATGATCAGAGCATGGCCATTCGGCTGAATGAGCATTACAGCAAGGGTGACTCAATCTTGATGTTGTATCGAAAAAGTAGCGATAAGCTATTGATAGAGCAGCATATTCAGTCGGTAGTTAATGTGGATTCTAGCTTGCCGTATGAGTCGAGGCGATTGAAGCAGCTCACGTATCACAGCGCGAAGGGTCTTCAGGCCGATGCGGTTTTCCTGCTGGGTGATTGTCAGCACCTGACCAGTTCGCCGTACAAGAACCAGGTCTATCGCATGGCGGGCCTGGGCAAGGCCGGCGACAGTGAGGCGTATGACAACGCACAAAAAGACGAAATCCTGCGCCTGGCTTATGTCGGCATCACCCGGGCGGTGAGCCATTGCTATTGGTACGTCGATGCTCAGGACACTCAGGCAGTGAACATGCCAAAAGCCTCCGACCGGATTGGCAAGGGCAAGGCATTCTTTGCCGATCACCGGGAATAACCTGTAGTAATCCGTAGGAGCTGTCGAGTGCAACGAGGCTTCGATCTTTTGATCTCCTCTCATTAAAGGATCAAAAGATCGCAGCCTCGTTGCACTCGACAGCTCCTACAGGTGCAGCGTTAACCCTCGATCGAATCAAAAAAAAGCCCACAATCGTGGGCTTTTCAAACACGTTCAACACTTCACGCATAACTCCTGAACGCCGCCGGCGGAATAAAAGCCTCAAGCTCATCCTCCACCGCTTCGATGATTCTCTCCACATCCGCCGCATTCATCACCGTTGCGCAAGGAATGCCGGCAATGGCGATCATGGTCTCGCCACTCGCTCGATCAAACAAACGGGCAATCATGCTGCCCGGCGCATCCATGCTCGCCTCGAATCCCATGGGATGAAAATGCCAGCGCATCAGCTGGCAGGCGTTTGGAAAAGTAACCTTGCTAAAACCTCTATTCATGTGTTGCCCGCCTTCTTAATCGAGCGCTTCCGTTAGCTCATGTTAGGAGGGTAGAGCCTTCATTGGCTCAACCGGTGATGACATTAAAAGTAGCATCCAGATGTGAAAATCTCGTGGTTTTTTCAAACCGTTTGGCGATTGCTTTCGCTTTTTTTGACACAGGTCACGCATCATCGATCATTGGGCGATATGCCACTATTGGCCTATCCCTGCATTTGTCGTTGAAGCCCAGTCCGAACTTGGGCAAGCTCGGCTTTTTCCCGTTGAGACCCCCTATGCACGCCGACAATGACGGCCCACTGCAAACCCTGACCACCGGCGAGACGGTGATGCGTTACCACTTGCGCTGGAAACACCGGGACCTGGACGGCGTCATGGCGCTGTATCACCCGGACGTTCAATACAGTGATTTTTTCCAGAACCGTGTGATGGGCCTGGATGAATTGCGTGATTACGTGCGCGATAGCATGCCCCGTGACCCGGACGAAGCCCTGGAGCATTCGGACCGTATCCGCCTGGATGGCAACACGGCGTTCATTCAGTACCGCATCACACTGCGCGGCGGTGAGGGACTGGTGTCGTTCAGGGCAAGTGAAGCGATCACGGTTCGGGACGGATTGATCTGGCGAGTCAATGAATATGCCTCGCTGGTGCGTGAGCAGGTTTCCAGTCAAGCGGTCGCCAGCAAGCGCGCGGCGGTCAGCCGGTTGGGGTTGTCACCACGCCAGCTGAGCTTCATGGCCGAAGACCTGCAACAGTACTTCCAGCGTCAGCAACCTTACCTGGACCCTGAGCTCGACCTGCAACGGGTAGCGCAGGAATGCGGGTATAGCCGTAACCAGATCTCCTATCTATTGAATCAAGTGCTTGGCCAAAGCTTCTACCGGTACGTCAACCAGGCGAGATTGCACCACTTGCTGGCGGCGCTGGATACCGCGACGCCCCCGCTGCGTGTGGATGAGCTGGCCTTTGCCGCAGGGTTTAACTCGTTGTCGGCGTTTTACAGCTGTTTCCGCCAGCACACCGGGCAATCGCCGAAGGCCTACGTCAAACAAATTTCTTTGCGTGCACGCGCGCAAGACAGCCACTGAGACCACGCACTAGGATCAACGCCATCGAAGTTTGAGTGGCGGAGTCTTGTATGCCGGCGTGGCGCACTATCAGTTTGTGGATGGATCAACTGGACGATCCCCTGTTGCCGCGCCCCGCGCTGGAACAGGACCTGGACGTCGACGTGGCGATCATTGGCGCCGGGTACACCGGGTTGTGGACCGCCTATTACCTCAAGCGCCTGGCGCCGGGTTTGAACATCGCCATCGTCGAAGCGCAAACCGCCGGTTTCGGCGCGTCCGGGCGCAATGGCGGTTGGCTGATGGGCAATCTCCTGGGCGAAGACCGTTTACTCGCAGCGTCATCCCCCGAGCAGCGCCGGGCATCCTTCGATTTGCTGCACAGCATTCCCGATGAGGTCGAGATCGTCATCGAACGTGAAGGCATCGATTGCGATTATCGCAAGGGTGGTGCGCTGTATTGCGCGGCGCGTTATCCGGAGCAGGAAGCCAGCCTGAGGCACTATCTGGACAGCCTTTATCGCCAGGGACTGACTGAAAAGGATTACCGCTGGCTCAGCCCTGAGCAGCTGGCCCAACAGATCCGTGTCGCCAAACCCTACGGTGGAATCTACGCACCGCATGTCGCAACCATTCACCCGGCCAAACTGGTCCGTGGCCTGGCCCGGACGGTTGAGCGCATGGGCGTCAGCATCTATGAGAACAGCCCGGTTACCCAGTGGCAGTCGGGCTCACTGCGCACGGCCAAAGCCCAGGTTCGCAGTCGTTGGATTGTGCCGGCGGTTGAGGGGTACTCGGTTACCTTGCCGCCGTTAGGCCGTTATCAATTGCCGGTACAAAGCCTGATTGTCGCCACCGAACCGCTGTCTGCCGCGACCTGGGACGAAATCGGCCTGAGCCGTGGCCAGGCCTTCAGCGAAAGCAGCCGCCAGGTCACTTATGGTCAGCGCACCGCCGACAACCGCCTGGTATTCGGTGCACGGGGTGGCTACCAGTTCGCCGGCCAACTGCGCCACAACTTCGACCTGACCACCAGCGAAGTGGAACTGCGGCGTTACCTGTTCGGCGAACTCTTCCCACAACTCAAGAACGTCCAGATCACCCATGGCTGGGGCGGCAACCTGGGCATGTCACGGCGTTTCAAACCGCACATGCTTTGTGATCAGGCCAGCGGCATTGCCTTGTCCGGTGGCTATGGCGGGGAGGGCGTGGGTGCCAGCAACCTCGGTGGTCGCACGCTTGCCGACTTGATCCTTGAGCGCGACACCGAGCTGGTTCATCAGCCTTGGGTCATTCCCCAAGGCGGTCTCGACGCACTCAGGGCGTGGGAGCCCGAACCGTGCCGCTGGCTGGGCTACAACGCGATCATTCGCAGCTTCGTCCACGAAGACCAGACCCTGGCCAATCCGGCCACTGCGCCATGGCGTCGCAAACTGGCGAGCGGCGTGGCGGGGTTCATGGAAGGTTTCATGCACTAAACGGCGTTTTTCAACGACAGGTAATCCCATGAGCATCACGCAATTCAAGAACACCGCAGCACTGATACTCGAAGAATCCAATCCAGTTGCCGTACCGCTCGGAACACCCGTGGCGGTAGCCTCGACCACCAGTGTCGAGCGCGACGACGGCGTCGAAACCGGTGTGTGGGAGTGCACCCCAGGTCGCTGGCGGCGCCAGATCGTCGCCCAGGAATTCTGCCATTTCATCCAGGGGCGCTGCACCTTCACCCCGGACGACGGTGAGACCTTGCACATAGAAGCAGGTGACGCACTGATGTTGCCCGCCAACAGTCTCGGCATCTGGGATATCCAGGAAACCGTGCGCAAAACCTACGTTTTGATTTTTTGATCCTTTGATTGCCTGCCAATAACAACAAGCCCCTACAGGAATCGACTCATGAAGCGAAAGACACTGGCCCTGGCGCCCCTTGCACTCGTCGCGACCCTCAGTCAGGCGGCGGAGACGGTGAAGATCTACAACTGGTCGGACTACATTGCCCCCGATACCACGAAGAACTTCCAGAAAGAAACCGGCATCGCGTTCACCTACGACGTGTATGACAGCAACGAGACGCTGGATGGCAAGTTGATGACCGGCAAATCCGGTTACGACGTGGTGTTCCCCTCCAACCATTTCATGGCGCGGCAAATTCAGGGTGGGGCGCTGAAAAAGCTCGATAAGAATCAGCTGCCGAACTGGAAAAATCTCAATCCGGTGTTGCTCAAGGCCCTGCAAACCAATGATCCGGGCAATGAACACGGCTTCCCGTATCTGTGGGGAAGTACGGGGATCGGCTACAACGTCGCCAAGGTCAAGGCGGTGCTGGGCGACAACGCACCGGTGGACTCCTGGGACCTGATCTTCAAGCCCGAGAACATGGAAAAATTGCAGAAGTGTGGCGTGGCGATTCTCGACAATGGCCCAGAACTGTTGCCTGCTGCCCTTAACTACCTGGGCCTGCCGCACCACAGCAAGAACCCTGAGGACTATAAAAAAGCTGAAGCGCTGTTGTTGAAAGTCCGGCCGTATGTGAGTTATTTCCATTCATCCAAATACACCAGCGACCTGGCCAACGGTGATATCTGCGTGGCAGTGGGGTTCTCCGGCGACATTCTCCAGGCGGAAAATCGCGCCAAGGAAGCCAACAACGGCATCGAGATCGGTTACAACATTCCCAAGGAAGGCGCCGCGATCTGGTTCGACATGGTCGCCATGCCCGTCGATGCACCGGATGAAAAGGCCGGCTACGCCTTCATGAACTACCTGCTGCGCCCGGACGTCATGGCGAGCATCAGCAACTATGTGCATTACGCAAACGGCAACGAGCAAGCCGATAGCCTCATCGAACCGGCGATCAAAAACGACACCAAGGTTTATCCAAGTCCGGAAATGATGGGCAAGCTGTTTGCGTTGGAAGCGATGCCGTTGAACATCGACCGGATCCGTACGCGGGTGTGGAACAAGATTCGGACGGGGAGTTGAGAGGTCATATTTTGTAGTTGATCGTGGCTAACTTGTGCGCAGGGACGCGGTAAGTTCCGAGCCTCTTTCACAGTTGAGGGGCAAGGAATGCCTTACTGCTTGAATGCGGGTCGGTTACGCACTGGCCGCTTTTCAGAACCCGGCCGAATCTATCTCATCACCGCTGTCGTCGATAAACGGCAGCCGGTTTTCTCTGATTGGCGGGTTGGACGCCTGGTTGTCTCGCAATTGCGTCAGGCACAAGAAGCGGGATGGGCGGACTTTTTAACGTGGGTTGTGATGCCGGATCATATGCACTGTCTGGTGCAACTCCGGGACCAAACCTTGGCCGGGTTGATGTGCCAGGTAAAGTCGCGCAGCGCCGCCGCCGTCAATCGCGCGTTAGGCCGAAAAGGACGCCTTTGGCAGAAGGGCTACCATGAGCGTGTGGTTCGACGTGAGGACGACGTGAAAGCGCTGGCCAGGTATGTCGTTGCGAATCCGATCAGAGCAAAGCTTGTTTCACGCGTTCATGATTACCCGCTGTGGGATGCGTGCTGGCTATAGCAATCACGACCGCTTCGCCGTCGAACGCAGCCTTCGGCAGCTGCTACACAGAGCTCGCTTACACAACGACCCCGTAGCAGCTGGCGCAGCCTGCGTTGGGGCGCGAAGCGGCCCCGATTTTCAGGGAGATATCAAAGCGTCCTGAATGCGACCGCTTCGCCGTCGAACGCAGTCTTCGGCAGCTGCTACACAGAGCTCGCTTACACCACGACCCCGTAGCAGCTGGCGCAGCCTGTGTTGGGGCGCGAAGCGGCCCCGATATTCAGGGAGATATCAAAGCGTCCTGAATGCGACCGCTTCGCCGTCGAACGCAGCCTTCGGCAGCTGCTACACAGAGCGCGCTTACACCACGACCCTGTAGCAGCTGGCGCAGCCTGCGTTGGGGCGCGAAGCGGCCCCGATTTTCAGGGAGATTTCGAAGCGTCTTGAATGCGACCGTTTCGGTCGAGCGCGCCCCCGGAGCCAACGCAGCCTTCGGCAGCTGCTACATAGACCCCGCGCGAAGACTTATTAATCTTCCTCGCGAACCGTGGCCACTTCATCGGCTCGAACCTTCACTTTCGACCCGGAAATGTCTTCGAATTCGTAGAAGCCATCCTTGGTCTTGGTTTTCGGCATGTCCTTAGTCAAATACTGGGTGCCGTTCTGCAGGGTGACGACCGTTGCCGTCGAGCAACCGGCGAGGGCCAGGAAGGCAGCTACTGCTAATGGCAAACCCAGGGTCTTGATGTTCATAACCACCTCTCATAATCGAAAAAAAACAGCCGAAAGACTGTGCCTGTAACGCGGTTGGTGCGATGGAACGAGGAAAAGTTCGGCGGGCGCCCGAAAAATCGCTGCCGCCGCTTATCTTTTTCTAATTGCGTCCGAAGGGACGGAACTGGTATCTGTACGCATAACCAGTACTCCCTCGCCTTGGCCCTTATTTCCCGTGACTGCAAATCCGCTCGACGACCCGTTCTATTACCTCAACAACTTCAAGCAAGTGCTTGATTGGCTTGAGCATCGTTACGCCGATGTGTTGAGTGTAGAGGAGCAGCGCTTTATCCACGAATATAACCAGTTGCCCCGGGAGTCCAGGGCACTGCTGGTCCGATTGGTGATGCGCAAAGGGGTGCACTTCAGGGCGAGCAAATTGCATTACGTCGAAATCGGCGACATCGGTTGCGCCGTCGTTCCCTTGGTGGCATTGGGCTGGATTGATGAGCAGTGCCCGCTGTCCATCGATGCGTTGTTCAACGTTCTGCTCAAGTCAGAAGTGCTCCAGTGCTTTGGTGTCGCCATTGATCAGCCGAAAGGAAAAAAGAGCGATTGGCTACCGGCGCTGACCGAACAATTTCCCGAAGCCAAAAGCTTCAACCACTGGTGCGCTGCCCTCAATGAGCGATTGTTCAGCCTGACCATCATGGGCCTGTGCGACCGTTTGCGCCTGATGTTTTTCGGCAATCTTCATCAAGACTGGTCCGAGTTCGTATTGGCGGACCTGGGCATCTTCACGTATGAAAAAGTCGACATTGGCGCCGACTCTCGAGGTTTACGCAGCCGCGACGACGTGGACGCCTGTTTCTTCCTCCACGACTGCCAGGTTCGGTTTGAATCGGGCGAAGACATCGCCGACATCGTTGAGCAGATCAACAGCCTGACGCTGCCCAATCCCTGGCTGCAACGACGTCGCGGCAAATTGATGTTCCAGATCGGTCAACACTGCGAGCGTGTGGCGCACTTTTCTACCGCCATTTCGCTCTATCGCGACTGTGCCTACCCCGGCGCACGCGTTCGGTTGATTCGTGTACTCGAGCGCTGTGCTGAATATCAGCTGGCATTGGAGCTCGCCACCCACGCCGAACACGCCCCCGAGAGTGCCGCCGAACGCCAGCATTTGCTGCGCGTACTCCCCAGGTTGCGCCGCAAACTGGGCGGTCCCGCGATGAAGCGTGCCCCCGCCCGGCAAATGCTGCGTCTGGATCTTCAATTGCCCAGGATCGACCCGTCACTGTCGGTGGAGAGCCATGTTCTGGCGCACTTGGCGCAAACGTGCGCGCCGGTTCATTACGTCGAAAACAGCCTGATCAATTCGCTGTTCGGCTTGCTGTGCTGGCCTGCGATTTTTGCGCCTTTGCCGGGATCGTTTTTCCACCCATTCCAGCGCGGCCCCGTTGACCTGCATGCGGAAGATTTCCACGCACGCCGCGCCGATCTGTTTCAGACCTGCCTGGCGGAACTCGACAATGGGCGCTACATCCAGACCATCCGCGACCGTTACACCGCCAAATGGGGGGTGCAATCACCTTTCGTGTTTTGGGGCGCGTTAAGCGAGGAGCTTCTCGATCAGGCACTCGATTGCCTGCCGGCGGAGCACCTCAAACACTGGTTCAATCGCTTGTTAATGGATATCAAGGCCAATCGTGCCGGCATGCCTGACCTGATCCAGTTCTGGCCGCAGGACAAAACCTACCGCATGATCGAAGTCAAAGGTCCGGGGGATCGTCTGCAAGACAATCAACTGCGCTGGCTGGAGTTCTGTCACGAGCATCAGATGCCGATTGCCGTCTGTTATGTGCAATGGGCGGAGCAGAGCGCTTGAGCTACCGTGTCGCCGTGCGGGCGCTATGTGAGTTCACTGCCAAAGTGGGCGACCTTGACCTGCGATTCACCCCGTCGCCCACCGCGCTCGAAGGCATTGTCGGCCATCGCACGGTGGCCTCGCGCCGTAGTGAGGGCTATCAGAGCGAAGTGGCGCTTGAGGGCCAGTATCAAGCGCTGAGCGTCAAGGGCAGGGCGGATGGTTATGATCCTGCGCAAAACTGCCTGGAGGAAGTCAAAACCTATCGCGGCGACCTGACCCGGCAACCCGCCAACCACCGGCTATTGCATTGGGCCCAGGCGAAGGTTTATGGCTGGTTGATGTGCCAGAAACTCGACCTGGCGCAGATCAATCTGGCGCTGGTGTATTTCGACATCGTCAGCGAGAAGGAAACCTGCCTGGTCGAGCGTTTCGACGCCGCGACACTGCAACAGTTTTTCGAACACCAATGCCGGCTGTTTCTACTGTGGGCCGAGCAGGAAATGGTTCATCGCGAAGCGCGCAATCGGGGTGCGCAGAACGTCGCGTTTCCCCACATCGATTTCCGTCCGGGCCAACGGCACCTTGCCGAATCAGTGTTCAAGGCCGTCAGCACCGGCCAGTGTCTGATGGCCCAGGCACCGACGGGTATTGGCAAGACAGTGGGCACGCTGTTCCCCATGCTCAAGGCGCTGGCACCGCAGCAACTGGACAAGATCTTCTTTCTGACGGCGAAAACCCCCGGTCGCAAACTGGCCCTGGACGCTGCACAGGTGATTCTGGGGAGCGTCGATGCACCGCCGCTGCGCGTACTGGAAATGATCGCTCGCGACAAGGCATGTGAACACCCGGACAAAGCCTGTCACGGAGATTCCTGCCCGCTGGCGAAAGGTTTTTATGATCGTCTGCCAGCCGCTCGCCAGGCGGCCAGCGAACTGACGTTGTTGAACCAGGGCGCATTGCGTGAAGTCGCGCTGAACCACGATGTCTGCCCTTATTACCTGAGCCAGGAAATGGCGCGCTGGGCCGACGTTGTGGTTGCCGACTACAACTATTACTTCGATTTCAGTGCGCTGTTGTTCGGTTTGGCCCAAGCCAACAACTGGCGGGTTGCCGTACTGGTGGATGAAGCTCACAACCTCGTGGAACGCGGACGCCAGATGTACAGCGCCACGCTGGATCAATCGACCCTGAACGGCGTGCGAAAAAGCGCGCCTGAGCCGTTGAAGAAGTCCTTGCAGCGCGTCAACCGTGAGTGGAACGCCCTGCATGATCAGCAACTCGGTGCGTACCAGGCGTATGACAGGGCTCCGGAAAAAATGCTCCAGGCGTTGTTCTCCTGCAGTGCGAGCATCGGCGATTACCTGAATGATCATCCGCAGGGCCTGGACAGCGCGTTGCAGAACTTCTATTTCGACATGCTGCAATTTTGCCGGGTGGCGGAGCTGTTCGATGAACAGTTTTTGTTCGATATCACCAAGCGCGATCTTGATCGCAAACGAAACCTGTCCCGGCTTTGCCTGCGCAATGTGGTGCCTGCGGGGTTCATTCGCCCGCGGTTGACGGCTGCGCGCAGCACCGTGTTGTTCTCCGCCACCTTGAGCCCTCGCCACTATTACGCTGACCTGCTGGGGATGCCGACGAATACCGTGTGGATCGATGTGGAATCGCCCTTTCACGCCGATCAGCTGCAGGTTCATATCGTCAACCAGATTTCCACGCGTTTCGTTCATCGCCAGGCCTCTCTGGAGCCGATCGTTGAGTTGATAGCCCGGCAATTCATTGAAAGCCCCGGCAACTACCTGGCGTTTTTCAGCAGCTTCGATTACCTGCAGCAAGTCGCTCAATTGCTCGCTGAAAAACATCCTCATATCACTGTGTGGTCGCAATCCCGAGGTATGGGAGAAGGGCAGCGTCAGGATTTTCTCGATCAGTTCACCACTCACAGTCAGGGCGTCGGCTTTGCGGTGTTGGGCGGGGCGTTTGGCGAAGGGATCGACCTGCCCGGTGCGCGGCTGATCGGCGCGTTCATTGCCACGCTCGGGCTGGCGCAACTGAACCCGGTGAATGAACAACTGAAACACCGCATGTCCGCCATTTTTGGTGCCGGTTATGACTACACCTACCTGTATCCCGGCGTGCAGAAAGTCGTCCAGGCCGCAGGGCGCGTGATTCGTACCCAACAAGACCAAGGGGTCGTCATGCTGATCGATGATCGATTTGGCGACAGCAAGGTCAAGCAATTGCTTCCGCGATGGTGGTCGATCAGGCCGGGGATTGGTCACTCTTGAAAACCACCACCCATGACACGCTAATACCTGGCCATGTCTACAACGACCTGTACGCCTGCATCATCAAATACATGTATCGATGAGCCATTACGTCCGATTGTGTTTTTGTGTCTTCCCAAATTCCCGGTTTGTCTCATACTCCTGAAAACAGAATTGACGTGAGGGTTGAATGAGCGAGGATCGGAGAAAGGCTGGCGCCATCGCGGAAAAGCGTTTTCGCCTGTTGATCGATGCCGTGATCGACTACGCGATCTACATGCTTGATCCCGAGGGCATCATTACCAGCTGGAACGCCGGTGCCAAGCGTTTCAAGGGGTATGAAGAAGCCGAGATTCTCGGTGAACATTTCTCGCGTTTCTACACCGACGATGATCGCCGTGCCGGTTTGCCTGAGAGGGCGTTGGACACGGCCATCCGCGAAGGGCGTTTCGAGGGAGAGGGGTGGCGTGTTCGCAAGGACGGCTCACGTTTCTGGTGCCACGTGGTGATCGATCCGATTATCGATCCTTCGGGTGTTCTGCTTGGGTTCGCCAAGATCACCCGTGATCTCACTGATCGAAAAATGGCCGAGGAAGTCCTCAAGCAAAGCGAGCAACAGTTCCGGCTGCTGGTGCAAAGCGTCACCGACTACGCGATCTATATGCTCGACGCCAATGGTCGCCTGACCAATTGGAACCCAGGCGCACAACGCATCAAGGGTTACCTGCCCGAAGAAGTCGTTGGTCGGCATTTTTCCATGTTCTACACCCCCGAAGACCGTGCCGCCGGCGAGCCACAACGGGCGCTGGAAACAGCAGTGCGCGAGGGGCGATTCGAAAACAAAGCCTGGCGAGTGCGCAAAGACGGTACGCGGTTTATGGCGCACGTGGTGGTCGACCCCATTTGGGGAGATACCGGCACGTTGCTGGGCTTTGCCAAAATTACCCGGGACATCACGGAAGCGACCCTTGCACAGCAGACGCTGGAGCAAACACGCGAAGCCTTGTTCCAGGCGCAGAAAATGCAGGCCATCGGTCAACTCAGTGGCGGCATCGCCCACGACTTCAATAACCTGCTGACAGTGATCCTCGGCAACCTGGAGATCATCCGCAAACGCTCGGGTAACGAACCTAAAATCACTCGCCTGGTGGACAACGCCACTCAAGGTGCCCTGCGCGGTGTAACGCTGACCCAACGCATGCTGGCATTTGCCAGGCGCCAGGAACTGAAGACCGAGCCGGTGCAGATTCCAGCGTTGGTGCAGGGGATTATGGGGCTGATGCGCAGTGCTCTGGGGCCTTCGGTGAAGCTGGATACGCGTTTCCCGGATGAGCTGGAACCGGCGCTGGTCGACGTCAATCAGCTTGAACTGGCACTGCTTAATCTCATCACCAATGCTCGGGATGCCATGCCTGCCGGGGGCCGAATCGTCATCAGCGCCGAGATGGAAGACGTACGTGCGCAGTCCAGCCTGGCACTGGCGGCTGGACGCTACGTCTGTCTGAGTGTCAGTGACACCGGTGAAGGCATGGATGAAACGACGCTCGCTTCAGCGATGGACCCATTCTTCACCACCAAAGGCTTGGGTAAAGGGACTGGCTTGGGACTGTCGATGATCCATGGCTTTATCGAGCAGCTAGGGGGGCGATTCATTCTCAAGAGCGAGAAGGATAAAGGCACGAGCGCGCAACTGTGGCTACCCGTCGCGTCGAGTGGCGTTGCCACTCAACCTGCAGTTGATGCAGAGCCGCCGGCTCCGGTGGCACGTCTGCGCGTCCTGGTGGTGGACGATGACAGCCTGGTCCTGACCAGTACGTGCCTGCTGCTTGAAGACCTCGGCCATCAGGTTACCGGTGCCGCGTCGGGTGCGAAGGCGCTGGAGTTGATCAGCAGTGAGCCGGATTTCGACCTGGTCATCACCGACATGGCCATGCCCCATATGAGCGGTACCCAGTTGGCGCACTTTATCCAGATGAAAAAACCCGGCATGCCGATCATCCTTGCCACGGGCTATGCCGAACGCCTGGAGGGGTTCGCTACCAGCCTTCCGCGTTTGTCCAAACCCTTCAACCAACTCAATCTGGTGGACATTATCGCGGCGACACTCAAGTGATATTGGGCTGAACTTGTCCGGAGGCGTTTCTTCTAACTGTTTTCCCTCCTGATGTGACGCCCGTGCCAAGAATACTGACTGAAGCCACGCCTGAAGAAGCCCTGACCGAACACAATGCCAAGATGTTTGGTTCTCCCAAAGAGCGCCTTGATTTCTACCGCCGGGAGATCCAGTACGAAACCAGCATCCTGGCCAACCGCACTGATGCCTACCTGGCGGCTCAATCGTTCCTGGTGATCGCCTTTGCGTCTTGCATGGCCAATTTGAATCCGGAATGGGGAAAGCTGTTCACACTGGTCGTTCCCCCCTTCCTGGCGCTGTTGGGGCTACTGAGTTCACTGAACGCCTGGCCAGGCATTCGTGCGGCGTACGACATCATTGATCACTGGCATTTCAAGCAGAGTGAGTTGCTGCGCAGTGAACCGTTGATGGGGTTGGCATACGATGAATCGCCGTTGTTCAGCGAAATGGAATCGTCACACAAGGGGTACCGAAAATCGTTGCTGTTTTCGGTGCGAACTCCCTGGATCTTCGCGACATTCTGGGTGCTGCTGGGGGCATATGCCGTTTTCATTCAGGTGACGAATCCGGGTGGGTAAATAACCCGGATTTTATCAGGATGGTTTTTCGATGCGGTGTCGATGTTAAATCCCGGGGGGCTTCGCCCCCAACGCAGGCTGCGCCAGCTGCTACAGGGGGCGCGATTTCACACTGACCTTGTAGCAGCTGCCGAAGGCTGCGTCCGACTGCGAAGCAGGCGCTGGCCTGATACCTCAGGTCAATCAAGCCGCCAGGTTCCCCGCACTCATTTCCTTCTTGTACTGTGCCTTCAGCGCCTCCATCTGTGCGCCCAACTCTTCCAGCTCAGCTTTACCCAGCAACTTTTTCGCCTGAGGAAACATCTCGGTTTCTTCCTCTTCGATGTGATGCTCCAGCAGCTCCTTCACCACTTTCACCCGACCGGCAAATTCCGGTGTGGAGGGGTCGGTGACCTTGAGATCCGGCAGCACCAGCGAGTCGACAGTGCGGTGTTCTTCCTTGGCTTCGTAGTACATGATTTCCTGTTCTTTGCCGCCGGCCTTTTTATAGGCGGGATACAGCACTTCCTCTTCCAGTCGGGTATGGATGGTGATTTCCATTTCCAGCTTGGCAATCAGCTCGGTGCGTTTTTTAACCCCACGTTCGGTGGACTCACTCAGTTGGGTCAGGATGCCTTTCACGCGTTCATGGTCGGCTTTCAACAGGTCGATGGCGTTCATGATCGGTTCTCTCAAATAGTCACGGATTAGGCGCTAGCGGTTTCGATGCCGAAGGTCGCTCATAGTCCTGGAGCATTTGTCGTGCCGGTTTTGATGAGTGGATAAATATCAATTAAAACAACAGGTTAATCACGCCGCCAAAGACCTGGAGTCATGCAGCCTGCATGAGTGGCAAACATTCTTCATGCAGTTCGCAGTGCAGGCAGAATCCACACAGATCGCCGGAGATTCACAGGCTGACCGCCGATCAGAATGAACCGCCACCTGACTGAACTCACGGCTTGCCGTCGCTCCCTTAATACAGACACCCGGTGTCTTTAATAATGACCAGCGAGGATGCAGCCATGCGAGCAATGACTTATCACGGTGCCCATGATGTCAGGGTTGAAACCGTCCCCGATCCCACCATCGAAGCCGCTGACGACATCATCTTGCGGGTCACGGCGACGGCTATTTGCGGGTCTGACCTGCACTTGTACCGAGGCAAGATTCCCACGGTCGAGCATGGCGATATCTTTGGTCATGAGTTCATGGGCATCGTTGAAGAAACCGGGTCCGCCGTGACTGCCGTCCAGCGCGGTGATCGTGTAGTGATTCCCTTTGTGATCGCCTGTGGTGACTGTTTCTTTTGTCAGCAAGAGTTATTCGCCTGCTGCGAAACCACCAATGAAGGGCCTGGCGGCAGCCTGAATAAAAAAGTCATCCCGCCACCGGCAGCCTTGTTCGGTTTCAGTCGGCTGTATGGCGGCATTCCGGGCGGACAGGCCGAGCTTGTCCGCGTCCCCAAAGCCAACACCGGGCCTTTCAAGGTCCCGGGGTTGCTGGCCGACGAGAAAGTGCTGTTCCTCTCGGACATCTTGCCGACCGCGTGGCAGGCGGTGATCAACGCCAATATCGTGCAGGGTTCCAGTGTCGCCATTTTTGGCGCCGGGCCGGTGGGGTTGTTGAGTGCCGCGTGCGCGAGAATGCTCGGCGCCGAGCAGATCTTCATGGTTGATCACCACAACTATCGGCTGGCTTACGCGCAAAGTGCTTACGGGGTGATCCCGATCAATTTCGATGACGACGATGACCCGGCCGACACGATCATTCGTCAGACCGCGGGCAGCCGTGGCGTTGACGCGGTCATCGATGCGGTTGGATTCGAAGCCAAGGGCAGCACCACAGAAACGGTGCTTGCGACCTTGAAAATGGAAGGCGGGAGCGGCAAGGCGTTACGTCAATGCATTGCGGCAGTGCGCCGGGGAGGGGTGGTCAGTGTGCCCGGCGTCTATACCGGTTTCATCCACGGCTTCCTGTTTGGGGACGCCTTTGACAAAGGCCTCACGTTCAAAATGGGCCAGACGCACGTCCAGCGGTATTTACCGGAGTTGCTTGGGTACATCGAAACGGGACGTTTGCAACCGGAAGCCATCGTCACCCACAGGATGTCCCTGGAACAGGCGGCTGAGGGGTACAAGATTTTCGATAAAAAACAGGAGGAGTGCCGCAAGGTCATTCTGACGCCGGGTTCCAGCGATGTGCCATTGGCTGAGACATTTGAAACTGAAGCGGTACCCGTGATGTAGCAACTCCCCTTGTACAAGCAAAGCTTGGTCTGGGCGGCGTTCCAACGATGCCGCCCAGACGACCATTTCCTTCAGGTGTATTTGCCGATTTACACGCCTGGTCTCATACCGTCATCGCGAGCAAGCTTTGCTCCTACAGGTCCCGGCTGCGGCATCTGTGGAAAATCCTCATTGAGCACCCGCAGATGCTCAATAGCTTCCGCGAATTTGACATCAGCCTTCCTGCGCATCGCCTGATAGCGGTCAAACTGCTCCCCATCCAGCTCACTGCCTTCAAGCAATGCGAAGGCACACTGATTCAATGTTTCAGCTTCTTCAAACATCTGACGATTACGTTGCAGGGCGAATTCGCGACAGGCTTTGAGTTCATCGCGAGTGGAATAGTGAATCATGACCGGCACCTTAAAGTCGGAGGAGGTTGATTAATAGGCACCGGCAATGCGAAAGGATTTCAAATTTATGATCGCCAAATTTCGATAATCAACCCCGTCAAAGCGCGTGCGAAAAATCAGTTTTTTCGTTGCTTGCGCCGTTCATAACGCGCCAGGATCGGCTGGGTACTGACGCCATGCACTAGAATGCTCAACGCCACCACCGACAGGGTGAGGTTGGCACAAAGCGTCGCCACCGATTGATCCAGCCCGTGGTTCAACGCATAAAACAGGTAGTACAGACTGCCGATGCCGCGAATGCCGAACCAGCCGATCAACAGTCGTTGTCGTCCTTCAAGCAATCCACCCCAGGGCATGGCAGCCACACTCAGTGGCCGGATCAGAAAGAACAATGCTGCACCGACAGGCAGCGCTCGCCAGTCCCAATGGGCGATGAGTACTACACCCAGCAGCGTCACCAGAAACACTTCCATCGCCCGTTCGACCAGACCGCCAAAAGCAAGCATGTCGCCCATCATGATGCCGGCTGCCACCTGGGAATCTTCAAGCTTGTCGGTGTCGCCGTGAACGGCATGCTGCGGGTCGACGTTCTGATGGCCGACAACCGGCTGTACAAGATGCTCGGCGGGTACCGGGGCGTCGCCCGTGGATTTGACCTCTGCCTGGCGCAGACCGAGCCCGGCTGCAAACACGGACAAGAAGCCGTAAGCATGAACCGACTCGGCCCCGACATACGCCAGGGCGATCAACGCGAGGGCCAGGTAATCGTTGGGCGACAGGGTGCTGTCTTCATTTTTTATCCGCAGTGAAAGGGTCAACAGACCAATCCCGCGCCCCATCCAATAGCCAATCAACAAACCCGCAGGGACAGCCCAAAGCAGTCGGTAAAGCGCCCAGTCGCCCAACCAGCCCGGGTTGTCATCGTGCAACAACAAGACCAGCCCCAGGATCACGAAAGGAAACGCAATCCCGTCATTGAGCCCCGCTTCGCCGGAGAGCCCGAACCGGACACTGTCGTCATCACGGGCATCGTTGACCGATACCAGCGCGGCGAGCACGGGGTCGGTCGGCGCCAGGATCGAGCCAATCAACACTGATACGCCCCAAGGCAGCTCGAACCCGAAATGCAAAAGCAGGCTGACCCCGGCGATAGTCAGCACCATGACGGGCCCCGCCAGCCCAAAAGCAATCCGCCATTTCTTCGCTTTAAGGGGGGCGCGCAGTTTCAAACCGCAGACGAACAGCGAAAACAGCACAGCGACTTCGGTCAGATGCTCCATCCAGACGGAGGCGTCATCCAGGTCGAGTTTCAATAGACCGAACCCCGCGGGTCCGATGGCGATGCCCAGCACCAGGCACACGGCTGAAGTGGTCACGGGCATCCATCGCAGGTACGACGATGTCAGTGCCAGTGTCAGCAGTACCGCTCCCAGCACTGCCACCCATATGATGAAACTCATGTCTTGGTACTCGCCAAATGGGTGGCAACAGGGCAGGGCTTGATAATCAACCGACGGTCGCGCGCAGGTATTCAGGGGTCAGGACGTTGAACCAGAGCAGGATCATTTCCACCAGAATCGTCACCAGCACCAGCAGTCCTACGCCCCAGACGCAGGCCGAGTTCAGCAGACCTTGTTCCTTGCGCTCGTGCATGAACGTGGGCAAACCGACAAACAGCAAAAATGTCGAATAGACCGCGGCGGCCCCCAGCACAAGGACCGCCAGCCAGCGGCTCGGATACAGCCCGGCGAACCCGGCGAGGAAGAATGGGGTCGCGGTGTACGCGGCGAAACCGATGCACTGATTGATGGTAGGCCGTGACTCGAAGGTGCGGGACATCCACCGGATGAACAGCCCCATCACAGCCACACCCGCGAGAATGGTCAGGTAGAGCAGCACACACAGCTGCAATGCGCTGCTGGTACTGAGCTTGACCGTTTCATTTTCAGCCAGGCTCCAACCGACGTAGGTCGTCCCGATAAACAGGCACACGGCGGGAATCAGGGCGAGCAACAACAAGTGAGCCAGATAATGACGAGGGTGTGCTTCCTCTTCCCTGCGAATATCCGTCCACGCGAAGTTGGGTTGGGTGAAGAGTTTGATGATAGGTGCGGACATGACGACCTCCAGATAACGGAAGGCCCGCCACTGGGGCCTATCGTTATCTGGAGGTCGGTTTTTTGTGAGGGGTTCATTTTTTTGCATGGTTTTCGACATCATCCCTCGCTGTCCTTACAGCATTGGCTTGCCTCCCGTCACGCCATAGCGTTGTCCGGTGATGTAACTGGCTTCGTCCGACGCGAGCAGCACATAGATCGGCGCGACTTCCACCGGCTGCCCCGGCCGTCCGAGGGGTGTTTGCGAGCCGAAATTCTGCACTTCCTCATCAGGCATCGTGGAGACGATCAGCGGAGTCCAGATCGGCCCGGGCGCCACGCAGTTCACCCGGATGTTTTTCGGGCCGAGCATCTGCGCCAGGCCACCGGTGAAGTTGGCAATGGCGCCTTTTGTGGTGGCGTAAGCGAGCAGGGTGGGTTTGGGCATGTCCGAGTTGACGGAGCTGGTGTTGATGATGGAGCTGCCAGGTTTCATGTGTTTCAGGGCCGCCTGGCAAATCCGGAAAATGGCGGTGATGTTGACATCGAAGGTCATGACCCATTCTTCATCCGGGATGTCTTCGAAGTTTTCATGGGTCATCTGGAAGGCCGCGTTGTTGACCAGCACGTCGATACGCCCAAAGCGTTCGACGGTTTTATCGACCAGGGCCTGGCACTGGGCTTTTTGCGCCAGATCACCGGGCAATAACAAGCATTGCCGGCCAGCCTGTTCAACCCAGCGAGCCGTTTCCCGCGCGTCTTCATGCTCGTTGAGATAAGCAACGACGACATCAGCGCCTTCACGGGCAAACGCAATCGCCACGGCCCGGCCGATTCCGCTGTCAGCGCCGGTGATGAGGGCAATTTTGCCGTCGAGTCGACCAGACCCTTTATAGCTTTGCTCGCCACAGTCCGGGTAGGGCTCCATCTTTTTTTGTGAACCGGGGACCGGCTGGCTTTGTTTGGCGAACGGTGGTTTCGGATAGTCGATCATCATGAATCTCCAGTCTCAAGGCGAAAGAATCAAAGGGTTGACCTTGGCCTTTTGACTGGAGTTCGGTTGGATGTTCGACGTCATCGGTAAACGCGATTCCGTAGGAGCTGCCGCAGGCTGCGATCTTTTGATCTTGTCATTAAAGTCAAAAGATCGCAGCCTGCGGCAGCTCCTACAGGGGAGGGCATTGCCGGAGGATCGGGGTAGAAATTAAAGGCCCAGGTCGCTAAGCCCTGGATGATCATCCGGCCGTCGCCCCAGTGGCCAATGGAACTTGCGCTCGCTTTCCTTGATCGGCAGGTCGTTGATGCAGGCAAACCGATTAGCCATCAGGCCGTTCTCGTCAAACTCCCAGTTTTCATTGCCGTAGGAGCGAAACCAGTTACCCGAATCATCGTGCCATTCATAGGCATAGCGCACGGCGATCCGGTTACCGGTGAACGCCCAGAGTTCCTTGATCAGACGGTAATCCAGTTCCTTGGCCCATTTGCGCGTGAGGAATGCCTTGGCTTCTTCACGGTTATGAGCAAACTCCGCGCGGTTTCGCCATTGGGTGTCCAGGGTATAGGCGAGCGAGACGCGCGCCGGATCACGGGAGTTCCAGCCATCCTCAGCCAGGCGTACTTTCTCGATGGCCGATTCCCGGGTGAAGGGTGGCAATGGCGGACGAACTTCAGGGTTTGACATATAACGTCTCCTCTCGAATTAACGTACAGGCGGTTGTTGCATTTGTATTAAGGGTTACAGGTCCAATAACTTGCGCGCCACGCACTGCGCGTTATCGGCAGCACTGTGATCGCCCATGACCAGCGCGACGGTGATTGCACCGTCGATCAGGATCAGCAGTTGCCTGGCCAGCGTCTGCGGGTCGTCAGCGCCAAATTCGGCGCAGAGCTCGCACACGTAATCGAGCAGCTTCTGTTTGTGCTCCTTGGCCAGCAGGCGCACCGGATCCTGCGGGTCGCCCGTTTCGCCACTGGTGTTGATGAAGGCACAACCGCGAAAGCCTTCGCTGGCAAACCACGCGTTGAGCACAGTAAACAGGTTGAGCAGGCGATCGGCCGGGGTATCAGCCTTACCGACCTCGCTGGTGTACCAGCGCATCCAGCGCAGGTCACGCCGTCGTAAAGCCGCGACGGTCAGCTCCTCCTTGTTGGCGAAGTAGCGGTAGATACTTTTTCTGGAGACACCGGCGGTTTTCACCAGAAGATCCATCCCGGTGGCAGCGATACCACTTTTGTAGATCAATTTCTCGGTGACATCCAGAATGATGTCGCGCGTAGTGTTGTTAGTGATTTCGTTCATGCGACTACAGTAGAACGATCGTTCTCCTTAATCAAGCAGGCATGTGTGGTGCAGCGCACACAGTCATCGCGAGCAGGCTCGCTCTCACAGGGGGCACGCATCTCGACTCTGCTCGCGAAGGGGTCTTTACAGACGCTGACAAGACCCCAACCGATCCATGGTGTAAGCTCTCGGGTTCTTCGGATTCGACCTTTTGCGAGCCCTATGCCGTCGCTTTTCAAACGCCCCCTGCTGCCTAAACTGCGCAGTTTTCCGCTGACCGCCGATGCCGTCACCATCCTTTCTGGTGCAGCCGAATTTCGTCGTTGCCTGCTGGAAAAAATCGCCAGTGCAACCCAGCGCATCTACATCGTTGCGCTGTACCTGCAACAGGATGAAGCCGGTCAGGAAATCCTCGATGCCTTGCACGCAGCTAAACTGGCACGTCCTGAACTGGACGTCGTGGTGGTGGTTGACTGGCTGCGCGCCCAACGCGGCTTGATCGGTGCCGGCAAGCAGCCGGGCAATTCGGCCTGGTATCAGGACATGACCCGGACTCACGCCAGTGAAGTCCCGGTGTATGGCGTTCCGGTGCAGAGTCGCGAACTGTTTGGCGTGCTGCACTTGAAAGGCTTTGTGATCGATGATTGCGTGATCTACAGCGGCGCGAGCCTGAACAACGTCTATCTGCACAAGTTCGACAAGTACCGCTACGACCGTTACCACCTGCTGCACAACCGCGCTCTGGCCGATTCCATGCAGCACCTGATTCAGCATGGTCTTATCGCGTCCAAAGCCGTCAACCGACTCGATTTGCCCAACCTGCCGACAACCCGCAGTCTGCGCAACGATATCGGTGACCTGCGCAGCCGCCTCAAGCACGCGGCCTACGACACCACGGCGGGAACGCTTGAGAAGGGCGGATTGTCGGTCAGCCCGTTGCTTGGCGTCGGCAAAAACAACCCGCTCAGCCGGGTGATCTGCGAGCTGATCGCCAGCGCTCAACATCAACTGACGATCTGCACGCCTTACTTCAACCTGCCGCTGGCCGTGACGCGCGAGATCAACCGGGCACTGGGGCGGGGTGTGAAAATCGACATTGTCGTCGGGGACAAGACTGCCAACGATTTCTACATTCCGCCCAGCGAGCCGTTCAGAGTGATTGCGGCGCTGCCGTACCTGTACGAAATCAGCCTGCGCAGGTTCGCCAAGCGTCATCAGCGCACGATAGATAGCGGACAGTTGAACCTGCATCTGTGGAAGGAAGGCGACAATACCTACCACCTGAAAGGCATGTGGATCGATCAGCGTTACACCCTGCTGACGGGCAATAACCTGAACCCACGGGCGTTCCGACTGGATCTGGAAAACGCTTTGTTGATTGATGATCCGAAGGGTGAGCTCTTAGAGCCGCGCCGCGAAGAGCTGGGGCAGATCTTTCAGCACACTACGCGTATCGAGCGTTATCAGGATCTGGAAACGTTGCTTGAATACCCGGCAGCGGTGGCCAAGTTTCTCAAGCGCGTCAGCCGTGTGCGAATCGAACGATTGTTGTATCGGATTCTTTAGCGCGTTCGACCTTTGCGGAATACGCGTGGGCACTGTCGCGATTCATCTCGCGACAGTGCCCACGCGGTCAATGCAACCGCTTAATTCAAACCCAGCTTCCCACGCAGCGTCGACAGGTCTTCAGCCAGTTTATTCACCGGCCCGACCAGCGCCTTGCGGTCGTTTTCTTTCACTTTGTCGTAGGTTTCAAAACCACCGTCCCTGGTTTTGTACTTGGCCAGGATCTTGTCCACAGTTGCGAAGTTTTTGTCGACCTTGGCGATGAATGCGGCGTCCTGTTTGGCGATTTGCGGACGGAACAGGTCAACGATTTTCTTCGCGCCGTCGACGTTGCCCTGGAAGTCATACAGGTCGGTGTGGCTGTAGCGATCCTCCTCTCCGGAAATCTTGGTCGCCGCAACTTCTTCCAGCAGCGCCGCCGCACCACCCACCACCTTCTCAGGCGGGAAGGTCAGGCCGGCGACGCGGGTTTGCAGGTCCTTGACGTCCTTGTTCAGGCCGTCAGCCAGTTCAGTCAGTCCTTGGGTGCTGTTCTGCGAAAACAAGGAGTATTCGATACGGTGGAAGCCGGTGAAATCTTCGGCTTTCACGCCTTTTTCGTGGTCGTCGACACGGGAGTCAATGGACGCGTCCAGGTCGCTGAACAGCTCGGCAATCGGTTCGATCGACTCATAGAAAACCCGGGTCGGCGCATAGAGTTTTTTCGCCGTGTCCAGATCACCTTTTTTCACCGCGTCAGTGAATTGCTGAGTGTGGCTGGCCAGTTCGTCCAGTTGCTCGGTGACGTAGATTTTGTAATCCGACACCGGCCCCACCAGGTCCATCGGCGCCGTCGCCGCGAATGCTGAAAGCGGAGTGTTGAGCAAGCCAAGTGTCAGCAGTAAAGCGAGGGGCGACTTTTTCATTGGACGGTTCCGTGTGGAGGGTTGTTAGGCCGTAGCGGTAGGTTGTGTGGCTTTTAGCAAGGTGCGACCGATGTAGTCCTGGTCACCCGTGACGCCGGGCAAGGTGAAGAAGTACCCACCACCGACCGGTTTCAGGTATTCCTCCAGCGGCTCGCCGTTGAGTCGGGTCTGGACGGTAATGAAGCCTTTTTCGAGATCGGCCTGGTAGCAGATGAACAGCAGCCCCATGTCGAGCTGGCTGTTCTTGTTCACACCGTTCGAGTAGTTGAACGGTCGGCGCAGGATCAGGTTGCCTCCCGTCGCGATGGTGCGCGGGTTGGCCAGGCGAATGTGCGCGTCGAGCCTGGTCAGTTTGCCTTCCGGATCTTTGCTGTAGTCCGGCACTTGGGTTTCATGCTCGCCGCCCATGGGGGCGCCAGTGCTTTTGATTCGGCCGAGGATGCTTTCCTGTTCTTGCAGCGGAGTGCGATCCCAGCGCTCGACGAAGTTGCGGATGATGCGCACGGCTTGATAGCTGCCGTTCGCCGCCCAGGCGGGCTCGTCGCTGCCTGGCTGCACCCACACGAGGGTGTCCATGGCCCTGGCGTCGTTGGAATCAGGGTTGGCTGAACCGTCGCGAAAGCCCAGGAAATTGCGCGCACTCTGCGCCGGAACACCCGGTTTGGCAGGGGCTTGGGGCGGCACGCTGCCTTCCTGTTTCCAGCGCACCAACAACAAGTCCGGCAAGTTTTTCACGATGTCGCGCAGGGCATGGATGTTGGTGTCGGTGGTGTTGGAACAGAACTGCAGACTCAGGTCGCCGTGGCAGCAATCTGCCTCCAGCGCATCATTGGGAAAACCGACCATGCGGATCAGCCGCTTGGGCTTGGCGCCTGTGAGGCCGAAGCGTTCGTCGAACAGCGACTCGCCGACCGATACGGTGATGGTCAGATTGTCCGGGGCCACCACCGGGCCAAGAATCCCGGAGTCCACGGGCGGAAGTTTCGGGTCGATCTGCTCGACCGGGCCACCCTTTGTCAGGAACGCGACCCGCTCATTGAGTGTGCGAAACAACCGCTCAAGGTCTTCACGATCGCTGGCCAGGACGTCGAACGACACCAGCATCCCGCTGGCCGGGCGCGGGGTAACGATGCCGCTCTGGTGCTTGCCGTGGAACGGGTGGCGGTCCTCGGTCTTCTCGCTGCTGGGGGCTTCAGTGACTTGGGCGGGGCTGGCGGCCATGGCCGG
>NZ_WFGV02000054.1 GCF_010095445.2 Pseudomonas sp. TNT3
CAGTTCTTTAGGGTTCTCGGCGACTTCCGGGTCGAGGTTGTTCATCAACATGCGCAGCGGCGCTTCAGTCAGCCAGCTTTTGGCGGTCAGCGTGTTACCGCGGGCGGCACGGATTTCAACGTCACGGAAGCGGGTGGTCTTGGTGGTCATGGTCATCTTCTCAGGCAGTGATTAGAGGGTCGGTAGCTGTGCTACATGCATGTACATGTGCGCTTATACCAACCTGTATGTACAAGTGAATGCAAGTGAA
Organism: Pseudomonas sp. TNT3; assembly: GCF_010095445.2. GTDB lineage: Bacteria > Pseudomonadota > Gammaproteobacteria > Pseudomonadales > Pseudomonadaceae > Aquipseudomonas. The sequence goes on from NZ_WFGV02000054.1 coordinate 251, forward strand.
GGGCCAGAACCTGGATTGATGTTGGTCATCGGATCCTGAAAAAATATGAAATGTGATTTAAATCAAATAGATAAAAAACAGGAAAAGATAAGGCTGATAAGACGAAGCTTGAAAATCCTGTTGCAACTTTTATGATTTTTTATGGGAAGGATGAGTTTTAGGTAACACTTATGTGCGCGATCAGCCGCAAAATGTCACTTTTCTACCACTCGGGCCGGTGGCAGTAACAGTGTCAGGAGAAGAGGTGCAACAAAGGGCATGCCGAGCGGCAGGCGGGGGCCGCTCGATCAGTGAATCAGTTACCGAACTTGCCTTCCAGGCGATAACGCGAGCCGGGATAAACCAGACGGGCACAACCCACCTGACCCTTCGCCGCCCACGTCCGACGGCGAATCAACAGGCACGGCTCATAGCGTTTGATCTGCAGCAGTTTGCACTCCGCGGCTTTGGCGTGGATCGATTCGACCACATGCTCGCCTTCGGTCAGTGGCGCCAACTGGATCAGGTAGGCGTAGGGCGTGACCTGGGTGAAGTCCTGCTGCAGATAGGCTGGTGCCACCTCGGCATTGACGAAGCGTTCTTCGATCTGCACAGGCACACCGTTCTCGTGGTGCACCACCACCGAGTGGAACAGCCGCTTGACCCCCTCGAGCGGAAAGGGCATCGAAGCACGTGCACGCTCGGGCATTTCCTCGAGCACGATCACTTCGCAGCGATGCTCATGACCGCGAGCTTCAATCTCTTCCGCGATATTGTGAATCTCGAAAAGCGCCGCATGCCCCTTGGGCTCCGCCACAAAAGTGCCGACGCCTTGCATCCGCACCAGCGAGCCCTCGATGGTCAACTCACGCAGGGCCCGGTTGATGGTCATGCGACTAACGCCCAGCAGGTTCAGCAGTTCGCTTTCAGACGGGAGCTTGGAATTGGGCAACCAGGCACCAGAGCGAATCTTCTGCATGATGATTTGCTTGACCCGCGCATACAGAGGCGAGGGGCTCTCGAGAGAGAAGGACTCGAGGGATGCAGTTTCCTCAATAGATTTGGCCACGTTGATTCCTGATGTGAAAAAGAATTGCTCCGACAAGCATGCGGGCTAGTTTACTCAGCTATGGGTGATACGCCTATGCGCAGACCTGGCGTCGACCTGAGGAGGGCAATGTCACCCCGTTGCCTTCTTCGAATGGGAAGCCCCCAAAAAGTAAAACACACCACCCGCCACGATAAAGAGGGCGAGCATGTAGAAGATGCAGTGGGGCGGGTAGCTGGCCAGAACGATGCCGCACAGCACCGGGCCGAGGGCTGCGCCAAGGTTGGAGAGGTTTTGTGCGCCGTAGTACATGCCGCGCAGATGATCGGGTGCGATTCGGTCTATGAACATGTATTCGGCGGGGAACACGATGATCTCGCCGACGGTGAAAATCGCCATGGACAGGACCCAGAGCAAAAGCGTGGTCGACAGGGCAAAGCCCGCCACGCCGGCCATGAACAGGCTAAGCCCTGCCGCCAGCCACAGATTCAGGTGTCGTTGGGAGATCCGTCTGCCAATGGCGTACTGCAGGGCAATCACCATCAGCGCATTGGTCGCCACCACGGCACTGATGATCTGGTAAGTGGTTTCAGGCGTCGTGGTGACCACCAGGTACTGCGAGAGATACGCCGTGAACTGGCCAAACACCACGGCGGTGAGCAGCCCGCCAAGGGTGAAACACACCAGCCGATAATCCTTGAGCAGCAGCTTTCCCACGGCCAGGAAGGGGGCGGGATTTTGTGCTGCATCGATTGCAGTCACGCCTTTATTGCCCCGAAAGAAATAGACCCCACAGAACCCCGCACCCAGCCCCGCAGACAGCAGGAACGGCAAACCGATATTCAGTTTCGCCAACCCGGCGCCAAGAAACGGGCCGACGGCATAGCCGACGTTGGTCAATGTGTATTTGATCGAGAACACTTCGCTGCGATCATTCACCGCCAGCAGGCTGCCAAAGCCGGATTTGACCGCGATTTCAATGACCGCGTAAGCCAGGTTGATCAACACCAGGCAGCCGTAGAACAACCAAAGATCCCGAGCCAAAAACGTCCCGAGAAAACCCAGTGTGAATGCAACGCTGAAGCCCAGGATGAGCCGGTAACTGGACATCTTGTCGACCAGAAAACCACCGTACAGACTCAGCAACGATCCAATGATCAACGTGCTGCCAATGACCAGGCCGATATCGGCGACGCTCAAGCCAAAACTGCTGGAAAGGTAGATGACCAGATAGGGCAGGGTGATCGCTCGCGCCAGGGTCAATACAAAAGACGCCGACAGCAGCAATTTGATCGCTGCCGGGTAGTTTTTTAGCGTGGTGAGCATCCTTGCCTCGTTATTGAGCAGTTGGTTTCAGGGCAGTTGCGGGCAGCGTAGCGTTGATAGATCCGCAGGAATCAAGCTTACTGGGGAATGCTGTTCTGATTAGTGACGTTTTTTATCAAATGATCGGAACTGAATTCATGAGTATGGAACGTTTATGTTTTCCTCTGAGCGATTAAAGGGCATTGATGTATTCGTCTGCGTAGCCGATTTCGGCAGCTTCAAGGCGGCTGCCGAGCGGATGAACCTGACCGCGTCGGCCGTCAGCAAAGGCATCGCTCGATTGGAGAGCAGACTTGGCAGTCGGTTGTTTCACCGCACAACAAGAAGCTTGTCACTGACGGATGCGGGCGTTGCCTTCTATCGAACCTGCACGGGTGTGCTGGCCGATCTGGAAGAAGCCGAGCTGTCGCTGCACGCCGAAAACACCGAGCTTCGTGGCAGGGTTCGCATCGGCCTGCCAGGGGCTTTTGGCCGTTTGCAGGCACTTCCCGTCATTTTGCAGTTTGCCCAAGAACACGGACTGCTGCTCCCGCACATTTCGTTTTCAGACCGTCTCATCGACCCCGCCGAAGAAGGCCTCGATATCGTCGTACGCATCGGTGGCTCGCCCCTGTGGCCTGCCACGTTGGGGCATCGCTTCCTGGGCAACGAATGGCATGTGTTCTGTGCGTCGCCTGAGTACCTGAGCAAATACGGCACGCCCATGACGGATCGCGATCTGGACCATCACCAGTGCATCGCCTACGGCTGGGCAGATGGCAGCGTCCACCCCTGGAGTTTTTCCGGGAGCAACCCAGGCGAGATTGAACGCCGGGTCGTACCTGCAAGCCTCGTCGTGGGCGATGGAGAAGGTCTGGTGATCGCGGTGTCGGCGGGGTGCGGTATCGCGCAGTTGCCTACGTGGTTGATCAAGCGCCAGCTTGAAGAGGGCACGCTGGTTGAAGTCCTCCCGGATCGGGCAACGGATGGACAGGCGATCAATCTGGTGTGGCCAAAGGGCCGTGAGCGGATTGCGAAAGTCGGTGCTTTGCTGCAGGCGCTAGCCGCAGGTTTAGAGCAGATTCAAACGGGGCAACACCAGGTTTGTCGCCCCGACATGATTGTGAAACTTTGAGACGCTCGCCAATGGCAGTCATTGGCCAGTCGCCAACCCCTGCTATCGCTACTGATTGATCTGTCAGAGCGCCGGTAAAGCCTGGGCAACTTAAACGCTGCCCTCAAGTTCAATAACCAGAATCCGCGCTTCTCCACGAGGGTGCGCAACATGTTCACATCCAACCCCTGCGAAAAACACGTCGCCAACCTCCAATGTCACGACCCGTTCAATACCTGATTCGCGATAGTGCATATCTACCGTGCCGTCGAGGACTGCGAAAACCTCCTCACCATCATTGACGTGCCACTTGTAGGGCTGGTCGGTCCAGTGGAGGCGGACGGTGGTTCCATCCATGTTCGCTATGTCGTGAGCCCCCCAGGCGCGAGTGGCGGTGAAATCCTTGCTGCGAATAACCTTCATGGGTGGTGTTTCTCGACAGAGAGTGAATCGGTAGCAATCTATCAGAATCGTTAGTCGTCCACTGCTGACCGAAAAGAGGCCTGGACTGAATGTCGGCTTCTGGCCGGATTGCAGGCTTGTTGACCGGCTGATATCGGCCAAAAACAGCCGCTTGAAAGGGATCGCTCTCGGCTCATCGTCTGCATCGAAGTATTGTTGACTATTTCGAAGATAGTAGCTTTCTAACTTCGGCAATCATCAAGTCAATGTCGAATGGCTTTGGCAACACCGCATCAAACAGGTCCGATCTCTGCATACCGATGTGCGCTTGAGCACCGCTCATCAAGATAATCGGCAAATGATGGTTGGAAGGAAGGGCTCGGACAGCTGTGGCGAATTCCAGGCCGTCCATGACCGGCATCATAAAGTCGGTAATGACCAAGGCAGGCCGTTCTCTATCCAGCACCTCAAGTCCTTTTCGACCATTACTCGCCGTTACCACCATGAACCCTTCATCCTCCAGCGCGAAGCTGAGAATGTCAGCGATCAAATACTCGTCGTCGACGACCAGGATGGTTGTCATGTTAATTCAATCCGCACAAAGGCTTAAGATGTTGAACCGGGCGATGACTCAGCAGGGACTGATGGTTCATATCGTGAAGCCTTTTTCAGGAAAACGTCTTGATCACGAATGACGACCTCGAAGCGCGAAGCGTCGTAAGAGCTGTCTCGTACCTTAAGAATGGAAAGCGTCCTGCTTAGTTCAGACTGATTCTCAGAGAACCGCATGAGCATAAGGTTGTCGACGATACTGGACAGATCAGAGTTCGGTGCGCTGACTTCGGAGCCAAAAAGATCGCGCATTTCCCAAGAGGCAAATACCGTAACGCCCCTGGATCGCAGTTCGTTCATCAAAGCGCTGAAGAAGTCATTAATCCGCGCCGGATTTGTCGAGACTCGTGTCATACCACTAAGGCTATCGATGAACAGGCGCTTGATGCCCTTTTCTTCAACAAGACTCAGCAGTCGTGCACCCAACCCATCCAGCAATCCCTCAGTAGTAGGCTGCCAGGCAATGCTCAGCGCTCCACTGTCTTCCATACCCTTGATATCGATACCCAGTGACAGGCCTTTGAGTCGCAACCGTTGTGGGCTTTCGTAGAAACCAAAATGTAGACCCGGCGCCTCCGCAGTCGACTCAGCCAGAAATTTGAGGCCCAGTGTTGTTTTACCAATCCCGGACGGGCCTATTACCAGAGTCACACTGGAACTGTGCAAGCCTCCGCCCAAGATGTCGTCCAGTGATTTAATTCCACTGGCGATACGGGTCATGTCGGCGCTGTCGGGGGACGACGGGTGGCTGTAGAGACTTTCAAGTCGTGGGTAAACCACCAAGCCATTTTCGGTTATTTCACACTCGTGAAGACCCGTCATTGCGGGGCTGCCGCGAGTTTTACGAAGCTGAATTCTACGCACTGAACGAGTGCCATATAGCTCCTCACCCATCTCAATCACGCCGTCAACCATGGTGTGCTCAGGACTGCCATCGTCGAGGCGGGAGCTGGTAAGAAACAGCACCGTGCAACCTGCGAAAGCAGCATGACCTTGCAGCTCTGAAATGAATTTCTTGGTATCGATGGGCGAATCAGCTTTTGACCGCGCATTAAGCAAACCATCTACGACCATGACCGTGGCTTTCTGGCGGCTTATTTCGCGTCGGAGCAGCTTCACCACCTCATCCAGGCCTTCGTTTTCCAAGGTGTCAAAAGCACTGACAAACTGAATTTCGACGCCGACCTTAGATGAGTCGAAAAAGCTAAGGGTAGAAAGAAACTGAAAAAGACGGTCATGCGATTCAGCCAACAGGGTGGCGACCAGAACCCGCCCCCCGTTATTCGCATGATGAAACCCAAGCTGGTTCGCGAGGATGGTTTTTCCAGACCCCGGACGCCCCTGGATTATGTATGAAGCCCCCTCGACCAGCCCGCCCTTGAGCAGAGCATCGAGCCCTTCTATTCCGCTTTGAAGGCGTTTTAGCTTTTCCACAATGCGACCCTGATCCGAAAAACAATCTATTTATACTAAGTTAATGGAATGCTAACGCCAATTCTGCTGCGGAGCCATTCAGGTTGAGTGAAAAGCTGGAGCGACATCGCACTCTTGGTGTCGTAAGAGATGCTCACGAGCGCCTGCTTTTGGCCGTTATCTGCCAGTCGCGAGAGGCAGAAAACGACCCAGGCCGTACGTTCGACGATTGGCAGCTACCTGGGCACCAGAAAATATTCACCAAATGCACACTTCAATTTCTTTTTTCAACCCGTCTTACACACCAACCAAGCCCCCCAAAACAAGCTGCTGAAAAACCGGGTAGCGTCCCCGAATCCACACTCATGCAGCAGCTTCTGAACGGCCGCCTCGGAATGCGGAGGGTCAGCGCCTTGCAGGATTTTCCCCAGCTTGGCCTTTACTTCATCCGCGCTCGCACCGTGCTGGCGCCACCGCTGACCCCAGGCAGCCAACAGTAGCGGCTGGCTGGCATAAGCGTATTGATTCCCCGCGACAATCAGCGGCGCACCCGGTTTGAGATGAGCCCGAATGGAACGCAGGATCTGTCGTTTGGCGTCATCACCCTCCAGATGATGAAGGACACCGATCAGTGTGGCGGCGTCATATGACGCGTCTGCGGGCAGGTCTTCAACTTGCCCAAGATGCAGGTCGGTTTTATCCAGCAGGTTGTTGGCCGCCAGCTGCTGCTTCGCTGCCTCCAGCATGGGCTCCGAGGGATCAACGGCAGTGAAGCGCCAACCGGGTTCGAGCTTGGCCATTGCAATGATTTCCTGCGCCGTACCGCCAGCGCCGACGACCAGTATCTTGGCCCCAGTTGTCGTGCCCAGGCTTGCTGCCAGCATGCACGCCGCCAAGTCCTGGCAGGCGTCGTAACCGGCGAGTGCAATACGGCTTTGTCGTCCGTACTCGTTGGCGCGAGAGGTATCAAATTTTTCAGCGGAGTTGAGCGTGGTTGATTTCAAGGCGGTTCTCCATGTCCTCAAATCAAGCTACGCCACCCAGCGAGATAACAAAAATTCAATAATTTCATGCCCTGCATTCCTGTGCGGAATGCAGGGCGTTGAGTCATTCCTGGCGTTCAAGCCAAGTTGAAAACGCCGGTTTCTCCAGTCTGCAGGTCGTATGCAACCAATGCTTCCTGGGTGGCATCAACGCGGCAAACGAGCTCACCGTCACTGTTCCAGACAGCAGACTGACCGGCTGCAATATAGTCGTCGGCAGCGCCAATACAGTTGGCCATCAGCACCGTCATGGAATGTTTTTTAGCAATTATCGGATAGTGGCTATAGGCCGACTTAACGCCTCTCTCAGACTTGGCCACACTGGCCAGATAGACCTGAGCGCCTGACCCGGCGGCATGTTCGGCATGGCTCAATTGCAATGACTCATAGCAGATGGCGGGTGCCAGGACTGTGTTGGCATGCTCAAACACACACCCTTTAGTGCCCGGGGTGAAGAACGGAAGTTCGTCGGCGTGCAGCTGCTGTTTTGAATAGGCCGTGCGTTCCAGCCCTGGCTGGAAGGCAATCATGCTGATCTCGGTGCCTTGGAGCCCCTTTGTCGGTGCGCCCACTGCGATGAGCATGCCGTATCGATCGCTCAACACCTGGAACTCATCAAAACGGCCATCGCTCGGGTGGACTGCCAGAGCCTCCGCCAGCCTTGGCTCGTAACCGGTGACAGAGAGCTCGGGAAAGAGCAGCAGATTGGCACCTTGGCGCGCAGCCAGGTGAATGACATCAAGGTGCCTGGCGATATTTTTTTCGATGTCGCCGGGTGTTGAACGTATTTGCGCAGCAATCAGCTTCATATCCAGTCTCGCGTCCTTGTGTTGGGGTTAAGGTTTTCTGACTCGCTCATCCTGGGGCTTTCGATAGGCCGTGCTGGATGACGTCACTCCAGCACCGGCCATTCATGGCTACTCCATCGCTTCAGCCACACCCTGATCCTCGCCCAGAAACCCACCGCTCTGATGGTGCCACAGCCGCGCGTAGGTGCCGTTTTTGCGCAGCAGTTCGGCGTGGGTACCTTGTTCGATGATGCGTCCGTCATCCATGACAATCAGCCGATCCATGGCCGCGATCGTTGACAACCGATGGGCGATGGCGATGACGGTCTTGCCCTGCATCATTTCATCGAGGCTTTCCTGAATGGCCACTTCGACTTCCGAATCCAGCGCGCTGGTGGCCTCGTCCAGCAAGAGGATCGGGGCGTTCTTGAGCATCACCCGGGCGATGGCGACGCGTTGACGCTGGCCGCCCGAGAGCTTGATGCCGCGCTCACCCACCAGGGTGTCATAGCCGGTATGGCCCTGGCGGTCGCTCAGTTGGCTGATGAACCCATCGGCCTGGGCATTTTTCGCGGCCATGTGGATCTGCGCATCGGTCGCATCCGGACGACCATAGGCGATGTTGTCACGGATGGAGCGGTGCAGGAGGGAGGTGTCCTGAGTGACCATGCCGATGGCGCTGCGCAGGCTGTCTTGTGTCACGTGAGCGATGTTTTGACCATCGATACGAATCTCGCCGCTGTCCACGTCGTAGAAGCGCAGCAGCAGGTTGATGAGTGTGGATTTGCCGGCGCCGGAACGGCCCACCAGGCCGATTTTTTCGCCAGGGCGGATGTTCAGGGTCAGGCCATCGAGCACCTGGCGTTCACCGTTGTAGTTGAAACCGACGTTGTCGAAGGTCACCGCGCCGCCAGCGGGCACCAGCACACCGGCGTTTGGCGCGTCCTGCACCTTGGCACCCTGGGTCAGGGTGGCCATGCCGTCCTGGACGGTGCCAATGCTCTCGAACAGCGAGGTCATTTGCCACATGATCCAGTGCGACATGCCGTTGATACGCAACGCCATGGCAGTGATGGCCGCCACGGCACCGGCGCCGACGTCGCCCTGGTGCCAGAGCCACAGGGCATAACCGCCGGCGGCCATGATCAGTGCCACCACCAAGGCCTGGTTGACGATCTCGAACTGGCTGACCAGGCGCATCTGGCGAAAGCCGGTTTGCTTGAAGTCCTCCATCGCAGCGCGCGCGAAGTGCGCTTCTCGATTGGAATGGGAGAACAGCTTCACCGTCGTGATGTTGGTGTAGGCGTCCGAGATACGCCCGGTCATCATCGATCGGGCATTGGCCTGTTCCTGCCCGACTTTCCCCAGGCGGGGCACGAAATACACCATGGCGAGCCCGAACAGCGCGACCCACGCCACGAAGGGCAGCATCAGTTTCAGGGCGAAGCCGCCGGCCAGGGCGATGATGGCGATGAAGTACACGCCGATCCCGGGGGCGATTTCGATCAGGGTGAAGAGCACGTCGCGCACCGCCAGGGCGGTCTGCATCACCTTGGTCGTGACCCGGCCGGAAAACTCGTCGGAAAAAAACGAAAGGCTTTGCCGCAGCATCAGGCGATGGAAGTCCCAGCGCAGCCGCAACGGCAAATTGATCGCCAATATCTGGTGCTGCACCATGGTGCGCAACGCCACCAGCCCGACGCTGGCCACCATGACGATGCCCATGCCCCACAGTACGCGACTTTCCTGCGCCGCCGCATCGCCGCCTGCCTGCCAGGTCGAGAGCAGATCCACGACTTGCCCGAGGAAGGAAAACAACCAGGCTTCGTAGATCGACACGCCGGCACTGAGCAACGCAAACGCAAGGATATAGCCGCGTGCGCCTCGGGTGCAGGCCCACAGGAATCGCGCCAGGCCGTCGGGTGGCGGGGGTACCTCGTCAGGCGGAAAGGGGTCGAGTCTTCGTTCAAATGCCCGAAGCATGGTGGTCTCCAAAACGATCAAGTTGAGGGGATTCTGCCATTGAACGGTTGCTTTGAGGATTTTGCCGGTCAGAGAAGGGCAAATCGCGAGGCTATTTTTGACCCGAAGCTAAAGAGAGCGGCAGGGGATGCCGGCACCGTTTACGCGGCACCGGCATTGCGATGAAGATCAGACCGGGTTATTGCGGGTCGTCCGGAACCTCCTTCCAGCTGTCATCCGGATCAAAGCGTTTCATCGCCTGCGCGAGTTTTTCGCTGTTGGGCCCCAGGTCTTTCTCGAACACCTGGCCTTCATGGCTGATCATGAAACTCATGACGCCGGTGTCATCGTATTTCGCCGGCCAGGCAATCAGCGCAAAACCCCGGCTCATCTTGTCGCCGATCAGGTAACTGTAGACGCCACCCGGGGCCGAAGGGCCTTGGCCATCCAGGATACGAAAGCGGTAGCCATGCCAGTCTTCGCCTTCAATGATTTTGCCGAACGAGGGGCCTAACGGGCTGATCTGGTCCGTGTCGTCATCCGCCCAATACAGTCCGTCGTGCTTGCCGGGGGTGCTGACGATTTTCTGCGCGTATTCGAGCGCGCCGTCTGCGTCACGATCGACCGCGGCATATTCCATCTGGGCGTCGTGGTAGGCCAGCACCGATTGCACCGCAGCAATTTCGTTGCGACCAATGCGACGTATGCGGATTTCGGCATTGCCGGCCTTCATGTCGAAACGCCAACCGGCGGCTTCTTTTACCAAGGGTATTGGCAGCGTCCAGTGGTCATTGCCGACCGCCAGATGGGCTTTGTTGTCACCGGTTTTTTCGATCTGGTGTTGCGCCTTGTATTGCTTGATGAACGCATCCACATCTTCTCGCTGCACACCTTCGCGCGGGACGAAATTGTGCCATTCGTCCCCCAGCAACTCGGTCAGGCGGGCCTTGTCCGCGTGCTCTGTCCCCAGGGCTTCGACGAACGCTTGCGCAGCCGCTTCCGGCGTTGGAAATGCCTGCTGCGCCGCTGCAACGCACGACCACAGCAAACCGGCCGCTATCGCGATGACCGTAGGGAGCACGCCCATGCCTATTTTCACTCCAGGATAATTGTTCACCGACGGCCCCCCCGCGAACGCGCTGGCGGACTTGAAGGCCGACTGATCTGGTGACCCGATGGTCGAGAGGCCGTTTGGCGTTGGGCTGAGGCCTGACTGGCCCGACCACGATTAACTTGGGCGTTGGCCTGTGACGGCGTCCGTGCGCCGGCAAATGCATTGTTGCGGGCACTGCCCGTGCTGGCGGCCGGGCGATTGTTGTTCGCCTGGCGCGTCTGCGGGGTTCTTTCTGAACGCTGATTCGCCTGAGCGGTGCGGGGCTGCTGATTCTCACGAGTAGTTCTGGCAGGGGTGCCCTGGCCTCGGTCCGCTGTCCTGGGTCTATCGGCACCGGCTTGCGCCCGATTGCGATCGTTGGTCTGGGCCTGGGCTTTACGCGTTTGATCCCGGGCTTCGCGGTTGCTGGTGGCTGGGCGCTCGATACCGTGCTTGTCCATGGAGTTGCGGGCATTTTCACGGGCCTGGGCACGCTGGGCATTGTCCCCTCGGTAGGCCTCACGCTGATTCGCCCCGTTCAATTGTCGGCCGTACTGTTCGCGACTTTTGCCGTCACGATAGGGCACGCCATTGCGATGAACCGGGTTGTGCTGCCATTTGTTCTGGTTGTTGGTGATCTGGTTGTTGCGATTGATGTTGTTGTAGCGATTAACGTCTATGTCGACGTCGTTATTGCCCCAGTCACATTCCCCCCACAAGGCACCGACGATTGCCACGCCGGTCCCGAATGCCAGCCCGGCCACCAATGCCTGACCCGGGTAATAAGCGGGAGGAGGGGGATAGTACGCGGGAGGTGAGGCCGGGTAGGCCCACGTACCGTAAGTGGTGGTCGGGTTATAGGTGGGTACGTACACCACCTGCGGATCGGCGGGCTGAATGATGATCGTGGCAGGCGCGGGCGCTGGGGCAGCTTCGGGTGCTGCGGCCTTCGGAGCCGGTGCGGGGGCAGTTGCAGGTGCCGGTGGTGCAATGTTCTGAACCGTCACGTTCTGATATTGGTTGCTCTGCAGGTTGCCAGCGGCTTGCGCCTGGCGACGTAAACGCTGAACGCCGTCCATGAGGTCGTCAGGTTGCGCCAGGAAAGCATCACCCAGGCGTTGTACCCAGACGGGATCCTGTCCCAGCGTTGCCAGGACCTGCGGGAACGCGACCAGCGCTTGCACGCTCGGGTCCCAAGGCTGGCTCGCCACTTGTTTGACCGCATCGTCGCCCTTGGCGTCAGGGTGAGCTTTGGACCAGCTCACCGCGTCGGTGATTTCACCGGGGTAGGTGCTGGCCATCAGCACCTGTGCCAGCAACGGGTCGGGGTAAAGCGCAATGGGCGCCAGCATCTGATCCAGCTGCTCCTGGGTAAATACTGGATCTTTGGCCACTGCGGCGACGGGCGCTGGATTGGCAGCGGCGGCCGGGGCCGGGGAGGGCTCTTGCGCCGACTGGGCCAGGGAGGCAGATCCGCTCAACAACAATACAGCTGACAACGCGTACAGTACTGGAATGCGCATTGCACCCCCTATGAGGTCAGGCAGGCTCGAAATGAGCAGATCAATGCCCGGCAGGAGGAGACTGACTGGCTAGCCAAAGCCCTCGGTCCCGATGCCGCTTGGTAATGGTAGCAAAGCTGTGATTTTTGCCAGTTATTCGGTGCTACGTTCGTCTGGAGTTATCAAGCTTCGACGAAGCCTGGGAGCGCCGGCAGCCCGTACGTCATCGCAAGTTCCAACGCCGGCTACAAGGGCTATAACTATCAGAACAAACGCCGGGTCAACCGGAATAGGCCTTCCACAGGCAGCGCCCGAGCAGACGCCCCCGGCCTGATCGGCACCCGCGGTGCGGAGTGATGTGATGAGTTCCAGAGCATGGCGATGCGCTCGCAAGCGCCTTCTTGGTTGCATCGGACTGACCTTGCTGGTCGCTCCACTGTGCGCCAGCGCCATGTTCAAGTGCCAGGCCAAAGACGGAACCATCAGCTACACCAGCCAGGCCATCGCCAGCGCCCGCTGCACGCGAGTGAACGGCATGCCGGGCGTCGGTGCAGGTGCCAAAGCAAAGGCACTGCCACGGGTTGTGCGGAACGACGACCCCGGTGCGGTGCGGATTCGGGTGTTCACATTCATGCACAAGGGGGTTCGCCAATACGTGAGCCGGCGCCCTGTCGGGATCTCCGCACGGGTCGACGTTCTTGAGCTGTATTACATCAAGGACTGCTATCTGTGCATGGCGCCGAAGGATTTCAAGGTCGCCTCACTGAGCCTGGACACCCAGTCCTATCGGCGCGAGATCGAAGCCGCTTCGGGTGATTATGGTGTCGACAAGGCGCTCGTCCGCGCAGTGATACATGCCGAATCGGCGTTTCGCCCCAACGCCATTTCCGTCGCTGGCGCCCAGGGGCTGATGCAGTTGATGCCCGCCACCGCCGAGCGTTTCGCGGTGAATGATCCGTTCGACGCACGACAGAATATTCGTGGCGGCGTGCGTTACCTGGCCTGGCTGCTCAAGCGCTTCAACGGTAACCAGATGCTGGCATTGGCAGGGTACAACGCTGGCGAAGCCACGGTGGTCGAGTACAACGGGGTGCCTCCCTATGACGAGACGCAATCCTACGTCACCCGGGTGCAGTCCTTGACCGAACGCTACCGCAACCATCGCTAGTTCAAGCCCGTCTCGCCAACGTTTGACTGCATAAACCAGGCGTCTTATTGAGGCGTGTGAACTTCAATCAAAACCCTTCGGCGTATTGTTCGTCGCTGACCTGTTCCATCCAGTCGACCACCTTGCCGTCCAGTACTTCGGCGATGGCGATATGCGTCATGGCAGTGGTGGCGGTTGCGCCATGCCAGTGTTTGACATTCGGTGGAATCCACACCGTGTCGCCCGGTTTGATGGAGCGAACCGGTTGCCCCAGTGCTTGCACCAGCCCGGATCCCGCCGTGACGATCAAGGTTTGCCCTAACGGGTGCGTGTGCCAGGCCGTGCGGGCGCCAGGTTCAAAGGTCACGGTGGCGCCACTGACCCGCGCCTCTTCCGTTCCCTTGAACGGCGCGTCGACACGCACAGTGCCGGTAAAGTAATCAGCGGGCCCAACGGCAGAGGGCTGCGATCCATTGGGATGAACGATGAGCATGGATTTTTCTCCTTCTGCTCATTCGGCCCGTGCTCAAAGACTTCCTTCCCAAATACCCCGACATCTCGGTGGAAGTCTGCTGCGATTACAGCTTCGTCGACATCGCCGCACAGGGCTTTGATGCCGGGGTCAGGTTGGGCGAGGACGTGGCGGACGGCATGATCGCCACGCGTATCGGGCCGGATATGCGCATGTCGGTGGTTGGATCCCCTGACTACTTCGCCAACCGCGAATTAACCAAGACGCCTCGGGCGCTGACCGATCACTTGTGCAATAACCTGCGCTTGCCTACCAACGGCGGTCTGTATGCCTGGGAATTCGCCAAGGATGGCGAGCGTCTCAAGGTCCGTGTGTCAGGCCAGGTGACCTACAACGGCGTTTATCAGCTGTTGGCAGCAGCGCTGGATGGTTTCGGGTTGAGCTATGTCCCCCATGACGTGGTCGCGCCTCACCTCGGTTCCGGGCGCCTGATACAGGTGCTGGAAGACTGGTCGCCATGGTTTTCCGGTTTCCACCTCTATTATCCGAGTCGACGTCAGTCGTCACCTGCGTTTGCGTTGCTGGTGGATGCGTTGCGTTACAAGCAATAGACGTTATTTGATCTGGGTACCCGGCACGAAAAATTTACCGGGATCATCGGCCTCCTTCAGATCAATCAAGGCGCGGCAGACACAATGCGAGAATTGTTTTTGCAAGGTGTCGGGGTCTTTCCAGGCTATTTGCGAAGCTTGCAGCTGTTGGTTTTCCGGCGATTTATAGCAGGCACAGTTATCAAGCCGGGTGATGCCGTCGTTGTTGCTCTGGCAAGCCGTGGTCAGCAAAGAGATCGCGATGAGCAATACAAGGCGTTTCATTGACTCCCCTCCGAGACGGGCGTGAAAAGCTGACAAAGCGAGGCGCGATCTGCTGAACAAGCCTGGCAATAGAAGGAAGCTTAGCTGTCATTTTCCGTCGTTCAATTCATGGTTGCTTTGGGTCCTTTCAAGACTCTCTGCCCAGTGATTGCTCGTAGGCGCGGGTCATGACTTCCCAGGTCCTGGGGTCGGCGGGAATCAGGTGCTCGATGCGCAATGAGGTCACGGTGATGTCCTGCGGCATGCCGAACGTCGTGAAGGTGGACAGGAAGTTCAGCTCGCCCTGAGTGGAGGTGATTCGGGTCAGCATCAGCGGGGGGAGTTCGCTGGTCATGAGGGGAGGGCTGGCTGGGGCGGGTAGACTTTCCAGGATGCTGGCCAGCCCAGGGTTGACCAACGCCTCACGGGAAGCGCGCTGCCAGGCGACGGTTCTGATTTCTTCGGCGTTGATCAGATGATCTCCCAAGCCTCCAGGCTGCAGCAAGGTGACGAGGAGGTTAAGTCCCTCTGTCGCGTCGACCGGCAGTCCCACCAACCCGAACAGCACAGCGGTACTGGCGTTGGCGGCCAGGACTTCCCAGTGGCTGCCCAGCACAATCGCCGGCGCGGGATTATTCGCGTGAAGCACGTGAGTGATCGCCCCTCTGACCGCGTCCATCGAGGGGGAGGTGAGTGCCGTCGCCTCGTAGCGAGGGGCGTAACCCGATGCCAGGAACACGCTGTTGCACTGATCCAGGGGGGCGTCCAGACCCGTCAGCAAATTGTGCAACGTGCCGGGGCTCGGTTTGGCGCGGCCCGTTTCTATGCAACTCAAATGGCGTTGGGAAATCCCGGTGATCAGGGCGAGGTCGAGCTGGCTCAACCGGGCCTGTTGGCGTAGCTGGCGCAGTTGCGCGCCGGCGGTTGTCGGGGGTGTCGTGCGGGGAAAGGGGCGAGTGCTCATGGGTTGACTCTGGCAGTGCGGGTTGTAGGCGTCCATGACCTGTCAGGTCATTGAGGTCGGGGCGACGATAGCACTAACTTGCTCGTGCCAATCACCCCGCTTGTTTGCAAAGGACGCCATGAAAAGACCTTATCTCGCGCTCGTCACCTTGCTGCTGTTTTCCCTCTACACGGCATGGACGCTCTGGCTCGCCGAGCAATCGCTCATTGAGTTCGGCCTTGCGCTCATGTCGAGCCCGGACACCGCGCAGGTCGTCATCGATCTCTATGTGCTCGCCTGCTTGGCCTGCGTCTGGATGTACCGGGACGCCCGTTCGAAAGGAAGATCGCTCGCCTCGGTGCTGCCTTACTTCCTGCTGACGGCGATCTTCGTGTCAATCGGCCCGTTGCTCTACATCGTGATCAATGGATTGCCGCGCCAGCCTCGGCCGGCGGGCAACCCGTGATGCGATGCATTGGTATCTACACATCTTTCAAGTGCTGCCTCGCCACAAGTTCGGTGTTTGCTGCGACGAGATGTGTAGATACCTATGTATCCGTGATGGGTAGCGGCTAATCAAATAGGTCTATTGCCTGGTTGCGAGGGGCTGAGCCAGGAATTCGGTGATCAGCGTAATCGTCTGCTGCTGGATCACGTATCGTGGACGAGCGCCGTCGCCATCCCGACAAATCATGCCATCGCCCGGCGACGATTCTTCGATCAACGCCACCGCGCCAGGTTTGCAGATCGACATAAAACTGAAGTGGGTGGCGTCGCTGATTTCGACGTAGCGCGTCGACGCTTGGGGCAAGCGTTTGGCCAGGTTGGCGGACTCCAGACGAGCGGGAAGGTCTTCAGACGGCACACCCGCTGCAATCACCAGGGTCGGTACCGGTAGCGCTGCCAGGCTTTCGTCCGTCATCCCGCGTGACAGGCCAATGTCCAGTGAAACGATGGCGCTGACGCGTTTATCGCTCAAGTCCGCGGCCAGTCGGGTCTTCGATGCCGGGGAGCTGGCAGTGTTTATTTTTTCGTAGACCGCGCAAGGGGCCAATGTCGGATGGGCCCCGCAGTCCTGGGTGAAAAGGTCCGGGTCGAAACGTGCACCCGCAATTTCCAGGGCAGTCCAGCCACCGAGTGAATGGCCCACTACGGCAATTCGGCGCTGCGCAACCATGCCAAATTTTTCCGGCTGTGCGGTGACCGCATCGATGGCACGGCTCAGGTCTGCGGGTCGCAACCACAACTGCGCCGCCGCTTCAGGACTACGGTCCTTGCTGGTGGTGCCAGGGTGATTGACTGCCGCCACGATGTAACCTTTATGGGCCAATGCGCTGGCCAACCACACCTGATTACCCCAATTGCCCCAGACACCGTGGGAGAGCACCACCAGCGGATGCTCGCCGGTCGCCGGAGGTGCGTCTTGAACAGCGAGGGCGCCGAAAAATACTGGATTGTCGGAAATCAACTGCGGTGGCGAGGTCGTTGGAGTGGGGTACCAGACGACCATTTCAAGTGGCCGGTCAGTGTGTGCATCTGCCAGCGTAGAAGCGCGGAAGCCGACGAGGTTTTCGTCAGCAAGCACGCTCGTACTGAGGCAGACGAGCAACAGGGCGCCGAGAGCTTTCTTCATTATTTTTATCTTCCTTGATTGAACTGACTCATCAATGCCCGAGACCACCGTCAGGCGAATGGCTATCTCGAACGCAGGGTTCGAAAGCCGGCGAAGTGTATCGGCAAATCCTGCGGACAGAAAACGATGCCGCTGGACACAGCGCGCTTGGATTACTGATCGTCGGCAATCTGTACCATCAGGCGACACAGATAGTAGCCAGCCCGACGCGTTAATCAATGAGGCTTGCCACTAAAGTAAACAAAACTATTGAAAAAAACCGTTATAAGCCTTAAACGGAGTGCGTGCCGGCACATTGCTTGCTATCCATAAGCGGTATCGCCATTTTCTGGCTCAGGGAGCGTTGATGAGTTTTAGTCCATTGCAAGACGCTCCTCGGCAATCGAGCGCGTACGACGTTGACGCGTCTCAGTTGAAACGGAATTCGGATACGGTCGGCATGGCCCTGTCGAGTGGACATGACACGGTCCAGCGATTGCTCGACTCGGCGCGCAATGGCCTCCACACCGGCGCCTGGGTGGTGTACCGCGCCGGTGAGCAACTGCATTTGATCGGGCAGGGTGATCCGCAGGTGCTGTGGCCGGCCATCGTCGCGAATGACGAGTTTGAAGCTTTCTGTCAGACCCGGCGCTTGCACCGCTGGCCGACCGGTAAAGGCGAAACGGTGCTCGGCTGGTTGCTTGCCCCCCTCGACGATGCGGCAGACCCCGCGCTCGCCGAATTCGCTCAGCGGCTGGGCATCGAAGTCCAGACCAACACCCTTGCCCGCGCGCAGATCACTCAGCGTGTCCTCTATGAAATCACTTACCTGGCCAGTTCGACCCGTGATCGATCGGTGTTCCTGGTGGGCGTCCACCGCCTTCTGGCCAGCCTGATCGATGCCGAGAACTTCTATCTCGCGCTGTACGACCCGCACTCTGGAAAGATCGACTATCCCTATTACGTCGACATCATCGACGTGGATGCCGTGGAGGCCGAACACTACGAATACCTGGACGTTGCGCACTTGTCGTTGACGGGCCAGGTGCTGACTACTGGCCAGCCGTTGCTGATCGATGCTGCGGGGATTCTCGCGGCGCAGTCCGAAGGCCGCTTCTACTGCGTGGGTGATCGTCCCGAGTTCTGGATGGGCGCACCGCTGAAAAATGCCTCCGATGAAGTGTTCGGCATGCTTGCCATGCAGGTCTACGACGTGTCCCGTACCTACAGCGCTGAAGACCGCGCGCTGTTCCTGGTGGTGGCCCGGCACGTGGCCATGGCGCTGGACCGGATTCTGCACCGGGAGGACCTGGAAGCGACGGTCATGCGCCGTACCCTGGAGCTGTCGGCACTGAACGACGAACTGAGGCAGGAAGTGGCCGAGCGCGAGCGCGCCGAGCATCTGCAGAGCGCGCTGTTTCAGATCGCCGAACTGTCGAGCCGGCCCGGCGACATGACCGAGTTGTTCCAGACCTTGCATGGCATCGTCGGTGATCTGCTGTTCGCCCAGAATTTCTACATTGCGCTGTTCGACGACGCGACCACTGAAGTGACCTTCCCGTACTACGTCGATGAGCGGCAAACCACCTGCCCGGTTGCACGCCGTGGGCGCCGGGGCCTGACCGAGTACGTAATTCGTCAGCGCCGTCCCTGCCTGATTGACTTCAACGAGGCTGAGCGCTTGTCGCTCAGCGGTGAAGCAGATCTGGCCGATGAGAATGTCCGCTCCTATTCCTGGTTGGGCATTCCCTTGTTCGACGGCGATGTGGTGCGGGGCGTGCTCGCGGTGCAAAGCTATACCTCGCAAGTGCGCTATACCCTGCGTGATCAGGAACTGCTGACGTTCGTGTCGCGACACATCGATACAGCGTTATCGCGTCGTACGGCCGCCGAAGCGATTCACGCCGCCAATCTCAAGCTGGAAGCCCGGGTGCAGAACCGAACCCGCGAGCTCGACCACGCCAATGCCAAGCTGCAGCACGAAAACTCTCATGACGCGTTGACCGGGCTGCCGAATCGTACCTGCCTGCAACAGCGACTCAGCCTCGCCTGGTCGCGGTTTGGCAGCGAAGGGGGGCACCTGGCGGTGATGTTCATCGACCTCGACCGTTTCAAGTTGGTCAACGACAGCCTCGGTCATCATTTTGGCGACCTGCTGTTGATGCAGGCAGCCCACCGTTTGCGCGGTTGCTTGCGCGAAAGTGACCTGCTGGCGCGTCTGGGCGGCGATGAGTTCTCGGTGCTCGCGCCGGAGGCTCCGCTGGACGTGGTGATCGAAATCGCCGAGCGAATTCTGGTGGCGTTTGACCTGCCGTTCTTCATCAATGGCCACGAAGTTTTTTCGTCGTGCAGCATCGGTATTGTCAGCGCCGACAGTCAGTTCCATCACGAGCCGGCCGATTTGCTGCGCGATGCCGATGCGGCGATGTACCGGGTCAAGAGTGCCGGGCGCGACAGCTATGCCGTGTTCAATCAGGAAGTACGCCGTGAAGTCTCGGACCAGGTCGAGCGGGAAGGGGCCTTGCGCAACGCGCTCAAACGCACGGACGAATTGCTGCCGTATTTTCAGCCGATTGTCAGCGTCGAAACCGGCGAATTGTTGGCCCTTGAAGCGCTGATTCGCTGGCATCAGCCAGGGGGCAGGGTGATCGCCCCGGGCGACTTCCTTCCGGATGTCGAGGGCCTGCGCCTGATTGGTCGACTGGACCTGTACATGCTCAACAGCATTGCAGCGATACTCGCCCAGCCCGAGCACGCCAACTGGCCGGCGGTGCACGTCAATTGCTCCAGCTACAGCATGACCCGCCCGGACTTTGCCAGTGACGTCCTGGCACTGTTGGCCAGGCATCAAGTTGAACCTTCGCGCATCTGTCTGGAGTTGACCGAAGGCGCACTGGTGGCGGAACCGACCATCGCCCGACTGACCATGCAGCAATTGGCCGACAATGGCATGTCGGTGGTGCTCGATGACTTCGGTGCAGGGTTTTCATCCCTGAGCTATGTGCATCAATACCGTTTCAGCGGCTTGAAAATCGACAAATCGTTCATCCTCGAATTGACCACCAGCGCCCGCAGTCGCGCGATCGTCCGGGCGATTGTGCGCATGGCCGAATCGCTGGACCTCAGCGTGGTGGCCGAAGGCGTCGAGGATCAAGCGACCCTGGATCTGCTACGGGAAATGGGCGCCACGCAAGCCCAGGGTTATTACTTCGCCAAGCCGATGGGGTTGGAGGAATTGCTGCTCATGTTGCCGGCGGCCCCTGTGTCTGTTTGACCTTCGTGGGGCTGCCGAGCAAACACGAATCAGGTTCTCTGGTCCAGATCAGCGGCTTGATGCCGCTCGGGCACCTGGCTCGCCTCATCGCCCCACGTCCGGTTGACCCGCTGGCCACGGATGACCGCCGGCCGATTGGCGATTTCCTCTGCCCAGCGCTGCACATGGGTGTATTGATGCGCGGATAGAAACTCCGCCGCCGAGTACACGTTGTCCCGCACCAACTGCCCGTACCAGGGCCACACTGCGATGTCGGCAATGGTATAGCTGTCCCCGGCCAGGTAGGCGCTTTCGCCAAGACGGCGGTCGAGGACATCCAGCTGACGCTTGGCCTCCATCGTGAAGCGGTTGATCGGGTACTCAAGCTTTTCCGGCGCATAAGCATAGAAATGCCCGAACCCACCGCCCAGGTAAGGCGCCGCGCCCATCTGCCAGAACAGCCAGTTCAGGGTTTCGGTGCGACCTGCGGGATCCTTGGGCAGGAACGCGTCGAATTTTTCCGCGAGGTAAAGCAGGATCGATCCCGATTCGAAGACGCGAATGGGCGGCTCTGCGCTGCGGTCCAGCAGCGCCGGGATCTTCGAATTCGGGTTGATCTCGACAAAGCCGCTGGAGAACTGGTCGCCTTCATTGATGCGGATCAGCCAGGCATCGTACTCGGCGCCGGTGTGCCCGAGCGCCAGCAACTCCTCAAGCAGGATGGTGACCTTCACGCCATTGGGGGTGGCCAGTGAATACAACTGCAACGGGTGCTTGCCGATCGACAGCGTTTTGTCATGGGTCGGCCCTGCGGTCGGCCGGTTGATGCTGGCGAATTGGCCTCCGGAAGGGGCATCGTTTTTCCAGACCTTGGGAGGAACGTAGGGCGCTTTGCTCAAGAGATGGACCTCATAGCTTGCTTGCGGTAACTGACGGATCGTGGAACACCGTAACTGTGGCGGGGGATTGCACGCACCTGCGATGAGACTGTGCACCGTCCCGCTTCAGCGCTACCCGGCTGTCCAGTTTGACGACTGCTGCGCAGTTTACGACGCACGCCACGTCAAGGCGAAAATACTTTCCCCCGGAACATCAAAACGAATGCGTCCATCCCGGCAATCGACAGCGGCTTCGCGACTACGGCTGTCAGGGCCGAAGAGGCTGAGGGACGGGCAGGCGGTGCCTGCGCCCTGCAAGCTGATCCGTTGCAAGCGCTCGCCCTTGTTTACGCCTAGCACGGTGCGTTCGTTGCCGCGGGCCATCGCCAGGGCATCGACCTCGAACGCGCTGTTGTCCATCCGCCGGACCTGATCGAGCCAATGCGATTGGATGAATTGTTGCGCCAGACCTACCGGCTTCAGCTCGAAGCGATCAGGCCCAGGCATGCGGATCATGCCTTTGAGGTGGTTCGGGTCGTCGGCGGCCTGAAACCAATTGAGCATATCGAGCAGCCCGTCCTGGGCTGAATTGATAGCCACCGAGGCCCACCACAGTGATGCGAAGTGTGTTTCCTGTTCGTAGGGGCTCACGCTTGACCCACTGGATATATTGGTCTGGTCCAGCAACAGCGCCTTACGTGGCCGACCATCGGATTGCAGGCCGACGACTTCCGCAGCCCGGCGCACAGAGTCGCGGTACACCCGAGTGGCCAGCAGGTCGCGAATCATCCACTCATGCCAGGCCAAGGCGTCGATCTGGGGTGCCGATTCACTGAGCATGCGCCGGGCCCAATCGATGCCACGGCGCTGCGCGCCTTCTGGTGTAAACGGCCCATTGACGAATCGCGAGCTGGCGGGCATGGCGATGCGTACACCTGCTTCGCGCGCGCCCGGGTAGTCGCGTACCTGGCGATACATGGCGTCGAAGAAGTGCTTGTAGGTCTCATAGTCGGGGTAGTTGTAGTTGGGCTCGTCGGCAAACGACAGGTAGTGAGTGCCTCGACCCAAGGCCACGGTTGTCGCCAGCCAGGCGTCAAGGCCGGCGGCGCTCTGGCTGTTGGCCTTCAAGTCGGCCTTGCGACGACTGCCCGCCAGCAAGGTGATATCCATATCGATGCCACCGCGTTCCAGATAAAAACGTCTAAAGGCCTCTTCGTAATGAGGCTTGGCGGCCATGATATCGACGGCGCTGTAAAAGCCACCCGCGCGGGGTTTGAGCGCGTCGAGGGCGGCATGGCTTGCCGGTGGTGGAAGCAAGTAAGGCAAGGCGACACCTAGTCGCGGCGTGGGGCCAAGCACCTCGGGATGCAAATTGAGTTCGGTACGGCCGCTGTTTTGGCGCAGCGGCTGCAGGTGTTGGGGCCGCTGGGCAAACAGGTTGGCGGTGCCGTCCAGCCAGAACGCCGCCTTGCCACTCCCTTGCAGACGCAGGCGCCAGTCTTGATCCCTATCGCTGACAGGCAAGGCAATCTGGTCGAACTTCGGGTAGTCCTGGTAGGGTTTGAGTTTCAGCTCGACGTTGTTGCCATCGCCCAAACGCACGGCACGCAACCCACTGACACCACCGAAATACTTGCCTGCGAGTATCGCCTGTTCACCGGCGCGGACCTTGAAATAGACTTCGACATTGGAGGCAGTCTCGGCGCTGAAATGCACCTTTGCCGGTGCGAACAGGGCGACAGTCTTGTCGTCGTGCTCAAAGCGATAACGCCTGAAGCTGTAGCCCGGGACTTCCACGCGGTAACTGGCAGCGCTCGCGGGCAATGCCCAGGTCTGCTCGCCGCGCCTTTCGCTGGCAGGGATAAAACGCTCGCCGCGCAACTCTCCCTCGGCATCCAGCAGGTAGATTCGTTCTTCATTGGCATCGGTTTGCCAGGCAGGTACCCAACTGACGCGCAACGTGTCGTCGCCACCTGGCTGCAGATAGAGGCTGCCGTCGCGAATATCGCCCCAGCGCATGGGCGCGGCGTGGGCCAAGCTGCTGAGCGCAAGCGTCAATACGATAAGGGTGCATTTCATTCGGTGCTTTCCATTGCGTCTGTCCCAATTTCCGAAAGCGTCGGCATTCGCCCTACACATTAGTCCCGATGTAACAAACGTGAGAAAAATAAAGCGCGGGTCGACGATGGACGGTAATGAAAAGTTATGTGCGTTTGTTGCGCAAAGCTGTAGTTGTGGAAAGACTATTGAGGTCAATATTATTAGCGGTTTTTTGACGCCGTAATTGCGTCAATAGTGCATTCATCTTCGCGCTGAAAAACTGCCTTGCTCTTTCAAGGACTGATGCTAACGTGATATCAGCTCAGCGGTTTGATAGACGTCGTCTTGTCTTTTAGAAATTGCGTTAGACCCTTCGGTGCAATAGTGGAGGGGGCTGCAGTCATTCAGGGGACGGGTGGCACGTTACCAGGGTGAAGCCGGGCGAATCCCTCGCCGACCCCGCGAAGTAGTCATCGCAGGTGATCCAAGACGTGCCGCCTATGCAAGTAAGGGAGCCTGGATATGCGCGCAGAGAAGCGATTTTATTCGCTGGACAGTTTCAGAGGGTTGATGGCTGTTTCAGTGATGATCTATCACTTACGCGTTAACGACAGTTTTACCGAGTGGTCGTTGTTTCGCCATGCCGAAGTATTCGTATCGTTCTTTTTTGTATTGAGTGGCTTTGTGTTGGCGCACGCCTACGCAAACTCCGTGCAATTTAATTTTCGCAGATTCTTCATAACGCGCACCTTCCGCTTGTTGCCCTTGCACCTCTTCATGTTGGGCGTCTTCATACTGTTGGAGTGCGGACGATATATGGCTGTCCAACAAGGTATGGAGTTTAACAACACGCCATTTTCTGGAAAGTTTGACCCGGCTGAAATTCTGCCTAATGCGCTGCTGCTGCAATCCTGGACGCACTGGACTAATCCACTGTCGTACAACTATCCGTCGTGGAGCATCAGTATCGAGTACTACACCTATATGATCTTCGCCATGATCCTGAGTATCGCCTTCGGCATCAGGACATGGGTGTGGGCGACGATAGTCGTCGTGGCCCTGGCGCTGATCTATGCCGACCATAACTTCTTCACGATTGAGTCGCTTAGAGGCCTCGCCTACTTTTTCACTGGCAGCCTGGCGTATACCGTGTACCTGAAACTACCCCATCCCGGCCGGGCCAAGGTCTGGTTGCTGACAGTGCTTGAAGTCGTGGTGGTAGCTGTAGTGCTATTGTTCGTGACCAACGATTTTGAGGGCAAGGCGTTGGTGGCCAGCCCGTTGTTCGGCGTCGTCGTTGTGATATTCGCCTATGATGGCGGGGCGGTGTCAAGGGGGTTGACGGGACGGGCCTTCGCGTTTCTAGGCAAGTTGTCGTATTCCATCTACTTGACCCACGCGGCCATCCTGTTTTGCATCGTGTCGTTGTTCATGGTAGCGAACAAAGTCCTCGGCGTTAACATGACACCGATGATTGACGGGACTCGCCACCTGGACACGGGTGATGTGCTGTTCAACAACCTCATCGCTCTGTTGGCAGTGGGATCAGTAGTGTTGGTGTCGATGTTTACTTACCGGTACGTCGAAATGACCGGGCAAGCCCTTGGTCGAGCACTTGCCAACAAACCTGCACAAACAAGTCCTTTGTTGAGACCTGATGCCGACTGAATGTCGGGCTGACCGGATGCTGTCTGCGTTTTTGACAGAGTTACCTCATGTTCGACGCGCTGCTGGCCAGATTTTTACACCCAGCAGATTCTCGCCGAGTTCGTTCTGGGCATGGCTGCTACGCCATTTACGCACGCACGGCGGCGTGGCGCGCTGCCGGCCTCGGCAATGGTGCATGGATTGTCGGGTGTGCGCTTACCCGGGTTGCCGGGATTGATCGGCGACGCCAGTTGCTCCCTGTACCTGTTCCACCCTTATGTGTTGAAGGTCTTCAACAAGGTGTTCCATGTGTTCGACACACCGGGGCTCCTCGCTTACGTCATGACCCCTGTGAGCATTGCACTGTGCTGCGTCGTAACCATCTGTATTTACCGCTGGGTGGAATTGCCAATGACCCATTGGCTGCGAGGCATTTTCATCAACCGGAAAAAGGTGGTCACCCAGCCGCAAATCCTGCCCGTCAGTAGTGGCGAGTAATACGGCTGTAAACCTGTGGCGAGGGAGTTTACTCCTGCTGGGTCGCGCAGCGGCCCCACTTTTTTTACCTGAAAAGCAGAGGTCTGCTGCGCAGCCCAGCGGGAGTAAACTCCCTCGCCACAGGTTAAACGGCCTGGGGACTCACGCTTAATTCTTGCAAGTCATCTCTTTGGCGCCATACCCCCAAGTCACCCGAGCTTCCCCCTGATGCTCCCAGAAACTTTCGTTCTGACCGGTGTAGTGCACGCCGCTGCCCGATTGCACCGCGACCATCAGTGAGCGCTGGCCTTTGTAGGTGGCAATAAGCGAAGAGGGGTCGGTGTGGTAGAAGGTGGCGCTGATCGTGCCGTCACCGCCGCAGTCGAATGTGATCGGGCCTTTGCCGGCAACCAGTCCGTAACCGGCTTGTACTTCGACGATGCGCTGACTGTAGCTGTCGCGAACGCAGGCCTGTTTGTCGTCGGACTTCCAGCATTCGTCACGCCCCTTGATCCACCCGCGCTGCTCGGCCTTGAGAGTCTTGGCGCCATTGCCAGCCTTTTTCAGCGCGGCGTCATAGGCCGCTGCCAGGTTTCGGTCCTGCGCTGCAAGGTCCGGGTTTTTGCAGATCAGGTCTTCCACCGAACTGGCCATTTTCTCGCTGCACTTGAACGATGGCCCTTCCTGAGCCGTAGCAAGTGATGCGACCAGCAACGCCGATACGGCCGCGCCGACCAGTAAAACGCGATTCAAAAAACTCATAAACAACAACTCCTGAATTGTCCCTGAGACGAGACCCTTGGAGATCATACCAAGGGTTCGCGCCATTCCCTCCGACGGTGATCTCATCCCCGCATGTGCAATGTCGAGGCCATAGCCTTACGTGAGAGGATGCCCTGCGCAAAAAAGGGCGACCGGAGAAAGGTCGTTCAAGAGTCAGCGCTTCCTTCATCCTGATGTCATCAAACCCCATCACGACGACACCGCCCAGACCTGAGGTTTCAATGATAGAAACGCGCCTGCTACAGCAGTTCATTGCCGTTGCCGAAGAACTGCACTTCAATCGGGCTGCGGTGCGTCTGCATATGGCTCAGCCGCCCCTGAGTCAAGCCATTCGCCGGCTGGAGAGCGAGATCGGTTCCCCGCTGTTCGAGCGCACAAACCGCAGCGTGTTGTTGACCCCTGCCGGCACATCATTTCTGGAGACTGCCAGATGCATTCTTCAGTCTCTCGATGAGGGCGTGACGCGAACCCGTCGTGTTGCCGAAGGAGTCGAGGGCCACCTCACGATGACATTCATCAACATTGTGTCCTATGCCCCGTTACTGCGGGCGTTACGCGGCTTCCGCCTCGCGTCCCCAGAGGTAGCGTTTACCATGAAGGAGGCCACGACCCACGAGCAAGTAGAGGCGCTGGAGAGCGGCGCTGCTGATATCGGCTTCATGCGCACACCGGGGACGACCACGCCCCATCTGCGCTTCGAGACTATCCTGCGCGAGCCGATATACGTGGCGCTACCTGCTGGACATCGGCTTGAGGACCACGCGTCCATCGAGTTGGCGTTACTCAAGGACGAGGCTTTCGTGGCGTCGCCTCGACCGCTGGGGCAAGGCTTTCACGATCAAATTATCCGTCTTTGCCAAGCCGCAGGGTTCCTGCCAGACATTGTTCAACAAGCACGGCAGTTGCAAACCTTGATCGCGTTAGTCGCCAGTGGGTTCGGCATTGCCCTGATACCCGCATCGTTGGCGACGGGAATGCAGGAAGACGTCGTCTTCCGCCCCATCATCGTGGATGCGCCCGAAGATCTGCTGCATTTGGACCTGCTGATGGCGTGGAACGCGAATCAGGATTCGCCGATCCGGGACCGGCTGATCGAGGCAGTCCGAGGCACTCTTGCGCCACTGCCCCATTGAGACGTTCAGCGTCTTGTTTCGCGATTTAAACAGTATTTTACGGACATAAGCGTTGGCACTACTGTTTGGCAGCACCCGATCCGAGAGTGAGGACTCGGGCGTTCCTACTCCCGTGACTCACGTCGAAGCACTGCATTGGACTCGTGAATAAGGCCTGCCAATACCATGGTAATACCTGTTCTGTGCGCAGTGATCCCGAGGTCACTTCACTACTGCCGAAACAGGGACAGCCATGCCTGCCGCCATTTATGTTTTTTCATTATGTACATTTGCATTCGGTCTTTCGGAGTTTGTCGTCGCAGGTCTGGTTTCCGCCATCGCGACCGACCTTGACTCCAAAATTGCTGCAGTGGGCACCGCTATTGCCGCTTATGCCCTTGGCGCAGCCATTGGCGCACCGTTCATTACTGCGCTCGTTTCGCATTGGAGGGACAAGCACATTCTGATGCTTGCCATGGCGGTCCTCGCTGTCGGCAGCGTGCTGATGAGCCTTTCGCCGAATCTATCCATGCTGCTGGTGATCCGGTTTCTGGTGGGCCTGGGCCATGGTGTTTTCATGGCGGTGGCATCGGACGCCGCCACCAAGCTGGTTGATCAGAAGCGTTCCGGACGGGCGCTATCCGTGGTGTGGGTAGGGTTGACACTCGCGCTCGCGTTCGGCGTCCCGATTGGAACGTTTCTGGGTAGCATCTGGTCATGGCGGGGCATTTTCATGTCTATCGGGGGACTCAGCCTGTTGAGCATGCTGGGATTACTCCTCTTCATGACCAGCAGCACAGAGAGTTCGCACGGCGGGCAAGCGAGCGCATGGAAAGGGATCAAGGCCATCACCCATCCGCAATTGCTCATCACCGCCGGCATCGGCGTACTCGTGAGCATTGCGACCTTTTCATTCTTCACCTTCGTCTCTCCCTACTTGCTTCAAATCACCGAGGTGGACGTGCAGCAGTTGAGTCTGGGTATGCTGCTGTTCGGCCTGTGCTCCATCGTGGGGAATCTGCTTGGCGGTTATCTGGTGGACAAGATGGACGCGAACCGCAGCACCGTGATGGC
Organism: Pseudomonas sp. TNT3; assembly: GCF_010095445.2. Classification (GTDB taxonomy): domain Bacteria; phylum Pseudomonadota; class Gammaproteobacteria; order Pseudomonadales; family Pseudomonadaceae; genus Aquipseudomonas. The sequence continues at coordinate 28,804 of NZ_WFGV02000054.1, forward strand.
GTTGGCGGGCCTGGCCATAAACTTGATCGGACTTTATTGGTTCAGTGACTCTGCGCTCATGATGACGCTCTTGGTCGGCACATTGGGTGTCTTTTTCTTTTCCATCGTGACCATGTTGACACTGCGTCTGCTGAAACAGGCTCAGTGCTATATCCCGGAATCAACCGCCGTAGCCGCCGGATTGAATATCGCGTCCTTCAACCTGGGTACAGCATTGGGTGGGGTACTCGGCAGCATCACCATCGCGTTCGGCAGCTTGTCGGACATCCCGTTAGTAGGGGCATTGGCTGCTGCGTTGGCAGCCTCTGTGCTTTTCCTGCAAACCAGGCACTCCAGCACGCAGAGTGCATCAGTTAGCTGATGTACTCAGCCAGGTGAGCGATTTCCAAAATTCCGGGTCACCTTCGATAGGCAGGAAAAAAGTTGAGTGAGGACTCTGCTTTCTTTATGCCAGGCGTCATTGTGGCTGCCAGTGATTGTCCGGCTCTTCAGCGGGCTGATATCGTTACTGGCACTACTTCAAATGGGTCGTAATCGTCCCACTGTATGGACATCGGAGGATGAAATGAAAGGAAGCTGCGCGTGTGGGGCTGTTGGCTATGAAGTCGACAGCATTGATATGCCCATCAGCCATTGTCATTGCCACACCTGCCGCAAGACCCATGCGGCTGCGTATGTCACCACGGCCGGCGTGCTGAGAGAGCATTTCAGATGGACGCGAGGGCTGGACGCGTTGAGGGCTTTCGAGTCATCTCCCGGGAAGATTCGGCACTTCTGCGCCCACTGCGGATCGCACCTTGCGGCTGAACGTAACGGCGCTGCCGCAATGATTGTGCGCGTAGCAACGTTAGACGATGAGCCGGGCGCCAGGCCCGAGTATCACATCTGGACGGAGCAGGACGTCGCGTGGCTGGAGGGGGAAGGTCTGCCTAAACACTGTCAATGGCAGCCTGATCGATAAGCTATCGGATGCTTGTTCAACGGCCCGCTCAAACCTCCCCGGAAACAGCCATTTGACACGCGGATCCGCTATCGCCCACTTCCTGTTCGAGCCATTCAAGAAACTCGCAAAACCCGCTCGAACGCTTCACCCGTTTTGGATAGACCAGCGTGTAGCGTCCGCCCGTCACGATGCTGCCGGCATGCACGCGTATCAGTTGCCCGGTGAGCAACTCATCGCGTGTCAGCACCGCGTCGACAAGCGCGATGCCCTGGCCACATTTCACCGCGACGATCGCCGATTCCAGCGTATCGAAGGTCAGGTGAGCGTTATCGGAGCCGGTTGAATCGGGGTAGTACTCGTCCCAGCGACGCCAGTCCAGGCGATCCATGCTTGAGTCCACGAGACGCGCGGTCTTGAGTACCTCTTCCGGCGTTGATCCGGCGAGCAGTGCCGGCGAGCAGTGCCGGCGAGCACACCGGGATCAATGCTTCCTCCCACAACTCCAGCGCTTCGAAGTCGGGCCAGGTGGCGGTGCCGTACGCGATCATTGCGTCGATGGATTCAAACGCAAAGTCGGGGAAGCGGTGATACACCGTGTCGACGCTGACGGTCACTTGCGGATGCTCGCGATAAAACGCAGTCAGCCGTGGAATCAGCCAGCGTGCCGCCATGGTCGGGTGCGCGCGCAGGCTGACGCTTCGTCCCACCGTGGCGAGCATCTGCGACGCATCCGACAGCAGGCCGATGACTTGTTCCGCCACCGGAACCAGTGATTGACCTTCAGGGGTGAGCACGATTTTGCGTGTGTGCCGCTCGAACAGACGACTGTCCAGACGCGCCTCCAACTGCGCAACCTGCCGGCTCACCGCGCTCTGGCTCAGGTTGAGCTGCTCGCCTGCCTTGCCGAAATTGCCGGTTTTGGCGACGGTCAGGAAGGCCTGCAAAAGCTCGATGGATGGCAGTTGGCGGCTCATGTTTCTATGCGCTCCTCGCATGGGATTAATGCAGATACATCACTGTTATTTCGGCTGGACGGGGCACATTCTTAGCCGAAACCACGACGCTGCGCTACGCGTCATTCTCCACCGGACGGTTGCCCTTATGAACACTCCAGCAGCGGCCTTCAATACCGTGTCAGCGACTCAGGACGACCGCCTGCCTCGTGAAGTCGACGTGGCGATCATCGGCGGCGGCCTGATGGGGTGTGCCTGCGCGTACTACCTTAGCAAGGCGGGCGCCAAGGTGCTGTTGATCGATAAAAGCATTCTCGCGGGCCAGCAATCGTCACGCGCCTGGGGCTTCGTTCGCCAGCAATCGCGAGACGAAGCCGAGGTGCCGCTGATGCAGGCCAGCATCGAGATCTGGCGCTCGCTGGAACGCGAACTGCAGACCGACCTGGGATGGCGCAACGACGGCTGCCTGTTCGTCGCGGGCAATGAAGCCGAACGGGACGGATACGAATCGTGGCTGAGTGTCGCGCGCAGCTTTTCGGTCGACACCGTGATGCTGTCGCCGCGGGAAGTGGAAAAGAAATTGCCAGGCTACGCCGTGCCGCAACTGGGTGGTTTGTTCACCGCCAGCGACGGCCAGGCCGAGCCCACGCTGGTGGCCCGAGCCTTTGCAATGCGCGCCCGTGAACTGGGAGCGCACATCGTCGAACAGTGCGGTGCCAAAGGCATCGACGTCGCCGCCGGCCAGGTTGTGGGCGTGGAAACCGAGCGCGGTTATGTGAAGGCGAAAACCGTGGTGTGCGCTGCGGGCGTCACGACGTTCCGTCTGCTGAAGATGCTGGGCATCTCCCTGCCACAGCAACTGGTTCGGGGAACAGTGGCGCGGACCACGTCCGGGCCGACGCTGAGCGGCATTTCCACCATTGCCAACGGCGTCGGTTTCCGGCAACGGCTGGACGGCAGCTTCAACATCGCCGACGACGCCCACGTCGACGTTGACATGACGCTGGGCCATCTGCGTGCACTGCAGTGGTATGCGCCGTCGCTGTGGGCGCATCGCAAGTCGTTCCGCTTCAATCTCAATGGCGCGTGCCTGACGGATCTGAGCCAGCGCATGCCGTGGTCGCAAGCGTCGCGGCTGGGGGCGGGCATTCACGAGCGCAACCCGGTGATCCCGCCGAACGACAAAGGCCTGGTCACGGCGATGCGTGCGCTCAAGGCGGCGTTCCCGGGGCAGGTGGGCACACAGATCGTCGACCGATGGGCCGGGGGTATCGATGTCTTGCCGGACGGCATCCCGGTGATCGACGCCAACACGACACCACGGGGTCTGGCGGTGGCCACCGGATTCTGCGGTCACGGTTTTGCCATGGGCCCCATCGTCGGTAAAACCCTGGCCGACTGGATTCACTCGGGCGAGCCGGGGCTGGACATGCGTCAGCTGCGTCTGTCGCGCTTCGCCGAGGGCGACGTCAAGCCGCCGTCTTCGCTGTTCTAGTCGATACCCAATTGCCAGCGCCCATGCGTCAACGCTCACGCGCCTACCTCCCGGGGGATACACGGTGAAACGACCTCTCAAAGATATCTATTACGATCCCGCGTCGGTGGCAGGCAAAGCGCCGCCCATCAGCGACGAGACCGATATTCTGATCGTCGGTGCAGGCCCTGCGGGGCTCGCTGCCGCATTGACCGCCGCCGGGCATGGTCTGCGCGTGACGCTGGTGGACGAAAACCCGGTCCCCCTCGACACCATGGGGGAGGAGGTGCCGCTGCATTTCGGTGGCCGCATGGGTGCTGCGGTGGCGAATCGCAACAGTGTGCTGCAATCGCTTCTCGACGCCCGCCCGGAGATCACCGATGCGCTCGAAGCCGGCGTCGACGTGCGGCTCGGCACGGCAGTCTGGGGGCTGTTTCCTCAACAACGCACCACCGCCTGGATCGAGGGCGCAGTCGCCGGTCTCGCCGATGACAAAGACGCCAGCCTGCTGCGCTTCAAACAGGTGATTGTTGCCGCTGGCAGACGCGACATGGGCCTCGCTTTCGACGGCTGGGATCGCCCCGGTGTCATGGGTGTCAGTGCTGCCCATCGGCTGGCTACCGTTTACGAGGCGCTGGACTGCCAGCGCGCCGTACTGGTCGGTAGCGACACGCACGCACTGGCGACGGCCCACGCGCTGACCAGCAAGGGCGTGCAGATCGTCGCAATCATTGAGCAGGCTGAACAGGTATTCGGCGATCAAGCGCTGCTCGGCCTGTTGGTGGAGCAGGGCGCAAAGGTGTTGACCGGGCATGTGGTGCGCGAGGCAGCGGGGGATGCACTCGGCGTCAAGCGGATCACCGTTGTCGCGGTCGACGCGGCGGGTAACCCGGATGGCGGAGCGTTGACTGATATCGTCTGCGACACCGTGCTGCTGGCGGTGGCCGCCATTCCCGCGATCGAGCTGATCGAATCCACAGGGTGCAGCACCTCCTTTCAGGCCGAGCGCGGTGGCCACGTCCCCGACACGGACTCTGCACAGCGCACATCGTTGCCGTTCTTCCTGGTGGCAGGTGATTGCGCCGGCGTCTGGGCCTCGAAAAGTCTCGACGACGAGATGGCCCGGCGCGAAGGCCGCATCGCGGCACACACGGCGCTGGCTGCGCTGGGTGTCGACATCGCGTTAAGCGACACCGTACCGCTGCCCGACGCAGCCGTCTGCGATGTTGCCGCCAATCGCACGGCGTGGGTCCGGGCGTCTACCGTCCATGCGCAAAACCAGCCTTTCGTTTGCCAGTGCGAAGAGGTGACGGCCGGCGAAATTCTCGGTCAGCAACCGCCGCGCTATCTCGACTGGACGCCCACCGATGCCGCGTTGAAAAGCACGATGATCTCGTCGCTGCAGGACGGCGCGCCCAACCCGGACGTGACAAAACGCCTGACGCGGGCCTGCATGGGACCCTGCCAGGGCCGCCGGTGCCGCGAACAAGTGGCCACCTTGCTCGGTATTGGTGCTGGCGTGACGGCCGACGCCATTGCCTTGGCCTCCTTTCGTCCGCCGGTCCGTCCGCTGTCGATGCGGCAGCTCGGCCAGATCGAGGAGACGCCACAGATGTTAAGCCGATGGGATGCCTGGTTCGACATGCCGTCCCAGTGGACGCCGTTCTGGCTGTGCACCGGTCAGCAGACCGTCGCCAAGCGCCCGCAAGACGGCGTTCGACTCAACCATCAAGCGCAGAACGAGGGCTGACACCATGCAGACAGTCAAGAAGTCCTCTACACGCGCGTCGGTCGTCATCGTCGGTGGCGGCGTGACGGGTTTGAGCGCTGCCTGGTGGCTCGCTCGCGATGGCGTTGATGTGCTGGTCCTCGACGCCGGCCTGATTGGCTGGGGCGCTTCGGGCCGTAATGGCGGCGGGTGTTCCCATCACCACAGCCCGCTTTTCAGGGAGGAACAACGGCTCTGGCCGATGATGGACGAATTGCTCGGGTATCCGACCGAGTATCGCCCTGACCGCATCAGCATCGACCTCACTGAACACCAGGTGTCGATCGATAAAAAAGTCGTGGACGAAGCCGCTTACTACGGGTTGCGTGTCGACCTTCTGGATCCGCAACAGGTTCGCGAACTCGTGCCCTTTGCCGGCGACAACGTGCTGGCGGGCTTCTACTATCATTTCGGCGGCCACGCCAACCCGCACCGCACCTTGCAGGCGTACGCCTGGGCCGTGAAAAACCTGGGCGGCCGGGTGCTCGAACACACGCAGGTAGTGTCGATTGAACGCCAGGGCGACCGCGTGACAGGCGTACGCACCGCAGACGGCCTGATCACCTGCGACCATCTCGTGATTGCCGCAGGTCCGCACACCGGCGAGCTGGCGGCGCAGCTGGGCGTCAACATTCCCCTCGTCACTGCACGCGCCGAGATGGTGGTGACCGAACCGCTGCCGTTGCTCGACATCGGCGGTGTGGACGGCAACGGTCTGTATGGCCGGCAAACCCTGCGCGGCAACCTGGCCTATGGCGGCGGTCCACACGAATGGGTCGACCTCGACGATGTGCGCGGCACCCGTGCGCATTCAACACCGCTGCAATGCAACATCGCCAAACGCCTTGCCGACCTGTTCCCCAAGGTCGCTCACAAACGCGTAATTCGCAGTTGGGCAGGGTTTATTGAAAACACCCCGGACGGCCGCCCCGTCATCGATCGTCCCGCTGCGCTGGATAACGTCACGGTCGCGACGATGTCCGGTGTCGGGTTCGGACTGTCGCCGGCGAGCGGTCATGCCATACGCGATCTCGTCGTCGACGGGACGTGCAGCTTCACCGACCTGTCTACCTTTTCGCTCTCCCGTTTTGCCGCCCTCGAGCCGGACTGGCAGGCCATCCAGGGATGGCTGCCGTTGCCCGCACACGGGGCGTAAAAAGTTTTCGAATCGATGCACGCAGTTGAACCGTTCTACTTGCACCCATCCTCCAGAAAGAAGGGCTCGATCATGAAACGAATAATGCGCAATTTGGCCTTGCTGGCCTCTATCGGCATGACGTTGTGTACCTTTGCGGCGCCCGCCAGTGCAACGGCGGAAACCTTGCGATTCGGTGTGGCCGCAGAACCCTATCCGCCGTTTCTGGTGAAGACACCCACCGGGCAATTCACCGGTTTCGAACCCGACTTGATCCGGGCCCTCTGCGAGCAGATGAAAGCCGAATGCGAGATCAAGGAAGTGGCCTGGGACGGGATTATTCCGGCGCTGCTTTCCAATAAGTTCGACGTGCTCTTCAACTCCATGGGGATCAGTCCGGAAAGGCAGAAGGTCATCGCGTTCTCGCGTCCGTACTACGAAACCACAGGAATCTTCGTCGCCGCCAAGGACACCCAGCTGACGCTGACACCCGAAGGGCTGGCCGGTAAGTCCATCGGTGTGCAGGGCTCGACCACCAACGCCGAGTTCATCCAGACCGCCTACGGCAAAACATCGAACATCCGCATATACACCACCCAGGACGACTGCAACGCCGACCTGCTGGCGGGGCGTATCGACGTCATGTTCCTCGACAAGCTCGGCGACATCGCCTTTCTGGCCTCGGCAGACGGTGCCGGGTATGAGGAAAAAGGCACCGGCAGCGTGAAGATGGACCCGCTGCAATATGGTCTGGGCGTCGGGGCAGGCTTGCGCAAGGACGACATCGCACTCAAGGCGCGAATCGACGAAGCGTTAACGCAACTGCATGCGTCGGGCGAGTACACCAAAATCTCCGAAAAATACTTTCCGGTCGACCTCTGGCCGCAGTGAAAAAAAGGCAGAAAACGACCGCAACACAGCAACGCCAACCCACCTCGTTCTACTGACAAGAGAGCTGATAAATGAGTGTTTTTACCCACGTGACAGTCGGCACCAATGATCTGGACAAAGCCCGCGGCTTCTACGACAACGTACTGGGCGAGCTTGGCCAGAAACGCATCGCCGACCTTGGGGACAACGGCTCCATCTGGGGCGAAAACGCACCGTCGTTCTTCGTGCTGAAACCGGCCAACGGCGCGCCGGCCAGCGTCGGCAATGGCGTTACCGTCAGCTTCGAGGCCGCGACACGTGCCGCCATCGACGCCTTCCACGCCGCCGCACTGGCGGCTGGCGGCACCTGTGAAGGTCTGCCAGGGCCGCGTGGCTGGGCGCCGAATGCCTACGCTGCGTATGCGCGTGATCTGGACGGTAACAAACTGGCCGCGTATTGCTTCCAGCCTGCATAGACCGGGGATAGGCCAGCCCACATCGTCTGAACAACGACCGCTTCGCGTTCGAACGCAGCCTTCGGCAGCTGCTACACAGAGCCCGCGCCTTACGCTCCCTGTAGCAGCTGGCGCAGCCTGCGTTGGGGCGCGAAGCGGCCCTCGATTTTCAAGCGGACACCATAACGTCCGGACAGCGACCACTTCGGTCGAGCGCGACCCCGGAGCGGACGCAGCCTTCGGCAGCTGCTACACGAAACCCGCGCCTCCCGGCCACGCACCTCTGTTTATGATGAAAATCTGCCCGGCAGTTTTTCCAAAACAGTCCCGCTCCATACCTCTGTGCGACAAGCCTTATCCCTCCACGAAAATTACTTTCGCCTCGTTTGAATATCGCTCCTCGAAATGTTTTATGAGTTTCACGACCTGCTCGGCATGACCCTTCCAGTCCTCTCAGTTTCCCGATATTCATTCATCGGGTGCGTGAAAGTGCGGGCTGCTGTGCCGTGGGCCTCAATAAAAACAATACTCAGGAGCACCGTATGTTCAACCGAGCCGTCCCCGCCGTTTTCTTACTGGCAACCAGTTCGATGTGCGCTCAGGCAGCCGACACCGCCACGCACGGCTTTCTGGAAGACAGCAAAGCCACACTGTCGATGCGTACCCTGTACTTCAACAGCGACAATCGCGATGGCAGCGCAGACCCGTCGAAAACCGAAGAAGCGGCACAGGGTTTTGTGCTGCGCTATGAGTCGGGGTTTACCCAGGGAGCAGTAGGGTTCGGGCTCGATGCACAAGCGCTGCTCGGGATTACGCTGGACAGTGGCGGCGGACGCCACGTCGGCAGCGGCATGATTCCGAGCGACGGCGACGGTGCGGCCGCCTCGTGGAGCAGTTTCGGGCCGACGGCGAAAATGCGCGTGGCAAAAACAGAATTTCGCTACGGCACGCTGCTACCCAAATTGCCGATTCTGCTGTCCAACGATGCCAGGGTGTTGCCGCAGTCGTTCACCGGTGCGCAGATCACCTCCAACGACATCGACGGGTTGACCCTGACCAGCGGAGTACTCGAGCACGCAGTCGGCCGCGCCTCGACAGATCGCACGGGCCTGTCGGTCGCCGGCAGCACGCGGGACAGCAACAAGTTCTACTACGCTGGAGGCGACTACAACGTCACCCGAGACCTCAAGGCGCAGTATTACTTTGCGCAGCTGGAGGACTTCTATGACCAGCATTTCCTGGGCCTGACTCACGTTCTGCCCATCGACAGCAAAAGTGCACTCACCACCGACCTGCGCTATTTCCGCACCACCTCAAGCGGCGCGAACAGTTCGGCGACGGGCCGCGCGCAGGGCTATCGCGTATCGGGTTACACCGACGATGACAACGGTGAAATCGATAACAGCACCTGGGCTGCAATGGTCACCTACACGAACGGCGGCCACGCGGTGACGGTGGGGCATCAGCAGGTGAGTGACGGCAGTAATTTTGTCCAGCCCAACCAGGGCAGCCTGACGGACAAAGGGGCGGGCGGCGGCAGCGTCTACCTGCCCACCGACCGGATGATCCAGAGCTTTGCCCGCGCAGGAGAGCAGACCCATTTCGGCCAGTACACCTATGACTTCGCGCCGTTGGGCGTACCGGGTTTGAAAGCGTCGATCGTGTACCTGAAGGGCACCGACATCAAAGCCCGCAACGCAAGTGATCAGTCTGAGTGGGAGCGGGATATGACGCTGGATTACGTACTTCAATCAGGTGCGCTGAAAGGGGTTGGATTCTCGGTGCGAAACGGCAAATCGAACACCGACGCCGGCCGCAACGTGGAACAGAATCGCTTCGTCGTGAACTACACGCTGTCGTTGTTGTAGCAGCTGGATAGAACCCTGATTCGGGTGCATCAGGAAAAATTTTATCGGCTGTCAGGGCCCCATCGCCGGCAGGCCAGCTCCCACAGTTTGATCCGGGTGCATCAGGGGAATAGTCGTTGCTGTGAGACCGTCATCTCCGGCAGGCCAGCTCCCACAGTTTGATCCGGGTACATCAGGGGAACACTCGTCGGCTATGAGGTCGCCATCGCCGGCAGGCCAGCTCCCACAGTTTGATCCGAGTGCATCAGGGGAATAGTCGTCGGCTATGAGGCCGTCATCGCGAGCAAGCTCGGCTCCCACAGGAAAACGCGTGCGCTTCGAAAGTCAGGTCGGCTGACAGGCCGCCTCGATTTGGCTTTTGATCTGCTTTTGATCTTCTTGCCCCTTGGGAAGGCCGAGCGCAGGTTCTGCGCAGTGGGCAACCCGGCATGGATGCCGGGTTAGCCGCGCACGGCCATGGATGGCCGATCGCGGCGGGCCCACGGAGCAGGACCGGAGTGAGGGTATGCCGAGCCCAGGCGAGGCACCGGACGAAAGGGGCAAGAGCGCTT
>NZ_WFGV02000055.1 GCF_010095445.2 Pseudomonas sp. TNT3
GGAATTCATCTCGCATTACAACTATCGCCGTTGCCACTCCGCCTCGAACCACTTGCCGCCTGCGCTGTTCGAGCAACAGGCGGCTTAATCCTCCTACGGGATGGTTTAAAAAAACTGAACCACTACAAGCTTGCTGGCGATGGTGTGTCAGTTGGCATCAAGTTAACTGACACACTATCGCGAGCAAGCTTTGCTCCTACGAGAATCCCTTCCTTCGTAAATAACCAATCGCCCTAACGGTTATGCAAAACCAGTCTGCCGGTCAATGGCATTTCCACCCATTCGTTAGCGTCCTATCTGGAGAACCGAGTCAATCGGAACTAGATTTCATTCAGCGCCCACACAGGCACTTCCATGCTTCACCCTTAAAAGGATGGATTCAGCTATGAGCATTTTTCAACGCATTGTGCTGTTGCTTAAGGTTTTGGTGATGCTGGCCCTCGGCATGTCATCGGCGTGGGCCGAATGCCCGGAAAAGGGTGAGCACGTGTCGAACGGGCAGGTCGTGCACACGGGCATGATGATCGCCAAGTCCGAATCGGAACCGGGGGATAAAGGCCAGGGCGGCAGCGCGGACGATGATGACTCCACCACCGATGAGCCGGACTCCGATGACCCGGATGAAGGCGATAGCCAAACGTAAATCCCAGGCAAAAGAAAACCCCTTCTCCCCCGACTGATGCGCAGCCGGGGTGGAAGGGGGTCGTGGAGAATTCAAGTTAAATTGTGTTTGCGGGCTTGCTGTGACAAACCGTTGGATTGCTCGGGGAAACGACACACAAACCACATGTTTTGAGGTTTGAGAGCATCAGATGTCGAATTGAGTAGGGCTTGTCTGTAGGGCTTTTTTCCAAAATTCGTAGCCCGACTCTTTTTCTGAGTGATTGAAGCGTTTTAACCCAGGACAACGAAATTGTTGGCGTCTAGCTTTCAGAAGACATCGCATTTAGCGACTATTCATGGGAGCGAAGAACAATGGATGTAGTGAAATCAGATAAGTCCGCGCAGGTAACGCTCGAGGTTAATACGCCAATTTCCGTTTTAGAGCGTTATTACGATCTGATCGTCAGCAGTGCGACTAATTTTGAAGTCGACCACTGCAGCGATGCATTTGAGCCAGCTATGAAGTTGCCTCAGCTGGATAGCCGCATGCAAAGCTTTCTCTCTGTCGCTACCGCGCAATTTTTTGAGATAGGCTGTTACCGAGGGATACCACTCCGATTGTTCGATTTGAGACAAAATGTTAGCACTCAAACAACAAAGACCTTCGCCTCTACACTGATTGTTGCGCGCGCTATTCGTCATATCCAGGACACCGGCGACAGCATTTTGTTGTTTTCTCCTTCGTCCGGTAACAAAGCCATTGCGCTCCGCGACGCAGTTCTACGTGCATTAAAAGCCAAACTTGTGCATCCAGAGCAATTGCGCATTGTTACGTTAACTCCTTCGCAAACCATCGGGAAAATTCGTAGAACTGAACTTTATGATGACGATCAGTTGCGTGCATTGAACCCGGTTTTCATTCTGGATGCCACTTCGCCTGAAGCAGTTAAGGTTGTGGGGCAGCAGTTCAAAGAACTCTTCAGTCATAATCCTTTAGGTGAGTTGAAGCTGTGGCACTCCCTCCGGCTTGAGAATTACCGGTTCTCTGATCAGGCTCGGGCTTTCTTCGACTTTGAGTATGGTGATGCATGGGACACTGACCGGAAGACAGTACATGTGCATGCAGTGTCGAGTGCATATGGTCTTCTAGGATACTGTTCAGGCGTTGAGGTACTAAAACAACAGAACAAACCGGTGTCTACACCTTCATTTCTGCTGGTTCAGCATCTCGCTACTAGTGACATGGTGCTTCATTTACTCGACGGGAACTTCGAAGGTGCATCTACGCCAAGTTACAAGCAGTCTTCAAACGGTCTATGGACTCAATCGGGTTCTCCATATTTCCCTACCACAACCTGGAGCCCCGACGAAATTCTGGAACCTACGTTTTATACGCACCTTCCGGCTACCGCCACTGAAATGTCTGGATTGGTGAAAGCCAATGGGGGGGCGGGAATTGTCGTATCGCTCTATGAGTGCATGCAGCGCTACAGCGAGTGTGCCCAGTTGCTGACGAGTACGCCTGTCAAACTCCCAGCGGACCCAAGAGATCTAAAAGAGTGGTCATTGGTGATGGCGCTGACAGGTTGCTTGAATGCAATTGACCGACAGTTACTGATAGGTATGGACGGATGCACTATTCATGCATCTGGCTCCTATTGTCGACAGGATTACGAAGCCATGCCCACAGATGGACTATCATTCGTGAGCAGTGCAGAAGAGATGATGGAAAAGCTCTGCGGTACCTATAAGTCATGATTGCTGATCTTTCAGTAAGTCAGAAGTCACTCTGCCATTTTCGCATCTACACGGGGAGCACCAAAGCTGGAATGCCGGCGCGCCTTGTATATGTCGGGATGGTAGAAGGACTTCTCTACATCGCGCCATTTGTGGATGAATGTTTTTTTGAACACTCATCTGTAGATCAGGAAGGTATTTTGGAATGGGAACATCTTTCGTTGTTTATTGACGAGAAACAAGCCGATATGACCTTGTTAATGGCCGTGTCAGATGTAGTGAAGCAATGCCAGCGGCCAGGTGATGTTATAGGGCTTAGCAGAATTCACCAAAGCGTTGATGTTTCTACTGGGTGGAGCGCTGTGTTGGATGAGTTCTCCAATCGAGAGAACAAGCGCCACGCTCAATTGGTTGAGCAAGGTTTCTCTTTCGATGTGTCACTTGAGGATAAAGATTTCTTCTCCTTTTACCATTCTATGCATACCCCAACGATGAACGCTCGCTATGGACCATTTGCACGGAGTGTACAAGAGCAAGTGGCTTATCTGGACTTGTTCAAGCGCGGCATGCTGTTCCGTGTACATTTGAATGGTAAATGGGTCGCTGGGAGTGTTTCGCAGCTAGATAAACCGAAGCGCACCTTGAATGCACGCTTGATAGGGGTCGATGGTGGTGCCGCGATTTTTCGGAGAAATGGAGCTCAGAATTTTGTTTATCACGCGATTTTGGAGTGGGCGTCCAATCAACCGCTTATTGATCGTGTTGACTTCCAAGGCTGTGAACCGTTTTTGAGTAAAGGGACTTTCCAATACAAGAAACGCTTCGGGGCACGGGCTGTCATCCCAGATAATGTGTTCGGTCAATCTCGATTACTCATTCGAGTGCCAGCGCTTTGTGCTTCATCCAGACAATTCCTGATAAACAACCCTTTGATTGGCCTTGATGCTCAAGGGCAGTTGCAAGCGCAGTACTTTTTCGATGCCGATCACGGGATCCGCTCGGACATTCCTTTTGCTTCAAAGGGTATTCATAGCCAAGTGAGCCACAACCTGGACCGGTGGCATGACTAATCGGCTTGTTCATTTGATACGGCTGGATGGCTATTTCTGTGCGATGGCCTGGATGCTTGCTGCGTTGATTTTCATCAGCCGGTTGAGTGCCATGGTCAAACTGTTCATGGCGTTGTATCTGCGTCAGGAACTCGGGCTGACAATCGAGACTGTTGGCTGGTTGTTATCCGGTTACGGCGCCGGGTTGCTGATCGGGTCAATGGGCGGAGGACTGCTGAGTGATCATTTTTCAACCACCCGCCTGACTGCTTTGCTGTTTTTTGTCTCGGTATGGATATTGGTCTTGCTGGGGCTGATTACCGATGTGTCATTGCTGGCGGGATTGATGCTGGTAAGCGGTGCACTCGATGGTGCGATTCGTACGTTGCATCAACGTTTGATTATGGAGTATTGCCAGTTAGCGCAACGCGCTCGTGCGCAGTCGTTAAGTCGTGTTGCCAGCAATCTGGGTATGGCGGTAGCCGGTGCGATGGGCGGAGTTCTGGCGCAGTCTGATTTCCGGTTAATATTTTTCCTCAGTGCAGGCATGACGCTGATGGCGTTGGTCTGGTTTGTCCGGGCAACCCTCCATCGTGCAGTTCTGATCCATGATGAAACCACTGGCACGCCTTCGGGTTCCTCCGCCCCTTTCAGGGACAAGCCTTTTCTCTGGCTGTTGGCGGCTTCTGTGGTACTCGGCCTAGCCTTCGAGCCGGTCTACAGCATGCTGGGTAACTATCTACTCGACTACTATCGGTTGGGTACTGAAGTCATAGGGTGGCAGTTTGCACTCAATGCCGTATTGGTCGTGCTGCTGCAAATCCCGTTATCACATTGGAGCGAGCAGTGGGGCGCGCGACGACAGTTTTTGGCTGGCAGCGTGTTGCTGGCTTGTGGCTTGGGAATGCTGCCTTTAGGTTCCGGGATACTCTACGTCTGCCTCTCGACCACGATTTGGACGCTTGGCGAAATACTGTTCATGCCCACCCTGAACGTGCTGGTTATGCAACGTGCCCAAGCAGGGAAAAGTGGTCATTACTTCGGTCTTTTCTCCACGTTCTGGAGTGCTAGTGTGCTGCTATCACCCGCGCTTGGAGGGCAGTTGTATGGCCATTTCGGTGGGCATAGCGTCTGGTTCGCAAGTTCGACTCTGGCGCTGTTCTCCATGCCACTGATTTATCAAGCCACTCGCTTATCGAGAGTGGGATCGCACCGATGATTGCGGGGTGCCGGTTCCGGCCAACGACAACGAACGGGCTTAGACGGCAATAGCCATGTAAAGCGAAGCCAAAAGAAAACCCCTTCAACCCCGACTGATGCGCAGCCGGAGTGAAAGGGGTTAGTGAAGCATGCAACTACCACTGTGGGAGCAGGCTAGCCTACGCCCACTTTTTACGCCGCGCCGTCCAGAAACTGCTCGGCGTAATGGCAAGCCACCTGCCGGCTGTCGAGCAGGCGCAGGGCCGGTTCTTCAGTGCTGCAGCGCTCGGTGGCGTACGGGCAGCGCTTGTGGAAGGCGCAGCCGGAAGGCGGGTTCAGCGGGTTGGGGAGTTCGCCGACAATCTTGATCTTCGGCTTGTTCGGGTCCGGGTGAATGGTCGGGGTGGCCGACAGCAATGCCTGGGTATACGGGTGCAGAGGACGGGCATAGATGTCGTTCTTCGGGCCCATTTCCACCGGGCGACCGAGGTACATCACCATCACGTCATCGGCGACGTGTTGCACGACCGCCAGGTTGTGGGAGATGAACACGTAGGCGGTGTTGAACTCTTGCTGCAGGTCCATGAACAGGTTAAGTACCTGAGCCTGAATCGACACGTCCAGTGCGGAAGTCGGTTCGTCCGCCACCAGCACTTTCGGCTGCAGCATCATGGCGCGCGCGAGGGCGATCCGCTGGCGTTGACCGCCGGAGAACATGTGCGGGTAACGCTGATAATGCTCAGGGCGCAACCCCACTTGCTTCATCATCGCCTGCACTTTCTCGCGACGTTCAGCCGCCGACAGATTGGTGTTGATCAGCAGCGGTTCGCCGAGTTGATCACCGACTTTCTGCCGGGGGTTCAACGACGCGTACGGGCTTTGGAAAACCATCTGCACGTCTTTGCGCAGTTGCTTGCGCTGAGCCTTGTCAGCACCGGTGACTTCTTGCCCGGCGATTTTCAAGGAGCCGGAAGATGGCTCCTCGATCAGCGTCAACGCACGCGCCAGGGTGGACTTGCCGCAACCCGATTCACCCACGACAGCGAGGGTCTTGCCGGCTTCCAGTTCGAAAGACACACCGTTGAGGGCGCGTACGGTCGCATGGCCCTTGAACAGGCCACGGGACACTTCGTAGTGACGGGTCAGGTCGCGGGCGGTAAGTACGACGGCCATTACGCCACCTCCTGGTTCAGCGGGTAGAAGCAGCGGGCGAGGCTGTTGCTTTTCGGGTCAAGGGCCGGACGCTGGGTGCGGCAATTCTCTTGCACATACGGGCAGCGCGGCGACAACAGGCAACCTTGCGGGCGGTCGTAACGACCAGGAACGATGCCCGGCAATGTCGACAGGCGTGACGCACCGAGGCTGTGTTCCGGAATGGCCTTGAGCAGTGCTTCGCTGTACGGGTGTGCCGGGATGTCGAACAGTTGCGGCACCTGACCGACTTCCACCGCCTGACCGGCGTACATCACGCACACACGCTGAGCGGTTTCGGCCACGACGGCGAGGTCGTGGGTGATCAGCACCAGGCCCATGTTCTGCTCTTTCTGCAACGCCAGCAGCAAGTCCATGATCTGTGCCTGAATCGTCACGTCCAGTGCCGTGGTCGGTTCATCGGCAATCAGCAGTTTCGGTTCGCCGGCAATCGCCATGGCGATCGCGACACGCTGGCTCATACCGCCGGAGAGTTGATGCGGGTAGGCGTCCATACGGCTCGCAGCGCCCGGGATCTCAACTTTTTCCAGCAGTTCGATGGCGCGTTTGCGCGCTTGTTTGCCTGACATTTTCAGGTGCAGGCGCAGCACTTCTTCGATCTGGAAGCCGACGGTGTAGCTCGGGTTCAGCGCGGTCATCGGGTCCTGGAAAACCATCGCCAGGTCTTTGCCGACAATTTGCCGACGCTGACGGTTGCTGAGCTTGAGCATGTTCTTGCCATCGAAATTCAGGGCGTCGGCAGTGACGATCCCTGGATGTTCGATCAGGCCCATCAGCGCCATCATGGTCACGGACTTGCCGGACCCCGATTCGCCAACGATGGCCAGGACTTCGCCCTTGTCCACGGAGATGTCGAGACCGTCGACCACCGGAACAGCGTTCTTGTCGCCAAAGCGAACGTTGAGATTCTTGATTTCTAGCAATGACATTTGAATCTCCTCAGGCGGCGTTCTTGAGTTTCGGGTCCAGCGCATCGCGCAAGCCGTCACCCATCAAGTTGATTGCCAGCACGCTGAGCAAAATGGTCAAACCAGGCAGACTCACGACCCACCAGGCGCGTTCGATGTAGTCGCGAGCCGAAGCCAGCATGGTGCCCCACTCAGGGGTTGGCGGTTGTACGCCAAGGCCGAGGAAGCCCAGTGCAGCGGCATCGAGAATCGCCGAGGAGAAGCTCAAGGTCGCCTGAACGATCAGTGGCGCCATGCAGTTAGGCAGCACGGTCACGAACATCAGTCGTGGCAGACCGGCACCGGCCAGGCGCGCGGCGGTCACGTAGTCGCGGTTCAGTTCGCCCATTACCGCAGCGCGGGTCAGACGAACATAGGATGGCAACGAAACCACGGCGATCGCAATAATGGTGTTGATCAGGCCAGGGCCGAGGATGGCGACAATCGCCACTGCCAGGAGCAGGGACGGCAGGGCCAGCATGATGTCCATCAGACGCATGATGGTCGGGCCAAGCAAGCGCGGGAAGAACCCGGCGAACAGACCCAGGAGGATGCCCGGAATCAGCGACATCACCACCGATGACAAGCCGATCAGCAGCGACAGGCGCGAACCATGGATCAGCCGCGACAGCAGGTCGCGACCCAGTTCATCGGTGCCGAGCAGGAACTGCAACTGCCCACCTTCCAGCCACGACGGCGGGGTCAGCAGGAAATCACGGTATTGCTCGCTCGGGTTATGCGGCGCAACCCACGGCGCGAAAAGCGCGCAGAAGACCACGAGCAGCATGAACAACAAGCCGGCAACAGCGCCTTTGTTCTTGGAGAACGCTTGCCAGAATTCTTTGTACGGAGACGGGTACAGCAGGCTTTGATCGACTGCTACCGCTTGATTTGCAGTTGAAGCTGGAGTGGTCATGGTCATGATCTCAGCGCTGGTGACGGATGCGTGGGTTGGCAAAGCCGTAGAGGATGTCCACTACGAAGTTGACCAGAATCACCAGGCAGGCGATTAACAGGATGCCGTTCTGCACCACGGGATAATCCCGTGCGCCAATGGCTTCGATGAGCCATTTGCCGATGCCGGGCCACGAGAAAATGGTTTCGGTCAGGACCGCACCGGCCAGCAGTGTGCCGACTTGCAGGCCGACCACGGTCAGTACCGGAATCAGCGCATTACGCAAACCATGGACGAACACCACGCGCGAAGGCGACAGGCCTTTGGCGCGGGCGGTGCGGATGTAGTCTTCACGCAGCACTTCGAGCATCGAAGAACGGGTCATCCGCGCGATCACAGCCAGCGGGATGGTGCCGAGCACGATGGCCGGCAGGATCAGGTGGTGCAGGGCATCGAAGAATGCGCCCACATCATCGGCCAGCAGGGTGTCGATGAGCATGAAACCGGTGCGGGGCTCGATGTCATAGAGCAGGTCGATCCGCCCGGACACCGGGGTCCAGCCCAGGGACACCGAGAAGAACATGATCAGGATCAGGCCCCACCAGAAGATCGGCATCGAATATCCCGCCAGGGAGATGCCCATCACCCCATGGTCGAACAGGGATCCTCGCTTGAGTGCCGCGATCACCCCGGCCAGAAGGCCCAGGATGCCGGCGAACAACAGGGCGGCCATGGACAGCTCCAGGGTCGCAGGGAATAGAGAAGTGAATTCACTCCAGACGCTTTCACGGGTACGCAGGGATTCGCCGAGATCGCCGTGGGCCAGTTTGCCAATGTAATCCAGGTATTGGGCATACAGGGGTTTGTTGAGACCTAGGCGTTCCATTGCCTGAGCATGCATTTCGGGGTCGACTCTGCGTTCGCCCATCATTACTTCCACGGGGTCGCCTGGAATCATGCGAATCAACGCGAAAGTCAGCAAGGTGATGCCGAAGAACGTGGGGATCAGTAACCCCAATCGGCGGGCAATAAAACTAAACATCTTGTGGTGTACCTCATCAGCCGGTTAGGCGTGCCCGGTATCCCTGGAGTCAGGGACACCGGGAGTTTTCTTATCTACTTCACCTGGGTGGTGGCGAAGTTATTAGTGGTGAGAGGGCTGATGTGATAGCCCTCTACGTTCTTGCGCATTGCAGTAAACATACGGGTGTGTGCCAAGGCGATCCAAGGCTGGTCCTGGTTGAAAATCTCCTGGGCTTGCTCATAGAGCGCTGCGCGTTCGTCCGGGTTCACTTTAGCCCGGGCTTCGTCGAGCAGCGCCTGAAACTTCTCGTTACACCAGCGCGCGTAGTTTTCGCCGTTTTTGGCCGCCTCGCAACTGAGCATAGGCGTCAGGAAGTTATCCGGGTCACCGTTATCACCCGCCCATCCGGCTGCCACCATGTCGTGTTCGCCATTTTTGGCGCGCTTGAGCATCTCGCCCCATTCCATGACGCGGATGTCGAGCTTGATCCCGACCTTGGCCAGATCCGCCTGCATCATCTGCGCGGCGAGCATCGGGTTAGGGTTGGTCGCACCCCCGCCATTACGCGTGAACAGGGTAAATACAGTGCCCTCTGGCACGCCGGCTTCCTTGAGCAGGGCGCGGGCCTTGTCCAGGTCGCGAGGCGGGTTGGTCAGTTTGTGGTTGTAGCCCAGCAGGGTGTCAGGGTACGGGTTGACCGCCACGGTGGCATTGCCTTTGCCAAACAGCGCGTTGACCGCTGCGGCTTTGTCGAAGGCGATGTCGATGGCTTTGCGTACGCGTACATCACTCATGTACTTGTGCGAAGTGTTCATGGCGATGTACGAAACGGTCATCGCGTTCATTTCATCAACCTTCAGGTTGGTGTCTTTCTTGATGCTCGGGATGTCATCCGGTTTTGGATACAGCGCGATCTGGCACTCGTTGGCCTTGAGCTTTTGCAGGCGCACGTTGTTGTCGGTGCCGATAGCCAGGATCAGCGCGTCTGCCGGAGGCTTGCCACGGAAGTAGTCCGGGTTGGCCTTGAAACGGACCTGGGCGTCCTTGTTGTAACGCTGAAAAACAAACGGGCCAGTACCGACCGGTTTGTTGTTCAGGTCGCCCATCTTGTCGGCCTTGAGCAACTGGTCGGCGTACTCGGCAGAGTAGATCGACGCGAAGGCCATGGCGACGTCGGCCAGGAACGGTGCTTCGCGGCGGGTCAGGGTGAACTTTACGGTGTTGTCGTCAACCTTCTCGACGCTTTTGAGCAGCTCTTTGAAGCCCATGCTTTCAAAGTAGGGGAAGCCCACGGTCGACTGTTTATGCCAGGGGTGATTCGGGTCCAGCTGGCGCTGAAAACTCCAAAGCACGTCATCGGCATTCATGTCACGGGTCGGCTTGAAATAGTCGGTGGTGTGGAACTTGACGCCTTTGCGCAGGTGGAACGTGTAGGTCAGACCGTCTTCGCTGATGTCCCAGGACTCGGCTAGCGCCGGAATCACTTCTGTAGTACCCGGCTTGAAATCGGCCAGGCGATTGAAGATGGTTTCAGCTGCGGCGTCGGCGGTGACTGCAGTCGTGTACAGGGCCGTGTCGAAGCCTTCCGGGCTGTTCTCGGTACAAACCACCAAGGGTTTGGCCGAGACGCCGACAGCGACACTCAGCAACGCGGCAGCGATGGCCGCACGTAGGGGAAGCATTTTCATCAAGAACCCTCTGCAATCAGGTGAAAGGTAAACGCCGAACGGTCGATTCGTCGCTGAATCAGCCGTTCGGCAGGCGCATTACAGAATGTTGAACGGGATGGTGGTCACGAGACGGAACTCGTTGATGCTGCCATCAGCCTGGTTTTCGCTGGCACGGTGAGCGGTGTAGGTCGCACGAATCGCGGTGGCCTTGAGCGGGCCGCTCTGCACGGCGTACGCAGCGCCGATGCCGTATTCGTAGTGAGTTTCGCCGTCCATAGCCTGCACGCCATCGTAGCCGCCACCTTTGTAGTGGGTACCGTCGATGCCCCAGCCGCGAGCCTGGTAGATGTTGAACTTCAGGCCTGGCACGCCGTATTCGGCCATGTTCAGACCGTAGGCGATCTGGAAGGATTTCTCGTTCGGGCCGTTGAAGTCCGACAGCAGGGAGTTGGCCAGGTAGATGCCGTTGGTTTCGTGCAGGTAATCGAAGTACTCGTTACCGTTCACTTCCTGATACGAGAAGGTCAGGCTGTGGGCCAGGTGGGTCAGGCCGAGCGACAGGGAGTAGGTGTCGTTGTCGATTTCGCCCAGCAGCTTTTTGCCTTCGTCGACGGTCTTGTAGTAGTTCAGGCCGGTGGTCAGGCTCAGTACCGAGCTGTCACCCAGCACGTGGCTGGCGCCGAAGTAGTACTGGTTCCACAGGTCTTCGGCTTGCGTACCCCAAAGGCTGGTGGTCAGGCTGGCGAACGGCGTGTAGGTGATACCGGCGGTGTTCACGTGATCCGCTTCGGCGTCGATCGAGCCGTATTCGGAGCGGAACTTGCTCAGGCTTTCTTCGGTACGCGCTGAGTTGCGATCGAAGGTGGCCAGGTCGAAGGACAGGTTGTTCAGTTCTTCGCTGTGGATCGCGATACCTTCGAAGCTCGAAGGCAGGGCACGGTTGCCGATAACGTCGACTTGCGGGCTGCTGAAGTTCATGCGGCCGGCGGTCAGGGTGGTGTTGGAGATACGCGCCTTGACGTTGGCCAGGCCCAGTTTGCTCCACTGACCTTGAGCGTCGCCGCCTTCTTTGGTCAGGGTACGGTTGTTGCCCGCGCCTGGACGGGTGCCCGGTGCGCCGCCGTTGTTGGAAGCCAGGTTCTCGCGGTCGCGCTCCAGCGCAATGGCGTTGTAGGCAGCGACTTCAGTGCTGAAGCCAACGGTGCCTTCAGTGAAACCGGAGTTGTACTTGATGATGGTGCCTTGAACCCAGTTGATACGGCGATCAGTCGGGGTCGAAACGCCGTCTTTCTTGTAAGCGAACTTGCCGCCGCGTTTCAGTTGCTCGTTGGCGTACC
The DNA here is from genome assembly GCF_010095445.2 of Pseudomonas sp. TNT3. Taxonomy (GTDB): domain Bacteria; phylum Pseudomonadota; class Gammaproteobacteria; order Pseudomonadales; family Pseudomonadaceae; genus Aquipseudomonas. Next base: position 11,675 of record NZ_WFGV02000055.1, read on the forward strand.
AGTTACGGGTCGTGCCGCTGATCGACTGGCCTTCAACAAAGCCGGTGGCTTCGGCTTGGGCGCTTTTGGTGTTGACCGATACCGGGGTGAATTCCTGGCTTTGGGTCTCTGCGTACGCCGTGGCGGTGATGCTGCTGATGGCCAGGGCCAATAACGCGGTGCTGCTCAGTTTCATGGGTGAAGCTCCTTTCTTTCTTTTTTTTATGCCAGTCTTTTTTTGTGATCCGGCTTTTTGGTTTTGAACTCATTTGACGCATGCAAACGTTTGCAACAAGCCTGATAGGCGAATTAAGGCAATACGCTTGCGTGGGGGCGGAATCCGCCCCCAGCGTTTTTCGGCTAATCGGTTATTTTTCTATGCTGACACCCGAGAACACGTTACGACCGAAAGGACTGACCTTGAACCCTTCGATTTTGGCGCTCAACGGCTGGTTGACCGTCGAGTGGGCGACTGGCGTGATCGGCACTTGCTGCTTGAGCAACTGCTGCGCCTGTTTGTAAAGCACGGTGCGCTGGTCGCGATCGGTGACGATCTTGGCCTGCTTGATCAGCTTGTCGTAAGCCGGATCACACCACATGGAGTAGTTGTTGCCGCCAATGGCGTCGCAGCTGTAAAGCGTGCCGAGCCAGTTGTCCGGGTCCCCGTTGTCACCGGTCCAACCGATCAGGCTGATGTCGTGCTCGCCGTTTTTGGTGCGCTTGATGTACTCGCCCCATTCGTAGCTGACAATCTTCACCTTGAGGCCGATCTTCGCCCAGTCAGCCTGAAGCATTTCGGCCATCAACTTGGCGTTGGGGTTGTAGGGACGCTGGACCGGCATCGCCCAGAGGGTGATCTCGGTGCCTTCCTTCACGCCGGCAGCCTTGAGCAATTCCTTGGCTTTTTCCGGGTTGTAGGCGGCGTCCTTAATGGTTTCGTCGTAGGACCATTGGGTCGGCGGCATGGCATTGACTGCAAGCTGGCCGGCACCTTGATAGACGGCGTTGAGAATTCCTTGCTTGTTCACCGCCATGTCCAGTGCCTGGCGCACTTCGAGCTGGTCGAATGGCTTGTGGCGCACGTTATAGGCGATGTAGCCAAGGTTGAAACCGGGCTTTTCGATGAGCTTGAGTTTCGGATCGTTCTTCAGGGCCGGGACGTCGGCAGGGCGCGGATGCAGGGTGATCTGGCACTCGTTGGCCTTGAGTTTCTGCACGCGTACCGAAGCGTCGGTATTGATCGCGAAAATCAGGTTGTCGAGTTTGACCCGGCTCGGGTCCCAGTACTGCTTGTTGCCGGTGTACCGGATGTTCGAGTCTTTCTGATAACTCTTGAACACGAACGGCCCGGTGCCGATCGGCTTCTGGTTGATGTCGCTCGGCTTGCCACCGGCCAGCAGCTTGTCGGCGTACTCGGCGGAGAGGATGGCGGCGAAGCTCATGGCGATGTTCTGGATGAACGCGGCGTCGACACTGTTGAGCGTCATGACCACGGTCAGCGGCCCGGTCTTTTCGACCTTGGCGATGTTCTTGTTGAGGCTCATCCCGTTGAAGTACGGGAACTCGGTTGGATAGGCCTTACGGAAAGGCTGTTGCGGATCCAGCATGCGATTGAACGTGAAGAGCACGTCATCGGCGTTGAAGTCGCGGGTAGGGGTGAAGTACTTGGTCGTATGAAATTTCACCCCTTCGCGCAGGTGAAAAGTGTAGGTGAGGCCGTCCTCGGAAATATCCCAGCTGGTCGCCAGGCCCGGCACGACATTGGTCGCGCCTTTTTCGAACTCTGCCAAGCGGTTGTACAGCGGCTCGGCGGCGTCGTTATCGGTCGCGGTCGTGTACTGCGCGGTGTCGAAGCCAGCGGGGCTGCCTTCGGAACAGAACACCAGGCTGTCAGTGGCGGCCTGGGTGATGGAAGTGGCGGCCAAGAGGCCGGTGCCCAGCAATGCGGATAAAACCAAGGTATGGCGCATGACGCTCCCTCTTGTTCTCGTAGTGTTTTTCAATGAGCCCGCCGTCCCGTCCGGGGAGGAGGAGGCCTCTTTGAATCCAGACCGTGCCTGCAGCAATAACCGAGAGCCCACGCATGGACTGGTCGGATCCCCCGACGGTATGAGCCGTGGGGGCCGGCAGTAAATGCGCAGAGTCCTAAAAACTCGTAGGAAAAGTCGACGCGTCGCACCTCGCTGCTGTAGTCCTCAGCGGAAGTCGACGTAGGGCGTTTCCTGCTTTCTCGGTAGATAAAGCAACGGCGACGTCAAAGACGTCGCCGTTGCCAGATCTTATTTGCTGACGCTGACGCCGTAGAAGGAGTTCAAGCCAAACGGGCTGATCTTGAAGTCCTGCACGTTGTTGCGCATGGGTTGGAACACCGTCGAGTGAGCGATAGGTGTCATCGGAACGGCGTCTTTGAGGACGTGTTGCGCCTGCTTGTACAGTTCGGTGCGCTTGGCCTGGTCGGTTGTGCGCTTGGCTTCCTTGACGATGCCGTCAAATTTCTTGTCGCACCATTTCGAGAAGTTGTTGCCTTCCAGCGAGTCGCAGCCGAACAGCACGTTGAGCCAGTTGTCCGGGTCACCATTGTCACCGCTCCAGCCGATGATCATCGCCTGGTTCTCGCCGCCCTTGGAGCGCTTGATGTACTCGCCCCATTCGTAGCTGACGATTTTGACTTTGAGACCGATCTTGGCCCAGTCGGACTGCAGCATTTCAGCCATCAGCTTGGCGTTCGGGTTGTACGGACGTTGCACTGGCATCGCCCACAGAACGATTTCAGTGCCTTCCTTGACGCCAGCTTCCTTGAGCAGCTCTTTGGCTTTCTCAGGGTCGTACTTGGCATCCTTGATGGTGGTGTCGTAGGACCACTGGGTCGGCGGCATGGCGTTAACGGCCAGCTGGCCAGCGCCCTGGTAAACCGAGTCGATGATCTGCTGTTTATTGACGGCCATGTCCAGTGCCTGACGCACTTTCAGCTGGGCCAGCGGGTTCGCCTCGTTGCTTCCCTTGACCTTGTCCATCACGTTATAGGCGATGTAACCCAGGTTGAAACCAGCCTGGTCAGGCACTTTCAGGGCTTTGTCTTCTTTCAGCGCCTTCAGGTCCGCCGGACGCGGGAACAGAGTGATCTGGCACTCGTTCTTCTTCAGCTTCTGGATGCGCACCGACGGGTCGGTGGTGATGGCGAAGATCAGGTTGTCGATCTTGACGTCGTCAGGCTTCCAGTAGTCCTTGTTCCCGGTGTAGCGGATGTTGGAGTCTTTCTGGTAGCTCTTGAACACGAAAGGACCAGTGCCGACCGGCTTCTGGTTGATGTCGGCAGCTTTGCCTTCCTTGAGCAGCTGGGCAGCGTACTCGGCGGACTGCACGGACGCGAAGCTCATCGCCATGTTCTGAATGAACGCGGCGTCTACGTCTTTAAGGGTGAACTTGACGGTGTGGTCGTCGACTTTATCGATCTTGGTGATGTTGGTGTCCATCCCCATGTCGGTGAAGTACGGGAATTCGGTCGGGTACGCCTTACGGAACGGGTCGTCCTTGTTAATCATGCGATTAAACGTGAACAACACGTCGTCAGCGTTGAACTCACGAGTCGGCTTGAAGTACGGAGTGGTGTGGAACTTGACGCCTTCACGCAGGTGGAAGGTGTAAGTCAGGCCATCGTCGGCAATGTCCCAACTGGTCGCCAGGCCAGGAATCACGGCGGTGCCGCCGCGCTCGAACTGGGTCAGGCGGTTGAACATGGTTTCTGCAGAGGCGTCGAAGTCGGTTCCGGTGGTGTACTGACCAGGATCAAAACCGGCCGGGCTCCCTTCGGAGCAAAACACCAGGTTAGTCGCCGCAGAGGCGAAAGGAGCGCTAGCCAACAGGCTGGCGCCGACTAAAAACGGAATGACCGCGTGTTTAAGCATGGTGGCCTCATGATTTGTTGTCATTTTTGGAATTAGAGGACGACCTCGTGAGTCGTGCCTGCGGATACTTATGCAGGGGCCATACCCATTGCAAGATGCTGGGTGGCTACAAGCCTTAAACAGTGGCACGAACGTACCTTAATGTCGCATATGTATAAATTCACGCGCATTTGACCGTTTGCGCCGGTTTTTTTCGGTGCAGATCGCGCACCTGACGGGTGCAACCATGAGAGCGGATGCACCCGGTTGGCGCGGGTGTTACTTATTTATACCCACTCCGTAGAAGGGCGTCAGTCCAAAAGGACTGATCCTGAAGTCGGTCACTTCCTTGCGCAGTGGCTGGAAAACGGTCGAGTTGGCGATCGGCGTGATAGGTACTTGTTGTTTAAGGATTAGCCGTGCCTGTTGGTACAGTTTGATCCGTTGCTGCTTGTCGGTGGAGACCTTGGCCTGCTGCACGAGTTTGTCGTAGGCCGGGTCGCACCATTTAGCATAGTTGCTGCCTTTCACCGCCGCACAGCTGTAAAGCACGCCGAGCCAGTTATCCGGATCACCGTTGTCGCCGGTCCAGCCGTAGATCATCGCGTCATGTTCGCCATTTTTGGCGCGCTTGATGTATTCGCCCCACTCATAGCTGACGATGTTGGCTTTTATCCCGACTTTTTCCCAATCCTGCTGGATCATCTGCGCCGACATCCGCGCGTTGGGATTCGATGCGCGCTGCACGGTCATGGCCCACAAATTAATAGTGGTACCGGGTGCAACCCCTGCTTCTTTGAGTAGCGCTTTGGCCTTGGCCGGATCGTGGGGCGCGTCCTTGATCCCAGGGTCATACGACCATTGCGCCGGTGGCAGGGCGTTCTGCGCCAGTTGTCCTGCGCTTTGGTAAACCGCTTTGATGATCGCCGGTTTGTCGATGGCCATGTCCAGAGCCTGGCGAACCTTGAGTTGATCCAGCGGCGGATGCGTCACGTTGTAGGCCAGGAACCCGAGGTTGAAACCTGCTTGCTTGAGCACCCGCAGATTCGGATCTTTTTCCATGACGTCGATATCGGCCGGGCGTGGGTAGCCGCTGACCTGGCACTCACCGGCCTTGAGCTTCTGCAAGCGCACGGCCGCGTCCGGGGTGATCGAGAAGACCAGGTTGTCGAGCTTCACGTCTTCGGGCTTCCAGTACGACCGGTTGGCGGTGTAGCGGATCTGCGAGTCTTTCTGATAGCGCTTGAATACAAAAGGGCCCGTGCCGATGGGCTTCTGGTTGAGATCGGCGGCCTTGTTTTCTTTGAGTAATTGCGCAGCATATTCGGCCGATTGCACCGAGGCGAAACTCATGGCCAGGTTTTGCACGAATGCGGCATCGACATTGTTCAGGCTGAATCGCACGGTGTGATCGTCGATTTTATCGACGCTTTTTATCGTCGTGTTCAGGCCCATGTCGGTGAAGTAGGGCGATTCGGCGGGGTAGGCTTTGCGGAACGCATTTTGGGGGTCGAGCAGGCGCTGGAAGGTGAACAACACATCGTCGGCGTTGAAGTCGCGGGTGGGGGTGAAATATTCCGTGGTGTGGAATTTCACACCGTCGCGCAGGTGGAAAGTGTAGGTGAGGCCGTCCGTGGATACGTCCCAGCTTGTGGCAAGGCCGGGTTCGATTTCCGTGCCGCCGCGCTTGAATTGGGTGAGGCGGTTGAAGACGGTTTCAGCCGAGGCGTCGAAGTCGGTGCCGCTGGTGTATTGACTGGGATCGAATCCGGCGGGGCTCGCTTCGGAGCAGTAGACCAGTGTTGTGGCTGCCTGGGCGAACGGGGCGGTGGAGGCTAAGGCGAGAGCGAGTAACAGCGGTTTGACGGTGGTTCTTTCCATGGAGTCCCCGAGGATGTGGGCAGCGATGTTTTCCTCAGGGTAGCGTTGTTGGTGGGATTCGAGGAAATACCTGTTTTTGAGGACGACCCTCAATAACGGCATACATCGATCTCCCTGTAGGAGCAGCCTCCGGCAGCTCCTATAGGGGGGGCAACGCGGGTTAAGGCATCAACACTTCTATAGACCCATCCGCCGTCATGCTGACCTGGCTGGTGCCGGCCTCGACTTCCGGGGTCACTGGGGCGGCATCCATGCTGGCTGCTTTCATCATCATCGGGCCGCGCATGTACGGTTGTGGATAACCGTTGCTGTTGAGGTTCAGGTTAACGATTTTATAGCCCTTGCCACCCAGGGCATCCGTGGCCAGTTGCGCACGGGCCTTGAAAGCGGTCACGGCTTCTTTAAGCAATGCGTCTTCGCTGGCCTTGCGGGTTGGCGTCGCGATGGCGAAGTCCATGCCACCCATTTTCAGGTCGGTCAGCAGCTCGCCCGTCAGTTTCGACAGGGCGGCGAAATCCGAGCTTTCCAGGCGCAGTTCGGCACGTTCGCGCCAGCCGGTGATTTTCTGGCCCTTGGTGTCGTAGATCGGGTAGCTGTTGCGGCTGCCCTGGCGCAGCGTGATGTCTTTGACTTGTTTGGCCTGGGCCAGCGCCTTGTTCATGGTGGTGCTGACGTCGGCGGCGAGCTTGGCCGGATCGGTGTTTTGATCTTCGGTATAGAGGGTCACGATCATCAGGTCGCGTGCCACTTCCTGACTGACTTCGGCGCGCAGGGAAATCTGGTTGTAATGGAGCTCATCGGCGGCCAGGGCCGGAAGGCTGGCGACGGTGCCAACGGTCAGGGCGAGGAGGGCGGCGCTGCGGCGAAAAGTGTGCATGAAAACTCCTTGGACGGTGCGCAGGGGTTAAGGTCCGAGCCTGCGTGAAACCATCAGACTCTAGCTTTATTGATCCGGTTCGCACAGTTACAACTTCAATACAGATCGACGCGATCCCCTGTAGCAGCGAAGGCTGCGTTCGACTGCGAAGCAGTCGCTAAAACCGGCGCTGCGGTCATCAGGAAAACCGCGCATACCGGATATGCGTCTGCTTCTCAGCCGAACGCAGCCTTCGGCAGCTGCTACAAGGGTTGTGCAGTGCCCAACAAGCATGTGGCCGTTTGCCGCACTTTTGCCTGTCAGGCCCTACGCTTGGTTATACTCCCGGCGATCCGCCTGGAGCGCTCATCAGGAGAGCTCATGCTCGCCCCCGTCCAAATTACTTCCGCGACTCGCCAGAACCTCTGGCGTCTGACGTTCATCCGCACTTTGGTGCTGGCTGCCCAGGCCGGCTCCGTTGGTTTGGCTTACTGGCTTGACTTGCTGCCGCTGCCCTGGTTTCAACTGGCCGCCACCCTCGGCTGCTCGATGCTGCTGTGTGCATTCACGGCCATTCGCCTGCGCACTTCGTGGCCGGTGACCGAGCTCGAATATGCCGTGCAACTGGCCTGCGACCTGTTTATCCACAGTGCGCTGCTGTATTTCTCCGGTGGCTCGACCAACCCGTTCGTCTCGTATTACCTCGTTCCGCTGACCATCGCCGCCGTGACCTTGCCATGGCGCTATTCGGTGATTCTGTCGGGTATAGCGTTGACGATGTACACCCTGTTGCTGGCGCGTTTCTATCCGCTGCAAACCTTCCCCATCGCCCGGGAAAACCTGCAGGTCTATGGCATGTGGCTGAGCTTCGCCCTGGCGGCGGCGGTGATTACCTTCTTCGCCGCGCGGATGGCCGAAGAGCTGCGTCGTCAGGAAGAGTTGCGCGCGATTCGGCGCGAAGAGGGTTTGCGCGATCAGCAGTTGCTGGCTGTCGCGACCCAGGCCGCCGGCGCCGCCCATGAGCTGGGCACACCGTTGGCGACCATGAGCGTGCTGCTCAAGGAAATGCAGCAGGATCATCCGGACCCGATGCTGCAGGACGACCTGAAGGTGCTGCAGGATCAGGTCAAGGCGTGCAAGGACACCTTGCAGCAGCTTGTTCGGGCGGCGGAAGCCAATCGGCGCCTGGCGGTGGAAATGCAGGACGTCACCGACTGGCTGGACGAAGCCCTGAACCGCTGGCACCTGATGCGCCCTGAAGCCAGCTATCGCTTCCAGCGCCTGGGGCAAGGAGCGGTGCCGCGCATGGCGCCGCCACCCGACCTGACTCAAGCGCTGCTGAATTTGCTGAACAACGCTGCCGACGCTTGCCCAGAAGGGTTGCAAGTCACGCTGGACTGGAATGCCGAAGATCTGACCATCAGCATCCGTGACCACGGTGCCGGTGTGCCGCTGGCCATTGCCGAACAGATCGGCAAACCGTTTTTTACCACCAAGGGCAAAGGTTTCGGCCTGGGCCTGTTTTTGAGCAAGGCCAGCGTGACACGCGCTGGCGGCTCAGTGAAACTCTACAGTCATGAGGAAGGTGGCACGCTCACCGAGCTGCGCCTGCCCCGTGTCGCCCGAGGAGACGAACATGAGTGACGATATCCAAGTCGAAGGTGAAGGCGAAGAACTGCCGCATTTGCTATTGGTTGACGACGACGCAACCTTCACCCGCGTCATGGCCCGTGCCATGGCTCGCCGTGGCTTTCGCGTCAGCACCGCCGGTTCCGCCGAAGAAGGCCTGACCATCGCTCAGGCTGATCTGCCGGATTACGCGGCGCTGGACCTGAAAATGGACGGCGACTCCGGCCTGGTGTTGCTGCCCAAGCTGCTTGAACTGGACCCGGAAATGCGCGTGGTGATCCTCACCGGTTACTCGAGCATCGCCACCGCTGTCGAGGCGATCAAGCGCGGCGCCTGCAACTACCTGTGCAAACCGGCGGACGCCGATGACGTACTGGCCGCATTGCTCTCCGAGCACGCCGACCTCGACACGCTGGTGCCGGAAAACCCGATGTCGGTGGATCGCCTGCAGTGGGAACACATCCAGCGCGTACTGACCGAACACGAAGGCAACATCTCCGCCACTGCCCGCGCCCTGGGCATGCACCGTCGCACGCTGCAGCGCAAATTGCAGAAGCGTCCGGTCCGCCGCTGAACCGGTGCTGAACAATTGTTGTCACACCGCGTTACAACACGAGCTGATCATCTATGATCGGTTCGTGTGTGTTCTTTTCTCCAATGAGCCTTTTCCATGAATCAGAACGCTGAATATTCCGCGGTCAACGATGCCGTGCACGGGCAGTTTTTTCGCAAAGTCTGGGCAATGATCACGCCTTATTGGCACAGTGAAGAGAAGGTCAAAGCCTGGACGCTGCTGATCGCGGTGATTGCGCTGTCGCTAATCAGCGTGGGGATCTCGGTGTGGTTCAACACCTGGTACAAGGATTTTTACAACGCCCTGCAAAAGAAGGATGAAGCCGCGTTCTGGCAGCTGATTCTGTATTTCTGCGCGATTGCGGCAGTGGCGATTGTTGGCGCGGTTTACCGGCTATACCTGACGCAGATGCTGACCATCCGCTGGCGGGCCTGGCTGACCGAAAAGCATTTTGCCCGCTGGCTCGGCAACAAAAATTACTACCACCTGGAGCAGGGCGGTTACACCGATAACCCGGACCAGCGAATTTCCGAAGACCTCAACAACTTCACCTCCAACACCCTGGAACTGGGCATTGGTTTGCTGCGTAACGTCGTCAGTCTGGTGTCGTTTTCGATCATTCTGTGGGGCGTGTCGGGCAGTATTGAAGTCTATGGCTTCACCATTCCCGGCTATATGTTCTGGTGTGTGCTGGTCTACGCCGTGATCGGCAGCTGGCTGACGCACTTGATCGGTCGCCGCTTGATCGGCCTGAACAACAACCAACAACGCTTCGAAGCCGACCTTCGCTTCTCCATGGTGCGAGTGCGCGAAAATGCGGAGAGTATCGCGCTCTACAACGGCGAGCCCAACGAGAATCGTCGCCTGAGCCACCGCTTCGGGATGGTCTGGCACAACTTCTGGGACATCATGAAGGTGTCCAAGCGCCTGACGTTCTTCACGGCCGGTTACAGCCAGGCGGCGATCATCTTTCCCTTCATGGTGGCCGCGCCGCGTTACTTCGCCGGCAAGATCGAACTCGGTGAGCTGATGCAGATCAGCTCGGCGTTTGGCAACGTGCAAGAGAGTTTCAGCTGGTTTATCAACGCGTATCAAAGCCTCGCCTCCTGGCGCGCGACCTGTGATCGTCTGTTGAGCTTCCGCCAGGCCATGACTGACAACGAGCAGCGCCCACCGGCGATCGATGTGCAGAACGCGGGCTCGGTGTTGAAAGTGCACAACCTTGGCCTCGATCTCGCTGACGGCCGTCATCTGCTGACCAGCGCCGATATGACAGTGGAAGAGGGTGACCGCGTGATGATCAGCGGCCGCTCCGGCAGTGGTAAATCGACGTTGCTGCGAGCGATGGGGCATTTGTGGCCAGCGGGCCATGGCAGCATTCGTCTGCCAACGGCGCGCTATCTGTTCCTGCCGCAAAAACCCTATCTGCCGATTGGCACCCTGCGTGAAGCGCTCAGTTATCCACAGACGGGTGATACCTATCCGGATGAGCGTTACGCACACGTGCTGGAAGTCTGTCGTTTGCCGCATCTGATTTCCCGTCTGGATGAAGCCAATCACTGGCAGCGCATGCTGTCTCCGGGTGAACAGCAACGCCTGGCATTTGCCCGAGCGCTGCTCTACGCGCCGCAGTGGCTCTATATGGACGAAGCGACGTCGGCAATGGACGAAGAGGACGAAGCGTCGATGCATCAGGCGTTGATTGACGAGATACCGGGCCTGAGCATCGTCAGCGTCGGGCATCGCAGCAGCCTGAAGCGCTTCCACCCACGGCATGTGCGTATCGAAAATGGGCACCTCAATGAACAGCCCGTAACGGCGTAAATTCCTCCGCCCTGCCTTTGGGTGGATCTTGTGGCGAGGGGATTTATCCCCGTTCGGCGGCGAAGCCGTCGCAAATCAGCTTCCTCGGTGTATCAGTTACACCGAGGGCAGCGGTTCTGCGACGGCTTCGCCGCCGAACGGGGATAAATCCCCTCACCACAGTTGCTCCCAAAGGGGCTAGGTGATCGTACAACCGCGTTGAGCTATGATGCGGTTTCAGCCGAAATTTTCGAGACCGATGCACACCATGGAAAATCCGATCGACGCACCACGCCTCCCTCGCAAGCGCCGCAGCCTCGCACAGGAACTGGTGACGGTGCTGTCCGAGCAGATCCGCGACGGGCACCTCAAGCGTGGCGACAAATTGCCCACCGAGTCGGCGATCATGGATGCCCATGGCGTCAGCCGCACCGTGGTGCGCGAAGCGATTTCCCGTTTGCAGGCAGCAGGGCAGGTGGAAACCCGCCACGGCATCGGCACCTTCGTGCTGGACACACCGAGCCCGAGCGGTTTCCGCATCGACCCGGCAACCGTGGTGACCTTGCGTGACGTGCTGGCGATTCTCGAACTGCGCATCAGCCTCGAGGTGGAATCCGCCGGCCTCGCTGCACAACGTCGCAGCCCCGAGCAACTGGCAACCATGCGTGCCGCCCTCGATGCGCTTAACGAAAGTGCATCCCACGCCAGTGACGCGGTGGCCTCGGATTTCGCCTTTCACCTCGAGATCGCCCTGTCCACCGGCAACCGCTACTTCACCGACATCATGACGCACCTGGGCACCAGCATCATTCCGCGAACACGCCTCAACTCCGCGCGGTTGGCCCATGACGACCAGCAGCACTACATGAGCCGGTTGAGTCGTGAACACGAAGAAATCTACGACGCAATTGCCCGCCAGGATTCCGATGCGGCGCGGGCAGCGATGCGTCTGCACCTGACCAATAGCCGTGAGCGGCTGCGCCATGCGCATGAAGAGGCTGAGGCGCAGCGCGGATAGGTAATCTGTCCGTGTCATTCATCGTCTGAATTACCGCTATCGCGAACAGGCTCGCTCCTACAGTAGATCTCGCCACACTGAAGATCCCTGTAGGAGCGAGCCTGCTCGCGATAGGGCCATAAGCCATAAACTAAAACCTGCAGTCATTCCACATCTTCCGACAACGTATCTCTGAAACGATCTTTTATTACGTCGCTCGGACCGGTCCTCTCTGCGCCGAAACCGGCTAAAAATCTAAGTCGTAGCCTTTTTTGTCGAACAATTTTCACCCTGCAGCGATGAAATGCAGTTGACGATTACATTTTAAGTTGTACGATGACCTACAACTCGGCGAAGACTGAACGGTTTTCCCAACAACTTAGACGTCGCTACTCAGGGTGTTCGAATAATGAATCCACAAGAACTGAAGTCCATCCTCTCCTCCGGCCTGCTGTCTTTCCCGGTAACCGATTTCAATGCCCAGGGCGATTTCCATCGCGCTGGCTACATCAAGCGTCTCGAATGGCTGGCCCCATACGGCGCCTCGGCTCTGTTCGCCGCAGGCGGCACCGGTGAGTTCTTCTCTCTGGCGGCCAGCGAGTATTCGGAAATCATCAAGACCGCCGTCGATACCTGCGAAACCAGCGTACCGATTCTGGCCGGTGTTGGGGGTTCGACCCGTCAAGCCATCGAATACGCACAGGAAGCCGAGCGTCTGGGCGCCAAAGGCCTGTTGCTGCTGCCGCACTACCTCACTGAAGCCAGCCAGGACGGCGTTGCCGCCCACGTTGAAGCCGTGTGCAAATCGGTCAAAATTGGCGTCGTGGTCTACAACCGCAACGTGTGCCGCCTGACCGCTCCGCTGCTGGAACGTCTGGCCGAGCGCTGCCCGAACCTGATCGGCTACAAAGATGGTCTGGGTGATATCGAGTTGATGGTGTCGATCCGTCGCCGCCTCGGTGATCGCTTCAGCTACCTGGGCGGTTTGCCGACCGCCGAAGTCTACGCCGCTGCCTACAAGGCGCTGGGTGTGCCGGTCTACTCCTCGGCGGTGTTCAATTTCATCCCGAAAACCGCGATGGATTTCTACCACGCCATCGCCTGCGAAGATCACGCCACCGTTGGCAAGATCATCGACGACTTCTTCCTGCCCTACCTGGACATCCGTAACCGCAAAGCCGGCTACGCGGTGAGCATCGTCAAGGCCGGGGCAAAAATTGTCGGTTACGACGCAGGTCCTGTGCGTGCACCGCTGACCGATCTGCTGCCAGAAGAGTACGAAGCGCTGGCCGCACTGATCGACAAGCAGGGCGCGCAATAACAACCGACTAAGCAAGGCCGCTGAGTAATCAGCGGCCTTTTGCGTGAGGAGATAGAACAGTGGCAGATGCAAAGCGTTTCGATAACTACATCAACGGCGAATGGGTTGCCGGTGGCGATTATTCCGCCAACATCAACCCGTCCGAACTGACCGACACCATTGGCGACTACGCCAAAGCTGACCTGGCTCAAGTCCATGCCGCCATCGACGCCGCCCGTGCAGCGTTTCCGGCCTGGTCCACTTCGGGTATTCAGGCCCGTCACGATTCCCTGGATAAAGTCGGCAGCGAGATCCTCGCCCGTCGTGAAGAGCTCGGCACCTTGTTGGCTCGGGAGGAGGGCAAGACCCTGCCTGAAGCCATCGGTGAAGTGACTCGTGCCGGCAACATTTTCAAATTTTTCGCCGGTGAATGCCTGCGCCTGTCCGGCGACTATTTGCCGTCGGTGCGTCCGGGCGTCAACGTTGAAGTGACTCGCGAAGCCCTGGGCGTGGTCGGTCTGATCACCCCGTGGAACTTCCCGATTGCGATCCCTGCGTGGAAAATCGCCCCGGCCCTGGCTTACGGTAACTGCGTCGTGCTGAAACCGGCGGACCTGGTACCGGGTTGCGCCTGGGCGCTGGCTGAAATCATCTCCCGCGCAGGCTTCCCGGCCGGCGTGTTCAACCTGGTGATGGGCAGCGGTCGTGTGGTCGGTGATGCGCTGGTGCAGAGCCCGAAAGTCGACGGCATCAGCTTCACCGGTTCCGTGGGTGTCGGCCGTCAGATCGCCGTCAGCTGCGTGTCGCGCCAGGCCAAGGTTCAGCTGGAAATGGGTGGCAAGAACCCGCAGATCATTCTCGACGATGCCGACCTCAAGCAAGCGGTCGAACTGTCGGTACAGAGCGCGTTCTACTCGACCGGCCAGCGTTGCACCGCATCGAGCCGCTTCATTGTCACTGCTGGTATTCACGACCAGTTCGTTGAAGCCATGGCCGAGCGCATGAAATCGATCAAGGTCGGTCACGCGCTGAAAACCGGTACCGACATTGGTCCGGTGGTTTCGCAGGCTCAGCTTGAACAGGATTTGAAGTACATCGACATCGGCCAGTCCGAAGGTGCACGTCTGGTCAGCGGTGGTGGTTTGGTGACTTGCGAAACCGAAGGCTATTACCTCGCGCCCACGCTGTTTGCCGACAGTGAAGCCGCGATGCGTATCAGCCGCGAAGAGATCTTCGGCCCGGTGGCCAACATCGTTCGCGTCGCGGACTACGAGGCTGCACTGGCCATGGCCAACGACACCGAATTCGGTCTGTCGGCGGGCATCGCCACCACGTCGCTGAAGTACGCCAACCACTTCAAGCGCCACTCCCAGGCCGGGATGGTGATGGTCAACCTTCCGACGGCAGGCGTGGATTACCACGTTCCGTTCGGTGGGCGTAAAGGTTCATCCTATGGATCCCGCGAGCAAGGTCGCTACGCACAAGAGTTCTACACGGTCGTGAAGACCAGCTACATCGGCTCGTAAACGCATTACCCCTGTAGGAGCGAGCCTGCTCGCGATGGTCTTGAGGTCGCGGCGGTAAACTTGATGCCCCGCGTCATCGTTGACCTCCATCGCGAGCAGGCTCACTCCTACAAGAACCAAAGATTCACCCGCGCATAAAAATAATCAGTGGGAGTACATCTACATGCAAGCGACCAAGCCAACCCATGTCCGCTATTTGATTTTGCTCATGCTTTTCCTGGTGACCACGATCAACTACGCCGACCGGGCTACTATCGCCATCGCGGGCTCCAGCCTGCAAAAAGACCTCGGCATCGACGCGGTCACACTCGGTTATATCTTCTCCGCATTCGGTTGGGCCTACGTGGCCGGGCAAATCCCCGGTGGCTGGCTGCTGGACCGTTTCGGCTCGAAAAAAGTGTATGCACTGAGCATTTTCACCTGGTCGCTGTTCACGGTGCTACAGGGCTACGTCGGTGAATTCGGCATGTCCACGGCGATCGTTGCGCTGTTCATGCTGCGCTTCCTGGTGGGCCTGGCCGAAGCGCCGTCCTTCCCCGGTAACGCGCGCATCGTCGCGGCCTGGTTCCCGACCGCTGAACGCGGCACCGCCTCGGCGATCTTCAACTCGGCGCAATATTTCGCCACTGTGCTGTTCGCACCGCTGATGGGCTGGATCGTTTACTCCTTCGGCTGGGAGCACGTGTTTATCGTCATGGGCGTGATCGGCATCATCTTCTCGGGTATCTGGCTGAAGGTTATCCACAGCCCGCGCCAACACCCGATGATCAACGAAGCCGAGTTCAAGCACATCGCCGACAACGGCGGCATGGTCGACATGGACCAGGACAAGGGCAAAGGCAAAAAAGTCGACGGCCCGAAATGGGACTACATCCGTCAGCTGCTGACAAACCGCATGATGCTCGGCGTGTATCTGGGCCAGTACTGCATCAACGGCATCACCTACTTCTTCCTGACCTGGTTCCCGGTGTACCTGGTGCAGGAGCGTGGCATGACCATTCTCAAGGCCGGTTTCATTGCCTCGTTGCCAGCCATCTGCGGCTTCATCGGTGGCGTGCTCGGCGGGGTGATTTCCGACTACCTGCTGCGCAAAGGCCACTCCCTGACCTTCGCCCGCAAGGCGCCAATCATCGCTGGCTTGCTGGTTTCGAGCAGCATCGTGGCCTGCAACTACGTTGACGTCGAATGGATGGTTGTCGGCTTCATGGCGCTGGCGTTCTTCGGTAAAGGCGTGGGTGCGCTGGGCTGGGCCGTGGTGTCTGACACCTCGCCCAAACAGATCGCCGGTCTCAGCGGTGGCTTGTTCAACACCTTCGGCAACATCGCGTCGATCACCACCCCGATAGTCATCGGCTACATCATCAGCTCCACCGGATCGTTCAAATGGGCGCTGGTGTTTGTCGGTTGCAACGCCCTGGTCGCGGTGTTCAGCTACCTGGTGATCGTCGGCCCGATCAAGCGTGTGGTGCTCAAAGAGCCGCCAGTCAGCGGACCTGAAACACACAACAAATTGTCTCAAGCGCATTCCTGAGGAGCGGCGTCATGCAGTTGATTGAACATTCCGACTCGCCGCGCTACATCCGCCTGCACGAGCGGGACAACGTCGTGATCGTGGTCAATGACCAGGGCGTGCCGGCCGGCACGGAATTTCCCGACGGCCTGGTCACCGTGGACTTCGTGCCACAGAGCCATAAGGTCACTCTGGAAGACATTCCCGAGGGCGGCCAGGTGATTCGTTACGGGCAGACCATCGGTTATGCACTGTTGCCGATTCCTCGGGGTAGCTGGGTCAAGGAAGATCAACTGCGCATGCCCACCGCACCGCCGCTGGACAGCCTGCCGCTGTCCACCGAAGTGCCGGCGGCGCAGGCACCGCTGGAAGGCTTCACGTTCGAGGGTTATCGCAACGCGGACGGCACCGTCGGCACGCGCAATATTCTGGGTATTACCACGACTGTTCAGTGTGTCACCGGGGTGCTGGACCATGCGGTCAAGCGCATCAAGGATGAATTGCTGCCGCTTTATCCGAACGTCGATGACGTGGTCGGGCTGACCCACAGTTACGGCTGCGGCGTGGCAATTACGGCCACCGACGCCTACATCCCGATCCGCACCGTGCGCAATCTGGCGCGTAACCCGAACCTGGGCGGCGAAGCCTTGGTGATCAGTCTGGGCTGCGAGAAATTGCAGGCCGGGCAGGTGATGCACGAGAACGACAGCTCCGTGGATCTGAGCGATCCGTGGCTTTACCGCTTGCAGGATTCGAGTCACGGTTTCACCGAGATGATCGAGCAGATCATGGCGCTGGCCGAGACGCGTTTGAAAAAGCTCGATCAGCGTCGCCGGGAAACCGTGCCGGCGTCCGAGCTGATTCTGGGGATGCAGTGCGGCGGTAGCGATGCGTTTTCCGGCATCACTGCCAACCCGGCGCTGGGTTATGCCTCGGACCTGTTGCTGCGTGCGGGTGCGACGGTGATGTTCTCCGAAGTCACCGAAGTGCGCGACGCGATTTATCTGCTGACTTCCCGAGCGGAAACTCAAGAGGTGGCTCAGGAACTGGTGCGGGAAATGGATTGGTACGACCGTTACCTGGCCAAGGGAGAAGCGGATCGCAGCGCCAATACCACGCCGGGGAACAAGAAGGGCGGATTGTCGAACATTGTCGAGAAGTCACTGGGCTCTATCGTCAAATCCGGCAGCAGCGCGATCAATGGCGTGCTCGGCCCGGGCGAACGCTTCAAGCGCAAAGGCCTGATCTTCTGCGCGACACCCGCCAGCGATTTCGTTTGCGGGACGTTGCAGTTGGCGGCCGGTATGAACCTGCATGTGTTCACCACCGGACGCGGCACGCCGTATGGGTTGGCCATGGCGCCGGTGGTCAAAGTGTCGACCCGGACTGAACTGGCGCAACGCTGGCCGGATTTGATCGACATCGATGCCGGGCGAATTGCAACCGGGCGGGCGTCGATCGAGGACCTTGGCTGGGAGTTGTTCCACTACTACCTGGACGTGGCCAGTGGCAAGCAGCAGACATGGGCTGAAAAGCACAAGCTGCATAACGACATCACCCTGTTCAACCCGGCGCCGATCACCTGATCCTGTGGCGAGGGAGCTCGCTCCCGCTGGACTGCGTAGCGGTCCCTCTCTTTTTAGGTAAAAGAGGAGGGCCGCTTCGCGACCCAGCGGGAGCAAGCTCCCTCGCCACAGGTTTCCCAACACTTGATCTACCAGACGCCGATGTCCTCGGTGGCTTATCATTAGCCCCCTAACGACGCCCACCAAGGTATACCCCGGCATGCTGGCAATCTTCCTCGAAACCCTGAATATCACCGCGCCGGTGTTTGCCATGCTGTTTCTGGGTGTGCTGCTCAAGCGCATCGACTGGATCAACGACAACTTCATTCATACCGCGTCGGCTCTGGTGTTCAACGTCACCATGCCGGCGTTGTTGTTTCTGGGCATCTTGCATGCCGACCTGCACGCCGCTTTGCAGCCGGCGCTGCTGATCTATTTCTCGGTCGCGACCCTGGCGTGTTTCGCCATCGCCTGGGGCTGGGCGATCTTGAAGTGCCCGCGTGAGGATCGCGGGATTTACACCCAGGGCGCGTTTCGCGGAAACAATGGAGTGATCGGGCTGGCGCTGGCAGCGAGCATGTACGGCGATTACGGGATTTCCCTCGGGGCGATCCTCGCCGCGCTGGTAATCCTGTTTTACAACACGCTTTCGACCATTGTGCTGGCGGTGTACAGCCCGGTGATCAAGTCCGACCCTTGGAGCATCTGCAAGAGCGTGATGGTCAATCCGCTGATCATCAGTGTGATTGCGGCGGCCCCCTTTGCGTATTTCAAGATCGGCTTGCCGGGATGGCTGGAAACGTCCGGTCAGTACCTTGCGCAAACCACCTTGCCGCTGGCCTTGATCTGCATCGGCGGCACGCTGTCGCTGGCATCACTGCGTAAAAGCGGAAACATGGCGCTCAGTTCAAGCCTGGTGAAGATGATCGGCCTGCCGGTGCTGGCGACGCTAGGTGCGTGGTTGTGGGGATTTCGCGGGGCGGAGTTGGGGATTCTGTTTCTGTACTTCGGCAGCCCGACCGCTGCAGCCAGTTTTGTCATGGCGCGGGCGGCCAATGGTAATCATGAACTGGCCGCGGCGATTATCGTGATTACTACGCTGATGGCGGCGGTCACCACCAATCTCGGGATCTTTTTGTTGCAGTGGGGTGGGTGGATTTAACCTCGAGAGCTGCAGTGTTCTCCTGGGCCTCATCGCGGGCAAGTCCGCTCCCACAAAGGTATTTGGTGTACATGCAATGTGTGCAACAAAGCAGAACCCTGTGGGAGCGGGCTTGCCCGCGATAGCGATCTCACTGTCACTGCAAAAGCCAGGCTATTACGCCGGTTTCTGGTAGGTATCAATTACTTCCTGCGCCGCCCGGAACGCATCGATGGCCGCCGGCGCTCCGGCATACACCGCACAATGCAGCAGCGTTTCACGAATCTCCTCCACGGTGCAGCCGTTGTTCAGCGCACCGCGCACGTGGCCTTTCAATTCCTGCGGACACTTAAGCGACGTCAATGCGGCGAGGGTGATCAGGCTGCGGGTTTTCAGTGGCAAGCCTTCACGGTTCCAGACCGCACCCCAGGCGTGCTCGTTGACGAAATCCTGCAGCGGCTGGCTGAACTCGGTGGCATTGCCCAGCGCGCGGTCGACGAAAGCGTCGCCCATTACTTGGCGGCGGACTTCAACGCCGGGTTTTTTATTGTCGGTCATGGCGATTCCTTTTTGTGGTGTTGGCGACGCCAGGCGCGCAGCGACGTGAACAGCAAAAACGCCACCAGCGCCGGCAGGACGAAAAACAGCATCAGGTGTTCGAGCTTGCCAGCCAGCGGCATACCGGTAGTGAACGACACCACATGCAGGCCGTAAGCCAGGTACAAACCCAAAAACAGCAAGCCTTCGGCGCGCGTCACCCGATACCCGGAATAGAACACGGGCAGGCACAACGCCGCGACGCCGAGCATCACGGGCAGGTCGAAATCCAGGGCATTGGGCGATACCGACAAGGGCGTCGGCGCGACCAATGCGGTGACGCCAAGCACACCCAGAAGGTTGAACAGATTGCTGCCGATCACGTTACCCACGGCGATCTCCCGCTGGCCGCGCAAGGCGGCAATCAAGGAAGTCGCCAGCTCCGGCAGTGAGGTGCTGACTGCAACGATCGTCAGCCCGATGATTCGCTCCGACAGCCCAAGATCCGTGGCCACCGCGACCGCCGCGCCCAACAGCAAGTGGCCGGCGTACACCAGCATTGCCAGCCCGGCGACGATCATCAGCAGGCTGCTGATCCATGGCGTATGGCGCGTCGGGTCGTGAGATGGCGGGCGCGCCGAGTGCCGTGACTGGCGCAGCAGCAACGCCAGGTACAACACCAGGGCTGCCAGCAGCACCATGCCGTCGACGCGGGTCAGTTCTTCATTCCACGCGAGCACGAACACCAACAGGCTGGCGCCGATCATCAGCGGGATGTCCAGCCGCACCAGTTGCCGGGAAACCCGCAGCGGGATGATCAGCGCCGACAGGCCAAGGGTTACCAGGATGTTGAAAATACTGCTGCCGATCACGCTGCCGACCGCGATATCGGCGTTCTGCGCCAAGGTGGCTTGCAAGCTGACCGCCATTTGCGGCGCGCTGCTGCCGAGGGCGACGATGGTGAGACCAATGATCAGAGGTCGCACTTGCAGGCGTGCGGCCAGGCGCACGGCGGCGCGAACCATGAGTTCGGCGCCGGCGATCAGTAGAAACAGGCCGCTGAGCAATTCAATCACGCTGCTCAGGGGTAAATCGGCAAGTCCGAAAATAGTCAGCGCTCCGTCAGTCGTCGAGGGCTTGCACACGAACCCGCGCAGTGCCGCTGCGCACCATGCCCAATCGCTCGGCCGCTTCGTGCGACACGTCGATAATGCGCCCACGCGTGTGCGGCCCGCGATCGTTGATACGGACCACGCAGGACTTGTTGTTACTCAGGTTGGTGACCTTCACTCGCGTGCCAAAGGGTAACTGGCGATGGGCGGCGGTCAGGGAATTCTTGTTGAAACGCTCGCCACTGGCGGTGCGTTTGCCTTGGTGTTTGGCGCCGTAGTAAGAGGCGGTACCGGTCTTGTCGTAGCCGTGTGGATCAATGATGTCGTTGCTGGCACAACCGGCCAGAAGAGAGAGCAAGGCGCAGGCGCCAAGTAGACGCTTCATTCAAGGTTTTCCAAAATAAATGTGGCGAGGGAGCTTGCTCCCGCTGGTCTGCGAAGCAGACCCAAATCGGCAACCGCATTCTTTCTGGAAGAATGTATCAGCCGATTTTGCGACCGCTTCGCGGCCGAACGGGAGCAAGCTCCCTCGCCACAGAGGAATGAGCCAGGCCTGGAATCTGGCTCCATTCTCATCAGCCTTCGAGCTTGCTTTTCAGCAGTTCGTTGACCTGTTGCGGGTTGGCCTTGCCTTTGGAGGCTTTCATGGCCTGGCCGACGAAGAAGCCGAACATTTTGCCGCGCTTGGCTTCGTCTGCCGCGCGGTATTGCTCGACCTGCTCGGCGTTGGCCGCGAGCATTTCGTCCAGCACCGCAGAGATCGCGCCGCTGTCGGTCACTTGCTTGAGGCCGCGCTTGTCGATGATCTCGTCCGCACTGCCTTCACCATTGGCCATCGCTTCAAAGACCACCTTGGCGATCTTGCCGGAGATGGTGTTGTCCTTGATGCGCAGCAGCATGCCGCCCAGTTGCTCGGCCGAAACCGGCGACTGATCGATGTCCAGGCCCTGTTTGTTGAGCAAACTGCCCAGCTCTACCATCACCCAGTTCGCTGCGAGCTTGGCGTCACCGCCGATGCTCACGACCTTCTCGAAGTAATCGGCTTGCTCGCGGCTGGTGGACAGAACGCTGGCGTCGTAGACCGAAAGACCGAACTGCTCCTGGAAGCGCTCGCGTTTCTGCGGTGGCAATTCCGGAAGGGTGGCGCGCACCTCGTCGAGGAACGAGTTCTCGATCACCACCGGCAGCAGGTCCGGATCGGGGAAGTAACGGTAATCGTTGGCTTCCTCTTTGCTGCGCATCGGACGGGTTTCGTCCTTGTTCGGATCGTACAGACGGGTCTGCTGGATCACCTTGCCGCCGTCTTCGATCAGTTCGATCTGACGCTGCACTTCACTGTTGATCGCCTTCTCGATGAAGCGGAACGAGTTGACGTTCTTGATCTCGCAGCGGGTGCCGTATTCAACCTGGCCCTTCGGACGGATCGACACGTTGCAGTCGCAACGCAGCGAGCCTTCGGCCATGTTGCCGTCGCAGATGCCCAGGTAACGCACGAGTGCGTGGATGGTCTTGACGTAAGCCACCGCTTCCTTGGCGCTGCGCATGTCCGGCTCGGAAACGATTTCCAGCAGTGGCGTGCCGGCACGGTTCAGGTCGATGCCGGTGGCACCGTTGAATTCTTCGTGCAGGCTTTTGCCGGCGTCTTCTTCCAGGTGCGCACGGGTCACGCCGACACGTTTGATCGTGCCGTCTTCCAGGGCGATGTCCAGGTGGCCCTTGCCAACGATCGGCAATTCCATCTGGCTGATCTGGTAGCCCTTGGGCAGGTCCGGGTAGAAGTAGTTTTTACGGGCGAACACGTTGTGCTGGCCGATCTCGGCGTCAATCGCCAGACCGAACATCACGGCCATGCGCACCGCTTCCTGGTTCAGCACCGGCAATACGCCGGGCATGCCGAGGTCAACCAGGCTGGCCTGGGTGTTCGGCTCGGAACCGAACGTGGTGGAACTACCGGAAAAGATTTTCGACCGGGTGGTGAGCTGGGTGTGAATCTCCAGCCCGATCACGACTTCCCATTGCATGTGTTTCTCCTCAGAAGCCGGTTGGGGTGCGGGTGTGCCAGTCAGTATTCAATTGATACTGGTGGGCAACGTTCAACAGGCGACCTTCCTGGAAATACGGAGCGAGCAGTTGCACGCCGACCGGCAGACCGTCGACAAAACCTGCTGGCATGGACAAGCCCGGCAGACCGGCAAGGTTGGCAGTGATGGTGTAGACGTCTTCCAGGTACGCAGCGACCGGATCGCTGTTCTTGGCGCCGAGCTTCCAGGCCGGGTTCGGCGTGGTTGGGCCGAGGATGATGTCAACCTCATTGAAGGCCGCCATGAAGTCGTTCTTCACCAGACGGCGGATTTTTTGCGCCTTCAGGTAGTAAGCGTCGTAGTAACCGGCCGACAGGGCGTAGGCACCGACCATGATCCGGCGCTGAACTTCCGGGCCGAAACCTTCGCCGCGGGAGCGTTTGTAAAGGTCTTCCAGGTTCTTCGGATCTTCGCAGCGATGGCCAAACCGCACGCCATCAAAGCGCGACAGGTTGGAGGACGCTTCTGCCGGGGCGATCACGTAGTACGCAGGGATCGCGTGCTGCATGTTCGGCAGGCTAATTTCCTTGATCACGGCACCGAGCTTTTCCAGCTCCTTGATGCTGTTGTGGATCAGCTCGGCGATGCGCGGATCGAGACCGGCGCTGAAGTATTCCTTCGGCACGCCGATGCGCAGGCCTTTGAGCGATTCGTTGAGGCTGGCGCTGTAATCCGGCACCGGCTCGTCGATGCTGGTGGAGTCATTGGCGTCAAAACCCGCCATGCCTTGCAGCAGGATCGCGCAGTCTTCGGCGGTGCGGGCAAGCGGGCCGCCCTGATCGAGACTGGAGGCATAAGCGATCATGCCCCAGCGCGAAACACGACCGTACGTCGGTTTCAGGCCTGTCAGGTTGGTGAACGCGGCTGGCTGACGAATGGAGCCGCCGGTATCGGTCGCGGTGGCGGCCGGTAGCAGACGGGCGGCCACGGCAGCTGCCGAACCACCGGACGAGCCGCCGGGCACGTGTTCCAGGTTCCACGGGTTTTTCACGGCGCCGTAGTAGCTGGACTCGTTGGCCGAACCCATGGCGAATTCGTCCATGTTGGTCTTGCCAAGGGTCACAGCGCCCGCGGCGGCGAGCTTCGCAACGACGGTGGCGTCGTACGGCGCCTTGAAGTTATCGAGCATCTTCGAGCCGCAGCTGGTGCGGATGCCCTGGGTGCAGAACAGGTCTTTGTGGGCGATCGGCGCGCCGAGCAGGGCGCCGCTCTCACCATTGGCCCGGCGTGCGTCAGCGGCTTTCGCCTGCTGGAGCGCCAGGTCTTCGGTGAGGCTGATGAAGCTGTTGAGCTGCGGATCGAGCTGGGCGATGCGCGCCAGCAGGACTTTGGTCAGCTCTTCGGAGGAAAACTTTTTATCGGCGAGTCCGCGGGCGATCTCGGCCAGAGTCAATTGATGCATTGCAGGCTCTTTCCCTTTAGTCGATGACTTTCGGAACCAGGTACAGGCCGTTTTCGACCGCTGGTGCGATGGACTGATAGGCCTCGCGGTGATTGGTCTCGGTCACGACGTCTGCACGCAGGCGCTGGCTGGCTTCCAGTGGGTGGGCGAGCGGCTCGATACCGTCGGTATTGACCGCCTGCATTTCGTCGACAAGCCCGAGAATGCTGTTCAGGGCCGAAGTGATGTGTGGAAGATCGGCATCATTGAGGCCAAGGCAGGCCAGATGAGCGATTTTTTCCACGTCGGAGCGTTCAAGCGCCATGGGAATCTCCAGTGGAAAACAGAACGGACGGCGTCCGTGTGTTAGATTGTCGGAACACTACCGCATTTCTACGGTCATAAGGCCGCGATTGTGGGGGTTGGTGCACAGAAAAGCGGCCAATTTAACATATTGGCGCCTTGCCCAAAATCCCTGTCGTTGTTAGAGTTTGCCGCACTTTTTTACCCACGCGTTGCCTAGGGTCCTTTCCCCATGTTCAAGAAACTGCGTGGCATGTTTTCCAGCGATCTCTCCATTGACCTGGGCACTGCCAACACCCTTATTTACGTGCGCGAGCGCGGAATCGTCCTGAATGAGCCATCGGTTGTGGCCATTCGGACACACGGTAACCAGAAAAGTGTCGTTGCCGTTGGCACCGAGGCCAAGCGCATGCTCGGCCGTACGCCGGGCAACATTGCTGCCATTCGTCCGATGAAAGACGGCGTGATCGCCGACTTCAGCGTCTGCGAAAAGATGCTGCAATACTTTATTAACAAGGTTCACGAAAACAGCTTTCTGCAGCCTAGCCCGCGTGTGTTGATCTGCGTTCCATGCAAATCCACTCAGGTTGAGCGTCGCGCCATCCGTGAATCGGCCCTGGGTGCCGGTGCTCGTGAAGTGTTCCTGATCGAAGAGCCAATGGCCGCTGCGATCGGTGCCGGCTTGCCGGTTGAAGAAGCCCGCGGTTCGATGGTTGTCGACATCGGTGGTGGTACTACCGAAATCGCACTGATCTCCCTGAACGGTGTGGTTTACGCTGAATCCGTGCGAGTTGGCGGTGACCGCTTCGACGAAGCAATCATCACTTACGTGCGTCGCAACTACGGCAGCCTGATCGGCGAATCCACCGCCGAGCGCATCAAGCAGGAAATCGGTACGGCCTACCCGGGCGGCGAAGTGCGCGAAGTTGATGTTCGCGGTCGCAACCTGGCAGAAGGCGTTCCTCGTGCCTTTACCCTGAATTCGAATGAAGTGCTGGAAGCTCTGCAAGAGTCTCTGGCTACCATCGTTCAGGCTGTGAAAAGCGCGCTGGAGCAATCGCCTCCGGAGCTGGCTTCCGATATCGCCGAGCGTGGCCTGGTGCTGACCGGTGGTGGCGCCTTGCTGCGTGACCTCGACAAGTTGCTGGCCCAGGAAACCGGTCTGCCAGTCATCGTTGCCGAAGACCCGCTGACATGCGTTGCTCGCGGCGGTGGCCGTGCATTGGAAATGATGGATAAACACACCATGGACCTGCTTTCCAGCGAGTAAATCGTTGGCATGCATCTATGCTGTTGAGCGCGCAGGCAGCACTTTGCAGTGCTGCCTGTTGGCGTTTATCTTCTGTCAGTCTGCATCCAGGCCGGTTTGATGCCGTATGAATAAAGAAAACATTTGCCTGGGAGGAGCGGCTTATTAAACCGCTTTTCACCAAAGGGCCTTCACTGGGCGTGCGCTTGTTGGTGCTGGTCGTGCTATCGGTCGCGCTGATGGTGGTCGATGCCCGCTTCACACTGTTCAAGCCAGTGCGTAGCCAAATGTCGCTGGTACTGATGCAGTCCTACTGGATCACCGACCTGCCACAGCGGTTATGGCAGGGTGTGGCCAGCCAGTTTGGCAGCCGGACCGAACTCGTCGCCGAAAACGAAAAACTCAAGACTGAAAACCTGCTGTTGCAGGGCCGCATGCAGAAGCTTGCCGCCCTCACCGAGCAGAACGTTCGGCTGCGCGAGTTGCTCAATTCCTCAGCATTGGTCAACGAAAAGGTCGAAGTTGCCGAGTTGATCGGCATGGACCCCAACCCCTTCACCCATCGCATCATCATCAACAAAGGTGAGCGCGACGGTGTGGTCCTCGGCCAGCCGGTGCTCGACGCCCGTGGCCTGATGGGCCAGGTGGTTGAGTTGATGCCCTACACCTCCCGCGTCCTGCTGCTGACCGACACCACCCACAGCATCCCGGTGCAAGTGAACCGTAACGGTCTGCGGGCGATTGCCAGCGGCACCGGCAATCCGGAACGCCTGGAACTGCGTCACGTGGCCGACACCGCCGACATCAAGGAAGGTGATCTGCTGGTCAGCTCCGGCCTGGGTCAGCGCTTCCCGGCGGGTTATCCCGTAGCGACGGTCAAGGAAGTGATTCACGACTCCGGTCAACCCTTCGCCATTGTTCGCGCCGTACCCACTGCCGCGTTGAATCGCAGCCGCTACTTGCTGCTGGTGTTCAGCGACGGTCGTACGGCCGAAGAGCGTGCCAATGAAGCCGCCCAGGCTCAGGAGGCGCTGGATCAGTATGGTGGTGGCCCGGTTATTCCTCCCACCGTATCGAAGCCGGCCATTGTGCCTGCAGCGGTGGCGGCTCCTGCCGCTCCTGTAGCACCGGCTGCCGCAACACCGGCCGCACCGGCCAC
>NZ_WFGV02000056.1 GCF_010095445.2 Pseudomonas sp. TNT3
CCTGTGCCTGCGGTGTCGCCGCTGGATCCACCTGATCCGCCAGTGCCGGCTGAGTCGCCTGAGCCTCCTGCGCCTGCTGCGCTGTCAGGGGATGAGCTGTCGGAGCTGCTGTGGTGGCCGCCACCGCCGCTGCTGCAGGCGCTTAGGCCTACGGTGAGGGAGAGGGCTATTGCGATTGCTGATGTGCGCCAGATGTTTGTGGTCATGGGGGTATTCCTTGCACCAACGTTTGTTGTCTTCGATGGCCTGACGGTTTCTGGTGCCGGCAGTGTCTTCGTCCGTTGTTTGCATGACAGGTGTTAGGGCTCTGAAATGCCATTCTCTTCTTTGTATTAATGCTTTGTACTGGTGGTTTTCTGGTTGATATTTGTCTATTTAAATCAATGGGTTGTTGTGGTTTTTGTTGGTTCAAAAACCTTAGTGATAGTTGTAATTTGGGCGTGGCGGCCTGTGGGCCGACCATGGGGTGTTGGGTGGGGTGTATATCCGTTTCTGCGGTAACGGCGGCTTGGGGTTTCGCCCTTACGGCGAGGCACTTTTTTCAAACGCCAAAAAAGTACCCAAAAAGGCTCGCCCCGGCGTACGGCACCTCGCTTAGGCTCGGTGTTCCCTCGCTCCGGTATTCATCTGGGGGCATCGCCTACGGTCTGCTTCGCGACGACCTCCTCTCGATGTGTGCGGCTTCGCCGCACGGCGCTTCGCGCCTGACCCCCAGATGAACACCTCCACTCGGCCTCCCGAAGGGGCGGGTAGATCAAAAGCCAGATCAAGATCAAAAGCTTGCAGGCGAGCTAACGCTCGACCTTGAGTGGTGAAGGGCGACGGCGAGCTAACGCTCGGCCTTGAGTGGTGAGGGGCGCCGGCGAGTTGCTGGCGGTGTTTTGATGAAGGGGGGCTGAGAGGCAAACTGATCCCACTGATGCACCAGATCCACTGTGGGAGCTGGCTTGCCAGCGATGGCGGCCTGACAGCCGACCTGATTTCGCGTATGTACTCGACCCATTGTGGGAGCAAGGCTCGCCCGCGATGGCGCCCGAACAGCCGACCTGATTTCGCGAATGTACTCAATCCCCTGTAGGAGTGAGCCTGCTCGCGATGGCGATTGATCAGGCTCGAATGACTTCCGGAAAAAAACTCCACCTCTCACTGCATCGATTTGATCTTCATGCAACCGGTCGCCAATGCCCAACCATGTGCTCAAGATCCCCCGTGCCCAGTAACTGAAAATCTCCACTGGAACCCGCCGGGCTCGCCAGGAGTGTCACTTCGCTGGGCAGTCGCACCGGTTTCCTGAATTGCACGGCGATTTCGACGTTCGCTGTGGGCAGGTGATCGGCGAGTGCTGCGAGGGCGCGTGCCTTGTTCCACAAGCCGTGGGCGATGGCGGTCGGGAAGCCGAAGAGTTTGGCGCTGACGGCGCTGAGGTGGATGGGGTTGTAGTCGCCGGAGACTTTGGCGTATTGCCGGCCGATGTCGGCGGGGGCTTTCCATTGGGCCACTTGGGTCATGGTCAATGACGGTGTCAGTACGTCTTCAACCGGTTCGCCCTCGAGCTTGACGCCGCGACACAGCATTTGGCTTTCGGCTTCCCACAACGGCCCCAGTTGATCGTCCAGGGTTGTAACGACGTCAAAGGTTGCGCCTTTGGCGTGAGGTTGCAGGTTCTGTACTTGTACGCTGACTCGCACGCGGCCTACGCCGCCCATTGGGCGCAACACGCGAATGCGGTTGCTCAGGTGGATCAAGCCGAGCAGCGGGAACGGGAATTCCTTGGCGGTGAGGAGTTGCATCTGCAAGGCGAACGCGAGGATGTGCGGGTAGGTCGGCGGTAATAGAGCGTTGTCGGTGAATCCGCAGACGTTGCGATAAGCCGCCAACCGTTTCTGATCGACATCGACCCAGCAGCGCAGTCCCGAGTCGGGGAGGGTGGTGCCGGTAATTTTGCGTCGTGTCGCCGCCCTTACATACAGCTCGGACAGGCCAGGTTCGCTGTTGAGTGTGTGCCAATCGGTGATCATGACTATGCCCCCAAAACGCTTTGCCCGCAGACGCGCAATGCTTGTCCGGTGAACGCGCCAGTGCCGGGTTGCGCCAGCCAGGCGACCGCTTCGGCGACGTCTTGCGGCAGACCGCCCTGGCCCAGCGAGCTCATGCGCCGTCCGGCTTCGCGCAGGGCGAAGGGGATGTGGGCGGTCATCTGGGTTTCGATAAAGCCCGGTGCCACGGCGTTGATGCTGATGCCGCGTTCACTGAGCAGCGGCGCCCAGGCTTCGGCAAGTCCGATCAATCCGGCCTTGCTGGCCGCGTAGTTGGTTTGCCCGCGATTGCCGGCGATGCCGCTGATGGACGCAAGCAGGATCACGCGTGCGTTGTCGCGCAGGGTGCCGCTGTCGAGCAATGCTTTGGTCAGGACTTGTGGCGCGTTGAGGTTGACCGCGAGCACCGCGTCCCAGAATTCCGGCGTCATGTTGGCCAGGGTTTTATCCCGGGTGATGCCCGCGTTGTGCACCACGATGTCGATGCCATCGGGCAGTTGTTCGATTAACTGTGCGGCGGCATCTTCGGCGCAGATATCCAGGGTGATGCTGCGTCCACCGAGGCGTGCGGCGAGGGCTTCGAGATCGGTTTTTGCCGGGGGGACGTCGAGCAACACGACGTCGGCACCGTCACGGGCCAGAGTTTCGGCAATGGAGGCGCCGATCCCGCGTGCCGCGCCGGTCACCAGTGCTTTGCGTCCTGCCAGCGGTCGGGTCCAGTCTGTCACGGGGGTGTCGCAGGCGTTCAAGCGTATGACCTGGCCGGACACGAAGGCGCTTTTAGGTGAGAGGAAAAACCGCAGCGGACCTTCGAGCTGATCCTCGGCGCCTTCGCCTACGTAGATGAGTTGCAGGGTGCCGCCGCTGCGCAGTTCCTTGGCCAGGGATCGACTGAAACCCTCCAGGGCACGTTGGGCACTGGCGGCGAACGGGTCGCTCAGGCTCTGGGGGGCACGACCGAGGATAACCAGGTGGGCGCTGTGGTCGAGGTTTTTCATCAGTGGCTGGAAAAACTCGCGTAGCTGTTTTAGCTCATCGGTGTGCACCAGATCACTGGCGTCGAACACCACGGCCTTGAGTTTTGGGCCGTGGCCGGGAATCCACGCGGTGGCCGTTGAAGGCTCGGTGCCGTAGCTATAGATCGCGTCGGTCAGACGGTTGGCGAAGGCGTTGATTTTCGCTGTCAGCGGGCCGCCGCCAATCAACAGTGCCCCTTCCACAGGCCGCAGTCGGCCCGCTTGCCAGCGCTCAAGGCGGACGGGAGCCGGCAGACCCATGGCACCGACCAGACGATGGCCGATGGACGAATTGGCGAAGTCGATATAGCGGTCAGACATGGAACGCTCTCCAGTAGCTGGGGTTCAAAGTGTGGACCACGAATGGCGATCAGTCGTTCGATCCACGAGATAAGGCCTACGCTTGA
Source organism: Pseudomonas sp. TNT3 (assembly GCF_010095445.2). Lineage (GTDB taxonomy): Bacteria > Pseudomonadota > Gammaproteobacteria > Pseudomonadales > Pseudomonadaceae > Aquipseudomonas. The sequence goes on from NZ_WFGV02000056.1 coordinate 3,460, forward strand.
TCACAGCAGATTAGTGTGTTGCAGGACTTTCAGGAGAAAGCACGTCGCCAATTGAAATGCATCCCCTGTGGGAGTGAGCCTTTGTGGCGAGGGGACTTGTCCCCGTTGGGTTGCGAAGCGACCCGATTTTGAGTCTGTTGTACCTGACACACCAATCGCTAAAGTTCGGGACTGCTGCGCAGTCCAACGGGGACAAGTCCCCTCGCCACAAGCCCGCCGCCACATGGGCAACGGTTTGGTTTCAAAAAATTTCATCAGGAGCTTTTCATGACTCAGCTGCGCCGCGTCGCGATCATCGGCGGTAACCGAATTCCCTTCGCCCGCTCCAACGGGCCATACGCCACGGCCAGCAATCAGGCGATGCTCACGGCAGCGCTTGAGGGGCTGATCGAGCGTTACAACCTGCATGGGCTGCGCATTGGCGAAGTGGTTGCGGGAGCTGTACTGAAATTGTCACGAGATATGAACCTGACGCGCGAATGTGTGCTCGGTTCGCGACTGTCGCCCCTCACCCCGGCCTATGACATCCAGCAAGCATGCGGCACGGGACTGGAAGCGGCGCTGCTGGTCGCTAACAAGATTGCCTTGGGTCAGATCGATTGCGGCATTGCCGGTGGCGTCGACACCACGTCCGATGCGCCGATCAGCGTCAGTGAGGGGTTGCGCAAAATTCTGCTGCAGGCCAATCGCGCCAAGACCACTGGCGACAAGCTGAAAACCTTTCTGCAACTGCGTCCCAAACACCTGATCCCCGAGTTTCCTCGCAACGGCGAACCGCGCACCGGGTTGTCCATGGGGCAACATTGCGAGTTGATGGCGCAGACCTGGAACATCCCTCGGGAAGAACAGGATCAGTTGGCGCTGGAGAGTCATCACAAACTGGCCGCGTCCTACACCGAAGGCTGGCACAACGACCTGATGACGCCGTTTCTTGGACTGACGCGCGATAACAATTTACGCCCGGACCTGACCCTGGAAAAACTCGCCGCGTTGAAGCCTGCGTTCGAGAAAAGCGCCAAGGGTACGCTGACGGCGGGCAACTCCACGCCCCTCACCGATGGCGCATCGCTGGTGCTGCTGGGCAGTGAAGAATGGGCGAAGGAACGTGGCTTGCCGATTCTTGCGTATCTACGGGACGGCGAAGCGGCGGCGGTGGATTTCGTCAATGGCGCGGAAGGTTTGCTGATGGCGCCGGTGTATGCCGTGCCGCGCTTGCTGGCGCGCAATGGCCTGACGCTGCAGGATTTCGATTACTACGAAATCCACGAAGCATTCGCTGCGCAGGTGCTCTGCACATTGAAGGCCTGGGAAGATCCGGAGTACTGCAAAACCCGCCTCGGCCTCGACGCGCCGCTGGGCGCTATCGACCGTAGCCGACTCAACGTCAAAGGCAGCTCATTGGCCGCCGGGCATCCGTTTGCTGCGACTGGCGGGCGTATTGTTGCCAACCTGGCGAAGTTGCTGGATGCAGCGGGCAAGGGGCGTGGGTTAGTGTCGATTTGTGCGGCGGGTGGGCAGGGGGTTACCGCGATTATCGAGCGTTGAGAATGGGGGGTATCTCTTTAAAAGATCGCAGCCTCGTTTCACTCGACAGCTCCTACAGGATGGTCTGCATTTCACTGTAGGAGCTGCCGTAGGCTGCGATCTCTTGATCTTTGATCTTACGTTCTGAACCGCCGAACTAATCCGTCCAGCTCATTCGACAAGCCCGCCAGGCTCTGCGAATCGACCCGCGCCGAGTTCGCAAGATCGGCCACCAGCTGCGCATCGCCATGAATCTGGCTGATGTGCCGGTTGATGTCTTCAGCCACCTGATGCTGTTCTTCCGCCGCGGTTGCAATCTGCGTGTTCATGTCGCGAATCACGTCGACCGATTCGCGAATCAACCCGAAGCTGCTGCGGGCTTCACCGATACGGCTGACCGATTGTTGAGATACCTCCAGGCTCGCATGCATCTGCTGGGTGACCTGGCTGGTGCGCTTGGCAAGGTTACCTAGCAAACCGTCGATTTCTGCGGTGGAGTCGGCGGTGCGTTTGGCCAGCGCCCGGACTTCATCCGCCACCACCGCGAAGCCGCGTCCTTGTTCGCCTGCCCGCGCCGCTTCGATGGCCGCGTTCAGAGCCAGAAGGTTGGTCTGTTCAGCAATCGAACGAATGGTGCCGAGGATCGACTGAATGTCGTTGCTGTCGCGCTCAAGCTGTTGCATCGATTGGGCGGACTGTTCGATTTCCTGGCTCAGGCGATCAACGCTGGTGACCGCTGCATCGATTTGTTGCTGACCTTCGCGGGCCTGACGCTGGCCACTGTCCGCCGACTCTGCGGCCTGGCTGCAAGAGCGGGCCACTTCGTTGGCGGTGGCGACCATTTCGTGGAAGGCGGTGGACACCATGTCCACGGCTTCACGCTGACGTCCGGCGGCTTCGGCCATGTCACTGGAGACCCGGGTCGAGCTCTGGGACGTGGCGAGGATCTTGGTGGCGGCGCCGCCGATGCTTTGGATCAGCGTACGAATGGCCGCCAGGAACTGGTTGAACCAGCTCGCCAGTTGCGCGGTTTCGTCCTTGCCACGGACGTCGAGATTTTTGGTCAGGTCGCCTTCACCTTGGGCAATGCCTTCCAGGCCGCTGGCGACGCTGCGGATCGGACGCACGATAAGGCTGGCGAAACTGGCGCCGACGACGGCGAAGAATACAGCCAGTACGGCAGCGATGATCGCGATCAGCCAGGTCAGTTGGGTAGCCGCGCTCATCACGTCGGCTTGTTTGATCAGGCCGACAAACGTCCAGCCCAGTTGCTCCGACGGCCAGACGTTGGCCATGTAGCGCTCGCCGTTCAGCTCGACTTCCACCAGGCCTTTGCCGGCCTTGGCCAATTGCGCGTAGCCATCGCCGAGGCTGTTCAGTGCCTTGAAGTTGTGTTCCGGCTGCTTCGGATCGACCAGTACGGTGCCGTTGTTCTCCATCAGCATCAGGTAGCCGGTTTCACCGAGTTTGATCTGCTTGACGATTTCGGTGAGCTGCTTGAGCGAGACGTCGATGTTCACCACGCCGCCCTGCGCACCAAGCTGATTGGCGACTGCACGCACGGTGCTGACCAGCACGGCGTCATCGCCGGCCCAGTAATAGGCCTCGGTGCGCAGGGTCTTGCCGGGGTTGGCCATGGCGGTTTTGTACCAGGGACGAACACGCGGGTCGTAGTTGGACATTTTCGGATCACCCGGCCAGAACGCGTAGGCGCCGTTGCTCATGCCGTACGACACATAGGCGTACGCCGGGTGGCTGGCGGCCAGGCTGGCGAACAGGTCGAACAGTTGCTTGTCGAGCTCGCTGTCCGGCAGGTCCCCGGCATTGGCGCCGACCCGACTTTTCACGCTGGCGTCCGCCGCTTTGACCAGCGGTTGGGCGGCCAGGTAATCAACGTTCTGGCTGATGCCTTCGAAAAACAGCTGCATGGCGTTGCTGACCTGGCGGATTTCGCGACCGCTGCCGTCAATGAATTCGTTTTTCGCATCGCTGCGCAGGTTCAGCACCACCAGTGTGGCGACCACGATCACCGGTACGCAGGCAATGACTGCAAACGCCCAGGTCAATTTTTGTTTTATGTTCATCCGCGCTCCGGATTGTCAGTGGCGTTGTTGATCCGATTGTCGGACAAAATGTTTGTCTCTAAAGAGATCGGCCATGAGCGGCGGAAATTGAGGGGATGGGGGAAATATCCTGTGAAGGAACGAGCGCTCGAACTTAACGTCTGTGCTAAAGGCCCTTGCTTGCACTTGAGCTATGATCTTCGGCGGCCGATAACCGTAGGGTTGTCAGATTTATCCGGCACATTGTGTGCTTCTTGCGGTACAGCCTGCGGTAAGTCTTGCGGTAAATAGGAACGTTCATAGGTCGGCAACCCCTCCCACCGGCGAGTGGATTGCCGTATAACGAATGACTTTCGCGTGTTTGGTAATAAAGGACCCACAATAAAAGCTGATGAAGACTCCAAAACGCATTGAACCCCTGATCGAGGACGGTCTGGTCGACGAGGTGCTGCGCCCACTCATGAGTGGTAAAGAAGCAGCTGTTTATGTGGTGCGCTGCGGCAACGAGTTACGTTGCGCGAAGGTCTACAAGGAGGCGAATAAACGAAGTTTCCGCCAGGCGGCCGAGTATCAGGAAGGCCGCAAGGTACGCAACAGCCGTCAGGCCCGGGCGATGGCCAAGGGTTCCAAGTTCGGCAAGAAAGAAACCGAAGACGCCTGGCAGAACGCCGAAGTGGCGGCGCTGTTTCGTCTGGCCGGTGCCGGCGTCCGGGTGCCCAAGCCCTACGACTTCCTGGAAGGCGTGCTGTTGATGGAACTGGTTGCCGATGAGTACGGCGATGCCGCACCCCGTTTGAACGACGTGGTGTTGGAGCCGGACCAGGCGCGCGAGTATCACGCGTTTCTGATTTCGCAGATCGTGCTGATGTTGTGTACCGGTCTGGTGCACGGTGACCTGTCCGAGTTCAACGTACTGCTGACCCCGACCGGCCCGGTGATCATCGACTTGCCTCAAGCGGTAGACGCAGCGGGTAATAACCACGCGTTCAACATGCTGGAGCGGGACGTGGGCAACATGGCTTCTTACTTCGGGCGGTTTGCGCCGGAGTTGAAAAAGACCAAGTTCGCCAAGGAAATGTGGGCGTTGTATGAAGCCGGCACCTTGCACCCGGCCAGTATCCTGACCGGTGAGTTTGATGAGCCGGAAGAGTTGGCCGACGTGGGCGGGGTCATTCGCGAGATCGAGGCGGCACGCCTGGATGAAGAGCGCAAGCAAGCGGTGCGCGCGGCGGATGATGCACCCCCCAGCAAAACCGAAGAACCGCCTCCACCCTGGATGCAGTGATCGGTTGACGAAAAACCCGGCGCAAGTCGGGTTTTTTGTGGGTGCGTATTGTCTTGTAGAAATTTACGAAGCCTGTGATCTTTTGTTGGATCCAAAGCGAGATCAAAAGATCGCAGCCTCCGGCAGCTCCTACAGGACTGAATGTGAACACCTCCACCCGCAATGCCCGGCTCATTGTCAGTGCCCGTCTGGTCTCGGACTTCGGGGCCTTTCTCAACATGGTCGCCCTGGCCACCTACGTTTATCTGCTCAGCAACAGCCCCATGAGCGTTGGCATTTTTCTCGCCAGCCGAGTGGCCGGGGGGGTGTTCGCCAGCCTGATCGGCACTGCGTTTTATCGCCGTTGGGCCGGGCGGATGCCGTTGATTGTTTTTGATCTGTTGCGGGCAGGATTGCTGGGTCTGTTGCTGGTACTGCCGGTTGCCCAGCAAGCGCTGCTGTTGCCGGTCATTGCCTTCGGTCTGGGGTTTGGCAACTCGATGTTCGCCATAGGCCTTAACAGCCAGCTACCCAACCTGATCAAAAGCGAACAGTTGCTCAAGACCAACGCCTGGATTACGTCTGCCTCGTCAGCGGCCATGGTTGCAGGCAGTCTGGTGGCCGGCTTGTTAGTGGCAGCGTTTGGTTTTGAAACGGTCTTTGCGTTGAACGTCGTCACGTATCTGCTGGCGGCGCTGTTTATCGTGCCGCTGCGGTTTTCCACGCAAGCCCCTGACGCCGGGACAACTCACGGAAAGGGTGAATGGCCAGCCTTGCGCCAGGGCCTGCGCGGTACGCCTGTGGTGGCGGCCATGCTCGCCGTCACCATGGCCGATACCTTGGGCAGTGCCGCACACAACGTAGGCTTTCCAATCATTTCAAAACTGCTGACCCCTGAGTCGGCCAGCACCACCTTGGGCCTGATGCTGGCGGTCTGGGCCAGCGGCAAGTTCATCGGTGCGCGCATCGCCAGCCGCCTGAAGGGCTCGGACAACATCAACCTGGAGCGCCGGTTTTTCTTCGGCGTGTTGCTCATGTCCTGCGGTTTCATCCTGATGTTCCAGCAGCAGACCCTGTATGGCCTGCTGCTGTTTTCGCTGCCGGCGGGGTTGGGGGATGGTTTTTCGGAAGTCGGACTGATGTCGCGCCTGCAGCGGGAGCCGGAGCATCTGCGCCTGCCGATTTTCAGCTTTCTGACGCTGCTGCAAATGACCGGTTTCGGCATCGGCATGCTGATCGCCGCGCCGTTCTATTCGTGGTGGACACCCGGTGCGGTGGTGTTGCTGTTCCACGGCACTCCCCTCACCACTTTGTTGGTGGTGAAGGGGCTGTCGATCAGGAATGGGCAGGCTCGGCGCAGCAACCCGACGCCAGGCTCTTGAGAATCGGACAGTCGGGGCGTTGGTCGCCCTGACAGTGCTCGACCAGATCCTGCAGGGTGTCGCGCAACTGGCCCAGTTCGAAGATCTTCTGGTTCAACTCTTCGATGTGCTGGCGGGCCAGGGCCTTCACATCGGCGCTGGCGCGTTGGCGGTCTTGCCAAAGGGTCAGCAGCTTGCCGACCTCTTCCAGTGAAAATCCAAGGTCTCGTGAGCGCTTGATGAATGCCAGCGTGTGCAGGTCGTCATCGCCGTAGACGCGGTAACCGCTGTCGGTGCGATGGGCGGCCTTGAGCAAGCCGATGGACTCGTAGTAACGGATCATCTTTGCGCTCAGACCGCTGCGGCGGGCTGCTTGGCCGATGTTCATCAATTGTCCTCCAGGTCCTTGGGTTTCCAGGTCTTCAACAGTAGCGCATTGCTCACCACGCTGACGCTCGACAGTGCCATGGCCGCACCCGCCAGTACCGGATTGAGAAAGCCGAACGCCGCCAGAGGAATGCCGATCAGGTTGTAAACAAAGGCCCAGAACAGATTCTGCCGGATTTTCGCGTAGGTTTTGCGGCTGATCTCAAGTGCCGCCGGTATCAGTCGCGGATCACCGCGCATCAGGGTGATTCCCGCTGCGTGCATGGCCACGTCGGTGCCGCCGCCCATGGCAATGCCGATGTCGGCTGCGGCCAAGGCCGGTGCGTCGTTGATGCCGTCGCCGACCATCGCCACCACGCCGGTTTTTTTGAGTTCGGCGACAGTGGCCGCTTTGTCCGCTGGCAGAACTTCGGCGTGCACATCGGTGATGCCCAGCGCTTCAGCGACCACTTTGGCGCTGCCGCGGTTGTCGCCGGTCAACAGGTGGCTGCTGATGTTTCGTGCGCTGAGTTGTTGCACAGCTTGCAGCGCACCGGGTTTGAGCGTGTCACCGAATGCGAACAGACCAAGCACTTTGGGCTCGGGGCTTTGCTCGATCAACCATGACAACGTCCGGCCTTCGGTTTCCCAGGCGCTTGCCGACTCGGCCAGCGAACCTGTGTTCAAACCACTTTCTTCGAGCAGGCGACGATTGCCCAGCGCCAACCGACGACCATCAAGCGTGCCGGCAATGCCGCGCCCGGTCAGGGACTGGCTGTCGGTGACGTCGGCGACCGTCAGGTCGCGCTCGGTGCAGGCATCCAGCACGGCTTTGGCCAGTGGATGCTCACTGCCTCGTTGCAGGGCGCCAGCGTTTTGCAGCAAGGCATTCTCGTCGCCCTCGACGGCGCTCAGGTGAGCGATACGCGGTGTACCTGAGGTCAACGTGCCGGTCTTGTCGAACACCACGGCGCTGACTTCATGGGCACGCTCCAGCGCTTCGGCATCCTTGATCAAAATCCCGTGGCGCGCCGCGACGCCGGTGCCTGCCATGATTGCAGTCGGTGTCGCCAGGCCCAAGGCACAGGGGCAAGCGATGACCATGACGGCGACGGCATTGATCAGCGCCGTTTCAATCGGTGCGCCGTAAAGCCACCAACCGATCAGCGTTGCCAACGCAATCAGCAGGACCGTGGGCACGAATACCTGACTGACTTTATCCACCAGTTTCTGGATCGGCGCTTTCGCGGCTTGCGCGTCTTCGACCAGGCGGATGATGCGCGCCAATACGGTTTCGGCGCCCAGCGCCTGAGTGCGAACCAACAACCGACCTTCGCCATTGATCGCGCCGCCGGTAACCTTGTCGCCGGGTTGCTTGGGGACGGGCAGGCTTTCGCCGCTGATCAACGCTTCGTCCGCGTGGCTCTGGCCTTCAACCACTTCACCGTCCACGGGGAAGCGTTCACCGGGTTTGACCATCACCAGATCATTGAGGCGCAGGGCGCTGATGGCGACGTCGAGCTCGCGGCCATCGATCACCTGAATCGCTCGTTCCGGACGCAGGGCTTCGAGGGCGCGGATAGCGGAGGCGGTCTGGCGCTTGGCGCGGCTTTCCAGGTACTTGCCCAGCAGGACCAAGGCGATCACCACCGCCGAGGCCTCGAAGTACAGGTGCGGCATGCGCCCGGCGGCAGTGGCCCATTCATAAATACTCAGGCCATAACCGGCGCTGGTGCCCAGGGCGACCAACAGGTCCATGTTGCCCGCGCCGGCGCGCACGGCTTTCCAGGCGGCGACATAAAATCGAGCACCGAAAATGAATTGCACCGGGGTGGCCAGCATGAATTGCGCCCAGGCCGGGAGCATCCAGTGCACACCGAAGGGTTGCAGCAGCATCGGCAAGACCAGCGGCAGGGCAAGGATGAGGGCCATGATCAATATCCAGCGCTCACGGTGCAGGCGCTGTTGTTGATTGTCGGCAGTCGGGTGTTCGACTTCCCAGACGCTGGCGGAATAACCAGCCTTGTCCACCGCCGCGATCAAGGTTTGCGGATCAACCTGGCCGAGTAATTCGAGGTGGGCGCGTTCGTTGGCCAGGTTGACGCTGACGCTTTTCACGCCGGGCACCTTGGCCAGCGCACGCTCGACCCGGCCGACGCACGATGCGCAGGTCATGCCGTCGATGCTCAGTTCAATGCTCTGTTGCGGCACGCTGTAACCGGCTTTGTGCACGGCGTCCATCAGGGCCGGCAGGCTGTCACTGGGTGCCTGGATCCTAGCCTGTTCCGTGGCGAGATTGACACTGACAGCCGTGGCGCCGACGACTTTGCTCAAAGCGCGCTCGACGCGCCCCGCGCAACTGGCGCAGGTCATGCCGGCGATCGGCAGATCGAACGTAGTGGATTCGGACATGGGTAACGCTCCCTGTAGTGGATGACTACAGGATCAACCTTGACATGCTGGCAAGGTCAAGCGCCAATTAGCCCCGACCCGTAATCCATAACCTGTGGGAGTACCGCTTGCTCGCGATGAACGATGACGCGGTCTTCTGGATGACCGTGGCGGCTGCATCGCGAGCAATTTTTGCTCCTACAGGGGGCCGTCAATAACCTAGTGCGGCGGGTTTGAGGTACATCCCTTCCTGCGTCATCGCAATGCGGAACTTCAACACATCACCGGCCTTCAGCGTGATGGTCTGCGATCCCGGTGCGAGCATGCCCGGATTGCACCCCGGTGCCTGGCCTGGCAGCAGTTTGAGGCGCAGGGACACATCGCCCGGTGGCAGGTTGAATGAAGTGCTTTGTTCCTGAAACAGTCGCGCGGACAGCTGATCCTGGAGATAAACGCCGATTTCGCAGTTAGTCGACACTTCCAGGCGCTCGCGGGAAATGATCAGCACTCCGTAGTCCTCCCCAGCGGCGTAGACCGAAGGCGCGGCGGCGAAGAGGCTGAGAAAGCCAAACAGGCTGAGAGCTGACCAGCGCATGGCTGAATCTCCTGATGTCGAAGTCATTGATGTACGCAGCTTGGCCGAGCGCGGCAGCGAATGCCAGCCCGGCCGATGATTTCAGAACTTGACCTTGTCATGGTGGCAAGCTTGAGACTGCCGTCAAACCTCATCTACAGGAGTCATCCCATGCAAGTATTCAACGTTCAAGGCATGTCCTGCGGTCACTGCGTCAAAACCATCACCCAGGCCTTGCAAGCGAAGGATCCGGCAGCGAGCGTGCGCATTGATCTGGCGGCAAAAGAAGTCGGGGTTGAGAGCGCCTTGTCAGTCGAGCAGGTGATCGGCGCGATCACTGAAGAGGGCTATGAGGTGAAAGTCGCCTGAGGCTTTTTATTAGTTAGCGACCTATCGGAATGTTCAAGGCGTCCATGCGCAGCTAGACTGTGGGGCTGTTGCTTTCTTGTCCCACTGGATGCCTGATGAATTTCCGTAGCATTTTGATACTTGGCGCCCTGAGCGCTTTCGGGCCGCTGGCGATCGATTTTTACTTGCCTGCTTTCCCGGCGATGGCTTTGGCTTTCGGCACCGATGAGCAGCATGTGCAGTTGACGCTGGCGGCCTACTTCCTTGGCTTGTCTATTGGTCAACTGGTCTACGGTCCGATAGCGGATCGGTTTGGGCGCCGCATTCCTTTGTTGAGCGGTGTCGTCCTGTTTACCCTTGCCTCGCTGGCTTGTGCCTTCGCACCGAATCTTGAATGGCTGATGGGCGCGCGCTTTATCCAGGCCTTGGGTGGGTGCGCGGGGATGGTAATTTCGCGGGCGATCGTCAGCGACAAATGCGATGCGGTGGGCTCGGCAAAAGTCTTTTCACAGCTGATGCTGGTGATGGGCCTGGCACCGATTCTCGCGCCGATGCTGGGCGGATTGCTGGTTAATACCACGGGCTGGCAGTCGATATTCCTGGTGCTCACCGGTTTCAGTGCGCTGGCGGCATTGGCTGTGGCGCTTGGCTTGCCGGAGAGCATGCCCGCTCACCTGCCGCGGCAACCGTTGTCAGGTGCATTACGCCAGTACGGTCGTTTGTTGATGGCCCCGGTGTTCCTCGGCCACGCCTTGACCGGCGGTATTGCGATCGCCGGGATGTTTGCCTACATCGCCGGTTCTCCGTTTGTGTTCATCAAGCTCTATGGCGTGCCGCCCGAACATTTCGGCTGGCTGTTCGGTACCAATGCGGCGGGGTTCATTCTGGTCGCGCAGGTGAATGCCCGGTTGTTGGCCAAGCGTGGTCCGGCGTTCCTGCTGGTACGAGCCGTGTGGGTCTACCTGGCTGCCGGACTGGCGCTGTTGGCCGTCAGCTCGCTGCACACCGAGCACTTGTGGCCGCTACTGATTCCGCTGTTTATCTGCATCGCCAGTCTTGGCTGCATTCTCCCGAACGCGTCGGCGTGTGCGATGAATGGACAGGGCGCTCGCGCTGGCAGTGCGTCAGCGTTGCTCGGTTGCCTGCAATTCAGTGTCGCCGCCGGGGCTGCAGCGCTGGTGGGGATTTTGTACGACGGCACCGCCGTGCCGATGGCCATGGTCATCAGCTTGTGCGGGATTCTGGTGGTGAGTGCAGCAATGCTCACCCGACGTCTGCAAAATGCCCGGGCGCTGGCGCAAGCTCAGGCCTGAGGCGGACTCAACCAGCCGCGCGCTGCGGCTGGTTCTGGGGAAATTGATGAGGGGCGTGCAGACGCGCTTCGAGTGTGCGCGTGAAGGCCAGCGCTTCAGCTTCGCTGCGGAATGTCACGGCGTGCTGGTCCAGACGAACTTGCCATTGGGACTTGGCCACTTCTTTTATCAGGATATTCATTGCTGACCTCCTATCGGTAAAAGACTGCATCGCAGAAGACCCGATTGTAGTCCTCAATACGATCGTAATTGTGACGAAGGTCAAGCTTCGGACTGACGGTTTGAACGTTCAGAACAGAGCAGCCTGTGGCCGTATCCACACAAGGCCGCAATGTTTTGAATTATATTTTTAGAACCCTTCCAGCACGATCTTGCCTTTGGACTTGCCGCTTTCCAGCAATTCATGAGCGCGGCGCAAGTTGGCCGCGTTGATGGTGCCGAAGTGCTCGCCGACCGTGGTTTTCAGCGTACCGGCGTCGATCAGCTCAGCGATGCGGTTGAGCAGTTTGTGCTGCTCGATCATGTCCGCGGTTTCGAACAGTGGGCGGGTGTACATGAACTCCCAGTGCAGCGACAGGCTCTTGCGCTTGAGCTTGGTCACATCCAGTGCTTTCGGATCGTCGATCAACGCCAGTTTCCCCTGTGGCGCCAGTGCTTCGACCAGTTGATCCAAATGAGCATCGGTCTGGGTCAGGCTGGCGACGTGGGTGACGTACTCGACTCCTGCACGCTTGAGCTCTTCGCTCAGCGGCTGACTGTGATCGATGACCAAGTCAGCCCCCAGCTCGCGCACCCAGCTTTGAGTTTCCGGGCGCGAGGCGGTGCCGATCACTTTCAAGCCGGTCAATTGGCTGGCCAGTTGTGTGAGGATCGAACCGACACCGCCGGCAGCACCGACGATCATCAGGCTTTGGCCTTCGTCGGTTTTACCTTCACGTACCTGCAGGCGTTCGAAGAGCAATTCCCAGGCAGTGATGGCGGTCAGCGGCAGGGCAGCTGATTCGGCGAAGCTCAACGTGGTCGGCATATGGCCAACGATCCGCTCGTCCACCACGTGCAGCTCGCTATTGCCGCCAGCGCGGGCAATGGAGCCTGCATAGAACACATTGTCGCCGGCCTTGAACAAGGTCACTTCACTGCCGACGGCCTTGACCACGCCTGCCACGTCCCAGCCCAGCACTTTCGCCGTGCCTTCTTCTGGCTGGACGTTCTGGCGGACCTTGGTGTCCACCGGATTGACCGAGATGGCCTTGACCTCCACCAACAGGTCCCGCGGCCCGGCGACGGGCTCTGGCAGTTGGATGTCTTGCAGGGACTTGGCGTCGGTGATCGGCAGTGAGGCGTAGTAGGCGATGGCTTTCATGGGTAACTCCAAAAAGTGGGTAATAAAAGACGGACTCAGGCCACGAAACCCAGGCGCTTGAGTTCGAAGTGTTCGATCAGGTCGCCGGCTGTTGCGCGGAAATTCTGGATATGGTCGCTGGCGTCATGGGCCTGCAACGCTTCGTCGCTGCTCCACTTTTCGATCATGTAGAAGGCCTGCGGATTGGCGAGGTCCACGTGCAGATCGTATTGACCGCAACCCGCCTCGGCACGGGTCGGTTCCAGCAACGCGCGCAGATGTTTTTCGAGGGCGTCCTGCTGACCCGCTTTGGCGATGAGGGTGGCGATGGCGGTAAAGGGCTGGGACATGGTCGACTCCGGGACGGGCTGTTTTTGATGAGGCAGATGATTGGCTATTTCTACACAAGATAAAACCCGCTAAAAGAGCAGTCTCTTTCAATATTTTTTTGATAATCGGTGGAGAAATGCTGCGTTTCGATGACTTGCAGTTGTTCGTCCGGGCGGCGGATCTGGGCAGCCTTTCGGCGGCGGCGCGTGTAATGGACATGTCGGCAGCGGTGGCCAGTGCTGCCTTGAAGCGGATCGAACAGCAGCTGGGTGCCCGCTTGCTGGCTCGTTCAACGCGCAGCCTGCGCCTGACGGCCGAAGGTGAAGGTTTTCTCGAGTACGCCCGTGCCGCCCTGAGCAATCTCGATGAGGGGCGGCGTTTGTTGGCCAGCGGCCAGGATCAGGTCAGCGGCATTTTGCAGCTGTCGGCACCGTCGGACTTCGGCCGCAACCTGTTGCTGCCCTGGCTCGACGAGTTCCAGCGCGAACATCCGAAGCTCACGGTGCGCTTGTTGTTGGGAGACCGTATCGCCGACCTGTTCCGCCAGCCGGTGGACATCGCCCTGCGTTATGGCGAGCCGGAAGACTCCAGTCTGGTGGCGCTGCCCATCGCCCCCCATAACCGCCGTGTACTGTGCGCCGCGCCGGATTACCTCGCCCGACATGGCGAGCCTCGTCAACTCGAGCAACTGGCTCAGCACAATTGCCTGCTTTTCATGCTTGGCAGCCGGGTTCACGATCACTGGAGTTTTCATGACGGCAGACGCGAAGTCGGGCTGACGGTCAGTGGTGATCGTTTCAGCGATGATGCCGATGTCGTGCGTCTGTGGGCAGTGGCGGGAGCGGGAATTGCCTATAAATCCTGGCTCGATGTGGCGGCGGATGTATTGGCCGGTCGTCTGAAGCTGCTGATGCCGGAGCTGACCTGTGAGCGTGCGCCGCTGAACCTGTTGTGCGCTCATCGCGCACAACTGAGTAAGCCCGTGAACCTTTTGCGAGAAATGCTTGCCAGTCGATGCGGCACGTTGAGCGGGCAATTTCCGACTTTTGCCGCAGGTGAACATTAGTCGCAGTTAAATAGAGAAACTTCCCACAGGAACTATCACCACCCAGGGTTTCCGGGACGACAGGAAGTGGCGTCCCACCTGCTTATACTTGCATCCCCCTTTTGTCGGACATGGCGTACGCGGGTGGCCGAAGTTGCCCCGGAGCAGGGTGTTTTCGACGCCTTGGCCGAGAAAACAATAAGGGTCAAGATGTCTGCGAGCAGTCGACAAACGATTCAACAGGGAGTGAATAAATGGAACATGCACCTTGCATCAGCCAGATTGCCACGTTGCTGGCTGACCCCAAGCGCAGCGCAATGATGTGGGCCTTGATGGACGGTTCCGCACGCCAGGCCGAAGACCTGGCGCTTCTGGCCGGCCTGTCGCCCTCTTCAGCCAATGCCCATTTGGGGCGGTTGTCTGCCGGAGGTCTGTTGAAAGTCGAGGTTCGTGGACGCAAGCGGTTTTTCCGTCTTGCAGCGCCGGAAGTCGGCGCCGCGGTCCAGGCCTTGGCCAGCGCCACGCTGGCCAGCACTCCTCAGCCCATTCCAGATGTTTTCAAACGCTCGGTACCTGTGGCCAAACCCCAGGCAGTGCCTTCGCCATTGTTGCGCGCAAGGCTTTGCGAGGAACATTTGGGCGGTACCCTGGCCGCCGATTTGTATCAGCGTCTCGTGGATGCCGGCTGGATCGAGCAACACGATCAGCGAGTGTCCATCACGCACAAGGGCGCGACACAGCTGGCCTTGCGCGGTGTGTACATTCAGGCACTGACTCATCACAACGGTAAAGTCGCCTGCGCATGCCCTGACTGGAGCGAGCGACGTCCGCACATGGGCGGTCCACTGGGTGCGGCGTTGTTGCAGCTGTTCATGCAGTCCGGATGGCTGAGCCTGCCGAACGATTCACCCGCGTTGCTGGTGACGGTAACGGGACAGCGTGAAATCCATCGTTTTGCGAGGGAAACCGAGCTGGAAATGGCTGTTTGAACCGCGATCACGGCGATGTTCGGGGCGGTGAAAACCAGTGTGGGTGTTCGGGATGGAGACTTGAGGGAAGACACTGGAGGCGTTGAGTGAGGCTGTTGTCCTCGACTGACCTACATACCCTATAGGAGCGAGCCTGCTCGCGATGGTGGATTATCAGTCAACTGACAGGTTGAATGTAATGGCCTCATCGCGAGCAGGCTCACGCCTACAAAGGGAGTGTAGTGAGGCTTATGGCTTTACCAACCGCGCATCCAGGCTGTTCTGAGCCAGGCGTTTGGCCTGGTCCTGAGTCATGCCCAGATCGGTGTACAGCGCGTGGAAGTTCTCGGTGACATAGCCGCCAAAGTACGCCGGGTCATCGGAATTCACGGTGACTTTCACCCCACGTTCCAGCATGTCCAGAATGTTGTGCTGAGACATGTGATCGAACACGCAAAGCTTGGTATTCGACAATGGGCAAACAGTCAGCGGAATCTGCTCGTCAATGATCCGCTGCATCAGGCGTTCATCTTCAATGGCGCGAACGCCATGGTCGATGCGCTGGATTTTCAGCAAGTCGAGGGCTTCCCAAATGTACTCGGGCGGGCCTTCTTCACCGGCGTGGGCCACGGTCAGGAAGCCCTCGTGACGGGCGCGGTCGAATACCCGCTGGAACTTGCTTGGCGGGTGACCCATTTCCGAGCTGTCCAGGCCGACAGCCACGAACGCATCCCGGAACGGCAACGCCTGGTCGAGGGTCTTTTCGGCTTCTTCTTCGCTCAAGTGGCGCAGGAAACTCAGGATCAAACCGCTGGTGATACCCAGTTGTTGCTCGCCGTCTTTCAGTGCGCTGGCGATGCCGTTGAGCACCACTTCGAATGGCACGCCACGGTCGGTGTGGGTCTGTGGATCGAAGAACGGTTCGGTGTGAATCACGTTCTGCGCCTTGCAGCGCAACAGGTACGCCCAGGTCAGGTCGTAGAAATCCTGGGAGGTGCGCAGCACGTCAGCGCCCTGGTAATACAGGTCGAGAAACTCTTGAAGGTTGTTGAAGGCGTACGCCTTGCGCAGGGTTTCAACGTCGCTCCACGGCAGCGCGATCTTGTTGCGCTCGGCCAGGGCGAACAACAGCTCAGGTTCCAGCGAACCCTCGAGGTGCAGGTGCAGTTCTGCCTTGGGCAGGGCGTTCAACCAGTCGTACATAGTCTTTTCTCATCAGGTGCAGATGCCGGGCATTCTACAGATGCCCGCGGCAACAATTGGTAAAACCTGACCAGCCGGTTCATCACACCCCTTCCGGCTCCCGGCGATAGGCGTAGGTGTCAGCGAAGCGCGACAGCAGGAACTCGGCGCACGTGGTGATCGGATATTTAGCGGGTTGCTGTGCATCCTGGCAGCCGGGCAAGCATTCAATCACGGTGTCCGGGTGCGGTTCGGCGAAGAACGGCATCGAGTAACGGTCCACACCCAGTGGGCTGATCACCCGATGTGGCGTCGACAGATAACGGTCGTTGCTCCAGCGCGCCATCATGTCGCCGAGATTGACCACGAACGTGCCGTCGATAGGCGGTGCGTCGATCCACTGGCCTTTGACGTTGCGCACTTGCAGCCCGCCGGCGGCATCCTGATACAGCAGGGTGATGCAGCCGTAATCGGTGTGTGCGCCGGCGCCTTGTTGCTCCTCGGAACTGGCGGTGTGGCGGGGCGGGTAGTGGATCATTCGCAATACGCTGACGGGTTGATTGAAGCGGGTGTCGAAGAAGTCGAACTCGATGTTCAGCGCCAGCGTCATGGCCCGCAGCAGGGTTTGGGCGAGCGCCTGCATGTCGAGGTAATGTTGCTCCAGAAGGGGTTCCCAACCGGGTATCGAGGGGTGACGGTTAGGGCCGCGCAAGGGTTTTTCTGCCAGTACGTCAGGGTGGTCATCTGGCAGGTGCAGGCCCATGTCGAAGGTTTCTTTGAGGTCGCTTGGCCTGCCTGGATCGAGTTGCTCGGTGGCGATGGCGCCGTAGCCGCGGTGGTGGCGGGTCTGGGTGATGTCGATCTGCAGTTTTTCGGTAGTGGGGAGGGCGAAGAACTGTTTGGCACTATCGAGCACGGCTTCTATGCGCGATGGGCTGATCGGGTGGCCCTTGATGTAGAAAAAGCCCCATTCGCGGCAGGCGTGGTCGATTTGGCTGGCGACGGATTGCCAGGCGGATTGATCGTCGGTGTAGAGCGGGGCGATGTCGATGATGGGAAGCTGATTCATGCGCAGTCCTTGAAACCGTTGCGAGTCCTTGTAGGAGCTGCCGCAGGCTGCGATCTTTTGATCTTGATCTTAAAAAACAAAATCAAAAGATCGCAGCCTGCGGCAGCTCCTGCAGGGTGGCGTTCTTTTACTTCGGAATGTCGGCCTTCATGCCTTCGACGTAGTAGTTCATTGAAGCCAGCTCGGCATTGGTCGCTGTCACGCCGGACGGGATTTTCTCCGTGCCAGCCTGGTCCTTGATCGGCCCGGTGAAGGGGTGGAAGGCGCCGCTCTTGATGTCGGCAATGATCTGCTCGGCTTCGGCCTTCACCGCTGCTGGTACCAGGTCGCTGATTGGTAGCTCAACCGTGCCTTCCTTCAAGCCGCCCCAGTAATCCTGCGATTTCCATGAATGATCGAGCACACTTTGCGTCGCCTGGATGTAGTGCGGTCCCCAGTCATTGACGATGGAAGTCAGCACCGCTTTCGGTCCGAAGTGCGCCATGTCCGAAGCGTAGCCGACGGCATATACACCGCGTCGCTCAGCGGCCTGGATCGGCGCCGGGCTGTCGGTGTGCTGGAACACCACGTCGACGCCCTGATCGATCAGGGCGTTGGCGGCGTCGGCTTCCTTGCCCGGATCGAACCAGGAGTTGACCCACACCACCTTGATTTCGGTGCCGGGGTTGTACTTGTTCAGGGCCAGCTGGATGGCGTTGATGTCGCGGATCACTTCCGGGATCGGAAAGGACGCGACGTAGCCGATTTTTTTGCTTTTGGTCATCTTGGCGGCGAGGAAGCCGCCGACGTAACGCCCTTCATAGGTACGCGCCAGGTAGGTGCCGAGGTTCTTGTCCTGCTTGTACCCCGTGGCGTGTTCGAAGGTCACCTTGGGAAATTGCTTCGCGACTTTCAGGGTCGGGTTCATGTAGCCGAAAGAGGTACTGAAGATCAGGTCGTACTTGTCCTTGGCCATGTTGCGGATCACCCGCTCGGCGTCGGCGCCTTCGGGGACGTTTTCCACGTAGTTGGTGGTGATCTGGTTACCGAACTTTTCGGCCAGCGCCTTGCGCCCCTGTTCATGCTGATACGTCCAGCCGTGGTCACCGATCGGACCGATATAGACGAAACCGACTTTCAGCGGCTCGACGGCAGCGGCGCTCAGGCTGGTGCTCAGACCGATGGCTGCGGCAACGGCGCACATCAGCTTCTTCAACGGACGTTTATGCATGAACTCGAACTCCATTTTATTTTGAGGTTGACGAGTGCAATGCAAATTGCTGACCAATAAGACAACAAATGGCTAAAGACCGCGTAACGGCTATCGCGGGCAAGCCCGCTCCCACATGACCTGCGCAAATCCTGTGGGAGCGGGCGTGCCCGAGAAGGGGGCCGATTGGCCAATAAAAGTGCAGAGCCTGACACTGCCGCCATCCACTGGTGCGCTAAGGTGTAACGAAACGTTAGCGCCGTGCCGCAGTCAGTAGCTCATCATTCTGGTTTCGCTTCACTCGGTAAAAGGCCCGCAATGCTCACACTCCTCAAGCAAGAAAAGTTTCTGCTGCTGGCCCTGATCGCCGCGTTCATCGCTTATCCGCTGGAGCACTGGTTACTGCACAGCGGCCAGGTCGTGGCGTTGATCGGTGGTTTGGTGCTGATTGCGTTCATCGTCGCTGCTTCCATGCGCGTCGCCCATCACGCCGAACTGCTCGCGGAAAAGGTGGGCGACCCTTACGGCACGATGATCCTCACGCTGGCCGCAGTGCTGGTGGAAGTGGTGATCCTGGCCATCATGATGAGAAACGAAGCCTCGGCGACTTTGGTGCGCGATACGATTTATTCGGCGGTGATGCTCGACATCAACGGCATCCTCGGCCTGGCGGCGCTGATGGGTGGCCTCAAGCATGGTGAGCAGTCCTACAACGACGATTCGGCGCGCAGCTATAGCGTGATGATTCTTACCGCCATGGGCGTGTCGATGGTGGTGCCGGAGTTCATTCCCGAGGCGAACTGGAAAATTTATTCGGGTTTCACCATCGGTGCGATGGTCGTGCTGTATGCGCTGTTCCTGCGCATGCAGGTCGGGCCGCACAGTTATTTTTTCAGCTACAGCTACCCGGAAAAGCGTCGCCGCAAAGAGCCGGTAGAGACTGAACCGGCACCGGTCAGCCTGACCACTTCCATCGGCACATTGGTATTCGGCGTGGTGGTGATTGGCGCGCTGGCGGAGGTGATGTCCAAGACGCTCGATCTGGGGCTGGAAGGGACGGGAGCACCGCCGGTGATCACGGCGATTCTGGTGGCGGCGATTTCCGCGGCGCCGGAGATTTTGACGGCGTTGCGCGCGGCCTTGGCCAATCGCATGCAGTCAGTGGTCAACATCGCCATGGGCGCGTCGTTGTCGACAGTCATCCTGACCGTTCCGGTGATGGAAGCGATGGCACTCTATACCGGGCAGCCCTTTCAGATGGCGATGACACCGGTGCAGACCGTGATGATTTTCCTGACCTTGATCGTCAGCGCGATCAACCTCAACGATGGCGAAACCAATGCCATCGAAGGGATGACGCACTTTGTGCTGTTTGCGACGTTCATCATGTTGTCGTTGTTGGGGCTTTAAAAGCATCGCGGGCAAGCCCAGCTCCCACAGGTCAGACGCCGTTCTCAGGACCTGTGCAAAGCCTGTGGGAGCAAGGCTTGCCCGCGATGGCTTCAGGTCAGGTGCCGGCAATCAGTTGCCGGGCCGCCTGGCTGTGATCGGCGATCAAGCCTTTCAGATCCAGCCCCTCGACCTGCCCGTCTATCACGCGCCACTTGCCGGCGATCATCACCCGATCCGCACGGTCCGCGCCGCACAGCAGCAACGCTGAAACCGGGTCATGGCTGCCGGAGAAGCGCAGCTCGTCCAGCTTGAACAGCGCCAGATCGGCCTGTTTTCCGACTGCCAGCTCACCGATGTCGGTGCGGCCCAGCAAACTGGCCGACCCTTTGGTTGCCCAGCCCAGAACCAGTTCCGGCGTGATCTTCTCAGCGCCATAACGCAGCCGCTGAATGTACAGCGCCTGACGGGTTTCGAGCATCATGTTCGAGGCATCGTTGGACGCAGAACCATCCACACCCAAACCGAGCAATGCGCCGGCTGCGGTCAGGTCCAGGGTCGGGCAAATGCCGGAAGCCAGGCGCATGTTCGAGCTTGGGCAATGGCAGATACCGGTGCCGGCAGCGCCGAGGCGGGCGATTTCATCGGGGTTGAAGTGAATGCCGTGGGCCAGCCAGGTGCGCGGGCCGAGCCAGCCGACGCTGTCCAGGTAATCCACGGTGCGCAGGCCGAAGCGCTGCAGGCAGAAATCTTCTTCGTCGAGGGTTTCGGCCAGGTGAGTGTGCAAGCGCACATCGAGCTTGTTCGCCAGTTCAGCGCTGGCCGACATGATTTCCGGGGTTACCGAAAACGGCGAGCAGGGCGCCAGGGCGATCTGGATTTGCGCGCCGTTGCCACGTTCGTGGTAGGCGGCGATCAGGCGCTGGCTGTCGTCGAGAATGACTTCGCCTTGCTGCACGGTCTGCTGCGGCGGCAGGCCACCGTCCTTTTCACCGAGGCTCATGGAACCGCGGGTCAGCATGGCGCGCATGCCCAGTTCGCGAACACTCTCGACTTGCACGTCGATCGCGTTTTCCAGCCCTTCCGGAAACAGGTAATGGTGATCGGCTGCGGTCGTGCAGCCAGACAGCAGCAGTTCGGCCAGCGCGACTTTGCTGGCGAGGGCGAGCTTTTCCGGCGTGAGGCGAGCCCAGACCGGGTAGAGGGTTTTCAACCACGGAAACAGCGGCTGATTAACCACCGGTGCCCAGGCACGGGTCAGGGTTTGATAGAAGTGGTGGTGGGTGTTGATCAGGCCCGGCAGGATCACATGCTCGCGAGCATCGAAGACCTGCTCACAGGGCGCGGAAGGTTGCTGGCCAGCGCCGAGCACTTCGACGATGACGCCGTCTTGCACCACCAGACCGCCACGGGCATCGAGGTCATTGGCAGTGAAAATGGCAAGGGGGTTTTTTAACCAGGTACGGGTCGCAGGCATGTTGGCCGGCTCCTCTGAAAATTGGGTTCAGGGTTGCCAGCTCAGTGTTGCCCTGTCTGCTGATCCAGGTTCGCCGCGGGGGCGAGGTGCGGAGTTTCGGATAAAACGCTGTTGTGGGCAAGCCCGTCCCGACCAGACGTTGAACAACTGTGGGCGCCAAGCTTGTTCGCGATGCTGGCTCCTCGGTCTGTCGGTAATACCGAGGAGATGCCATCGCGAGCAAGCTCAGCTCCCACAGGGAGGTGGGGGTGAGCGCAGGGGGTTACCAGGGAATGGTTTCGCCTTTGTAATTGACGAAGTGATGCCCGCCCTTGCCGCTGTAGGCGTTCACTTGATCGATCAGCCCGCGCGTACTGGTTTCTACATCGATATCAGCGCCTTCGCCGCCCATGTCGGTCTTGACCCAACCTGGATGCAGCGACAGCACAGTGAGTTTCTGATCGCCCAATTGCGTCACAAAGCTGTTGGTCATGGAGTTCAGTGCCGCCTTACTGGCTTTGTACAACGCCAGGTCCGGCGAGTCAGGCATGGTCACGCTGCCCAGCACTGAGCTCATGAACGCCAGCACGCCACTGTCCGCACGAATCTGCCCGGCGAAACGCTGAGCCAGATTGATCGGTGCCACGGCATTGGTGAAGAACAACTGGCCGACTTCGGCCAATGTCGCGCCGCCCGGCGTCTGAACATCCGGACCCTTGACCCCGGCATTGACGAACAACAGATCAAACACATCGCCCTTGAGTTGTTGGCTGAGGGCGATGACGGCCTGCTGATCGTCCATGTCGAGTTTTTCGATGCGCACGTTGCCCAAGGCTTGCAATGCCTGGGCGTTCTGCGGATTGCGTACGGTGGCGGTGACTTGCCAGCCATCGGCCAGCAAGGTTTTCACCAGGCCCAGTCCCAGGCCCCGTGAGGCGCCGATGATGAGTGCGGTTTTTGCCGAAGTCATGAGGGTTTCCTTTGAATGGGAATCACGGATTTAACGGGGACAGTTGCAACGGACATTGTTGCCCGAGTCGTTGCTGTAACTCGTGACGCAACGCGCCGAGTTCGGTCATGCGGGCTTCGATCAGCTTGAGCTTGTCCTGCAGCAGTTGTGTGACGGCGCTGTCCGGGTCGGGGGACTGCCACAACGCGGCGACGCTGTTGCCGATTTCGCCGAGGGTAAAGCCCAGCCGTTGGGCCGTCTTGATGTAGAGCACCAGTTGCACCATGTCTGCGGGGTAATCGCGGTAGCCGTTGGCGCTGCGTTGTGCGGCGATCAATCCACGCTGCTCGTAAAATCGCAGCGTGTCACGACTGACCGCGCTGGCCTGGGCTAATTCACCGATGCGCATCATGACGTCTCGAGAGGGGCTTGACCCTGGAGCATACTCCAGGCTTTAGCCTTGTTGCTCCCTGAATTTATGGAGCAAGGCTGATGTGGACTTCATCGCAATACACTCGATTGGTGCGGGGCAGCGCCTGGTATGACCTGATCGTGACCGCCGCGTTTGCCACGCCGTGGAGTTTTGCTGCATTGCATGGGGTGTTGTCGGGTTTGAGTGCAGCGTTTGATCTGCCCGGGGAGCTGCCGGCGTTCGAGCCGATGCACATGCTGATGGCGAATCTGCTGGGGTCGATTGTCTGCGTGTGGGCGGTGCTGCGGATTCGTGATCCGCAGCAGGTGTATGGACGGTATGACGCTGTTGGCAGATTCCTGTTCGCTGGTTGGCAGTTGTATGCCTTGCTCCATGGTGCCACTGCGTTATTAGCGGTTTTTTTGGTCTTTGAGTTGGCGTGGGGCGTGGCTCAGGTGTTGCCTGTCAAGGCGCCTTCGCGTGCAAGCCTTGCTCCCACAGGATTCTGCGTTGACCGATAGCCCTGGAGTTGACTCGGTCACTGTGGGAGCGGGCTTGCCCGCGATGAGTTCGACTGGGTCTCCCCTAATGCCCGGCCTGCCACGGCTGCCCCAACGACATCGGCGCGTACAACCGAGTACGCACCGCATCCCGCGATAGCAGCACCAGCACCACAATGGTCGCGACGTAGGGCAGCATCGCCAGCAGGCTCGACGGGATCGCCAGCCCCAACCCCTGCGCCACCAGGTGCAGGATGCTGGCGAGCCCGAACAGGTAAGCCCCGAGCAGCAAACGCCAGACCCGCCAACTGGCGAAAACCACGAGCGCCAAAGCAATCCAGCCACGTCCGGCGCTCATGTTTTCGGCCCACATCGGCGTGTAGGCCAGGGACAAGTAAGCCCCGGCCAATCCCGCCATCGCACCGCCGAACACTACCGCCAGGGTCCGCACACCCAGCACCGGCAACCCCATGGCGCTGGCGGCATCCGGATTTTCCCCAACGGCTTGAATGATCAACCCGACGCGGCTTTTCACGATCACCCACGCCACCAGCGCAAACAGCACGAACGACAGGTACACCAACAGATCCTGGGCAAACAGCATCCGCCCGATCAGCGGGATTTCACTCAGGTAGGGAATCGCGATCGGTTCAAAGCCGGCCAGGGGCTTACCTACCCAGGCAGCACCGACGAAGGTCGACAGGCCCACGCCAAAGATCGTCAGCGCCAACCCGGTAGCCACCTGATTGGCGTTGAACACCAGCGCGACCACGGCAAACAGCGACGACAACAGCATCCCGGCAAGCATCGCCAGCAACACGCCGAGCCACAGGTTGCCGCTGTTCAGCGCGACAATAAAACCAATCACCGCGCCAAACAGCATCATGCCTTCCTGGCCCAGGTTGAGGACGCCGCTCTTCTCGCAGATGAGTTCGCCCAATGCCACCAACAGCAGCGGCGTACCGCAACGGACCATGGCGTAGAAAATATTGCTCAGCAGATCGATATCCATCACAGCGCTCCTGCTTGTACGACGGTAGTGGGTGCGCGGCGGGCCCAGCGCAGGTTCAAGCGCGGTCGGTAGAGGATCAGCACGTCACTGGCCAGCAGGAAAAACAGCATCATGCCCTGGAACAATTGGGTGATGGCTTGAGGGAGGTTCATGCTCATCTGCGCGCTCTCGCCGCCGATGTACAGCAAGGCCATGAGCAGGCTGGAAAACAGAATGCCGATCGGATTCAAGCGCCCGAGAAACGCCACGGTGATCGCGGCGTAGCCATAACCGGGGGAGACCTGCGGCACCAATTGGCCGATCGGGCCGGTGACTTCACAGACGCCGGCGAGCCCTGCTAAACCGCCGCTGATCAACAGCGCCAGCCAGATCAGCCGCTTCTCGCGGAAACCGACAAATCCGGCAGCACGCTTGTCCAGCCCGAGCACTTTGATCTGGAACCCGACGAAGCTTTTTTGCAGCAGCACCCACACCGCGACCAGTGCGAGCAACGCGAAATACACGCCGGCGTGGGCTCGCCCGTCCTCCATCAACAACGGCAAACGGCTGGCGTCGCCGAACATGGCCGACTCCGGGAAGTTGAACCCGGCGGGGTCTTTCAGCGGCCCATGTACGCAGAACAGCAGCAGGTTCAGGGCGATGTAATTAAGCATGATGCTGGTGAGGATTTCGTTGGCGTTGAAACGCGTGCGCAGCCACGCGGTCAGCCCGGCCCACGCCGCGCCGGCCAGGGTCCCGGTGAGCAGGATAAACACCAATGCCCAGCGGCTTTGCAAGTCAATGATGTTCACCGCCAATGCGCTGCCCGCCAGCGCGCCGAGCAGCAGTTGGCCTTCGGCACCGATGTTCCAGATTCGCGCCTGATACGCCACCGCCAGGCCCAAGGCACAGAGCAGAATCGGCAGCGCCTTGACCAACAGTTCGCAAATGCCATACAGATCGCTGATGGGCGCGATCAGCAAAGTGTGCAATGTCAGCAATGGGTCGTGCCCGAGCGCAATGAACAACAACGAGCCACAGCCCAGCGTCAGGACAGCCGCCAGTAAGGGCGAGCACCACAGCATCAGGCGTGATTGCTGACCACGGGGTTCTAGAGAAAGCAGCATGTGTGACTCCGTTAAACCGTTGCGGGTGCAGGTGATTGAGGGGCGTCGAACTGACCGGCCATCCAGCGACCGACATCGATCAGTCGGGTGTCGGCGGTGGCCTTGAGCGTCGACATTTGGCCGCTGCACAAGGCACCCAGCCGGTCGCTGATCTGGAACAGTTCGTCGAGGTCTTCGGAGATCACCAGGATCGCCGCACCGCCATCGCGCAAGGCAATCAGCGCTCGATGAATGGTGGCGGCGGCGCCGACGTCCACGCCCCAGGTCGGGTGCGCGGCGATCAGCAATTTCGGTTGTTGAAGGATTTCCCGGCCGAGAATGAATTTCTGCAGGTTGCCGCCGGACAAGCTGCGCGCCGGTGCTTGGGTGTCGGGAGTTTTCACTCCGAAGCGGTGGATGATCTCTTCGGCCAAGGCTTCGACCTTGCTGCGTTGGATCAGGCCGTTGCTTACCAGACCGTGTTGGAAGGCGGTCAGCAGCGCGTTGTCGGCCAGGCTGAGTTCCGGCACCGCACCGTGGCCCAGACGCTCGGCGGGAACGAAGGCCAGACCGAGTTTGCGTCGCGCATCGGGTCGCAGATGGGCCACGGGTTGGCCGCCGAAACAGATCCTGTCGGCGTCGTTGTGGTGCAGCCGTTGCTCACCACTGAGCAAGGCGAGCAACTCATCCTGGCCATTGCCGGCGACACCGGCGATGCCGACGATTTCACCGCCGTGCACTTCAAGATTGATGGCCTTGAGCGAGCAACCAAACGGGTCCGGATTGTGCCAGGACACCCCCTTCACGTTGAGAAAGACATCACCGCCCATGGCCTTTGGGTAATCGGTGATCAGCTCGGCGGTTTCTCCGACCATCAACCGCGCCAGTTGCTGATCGGAGCATTCGTTCGGCACGCAATGCCCGGCCACTCGACCGCCGCGTAACACCGTGGCGCTGTGGCACAACGCGCGCACTTCACTGAGCTTGTGGCTGATAAACAGAATGCTGCAGCCTTCCGACGCCAGGCGCCGCAAAGTGACGAACAAATCGTCGGCCTCTTGAGGTGTCAGCACGGAAGTCGGTTCATCGAGAATCAGCAGGCGGATGTCCTGCATCAGGCAGCGAATGATCTCCACCCGTTGCCGTTCCCCGATGGACAGGCTGTGGACAAGTCGCTCGGGTTCCAGCGCCATGCCATAGCGCTGGGATACTTCACGGATTTTGGGTTCGAGCTGTTTCGGCGTACCGGCCGCGCCGCCCATGGCCAGGGCAATGTTTTGTGCCACGGTCAGGGTTTCAAACAACGAAAAATGCTGGAACACCATGCCGATTCCCAAACTCCGGGCCTGGCCAGGATTGCGCATGTTCACCCGCTGACCTTGCCAGATGATCTCTCCCGAATCGGCCTGGGTGACGCCATAAATAATCTTCATCAGAGTACTTTTGCCCGCGCCATTCTCGCCGAGCAGGGCGTGGATTTCGCCCGGATCGATGCTGAGGTCGATGGCGTCGTTGGCCAGGCAACCGGGATAACGCTTGGAGATTTTGCGCATCTGCAGGCGGTGTGTTGGGTCGGGGATCGGCACGGGGTTGGGCATGACAGGCTCGGGTCGATTGGAGTTATGCCTGTGGATAAAGCAATTTCCTGGCCATTGAGTCAGGAAAAGTCGAAAACACTCAGGGTAGAGGTCTTGAGGACGGTACTTCGAGCGAGATTGTGTATTGGTCCGGCACTACTTGAGGGCGGCACCATTGAGCAAGCCCTGTTTTTGCCCTGGTTTGGCTGGTCAAAAAACGAGCAACGCGCCGCAAGCCATGCAGGATATGGGGCAGCGACAGGCATGAACGGGTTATCCACAGAATGCTCCACAGTATTTGTGCGCAAGCTCCCGCGACGGGCATAAGCATTCACCGGCTTTCTTCTAACGGCGATATACGACGCTAACTGATTGTTTTTAAATTGATTTGTTTGTTTTCATGGCGGATTGGGCAAAAAATGTACAAAGCCCGCAAAGCCGCATGACAGAAGGGTTACAGCCGAGTGTGCTCAGGTTATCCACAGCCGGATGCACAGTAGATGTGGGCAAGTGTTGGGAGCATGAGAATTGGGCGATGCTCCAAAAGATCGCAGGCTGCGCTCCTCTGAGCGTCTTAACGTTGCAACAAAATGCGCCCGCGACTGAGATCTGCCAGCAGCGTTTGAAGGGTATCAATCTGGGCTTCACCCACCGCCAATTGCAGCTCTACGCCATTAGCGGTGAATGTCTCCTCGGTCACCAGGCCTCCCAGCTCTGCCACACGAAGTTTCACCAATGGCAGCTCGGCGAACCCACAGGCACAACTCAGAGGTACCCGGCTGATCAACTCGACTTTCGGTGCGTTTTGCAGGCATTTGTTTGCCCCGCCGCCATACGCCCGTGCGAGGCCGCCGGTGCCGAGTTGAATTCCGCCGTACCAGCGAATTACCAACACCACGACCTGATCACAGTCCTGTGCGTCGATGGCGGCCAAAATCGGACGACCCGCTGTGCCACCCGGTTCGCCGTCATCGGTGCTGCGGTATTGATCGCCAAGCTTCCACGCCCAGCAGTTATGCGTGGCATTCACGTCGCTATGCTGCTCGATGAATGCCTGGGCTTCAGCCGGGCTGCCGATCGGTGCGGCGAAGGTGATGAAGCGACTTTTGCGAATCTCTTCGCGGTATTCGCAAAAACCGCTGAGGGTAAAAGGCATAGGTGTCTTAAATAGTGGGCGTGAGGCCGCAGCCCTTGAGGATGATGCGGATCAGGTTGTTGCCGGCGTCTTCCATGTCCTGCTTGGTCAACTTGGAGCGCCCGCTAACGCGGCAGATCTGCGTGGCGAAGTCAGCGTAATGCTGGGTGCTGCCCCACAGGAGAAAGATCAGGTTGACCGGGTCGACGGGGTCCATTTTGCCTGCATCGATCCACGCCTGGAACACCGCGGCACGGCCCTGGAACCAGGCACGGTAGTCCTGATTGAAGTACTCGGTCAGGCATTCGCCACCACTGATGACTTCCATCGCGAAGATCCGCGAGGCCTGCGGCTGACGTCGCGAGAACTCCATCTTCGCGCGAATGTACCGCGTCAGCGCCTCGGCGGGATCATCCTCGGCTGTCAGGGTGTTGAAGGTGCTATCCCACAGTTCGATGATGTTGCTCAGCACCGCGACGTACAAACCAAGCTTATTGGTGAAGTAGTAATGCAGGTTCGCTTTTGGCAATCCGGCATTCAGGGCGATGGTGTTCATGCTGGTGCCTTTGAAACCGTGACGCGCGAATTCGTCTTCAGCGGCTTTGATGATGGTCTCTTCGTTCTTTTGACGAATGCGGCTGGCGGGTTTTCCGCCGTGGGCTGGGACTTCAAAGGTCATAGGCACTTCCGAACTGATAGGTGGGTGCAACCAGTGCGTTGATAGCGCACCCACGTGTATCAGACAAGTCCTGTCACGATAAAAGCGCTACACCTGCTCGATCGGCTCGGCGTTCAGTGCCTGATTGACTGCAGCCGGGCTTGTTTTGGTTTCAGGGAGCAGAAGGCACATCAGAATCGCGGTCAGACCTCCGCTGGTGATCGCCGAATCGAACAGGTTCTGTACGAGCTTGGGCATCAGGTGCAAAAGGTTGGGTTGCGCCGCGATGCCCAAGCCCACTCCGAAGGACGTGGCAATGATCAACATGCTGCGTCGGTCCAGCGGTGCCTGGGCAAGGATACGTACGCCGGCGGCCGCGACGCTGCCAAACATCACCAGCGTTGCACCGCCGAGCACCGGTTTGGGGATTTGCTGCAGCACCGCGCCTATCAGGGGAAACAACCCGAGACAGAACAGCACTGCACCGATGTATAACCCGACGTAACGGCTGGCCACGCCGGTGAGCTGAATCACACCGTTGTTCTGCGCGAACGTGGTGTTGGGGAACGCGCTGAACGTGGCGGCGATGACGCAACTGACGCCGTCACCGAGCACGCCTCCCTTCAACCGATTGATATAGGAAGGCCCCGTGATGGGCTGGCGCGCGAGCATGCAATTGGCTGTCAGGTCGCCGACGGTTTCGATGGTGCTGATCAGGTAGATAAGTGCGACTGGCAGGAACGCGCTCCAGTCGAAGTTGAAGCCGAACTTGAATGGGATTGGGAGACTGATCAGCGGCACGTCAGGCAATGGCTGCGGCACCAGTTTTCCGCTGAACCAGGCAGCCAGGCTGCCAAGTACCAGGCCGATGATAATGGCAGAGAGTCGGATCCAGGGGGTGTTCGAACGGTTGAGCAAAATGATCGTCAACAGCACGAATACGCCAAGGGCGAGATTGCCCGGCGCCCCGAAGTCCGCGGCGTTGAAACCGCCACCCAGATCGGTGATGCCGACCTTGATGAGGCTGATGCCGATCAGCGTAATCACGATCCCGGTCACCAATGGCGTGATTACCCGGCGCAATTGGCCGATGAAGCGGCTCAGGACTATCTGCACCACGGCGCCAAAGAAGCACACCCCGAAAATCATCGCCAGGATATCTTCCGGGCTGCCACCGCGCTGTTTGACCAGAAATCCTGCCGACAACACAGCGCCCAGGAACGCAAAGCTGGTGCCTTGCAAGCAGATCATGCCGGCCCCGATGCCAAACGGCCTGCGTGCCTGAATGAAGGTTCCTACCCCCGACACCATCAACGCCATGCTGATCAGGTAGGGCAAGTGGGCGGTGAGTCCCAGCGTTGAACCGATGACCAGCGGCGGGGTAATGATGCCGACAAAACTGGCGAGCACGTGTTGCAGGGCGGCGAGGATAGCGGCGAGTGGCTTCGGACGGTCGTTGAGGCCATAGATCAAATCGCTGGGGCTTGAGGATTCTGGCTGCATGGGCGTTGGTCTTCTTTTTAGCGGGGATGACGGTTCTCATGCCCTGCAAAAAGCTGTCCAAGTGCTCAAGATATTTTGCGTTGTAAGGCCTGCAGGCCTTTTAATACGCCGCTTTGGTGATTTTTCATCTTGTTGCGGCCAGGCTTTCCAGAAAGCTTTCGAGCACTAAATGGGGGCGGCGGCCCTTGCGTGTGACCGATGCGAGACTCAGGTCATAGAAGCGTGCTTTGGGCTTCAATGCTCGCAACCGGCCTTGTTGCACCCACAGGGCAGCGTAGTGGTCTGGCAGATAGCCGATGTAGCGCCCGGTCAGGATCAGGAAGGCCATGCCTTCACGGTCGGACGCGCTGGCGGTGCAGTTAAGCGCCTGGTAATGGGCCTGGATGTCGGCGGGTAAACGGAAGGTGGGGGCGAT
The DNA here is from genome assembly GCF_010095445.2 of Pseudomonas sp. TNT3. Lineage (GTDB taxonomy): Bacteria > Pseudomonadota > Gammaproteobacteria > Pseudomonadales > Pseudomonadaceae > Aquipseudomonas. The sequence continues at coordinate 33,880 of NZ_WFGV02000056.1, forward strand.
GGCGTCCTGGCTATTTAGGCGTTCGTCGTCCAGTTGTTTGTCGTCGACGTAAAACAACGGGTGGCCGACCGCGCAATAAAGCAGGGAGCGCTCGCTGTAGAGCGGCTGATATTCCAGTCCCGACAGTGCGCTGGCTTGGGGCACCACGCCGACATGCAGACGACCGTCGAGTACACCTTGTTCGACTTCGTTGGGCGCGATCATGCGGATCTGGATCTGCACGTCGGGGCCACGTTCCTTCAGTTGTGCAAGGGCGTGGGTAATGCGCATGTGGGGGAGGGTGACGAGGTTGTCGGTCAGCCCGATGGTCAATTCGCCACGCAAATGCTGATGCAGGCCGTTGACCTCGGTGCGAAAACTTTCCAGTGCACTTAATAGCTGCAACGCGGATTGATAGACCTCCCGACCTTCTTCGGTCAGGGAAAAGCCTGCACGACCGCGTTGGCACAGGCGCAGTCCGAGGCGCTGTTCCAGGTCGCTCATTTGCTGGCTGATGGCTGAACGGCCGATGCCCAGCACTGACTCCGCGGCAGAGAAGCCGCCGCACTCCACCACGCTACGAAAAATCCTCAGCAGTCGGATATCAAAGTCGCTGACTTGCGCCAGAGGATCGGGGCGGCGAGTGCTCATGCTGTTAATTACTCAAAGTTTAGTGTGGGTCAGACTGAACGTTAGAAAAGTTGGATTTCACAGACTTTATCCTCGTGGCAATTTAGCTGCAAGAACGCTTTTTGATCTCTATGCCGCTTATTGCCCTGCGAGGTTTTGCTCATGAACATGCCTGAAAACGCTCAGTCTTCCCTGGCCAGCCAGTTGAAGCTCGATGCTCACTGGATGCCTTACACCGCCAACCGTAACTTCCAGCGTGATCCGCGACTGATCGTTGCCGCTGAGGGCAGTTGGCTGACTGACGACAAGGGCCGCAAGGTGTATGACTCGCTGTCCGGTCTGTGGACATGCGGCGCAGGGCACACCCGCAAAGAGATTCAGGAAGCAGTTGCCAAACAACTGGGCACTCTTGATTACTCGCCGGGCTTCCAGTACGGCCACCCGCTGTCGTTCCAGCTCGCTGAAAAGATCACTGATCTGACGCCGGGCAATCTGAATCACGTGTTCTTTACGGACTCGGGCTCCGAGTGTGCGGATACGGCCGTGAAGATGGTTCGCGCTTACTGGCGCCTGAAAGGCCAGGCCACCAAGACGAAGATGATCGGCCGTGCGCGTGGTTATCACGGTGTGAACATCGCCGGTACCAGCCTTGGCGGTGTGAACGGCAACCGCAAAATGTTTGGTCAGGCGATGATGGATGTCGATCATCTGCCGCACACGCTGCTGGCGAGCAATGCCTATTCCCGTGGTATGCCGAAAGAGGGCGGTATCGCTCTGGCGGATGAGCTGTTGAAGCTGATCGAACTGCATGACGCTTCTAACATCGCTGCAGTGTTTGTCGAGCCGATGGCCGGTTCCGCTGGTGTGCTGGTTCCGCCAGAGGGTTACCTCAAGCGCCTCCGCGAGATCTGCGATCAGCACAATATTCTTCTGGTGTTCGATGAAGTGATCACCGGTTTCGGTCGCACCGGTTCCATGTTTGGTGCTGACAGCTTCGGCGTGACCCCGGATCTGATGTGCATCGCCAAGCAAGTCACCAACGGCGCGATCCCGATGGGTGCGGTGATTGCCAGTTCCGAGATCTACCAGACCTTCATGAATCAGGCGACGCCTGAGTACGCGGTCGAGTTTCCGCACGGCTACACGTATTCCGCACACCCGGTGGCCTGTGCCGCTGGCCTGGCGGCACTCGATCTGCTGCAGAAAGAAAACCTGGTGCAGAGCGTGGCCGAAGTGGCGCCGCATTTCGAGAATGCGCTACACGGTCTGAAGGGGTCGAAGAACGTTATCGACATTCGCAACTACGGCCTGGCCGGTGCGATCCAGATCGCTCCGCGTGACGGAGATGCCATCGTGCGTCCGTTCGAAGCGGGCATGGCATTGTGGAAGGCAGGGTTCTACGTACGCTTTGGCGGCGACACTTTGCAGTTCGGCCCAACATTCAATAGCAAACCGCAGGACCTTGATCGTTTGTTCGATGCGGTCGGCGAAGTGCTGAACAAGATCGACTGATTCCAAACGCTATCTATATAGAGAGGGCGCCCTGAGCAGGGCGCTTGTGGACAATTTTCAGGAGCCCCGCATGAGCCTTATCCCGCATTTGATCAATGGTGAGCTGGTGACCGACAACGGTCGCACTGCTGACGTGTTCAACCCGTCGACCGGTCAGCCCATTCATAAAGTGCCATTGGCCAGCCGCGAAACCATTCAACAGGCGATCGACGCTGCCAAGGCTGCATTCCCGGCCTGGCGCAATACGCCACCGGCGAAACGTGCCCAAGTGATGTTTCGCTTCAAGCAATTGCTGGAACAGAACGAAGCGCGTATTTCCCAGCTGATCAGCGAAGAGCACGGCAAGACACTTGAAGACGCTGCAGGTGAACTGAAGCGCGGTATCGAGAACGTCGAGTTCGCCTGTGCCGCTCCGGAAATCCTCAAGGGCGAGTACAGCCGTAACGTCGGCCCGAACATTGATGCGTGGTCGGATTTCCAGCCGCTGGGTGTGGTCGCGGGTATCACGCCCTTCAACTTCCCGGCGATGGTGCCGCTCTGGATGTATCCGTTGGCGATCGTCTGCGGTAACTGCTTCATCCTCAAGCCGTCCGAGCGTGATCCGAGCTCCACATTGCTGATCGCGCAGTTGTTGCTGGAAGCCGGTCTGCCAAAAGGTGTGATGAGCGTGGTGCATGGCGACAAGTCGGCAGTGGACGCGCTGATCGAAGCGCCGGAAGTCAAGGCGCTGAGCTTTGTCGGTTCGACGCCGATTGCCGAGTACATCTATGCCGAGGGCACCAAGCGCGGCAAGCGCGTACAGGCCCTGGGCGGCGCGAAGAATCACGCGGTATTGATGCCGGATGCGGATCTGGATAACGCGGTCAGCGCGTTGATGGGCGCTGCCTACGGTTCTTGTGGCGAGCGTTGCATGGCGATCTCGGTGGCCGTGTGTGTGGGCGATCAGGTAGCAGATGCGCTGGTGGCCAAGCTGGTACCGCAGATCAAGGCACTGAAAATCGGTGCAGGTACTTCTTGCGGTCTGGACATGGGGCCGCTGGTCACGGGGCAGGCGCGGGACAAAGTCGGCGGTTATGTGGATGACGGCGTTGCTGCCGGCGCCACGCTGGTGGTCGATGGTCGCGGCCTGAGTGTGGCTGGCCATGAAGAAGGGTTCTTCCTGGGTGGCTGCCTGTTCGACAACGTCACGCCAGAGATGCGTATCTATAAAGAAGAGATCTTTGGGCCAGTGCTGTGTGTCGTCCGCGTCAACAGCCTGGAAGAGGCAATGCAGCTGATCAATGATCACGAGTATGGCAACGGCACCTGCATCTTCACCCGTGATGGGGAAGCGGCGCGGTTGTTCTGCGATGAGATCGAAGTCGGTATGGTCGGCGTCAACGTGCCGCTGCCAGTTCCGGTTGCGTATCACAGCTTTGGTGGCTGGAAGCGTTCGTTGTTTGGTGACCTGCACGCTTATGGTCCGGATGGGGTGCGCTTCTATACCCGTCGCAAGGCCATTACGCAGCGCTGGCCGCAACGTGCGAGTCATGAAGCTTCGCAGTTCGCATTTCCTAGCTTGTAAGTAGAAGGGAAGAAGGCCGCCTTTATAGGGCGGCCTTCTTGTTTTCGGGGCTTTTTTGACCTTTGTGACAGATTTATGAAATTAGAGGTTGACGGCAGATTCTGGATGTCTATAATTCGCCCCACTTCCGGCGCAGTCGAAACGGAAAACTCCTTGGTAAACAAAGAGTTACGCAGTTTTCGGCAGTGAGTTGCTTCAGGTCATCGAAGCGCGAAAGGAGTTGAAAAAGA